>CAUJHH010000026.1 GCA_963204725.1 Planctomycetota bacterium
GGGGCTTCGGTCCGCTGAGGTTTCGCGATCGCCGCGGCGGGCGATCGCGAGTGGTAGAGCGCGGAGAGCGCCAGTCGGATGAACCGACTGGCTTGCGAGTGAAGAGAGAGCCGGGGCCTTCGGCCCGCTCCACCAAGGAAGTGCTGCGCGGGGACTGCACCTGAGCCTGCGGTATCAGCCTAGCTGTTTCAGCATCGCCGTTGGGAGTTCGACTCGCGCCCGACCCGGCGCCTGATCATGCCGCGCGATCCGCTTCCACCCTCCCCCGCTCCACCACCCACATCGCCATCTCCTTGGCCATCCGCGCGGGCGCGCCGGGATCCGTCTCCCACGCGCGGGCGATCACATGCGCCGAGACGATCGCTCCCTCGATCAGGATCACGATCTGTTCCGCCGCACGCTCCGGGTCGGCGCAGTTGAGGTCTTCGCAGAGGGATCGCACGTATCGCATGATCTCGAGCTTGTGGTCGGCGGCGATGCGTCGGGGCGCGGAGGCGGGGTCGTCGAATTCCGCCGCAGCGTTGATGAACATGCAGCCACAGAAGTCGTCTCCCTTGAACCACTGTTCGTGGAAGTCGAAAACCGCCAGGAGACGATCGCGGGCGTCTGGCCCCTTCGCTTCCACAAACTCCATCATGCCGGAGCGGAAGACCTCGTCGCGGTGGCGGAGTGCGGCGAGGATCAGATCGTCCTTGGACTTGAAGTGGTTGTACAGGGTCATGCGGCTGATGCCGCTCTCTTGCAAGATCCGCTCTAAGCCACTGGCGTGAAATCCGTTGCGATAAAAGACCCGCGTTGCGGCATCGACCAGCTCTTGCTTGCGACTCGGAGGCATTTGCCACACTCCTTGTATCTCGTACCACATGATTCCAATACTGACTGAACAGTATATCACGAATCCGAACTCCACGCGAGCCATTACGTTCGGATCGCGTACGGCTCAGCTACGCTTCGAGTCTTTTCTCGCATGTAGTGGAAACCAAAGCTGGTGCACGCCATCATACTGACTGATCGGTATGGATATATAGAGCGGCCAGTCCCGTGGTGAATGACCGCGAATCCGACCCCGACACGCCTTGAAAAGGCATCTTCCCGTCAGCCAAGCCAGGAGATCCCAAGTGCCAGACTCGAACCGTCAGCCAGAAGTCAGCGTCACGGCGATCCGCACCGATCGCTCGCTTCGGACCCGGGCGCTGGGCCGGCTGCTGCTCGCCTCCGGTCTCGCGGCGGGACTCGGTCTCACCCTCCTCGCGAGCGCCGTGGCGAGCGAGCATCCCGCGCAGGACGCGAGCACCATCGCGTCGAACGAAGCTCCGTCCTCGACGGAGACCCGCGTCCACTACCGCACCGTCAAGGTTGAGGGCCTCAACATCTTTTACCGCGAGGCGGGCCCGAAGGACGCGCCGACGATTCTCCTCCTCCACGGCTTTCCGACCTCGTCGCACATGTTCCGCAACCTGATCGACGACCTCTCGGACAGATACCACGTCATCGCCCCGGACTACCCCGGCTTCGGGCAGAGCGACATGCCGCTCGTTGATGAGTTCGAGTACTCCTTCGACAACCTTGCGAGCATCGTGGATGGGTTCACCGTCGAGGTCGGCCTGACGCGGTTCGCGGTCTACCTGCAGGATTATGGCGCACCGATCGGCTTCCGCATCGCCGCCGCCCACCCCGAGCGCATCACCGGCCTCATCATCCAGAACGGCAACGCCTACATTGAGGGCCTCGAGACGTTCTGGGATCCGATCAAGGCGTACTGGGCGGCCCCTTCCTCATCGGAGCGTCGCGAGCAGCTCGCCGGGTTCCTCGCGCTTGACGCCACGAAGTGGCAATGGACACACGGCACGCAGGATCCGACGACAATAAGCCCCGACACCTGGACCATCGATCAGGTCGGACTCGATCGTCCGGGCAACAAGGAGATCCAGCTCCAGCTCTTCCTCTCCTACTCGACCAATCCGCCGCTCTACCCCGTGTGGCAGGACTATTTCCGCACGCACCAACCCCCGGCGCTCATCGTCTGGGGAAAGAACGACCAGATCTTCCCCGCTTCCGGCGCGGAGCCCTACAAGCGCGACCTGAGGAACCTCGACTTCAACCTGCTCAACACCGGCCACTTCGCACTCGAAGAGGAGGGCGCCGAGATCGCGGCACGCATCCGGACGTTCATGGCCGAACGCGTTTCGCCGACACTTCGCTGATGCCCGAACGCAATCCACAGGCCCCCGCCCCTCGCTTGCCTTCGCAAGCCTCGAACCACACACGTTTCCCAACCAAGGAGTCCATTCATGGCACGTCTCCCGATCCAGAGCGTCGAGTCCGCAACCGGCAGCAATCAGGTCATCTTCGCCGCCTTGCAGAAGGGACTCGGCATGGTTCCCAACATGGCGAGGGTCATGGCCAACTCGCCAGCCGTTCTTCAATCCTGGGTGCAGTTCAACACCGCGATGGGATCCGCGAAGCTCTCGGCTCAGATCCGCGAGCAGATCGCGCTACTGACCGCCCAGACCAACGCCTGCAACTACTGCCTGTCGGCCCACTCGGCGCTCGGCAAGATGGCGGGACTGAACCAGGCCCAGATCGACGACGCTCGCTCGCTTGAATCCAAGGACCCGAAGACCTTCGCCGCGCTGAAGTTTGCCAAGTCCGTCCTCGACCGGCGGGGTGGCGTTGTCGAGAGTGATCTCAAGGCCGTCCGTGGCGCGGGCTTCTCCGACGGGGAGATCGCCGAGATCGTCGCCTCCGTCGCGCTCAACGTCTTCACGAACTTCTTCAACCGGGCATTCGACGTCGATGTCGACTTCCCGCTGGTCGAGGCCGAAGCGCACGCCTCCGCCCGCTGAGCACGAGTCCATTCCATCCTCCCGTGCGCGAGAGCGCACGGGTGGGGTTTCGATTCTCACCCGCGATCCCGCACCGCCAACCAAGGAGCGACGCGTGCTGCAAGCCCCATCCCTCAGGCCGCCGTTCACGCGTGAAACCGCGCTCGCCAAGGTGAAGGCTGCCGAGGACGCGTGGAACAGCCGCGACCCGGAGCGGATCGCGCTGGCGTACTCGGTCGACAGCGAGTGGCGTAATCGCACGACGTTCATCAGCGGGCGGGGCCAGATCCGCGAGTTTCTGCGTGGCAAGTGGGAGCGGGAGCTCGACTATCGGCTCGCCAAGGAGCTCTGGGGGTTCCTCAACAATCGCATGGCCGTCCGCTTCCAGTACGAGTATCGCGACCCTTCCGGCAAGTGGCATCGTGCCTACGGCAACGAGCTTTGGGAGTTCGACGACGAGGGCCTGATGCGCCGGCGCGAGGCGAGCATCAACGACCTGCCGATCCTGGAGCGTGATCGCCGGTTTCGATGGGATGCGCCGGGGCCAAGACCCGATGGCGCGCCGGGCGTGGAGCGGCCGAACGATTCGCCGCTGATGCATCCCTGACGCGGCCGTGCATTCTCGCGTGCGCGCATCACGCCAAGCTCGGAATCGACTCATCCGACGACGAGCCACCGGACGAGCCGAGCACGCCTGCCGCTCGCGCTCTCAACTTCATGAACCCCTCGCGCCGCGCTCGAATCGCGTCCTCGTCGTAGAGGCGCGTCGCCAGTTCGAGGAACCCACGTTCGAGCCGCTCCACACTCATGCCCTTGGGCACGATGTTCACATCCAGCAGCGTGCACCGCTCCCACGCGCCCGGCTCGACGATTCGTCCCTCCGCCAACAGACGCTCGTACATCGGCGTGCCGGGGAAGGCGGTGGGCACCGTGATCTGCACGTCGTAGAGGGAGGTCTGCATCGCAAAGTCGAAGACCGAGTCGAAGACGCTCTCTGTGTGGCCGTCGAGCCCAACGATGAAACACCCGTTGACCGTGATCCCGTGCGACTGGATCGTCCGCACCGCGTGCTCGTACCGCGGCAACTGCCGCAGCTTCCAGTTCCGGCGCATCTCCAGCCGATCGAGCCCCGCATCCGTCGGGCTCTCCAACCCCACCAGCACCTGGCGGCAGCCCGCCTCACGCATCGCTCGGAGGAGCTCCTCGTCTTCCGCGATCGACACATCACACTCCGTAAACCACGGAACTTCTTCATGTCGCTCCGTCGCAGCCCTCACGCCGCCTCGGACTCGCTCGATTCGGAGTGGTCTTCGGTGCCCGCCACGCCGTCGCGCGTCACCACGAAGAAGCTCGAGGTGATCGGGTAGGGAAGGCGCCTGTAGTCCTGCTCCACGCGGCTCTTCAGGCGTTCGAGGAAGGGCTTGGGCTCGGCGGTCATGGCGACGAACATGTCGCGGCTGGGCGTCGCCACCAGGAAGTCGCGTCCGAGCTGCGGCGCGAGCTTCTTGTAGATGGAGCTCATGAGCAGGCGGGCGGCGTCGTATCCGTCCTGGTTGGAGAGGATCGCGGCGCGGCCGCCGTCCTTGGACTGGATCAACTGCACGTGCAGATCGGGGGCGTAGGTGTCGAGGTTCTCGCGCGAGATCTCTTCCAGATCCTCCGGCGTGATCCCCCACTGCACCATCTGCTCGGTGGTGATGCTGACGGTCATGTTGGGCAGGTCGGTCACGAAGACGACGACCGTGTTGTTGACGAACGGCACGTGCGCGACGAGCTCGCGATTCAGGTGCTCGAAGATCGAGTCGGGCTGGATGCGCGGCATGATGCGCTCTCGAGCGAGTTCGAAGGGCAGGTCGACGGCCTGCAGGGCGTCGCCCTCGAAGAGCTGCTCGATGTAGTGCTCGACGATGTCGATCCCGCGTTCGGGCTCGCGCTGCACCATGCGGTACAGGTTGTCGAGGTCCAGGCGCCGACCGTTCACGATCAATTCCGACGGGCTTGTCAGCAGCACGGAGTACTCCGGCTGCTTGTTCCGCAGAATGGTCACGACCTGTTCAGCGAACGCGTGTGGCTCAAGCGGCATCCCGGCCATGGCAGCGTGTCCCTCTCAGGAACCCGGCCGATCCGAATCGATGCGACGCTCCCCTCGCGCCTCGACCCGGCCGTCCTCAGGCCCGGGTCTTCCTTCGTCATCCATACGGTCCGGCTGGATCGGCAGTTCTGGCGAGCGCCGGGGTAATGGGGTGGGTTGGCCCCCTTGGCCACTCAATCGTCGTAACCCCCCGCGATCTGCGCAGGGTTTGCGCTGCGTCACGGATCTAAGTCCAATCGCTCAATGCACTTGGACGAACGAGCGCCAGCGGTGTGGCACCGGTTTCGGTGTCTCTTCAGAGGGAGCAGATCGGATCGAAAGGGGTAGTTGGCGATCGAAGGTGTCACGGGTACAATCCACGCTTTCGTGGGTCTGATACTCCGTCTCAACCGACGGGCCACGATCTGTCCTTTGGGAGATCAATGCCGTGACTGAGCAGGAAATCGAATCGAAGGTGATCGAGATCGTGGCCGAGCAGCTTGGCGCCGACAAGGCCAAGATCAGCCGCGAGACGCGGTTTGTGGACGACCTCAACGCCGACTCTCTCGACACCGTCGAACTGGTCATGGAGTTTGAGGACGAGTTCGAGACCTCGATCCCGGACGAGCAGGCCGAGAAGATCAAGACCGTTGGTCAGGCGATCGAGTTCATCAAGCAGGCGCACGGGATCGCTTGATCCCGGGCGAGGCGTCGGCGCAGTGACCGCAGGCGCAGACGCGAGTACCGGCCAAGATCATGGATAACTCCAGCCGCCGCATCGTCATCACCGGCACCGGCGCCATCACCAACCTCGGCGCGAACGCGCGTCAGACGTGGGATGCCATGCGCAACGGTCGCTCCGGCATCTCTCTGCTGGGTGGGCCCGACTTCGACCAGTACCCCGGGAAGTGGACCGTCACGGCGGCGGGTCAGGTCAAGCTTGGCGATACCGCGTCGATGGTCGATCCGCGCGAGGCCAAGCGTCTGGACCGGTTCACGCTCCTGGCGTTGCTGGCGGCGCACGAGGCCGTTGCCAGCTCGGGGATCGACTTTGCGAAGGAAGACCCGGAACGCTGCGGCGTCATCGTCGGGTCCGGCATCGGCGGCATCAAGACAATCGAAGAGGGTGTCATCACGATGGTGCAGCGCGGGCCTGATCGCCTGTCGCCGTTCACCGTGCCGCGCCTGATGGTCAACGCGGCCACCGGCAACATTTCCATCCGCTACGGGCTCCAGGGCCCGGCGGGCGCTCACGCGACGGCCTGTGCATCGAGCGGGCACGCCTTCGGCGACGCGATGGGCTGGCTGCGACGCGGGCGTGCGGACGTGATCGTGTGCGGCGGCGCCGAGGCGGCCGTGACGCCGCTTTGTGTCGGCGCGTTCATGACGCTGAAGGCTCTCTCCGGCCGCTCGGATGATCCGACCAAGGCGAGCCGGCCGTTCGATCGGCAGCGCGACGGATTCGTGCTCGCCGAGGGCGCGGCGATGTTCGTGCTGGAGACCGAGGAGCACGCGAAGAAGCGCGGCGCGACGATCTTCGCGGAGCTTGTCGGGTACGGCAACAGCTCCGACGCGAGCCACATCACGGCTCCGGACAGCGAGGGGCGCGGCGCGGGGCGCTCGATGCGCTGGGCTCTGGAAGACGCGGGCCTGAACGGCGACGACATCGGCTATGTCAATGCGCACGGCACCTCGACGCCGCTCGGCGACAAGGCCGAGGTGGCTGCGCTGCTCAATGTCTTCGGCTCGCACGCACGCCGCTCTGCCGGCGGCAAGCTGATGATGTCGTCCACCAAATCGATGCACGGGCACGCGCTCGGCGCTTCGGGCGCGGTCGAGATGATCGCGTGCATGCACGCGGTGCGTGACGGTGTGATTGCCCCGACCATCAACCTCGAGAACCCAGATGAGGGCTTCGACGTTGACCTCGTTCCGAATGAGGCACGCGAGCGCTCGGTCCGCTACGCGATGAACAACACGTTCGGCTTCGGCGGCCACAACACCACGCTGATTGTCGGCCGCTACGACGGCTGATCGATTTGTGACACAATCGAACGGTTCAGAGTGACAGGGCCTCGTCCTCGGACATCGCGGCGATTCTCGCCTTGATGTCCCCGATGTAGGTGACACGAAGCCCGAAGTTCTCGCCGACCTTCACGGCCAGCCCGCTGCCGATCTGCTTGTTGTTGATCAACAGGTCGAGCTCATCCTCGGATCGCTTGTTGATCTCGATGATGGCCCCCGGGGTGAGAGCGAGCACGTCGACCATCCTCATCTGGCGTTCACCGACGCGAACGACGACGGGGACTTCGATCTGCAGCACCTGACTCTCAAGCACACCTGACATGGCCTTGGTTATCGGCTGGTTCGACGCTCGGGGTGAAGAGGAGGCGGATGAAGGTGCCTCTCCCCTGCGGGCCGTCGGCCCCGGTGAAGCCACTGAACCGTGCACAGGGGGCTCTGATTCATGGCCGTCGGGCTTGCATCGCCCCGCCTGACTCGTCATGCTGGGACGTTCAGTCCCGCCCCTCCCCGGGGCGGATGCCACACCCCAGCACGTCTACCAGACGTCGACACGAGAGGAATCTCTATGCGCCCACGCGCCAGCCGCGATCGCTCCCCCGCGTTTCTGCTCGCCCTTGCTGCCGGCGCCGCCCTCGCGTGGTCGCCCGCGTTCGCCGACAACGGCGTCGCTCCCGCACGCGTAGAGGCGAAGCAGCCTGCAGCCAGATTCGTCGAGCGTCCCGGCGCGATGGAGTTCTCTGGCGAGCTCACCGTGCGGCCGGTCCAGGGTCTTGCCGGGGCGCGGAGCGCCACGGCCCGCGCCCGGATCGCTGCGCTCGTTCAGGATTACTACCCGGAGGTGGATGAGTACACGATCACCATCCCCGCGGCATACGGCCCGCGCGGCGTTGCCGAGAACGCCTTTGCCGCCGAGCTCATGGCCACCGGCGACTACCAGTATGTGGAGCCCAACTGGACGTGCTACCCGGTGGCGACGCCCAACGATCCGAGCTTTGCGTCGCAGTGGCACCACCAGATGATGCAGTCGCAGGCGGCGTGGAATCAGTTGATCGGCACGCCGGCGACAGTGGTTGCGGTGACGGACACCGGCATCCTCCGCACACACGTCGACCTGACGAACCGGGTTTCGGGCTTCAACGCGGTGAATGACCTGGCGGAGGCCGACGGTGGCCTGGTTGACGATGTCAACGGGCACGGCACACACGTCGCCGGCTGCGCGGCTGCGGCCACAAACAACGGTATCGGCGTCGCGGGTCCGGGCTGGGGCCTCGGGGTCATGATGATCCGTGTCAGCAACGATTCGGGCGGCGGCGCGTCGCTCGACGACATCACGCAGGGCGCCCGGTGGGCGATCGACAACGGCGCGGTCTCCGCGAGCAGCAGCTACACCGGTGTCCAGTCATCCACCATCGAGACGAGCGGTGCGTATATCCGCTCGCAGGGCGGGATGTACCTGTACGCCGCGGACAACTACAACACCAACCACAGTTCGTGGGACCATCCCAACGTGCTCGTCGTGGGCGCGAGCGACGAGGCGGACAACAAGGCCGGATTCTCGTCGTATGGGCTGGGAGTCGATCTCTTCGCTCCCGGCGTCAATATCCTGAGCACGACACGCGATGGCGGATACGGCTACGCCAGCGGAACGAGCATGGCGACGCCGGTCTGCAACGGCGTGGTGGGGATGATGTTCGCGGCGAACCCGTCGATCACGCCAAACCACCTTGAGTATCTGCTGAGCCGCACGTGCAAGGACTGGGGCCCGGCCGGCGAGGATGAGTTGAACGGTTGGGGGCGGATCAACATGCGCCGCGCGATCGAGGCGGCGCTCGCAAGCGTTTCCGAGTCCGCGCCGATGGTCACGGACGAGACGGCGACCGTCGGGGCTCTCTCTGCCACGGTTATCGACGTCCTCGCGAACGACTTTGATCCCAATATGGATGCGGTCACGATCGGTTCGTTCGATACGGTCACGTCGCTCGGGGGCATCGTCACGCGCTCCATCGGCACCGGCCCCGGCGGACGCGACCAGCTCTCATATGTCGCTCCGGCCTCGGGTGGCCTCGACACGCTGAACTATGCCGTGAGCGATGTCCACGGCAACACATCGGTTGCCCGCGTCGCGATCGACGTCCTTGATCTCGCGGGTCTGCGGACGCCGGAGAATCCCGTCCTGACGATTCCGGGCGTTCGCACGCGCTACTTCGCCATGAGCGACGTCTCGATCCTGCCGCCCTTCGATTGGATCCCGCCGTACGGGCAGGACACGCTCTCCAACATCAACACGGCATCGACCAGTGGCAACTTCGCCACGAGCGGGCGCGCCGATCAGGTTGGCGCGTTGTACACCGGCTACATCACCGTTCCGACTGACGGAACGTACTCACTGAGCACGACATCAGATGACGGGTCTCGGCTCTACGTCGGGCACAACCTTGTCGTGAGCAACGACGGACTGCACGGCATGGTCACCGTCTCGGGCAACATCGGACTCAAGGCCGGCACGCATCGGGTTCGCACCGAGTTCTTCGAGCGTGGCGGCGGCGCGGGGATGATCGCGTCGATCTCCGGCCCGGGCATTTCGAATCAGACCATCCCGGCTTCGATGTGGTCGCGTCTCTGCCCTTCGGACGCGAATGAGGACGGAGCGGTGGACATCCTCGACTTCCTGGATTTCCTCGATGCCTTCGGGGCTTGCGACGGCTCCGAGAGCCCATGCCGCGTTCTGGGTGTTGATGCGGACACCAATGCGGACGGCATCGCGGATGTGCTCGATTTCCTGGATTTCCTGGCTTCGTTTGGCGATGGTTGCTGATCCGGTTGATGAAACCGGAGATATCACGGGACGTATCGACCAAAGCGGCCCGCTCGGGCCGCTTTGGCCATTCTGCGAACTGCCGATCTGAGGAGTACATGGTGCGAAGCTCTTTGCTTGTCGTCTCTCTGGCTGCTTCCGGTGTACTCGCCGGCGCGGCGTTCGCCCAGGGCAGTTCATCCACTCGCTCGGGCGCGGGGCCCGTTGATGCGATTGTGGAGTTTGCCGATCTTCGTGGCGTTGCTCTGGACGATGTGCAGATCGGTGCCACGGTTCGCATTACTGGCGTTTCGCTCGCGCGGCCTGTCGGCGAGCGGGGTGCGCCGCGTGAGGCCTCGCTCTCGCTCGAGCGGTTCACTGTTCTGAATCCGGGCGCTGTCGTGTTCACCGAGGGCCCCGAGGGGCGCACACTCGTCGACACGAGTTCGATCGTGCTGCTCGGCGGATCCGTTGATGGCGAGCCGGGTTCGATCGCCTACATCGGACTCAGCGATGCGGGCGTGTTCGGATTCGTTCGCGCCGCCGAGGGGATGTACTCGATCTCCAGCGGTCCCTACAACGCCGACCCAGCCGATGGCGTGGTTGCCATCGCGCACGCGAGCGAGTTCCCGGAGCCGGAGAACGATGTGCCGCCGTGCGGGTACGACCCGCGCAACCCCGATCTCAACCCGGCCGGGGCAGCGATCGACGTGCTCCGCGCGCCCGGGGGAGACTCCTCGCGCTCGGCGGTCTGCCGCAGCGTTGACATCGCCATCGACACCGACTGGGAGTTCACCAATCGCTTCTTCGGCGGCAACGCCGGCGTTTCCGCGCAGTACGCGGCGGTGCTCCTGGGCGGGGTGAGCCAGATCTACATGAGCGAGCTGAATGTCCGGCTCACCACGAACTTTGTTCGCACCTGGACATCCAACAGCGATCCGTACCACCTGGGCGGCAACCTCCTCGACGAGTTTTCGGCGCACTGGAGCGCGAACTTGGGCTCGGTGCCGCGGGAACTTGCGCACATCCTCTCGGGTGACTATGGCGGCGGGGTCGCGTATCTCTCGGCGATCTGCGAGGGATGGGGGTACGGGCTTTCGGGCGTCAACGGTTCCTTTCCTTCTCCCATCGTTCACCGCCACAACGGTAACTGGGACCTGTTTGTCGTCGCCCACGAGTTGGGCCACAACTTCGGCACCGGGCACACCCACGACTCATACGAACCGGTCATCGACGGGTGTGGCAACGGCGATTGCACTCTCGCGCTCGGCGGCACCATCATGTCCTATTGCCATACCTGTGCCGGCGGCATGACGAACATTGATCTGCTCTTCGGCCCACGCGTTCAGGGCGTGATCTGGTCCTACCTCGATACGCGCACGTGCGTGGTTCCTTCGCAGGGCTCGCAGGTCGCGGTTGCCGACAGCACCACGGCCATTCAGGGCGGTGTGGTCGATGTCTTCGTGCTCAACAACGATTCCGATGTCAGCTGCGCTGCGCCGGCGATCTCAACCTTCGACGCCACGAGCGCACACGGCGGTTCGGTCGCGCTGATCTCGTCGACGCCCGGCCCCACTCAGCACCAGACTCGCAAGTTTCTGAGGTACACAGCACCCGCTTCCTACAGCGGCGTCGACAGTTTCAGCTACACACTCGTCGGCGGTTCCTCCGCACTTGTGACGGCGAATGTGGTTGCCGCCCGCGCGGCGGACAACCCCGCGATCAGCGTCCCCGGGGTTGATACTCGCTACTTTGTGATCCCGCCGCTCAGCTCGCTGCCGAACTTCGCGCTGCTCCCGTCTTACATTCGCGACAGTGTCCCGCAGATCAACTACGCCTCAACGACCGGTACATTTGCGACGAGCACCCGCAGCGACAACGTCGGCGCGGTGTTCAACGGGCTCATCACCGTGCCCGTCACGGGCCTCTACACGATCTCGCTCGCGTCGGATGACGGCTCGAAGCTCTACCTCGGTGACACGCTGCTGATCGATCACGACGGGCTGCACGGCATCTCAACCCGTACAGCCGAGACTGGCCTCACTGCGGGCGCTCATCGCGTGCGCATCGAGTACTTCGAGCGCACGGGCAGCGCGGGGCTCATCGTCTCGCTCGCAGGTCCCGGGCTGCCCAACCAGCCCGTTCCCGCCTCGATGTGGACCAGCTATTGCCCGTCCGATGTCGATCGCAGCGGCGAGACCGACATCGTGGACTTCCTGACGTTCATCGACGCATTCGGCACCTGCGATGGGGGGTCGGGCGCGTGCAACGTCGGCGGTGTTCGGGCGGACTTCGACGGCAACGGTGTGATCGACATCGTTGATCTTCTCGATTACCTCGATGCCTTTGGCAACGGCTGCTGAGCCGCTGTTGTGATCCGGATGGTCGCCAAGTGAAGGTCGCCGATGACTCCGCACCGGCGCGGGCACACTTCTCGACTTGGGATCGTTGTGGCGTTCTGGGTGTTCCGCTCCAAGAGGGTCGCGCTCTTCGCGCGGGGCACCGTCTCCCTATTTTGACACACGTGCCGACAATTGCCCTTCCAGACGCCGTAAATCCTGCATCGCGCTTGACCTCGCACGCCATTCCTGCGATACCTGTACGTTCTCGCGGCACTGTGTGGCGCGCTCGCTCGTGGGCGGGCTTGAGCGCCTCACGCTGTGCCCATCATCCTGTCGCCCAAACGGGCTCACTCCGGAGGCCTCGCATGAAGGTCGCACGTCAGTCGTCAGCGCTTCTTCTGGCCCTCGTTACTGTCTGCGGCTCCGCGACCTCGGCACACGCGCAGCAGGATCCGACCCCGCAGCCCGCGCCTCTTGCCAGCCGCGAGGTCGCCTTCGGCGCGATCGACTCGGGCCTCCTGGCCAACAACGGCCCCATCGGTTCCGGACCCGCGATTGTTTTCTCGACCGTGGTCGCCGCGGACGACTCGACATGGCTCCGCCTCGAGTTCGACGAGGTGAAGCTCGCCGGCTCTCGCGACGCGGGGAACGCCTCTTACATCCGCATCACGTCGCTCACCGACGGCTACGACCAGATCCTCGACAACGTCAGCATCCTTCAATGGAAGCTCACCAGCGCGTACTTCAACGGCGACGCGGTTCAGATCGATCTCGTCGCCCACCCCGGCACGGGTGACAACCAGCTCCGACTGTCGCACGGCGTCGCGAGCGAGCCCGCGGCCGCCGATCGTTCCATCTGTGGCACCACCGACGATCGCGTGCTCTCGTTCGATGACCGCTCGGCTCGCATTCTTCCCATCGGATGCACCGGCTGGACCATCGACGACTGCAACCATTGCATGCTCACGGCTGGACACTGCCAGGGCGGCATCTCCACCATCCAGTTCAGAGTCCCCCTCTCGACCTCCGGCGGTGGCCTCGTCAATCCTCACCCGGACCATCAGTACGCGACCGACACGTCCAGTCTCCAGGGCAACGGCGGCGGCGGCGTTGGCAACGACTGGGCCTACTACGGCGTCCATCCCAACTCCAACACAGGACTCACGCCCTACCAGGCCTACGGCGTCGCGTTCAATCTCGATACGACGCCACCGGGCGCGGGCGGTAGCGCGCGGGTCACCGGCTTCGGCACAACCTCTTCTCCGGTCTCGAATACGTGGAATCAGGTCCAGAAGACCCACGCCGGGCCCTACGTCTCGTTCTCCGGCACCACGCTCGGATACGCCATGGACACCACGGGCGGCAACTCCGGCTCGCCCGTCATCCACGAGTCCTCTGGCACCGCCATCGGCATCCACACCCACGGCGGTTGTTCCAGCGGTGGCGGCAACAACTGGGGCACGGGCGCGAACCACGCCGGACTGGTCGCTGCACTCGCATCGCCGAAGGGTGTCTGTGAGTGTCCCGGGCCCGAGTTCACTTTCCCCGATCCGCTCCCTGAGTTCGTTGCGCCCTCGGGCGGCACCACGATCGCGATGGACATCTCGACCGTTGCGGGTGTCAATCCCGTTTCCGGTTCCGGCGTTCTTCGGCTCGACACCGGTTCCGGCTTCGCCAGCGTTCCGATGACCGACGACGGCACGGGACACTTCACGGCGACGTTCCCCGCCATCGATTGCACGACACCCGTCACGTACTACTTCACCGTGCTGGGGTCGAATGGCACCACGTACGTCGCGCCGAACGGTGCGCCGGCGTCCACGTTCAGCGCGATGTCCGCCTATGGCGTGGCCTCGGTCGTTGACCTGGATTTCGAGACGGACGACGGCTGGACGGTTGTGAACACCGCGGTCATCCGCGGCGCGTGGGAGCGAGGCACACCGATCGGCGGTGGCCTCAACCGCGATCCCGCGAGCGACTTTGACGGCTCCGGTCGGTGCTGGGTCACCGGCAACGCCGCGGGCGACGCCGATGTCGATGGCGGCCCGACCCGACTGGTCTCTCCCGCCTACGACCTTTCCGGTCTGAGCGATCCGAAGATCACCTTTGCCCGCTGGCATTCGACCTCGGGGCTGCCTCAGGACCAGTTCGTGACCGAGATCTCGAACAACAACGGGTCCACATGGACACCGGTCTCGTCGGTCGGCAACAACGGAAACCAGTGGAAAGTCGAGTCGTTCAGCGTCAGCGATTACGTGACGCCCACCAACGCCGTCCGGGTGCGATTCTCCGTTTCGGACAACCCCGACAATTCAGTCACTGAATCCGCGATCGACGCCTTCAGCATTTCCGACTTCCTCTGCTCGACGTGTGCCTCGGATGTCAACGGGGACGGCGAGTCCGACGTTCTGGACTTCCTGGACTTCCTCGACGCGTTTGGCGCGTGCGAGGGCCAGCCCGCGCCCTGCTCCGGCTCCACCGGCGTCAACGCGGACTTCAACGGCGATACCATCGTCGACGTGCTCGACTTCCTGGACTTCCTCGACGTCTTCGGGCAGGGCTGCCCCTGAGTGAAACCGGGGGCCCTCTGGTATCATCGAATCTCGTGACGACGTGCCGCACGCGGCCAACACCCGCTTTCTATCCATACCGACTGACGCATGATCCGACTTCCCACCGATGCCGCAGCCAGACTGCGCTCCTTTTATGAGGGGCGATCGGTCTGCGTGACGGGCGGCGCGGGATTCATCGGTGGCCACATCGTCGACACGCTCCATTCACTGGGGGCGAGCATCACGGTTCTCGACGATCTCTCGAGTTCCAACCTCGATCATCTCGGCGAGTTGCTGGCCATGGAACCGGAGCGGGTCTCGTTTGTCCATGGCTCCATTCTCGACGATGCGGCCGTGCGCGACGCACTCCGCGGGGCGTCGGTGGTGTTCCATCTCGCGGCCATCGGATCGGTGCCTCGCTCCATCGAGGATCCCGAGCGTTCTTGGCACGTGAACGCCACGGGTACGCTGCGGATCCTCCAGGCGGCGAAGGCTGGGGGGGTCGAGCGGGTTGTCTATGCCGCGTCCTCGTCGGCCTATGGCGACTCGCCGACGCTTCCGAAGATCGAGACTCACACGCCCGCGCCTCGGTCTCCGTACGCAGCGTCGAAGCTCGCGGGCGAGCACCTCATCAGCGCGTGGGCGCACTCTTATGGACTCAGCGGCGTGTCGCTCCGCTACTTCAATGTCTTCGGTCCGCGTCAGCCGACGGACTCTGCGTACGCGGCGGTGGTGCCGGCCTTTGCGAAGCGCCTGCTCGCGGGTGAGCCCCCCACGATCTATGGGGACGGCTCCGCGTCCCGCGATTTCACGTACGTGGCCAATGCTGTCCTCGCGACGCTTCTGGCTGGTTCGGCGCGACTGCGCATGAGCGGCGAGGTCATCAACATCGGCACGGGGCGGCGCGTCACCGTGCGCGAGCTTGTGCAGATGATTGCCGAGCGGTGCAACAAACCGGACCTTTCGGCGACCGAACTGCCCGCGCGCCCCGGCGATGTGCAGCACTCCCTCGCCTCGATCGATCGGGCCAAGGAGCTGATCGGGTACACGCCGGTGATCTCGCTCGAAGAGGGCCTGACCGATACGGTGGCGTGGTACACGCGAGTCCTTGCGCGGGCATAGCGTTCGGTCCATGCAGCTTCGCTCGCTCATCACACTCCCCGGCGCGATCTACGAGTTGGCGCGGCTTGCCGTGATCTCCCGCTTTCGCTTCAAGGGGGCGTATTGGCAGTGGCGGTTCCACACGGCCTTTGGCAGGGGCACTCCGGCCCGGCCCGAGCTGATCCGGTCGCTCCTGGCGTACGGGCACTGGGTCGGGCGTATGCGCCGGCATTGAACTTCGTGTGGACAGAACGCCAGCCGCCCCCCCGATCCAGCCGATATGAAGTTTGGTTGCCGTCAGTGCCGGGTCGCGTGAACCTGTCTCGGACTGCGGCTATCGTGATCGCGACGCGGGGTGAGCTGCTTCCTCGCGTGGATTGCGTCTGAGGAGCCGGCGACATGTCCACTGAGCACAACCAGTCCACGCCGCCCGCTGCGCCCGCCTCGGCCGGCGGCTTCAAGTACTTTCTTCCCGGCCTGATCGTCGGGTTCATCATCGGTGGCGTTGTTGGCGTCCTCCTGCCGGAGTTCGTCGATCGGGGCGGTCCGCGGCTGCAGGCGCCAGTCGGAAGCGGCAATCCCCAAACGCACACAGAGGAAGAGCGCCTGAATGAGAAGGCCATCCCGGCCGATGAGGTGCCTGTGGACACAGAGGGGACCACGGCCCCAGACGCTGCGCCTGCCACATCCGGTGGCCACTGACCGCGAGGCCACGCCGCGGCGTTCGTCGTTATCCCAGCGGGAATCGCTTGCAGAGGGCCCGCACATCGGCGCGGACCGCTGATGTCGCTGCGGTGAGCGCCGCCTCGCCCTGAACGCCTGCGCTCAGCACGCGATCGATCAGTGTCGCAACGTCCTTCATCTCCGCTTCCTTGAATCCGCGGGTCGTCAGCGCGGGTGTGCCGAGGCGCAGGCCGCTCGTGACGCGAGGCGGTCGCGGATCGTCCGGGATTCCATTCTTGTTCGTGATGATCCCTGCCTGCTCCAGCCACTTCTCGCCGTCCGCGCCGGTCAACTGTTCGCTCTTGGCGCGGAGGTCGACGAGCATGAGGTGGTTGTCCGTGCCGCCGGAGGTGATGCGGTACCCCTTCTCGACAAGCGCGCCCGCGAGTGTTTTGGCGTTCTTCACGACCTGCTCGGAGTAGGCCTTGAACTCCGGACGCAGGGCCTCGCCGAACGCCACGGCCTTGGCGGCGATGATGTGCATGAGCGGGCCGCCCTGGACGCCGGGGAAGAGGGCCTTGTCGATCTTCTTGGCGAGTTCCTCGTCGTTGGTGAGGATGAGTCCGCCGCGGGGCCCGCGGAGGGTTTTGTGGGTCGTGGTTGTGACGACGTGGGCGTGCGGGAAGGGAGAGGGGTGGACGCCGGTGGCGACGAGGCCGGCGATGTGCGCGATGTCGGCCATGAGGAGTGCGCCGCAGGCATCGGCGATCTCACGGAACTTTGCGAAGTCGATGGTGCGCGGGTAGGCGGAGTAGCCGCACATCAGGAGCTTTGGCTTGTGCTCCATGCAGACGGCGCGCATGGCGTCGTAGTCGATCCGCTCGTGCTCGGGGTGGTCCTTGTCGTAGTGCAAGGGGTAGTGAACGGGCTTGTAGAACGTGCCCGAGAAGTTGATCTTCATCCCGTGGGAGAGGTGGCCTCCATCTTTGAGGACGAGGGAGCAGAAGGTGTCTCCGGGCTGGAGGAGGGCCATGAAGGCGGCGGTGTTTGCCTGTGCGCCGGAGTGGGGCTGGACGTTGGCGAACTTTGCGCCGAAGAGTTTCGTGGCCCGCTCGCGCGCCACATCCTCGATCTTGTCGTGGAATTCGCATCCGCCGTAGTACCGCGCGCCGGGGTACCCCTCGGCGTACTTGTTGGTCAGGCACGTCCCCATGGCGTGCATCACGGCGTGGCTGACGTGGTTCTCGCTGGCGATCAGTTCCAGCGTTGTTTCCTGCCGATCGCGCTCCTTGTCGATCAGTGCGGCGACCTCGGGATCGCGCGTGCCGAGGAGGCCGAGCACGGCGTCTGTGATCGGGTCGGCCTGGTGGGCGGCATGTTCCGGATGCAGGGTGTTCGGCATAGGTGCCGAAGGATACGCGAGAGTGCTCGGCAGAGTCGGCCCGCGGGCGAAGCGTCCATACCCCTATGGCTGCGTATGTGATTCGAGAACGGCGATCGTCAGCTTGTCCGAGACATCGGTTTATAGATCGAGCTGTGGAGATCAACCGTTGTCTCTCGCGGGGCCAGGATGAGGATTCCCATTCCGGTCGCTTTCAGGAGCGACAGCTTGTCCATGTGAGCGGCGACGGGCCGCGGCCGCGGCAATCAGATGCAGTGCTTGAGCGGGGCGGGCTGAACGCTTCGAGATCGGATCGGGCTGTGGCGTTCAGATCCACCCCATGTGGCGCGCGAGGAAGAAGAGTCCGACGAAAACGCCCATCTTGAAGAGCCACGTGAGGAACGCCAGCGCGACTGCATCGGCTAGATCGAGCTCGAAGGACTCCATCAGCAAGCCGATGTAGACCGCGAGTGGCACAACGAACGAGAGCCATGGAATGGGGAGGTAATTGAAGAGGAAGTTGACCACGTCCGCGATGGCGAAGATGCCGGCGAGACGGAGTCCGATGATGTGGAGCGGTTCATCGAAGCCCGCCAAGACGAAGCCGACGATGACGTACGCGATGAGGCCGAAGGGCACCGAGAGCATGAACTGCATCAGATAGACGACCGAGAGCTCGAACCCCGCCTGGTGCCACGCCAGAAGGAACGAGATGGGGAGTGCGATCGCCATATGGATGAGCGGCTTGGTGTACGCCTCGCGCGCGACCTGGCGCGAATACTCCGCGTCGTTCTGGCGATTGTTCCGCTTTGCGTTGACCGTGCCGCACTCGGGGCAGCGGACGGTGGGCGCGCCGGTCATGTCGTAGCCGCACTTTGAGCACTTCTTTCCGGCTCCGGCGAGCTTTCCGGTTCCGACGTTTCGGCCGGTTTCGGTGTTGTAGCCGCACGCGGTGCAGATCACGGAGTTCTTTGACATGATGCGGCCGCAGCAGGCGCAGCTGCCCTTGTGGCGCGGGGTGGCGCGGGCGGGCTTGTCTTCACGCACGACGTCGATGCGCTGGGAGGCGATGCCTTCTGCGCCTCTTTCTGCGGCGGCGAGCGCGGCGAGTTCATCCGCGGGCAGGGTCTCGTCCGCGAGGGGGATCGTTCCGTCGTCGGCGGCGCCGAGGTCGGTGGGTTCGCCGAGCAGGTCGGCGGGTTCATCGGCCGGATCGCCCGCGGATTGGAGGGGGGATTGGGCGGGCGCGTGTGAACGTTGCGAACGGACCTTTGCGTCGCACGCGGCACAGAAGTAGCGGCCACGGGCGTCCTTGGTTCGGGGCTTGCCAGCGACGTCGGTTCCGCAGTGGAAGCAGAGCTTGCGTGTGGCGGGCGCGTCGGACATCGGCATCCTCCCGACTTTCCTTCAGCCGGCCCAGTGTACTGGGATTGCGCCATCACGGGGGCGCGGATTCAGAGGCCGCGCACGTCGGTGCGGAGGACGGTGGCGTCGCGTTCGGCGACGAGGAGCGCGTCTGAGATGAGCGAGGCGGGGACCAGCGCGGTCTGGCCCTGGGCGATGGCAACGCCGGGAAACTTGCCTGCGTGCGAGCGGAGGGAGGCGCAGCCACGGAGGAGCATCAGGACCTGTGGTCGCGGTTCGGCGCTCTCGATCGTGAGCGGCGTGGGGGCTCCGGGCGCGAGCCGGATCTCGTCGATGTCGAAGTAGCCGGTGGCGACGTGGCGTGTCCGGTCCGTGCCGGGAGGGAGGCGTGTGGCGTCGCGGGCCTCTTCGAACTGGATGCAGGCGAGCGAGGGCTCGACGTGGAGCTCGCGGCCCTTGCGCCCGTATTCCTTTGCCCAGTCGTAGACGCGGAACGTGGTATCGCTGGGCGTCTGGATCTCGGCGACGAGAACGCCCGCGCCGAGGGCGTGGACTGTGCCGCTCGGAAGGTTGTGGCACTCGCCGGGGATCGCGGGGACACGTTCAAGGAGATCGACAACGGCTTCGCCCGAGCCGGTGGAGAGCGCGGCGCGGAAATCGGCAGCGGTGACGCCCTTGCGGACACCCTTGAAGATGACGCTGTCGGGCTCGGCATCGAGGACGTACCAGCACTCGGTCTTCAGGTGTGCGCCGGGGTGCTCGCGGCAGTAGGTGATGCTTGGATGGACCTGCACCGAGAGGTGCTCGCGGGCGTCGAGGTATTTGACCAGAAGCGGGAACGCCTGATGGGGCGCGGGCCTGCATGCACCGAAGAGTGAAGCGCCCCAGGCGGCGCATGCGGCGGAGATGGGCTGTCCGGCGAGGGGGCCGTTGAGGACGATCGAGTGTGCCGCGCCCCCACCGCCACCGGAGGCGGACGTTGACCCGAGGTCGGCGAGTTCCCAGCTCTCACCAACGAGTGTGCCGGGTGTGAGACGCTTTCCGAGGCCTTCCAGGCGTCGGCCTCCCCAGACTTTCTCTTTGAGGATGGGCTCAAAGAGGAGCGGGTACACAGCGGCGTGTGAAGTCGCGTCGGGGGCGGCGTTGGGAGGGATCATGCGAAGGGCTCTATCGGCGATTCGGATCGATCAGGGATGGTCGACCAGTTTGGCATCACCGAGGGAGAGTCCCGAGAGCTTGGCCTCGAACGCGATGCGATTGCCGACGACTCCCTGCACGTCGCTGACAAACCGGCGCATGCTCCACTTCACGTCTCGGCAGAGGATGTGGAGCGTGTCGCCGGGGCAGACCGCGCTGCGGAAGACGCAATCGTCGATTCGCATGAACGCGGAGAGCACCGGATGCGGGCGCCGGACGTTGTACGCGTAGCAGGCAAGCTGGGCGGCGGTCTCGACCATGAGCACGCCGGGGAAGAGTGCTTTCTCCGGGAAGTGGCCGGGAACCCAGAACTCGTCGTCGCGGACATGCTTGACGCCCACGCAGCGTTTGTAGTCGTCGCTGGTCCAGACGAGCGCATCCAGCAGCATCATGATGCCGCGGTGGGGAAGGAAGCGTCTGAGCCCCACTTGATCGATTGCGCACGCAGACAGGTCGATCTCGGAGAGATCGAAAAGAAGCTTCCCCGCGTTGTCGGGTGCTGCCCCGGGGGCAGCCACAGCGGTTGCTTGATCAGCCAGGGGATCCGGTACCTGCATCTCGAATCTCCAGGATCTTCTGTCGCACTTCCTGAGCGGCCTCTTTGATCTGTTGCATGGTCTGACGGGCTCGGGTCCCTGCGGCCTTGTTGCCGCCTTCGGCCTTGGCGATGTCGTCCTCGGCTTCGACGATGAGCTTCTTCAGGCGATCGAATGATTCCAACGTGCACCTCGCTTAGTGCCAGTCCTGAGTGGCTTGGCCCTGTATTCTCGCCAGAAAGCGGTTCCGAGCAAGTGGCACCGATCACAAATCAAACGAATAAGGAATTTATTCCAAACCGGCATTCAACAGCGTGAGACCTGCGGAACGACGCGTTCGAGCACTTCGAGCGCACCATGAACATACCGCGCGTTGCCCTCGCGATCGAGCAGCAACGGCACGCTCGCCGCAGCGAGCACACGCCGGATATTCGCGATGGTGGAGTGATCTTCGCCATTGTCGAGCCCGAGTTCGCGGCGAGCGCGCGCGAGCGTGGCGACGGGCTTGACGCCGCAGAGCGCCTGCTCGTGGCCCCAATACTGGCGTTCGAGGTAGAGCGCGTCTTCGCACCAGTGGCCGGCGTGGACGAGCGCGAGGTCGATCAGGACGCAGGTCTTGGGAGAATCGGGCATCGGGGGCGTGCGGATCATGGCGTTGCCAAGGTGAAGGTCGCCGTGGCACCACGCGTTGATGGGTCGGTCACTCCAACGCTCCACGAGGCGCGGCACGAGCTTTTGGACGCGTTTGAGCGCCTCATTCCATTTCTGCTGCTCGGCGACGACACCGTTGCGCAGGTGCTCGCGGGCCTTTGCGATGTGCGTGACCCAATCTGGGGGCTCTGGGGCTGGCGCGATCGGGCGGGCCAGTGCGGCGCACTGCTGGAATCTCGCGGCGGCGTGGAGGAGTTGGTCGAAGGCATCGCCGGTCGGGCGCGTGTTGAGGGGCTTTCCGGGGAGACGTTCCAAGACCAGCCACGCGAGGTCGTAGCCGCCGACGGACTCGCCACACGCGAGCACGCGCGGCGAGGGGAGCGTGTGTGACTCGATGGAGTCGAACTCGTCGTGCTCAACGCCCCCGAGCAGGACTGTCCAGAGATGCTCGGATGGGCCAACGGGGACCTTGACCATGACCTCGCGCGGCTCTGGCCCGAGGCGCGGGTCCGTCCACGACGCCAGACCGGTGGCTGCACCGCCACGCTGCCATACCGAGCGGAACCACTGGATGGGGCCGAGGCGTCCCTCGCAAGCCTCTCCGAGAGCAGGGGCAAGCGACTCGCCGAGGTTGTGCTGATCGCACGTTCGATTGGCGTGATGGTGATCGGCGGCCAAACCCTTCTCCGTCCGGTCGTGATCGCGTGTCGAGCGGCCAAACGAGACTTCAACTCAACATACCGCGCCGAGGGCGTGCGTGTGCGGTTCAAGTGGCGGGAATGGCGTCGGCGAGCGCAACCATTTGCGCGACGGTGAGTTGCTCGGCGCGAAGCGTTGGCTCGATTCCACCCGGCCAGGGGATATTCCTCCCGAGAATCCCCCCGAGTTGTTTGCGGCGCTGTGCGAAGACGCGCTGTGTGATGGCGGCAAGGTGCGCCGGATTTGTGGTGAGGGGGTGTGCGAGCCGGGTGATGGAGATCATTGCGCTCGTCACATCGGGCCTCGGCCAGAAGCACTCGCGCGGGAGTGTGGCGATGTGGCGGACCTCCGCGAGGGCCTGGGCGATGATGCTGATCTGGCCATAGTCCTTGGAACCCGGTCCGGCGGCGAGCCGATCCGCGACCTCTCGCTGGATCGTGACAAAGAGACCGTTGCAGCGAGGATGATCGATCAGCAGCGTGAGGATGAGCGGGGTGGCTGCGCCGTAGGGGAGATTCGCGACGAGCGTGAATGGACGCTCGGAGAGCGCGGCGACAGCGGCGGCGGAGAGCTCTCGCTTGTTCTCGAGGCAGTCGCCTTCGATCAAGGTGAGGCGAGGTCCATGCTCAAGGTGTGCGCCGAGGCGTTCGCGGTTGAGCGCTGCGAGGCCGGCGTCGAGTTCGCAGGCGATGACTCGGCAGCCGCGGGACAGGAGCTCTTCGGTGAGGGTGCCGGTGCCTGGGCCGATCTCGAGCACGAGATCGCCGGCACGGACCGCGCTGGCATCGACGAGCTTACGGATCAGGTTGTGGTCGATGAGAAAGTTCTGACCGAGTGACTTCTTTGGCGCGAGGCCATGGGAGTCGAGGAGTTGGCGGATCTCTGTGAGGGTCTGCATGGTGGCGTCGAACCGAGCGTACGCCCGCGGCACGAGCGGGGAGTCGGCGTGTGTGGGACCGGCGCAGCGTGCAATCACCCGCGCCGGCTCCTTACACTCCGGGTCATGAGCTTCAACGATCGCCTCGCCGAACGGTTCGAACGCATCGCGAAGATTCTTGAGCTGCTCGGCGAGGACAAGTTCCGCGTGAACGCGCACGCGCGGGCGGCGCGGACGGTCGAGGGGCAGGCGGCGGATCTCTCGACGCTTGCGGGGGACAAGAAGGCGCTGACGGCGATCGAGGGGATCGGGCCGAAGATCGCCGACAAGATCATCGAGTTCGCGACGAGCGGGAAGATCACGGAGCTCGAGGAGCTGGAGGCGCGGGTGCCGCCGGGGCTGATGCGCGTGATGGAGATCCCGGGGCTGGGGCCGAAGACGGTCGCGATGCTGTGGCAACAGGCGAGGGTGGAGTCGCTGGAGGACCTGAAGCGGATCATCGACGACGGGTCGATCCTGACGCTGCCTCGCATGGGCGAGAAGAGCGTCGAGAAGATCAAGAAGTCGATGGCATTCGCGGCGGAGGGGAACAAGCGTCTGGAGTTGGGTGTGGCGATGCCGCTGGCGGAGCTGATTGTTTATGAGGTCCAGAAGTGGCCGGGTGTGGAGCGTGCGGCGTTCGCGGGATCGCTGCGGCGGGGCAAGGACACCATCGGTGACATCGACATCCTGGTCGCCACGAGCGATATGGCCGGAACGGGCGAGCGGTTCACGAAGCTGCCGGGCGTGGTCGAGGTGCTGTCGAGCGGCGAGGGCAAGAGCTCGGTCAGGATGCGGGCGTCGGCGGATCTGAACAGGTGGGGCGCGGATGCGGATGGGCAGGGCGTGCAGGTGGACCTGCGGGTGATCCCGCTGGATCGCTGGGGCGCCGCGATGATGTATTTCACGGGTTCGAAGGAGCACAACATCCGGATGCGCGAGCGTGCGCTGCGGCGGGGGCAGACGCTGACGGAATGGGGGCTCTTCCCGAATCCGGATGATGGGGATCCGACGCCACCTCACAAGCGCGGGATCAAGCCGATTGCGGCGGCGACGGAGGGTGAGGTGTTCGCGGCGCTTGAGTTGGAGGAGATCGCGCCGGAGATCCGCGAGGATCGGGGTGAGGTCGATCTCGCGGAACACAAGGGGGAGAAGGGCGGGAAGGGAGGGGATGGCCCCCACCGCCTGCCGCGGTTGATTGAGGTGAAGGACATCAGGTCGGAGCTCCACGCGCACACGACGGCGTCGGACGGGAAGATGTCGATCGTGGAACTGGCGGGCGAGGCGAAGCGGCGCGGGTTCCACACGATCACGGTGACGGATCACTCGAAGTCGTCGGCGGTCGCGGGCGGGCTGAGCCCGGAGCGGCTGGTCGAGCACATCGAGGCGATCCACGCGGCGCGGAAGGACGTCACGGGGATCACGATTCTGGCGGGATCGGAGGTGGACATCCTCGCGGATGGGTCGCTCGACTATGAGGACGCGTTGCTGAGGCGGCTGGATCTGGTGGTGGCGAGCCCGCACGCGTCGCTCTCGCAGGAGCCTGTCGTGGCGACGGAGCGACTGGTGCGGGCGATCTCCCACCCGCTGGTGCACATTCTGGGGCATCCGACGGGACGGTTGCTCAATCGCAGACCGGGTCTGGAGCCGGACATGCGGGAGATCTATGCGGTGGCCAAGGCGCACGATGTCGCGCTGGAGATCAATGCCCATTGGATGCGGCTGGACCTGCGGGACACGCATGTGAAGGGGGCGATGGAGGCGGGGTGCCTGGTTTCGATCGACTGCGACGTGCACGACCCGAGGGACTTTGACAACCTGCGGTATGGAGTGGTGACGGCCCGCCGGGGGTGGGTGACGCCGGAGCGGTGCGTGAACACGTGGGATGCGGCGGTGCTGCACGAGTGGTTGGGGAAAAAGAGGCAATAGGCAGTGGGCAGTAGGCAATGGAAGCGGAATGATCGGGAGACTTGGTGGGGCGGAATCGGCCTAAACTGGCGGCATGTTTGAACGTCTCAGCGATAGCTTTCAGGGGCTCTACAAGCGCCTCTCCGGACAGGACAAGATCACGGAGGCCAACGTCCGCGAGGCGATGGGCGATGTTCGCACCGCCTTGCTGGATGCCGACGTCAGCGTCGAGGCCGTCGATGCCTTCACGACGCATGTGCTGGACGACGCCCTCGGCACGCAGGTGACCAAGTCCCTCGCACCCGGCGAGGAGATGATCGGCATCGTCCACAAGCACCTGGTGCAGTTCCTCGGCGGAACACCGGGCGCGAAGGCGATCGCGCCGGGGGAGAGCACCGAGCCGGTGATGCGGATCAGCCCGGGGCCGGCGGTCGTGATGCTGTGCGGCCTGCAGGGATCGGGCAAGACGACGACGGCGGGCAAGCTCGCGGGGTATCTGAAAAAGCGCGGACGGAGCGTGATGCTCGTCGCGGCGGACCTTCAGCGTCCGGCGGCGGTCGAGCAGTTGCAAATCGTGGCCAAGCAGGTCGAGACGGAGTTGCCGGGCGGGTCGCAGGTCCACTTCTACGCCGAGCCGGAGAAGTGCGCCGAGTACGGCAAGGCCGTGGGCGTCGCGGTGCAGATCTGCCAGCGGGCGATCCAGCAGGCGCGGAAGCTGGGTGTCGACACGGTGATCCTCGACACGGCGGGGCGGCTGCATGTCAACGACGAGCTGATGGGCGAGTTGGCGCAGGTCTCCAAGGCCGTGCAGCCCCACCACATCTTCCTGGTCGTCGATTCGATGTCGGGGCAGGATGCGTTGGTGTCGGCCAAGGCGTTCCACGCGCGGCTGCCGGTGGACGGGATCATTCTCACGAAGTTTGACTCGGACACGCGCGGCGGCGCGGCGATCAGCGTCAAGCACGTGACGGGCGCGACGATCAAGCTTGTCGGCACGGGTGAGAAGCTGGACGCGATCGAGGAGTTCCACGCCGACCGCATGGCGGGGCGGATTCTGGGCATGGGCGACGTGGTGTCGCTGGTCGAGAAGGCACAGCAGGAGGTCACGGAAGAAGAGGCGCAGAAGCTCCAGGAGAAGATGGCCCGGGGCGAGATGACGATGGACGACTTCCTGAATCAACTGCGGACGCTCAAGCGGATGGGGCCGCTGAAGCAGCTGATGGGACTGATCCCGGGCGTCGGGCAGTTGGCCAAAAACGCGGAGGTCGATGAGTCGCGCCTGGGGCGGATCGAGGCCATGATCTGTTCGATGACGAAGTCCGAGCGACGGGATCCGTCGGTGTTGAACAACTCGCGAAGGGCGCGAATCGCGCGGGGCGCGGGCGTCAAGGTCAATGAGATCTCCGAGGTTGTGAAGCAATTCGAGGGGATCAACCGGCTGACCAAGCAGATGGCGGCGCTGACGCCTGGCGCAAAGGCCCAGGCGGTGCGCGCGATCGGCCGGGCGGGCGCGGGGGACATTTCGGCGATGCAGTCGCTGCCGGGGATGGGGCGCGGCTCCTCGCACACGCAGAGCGTGAAGAGCAAGTTCAAGCAGCGCAAGAAGCGGTGATCGACCGGATCGCCGTCAGTTGCTGATGGGGAGGAAGTCGCGTTCCTTGCCCTGTGCCCATCGCTTGAAGCGGGGCCAGAAGACCTCCTGCAGGAGGATCTTGATGCAAGCCGCGACGGGGATTGCGATGAGCAGGCCGTAGATGCCCGCGACCGCGCCGCCGGCGAGGGAGGCGAAGAGGATCGTCGGCGTGTCCATGCCGGTCGACTTCCCCTGGATGGCCGGGGTGAGGACGTAGTCGTCGAGCGCCTGGCCTGCGACGTAGAGCGCGATGGGCGCGCCGAGTGTCCACCAGATCGCGTCCTGGAACTCGAACGCATTGGGGTGCAGGTAGAGCAGGATGATCGAGACCGGAACACCGACGAGCGCGGCGTACGGAATGATCGAGAGGAACGCAACGAGCGGGCCGAGGATGATCCAGCCCGGGACGCCGATCAGAAGGTAGCCGATCGCGAAGACGACGGACTGGATGGCGGCGATGGTGAGGCGGCCACGGACGAAGCCGCTAACGGCAACGTTCATCTTGCTCGCGAGGTCGATGGCCATGCCCTTCTTTCGCTCGGGGATGAGTTCCTTCCAGAACTCGAGAACCTTCCCGTATCCGGTGGAGATGAAGTAGAAGAAGAACGCGGTGAGGAAGGCGGTGAAGGCGACATACCCGACGGCTCCGACGGCGCGGATTGCGGCGCCGACGGCGTCTGTGCCGGTCCCGATCGCGCGTTTGCTGGCGGCGGCACCGATGGCCTCGGCGTTGTCCTTGACCCATCCGAGGACGAACTCGGCCACGCGGTAGGTGCCCTTGCGGCCGCTCTCAGAGAACGGAATCACGTGCAAGAGGGGGGGCGACACTTCGGGGTTCGCCGCCTCATCAATCGGGGAGTCCGCTCCGCCACGCAACTGGACGGATTCGTTCAGGTCCTTGAGCCAGTCGCTGACGCTCTGCCAGCCGTGTCCTTCGAGACGGGCATAGGCATCAGAACGAGCGGCGGGCGTTTCGGCGCGGACGCTCTCGAGCAGGTTTTGTGAGTTGGTTGCGACGGACGTTGCGGCACCCGCAACCTGAACGACGGCGAAACCGGCCCCGATGACGACCGGAACGACAACGAATAGGACGACGGCGGCGAGAAGGGCGCCGACGGCTCTCTGGCGGCTGAGGCGGGTGCGGTGGGTGATCAGGTCGATGACCGGCTCGAAGAGATACGCGAAGAGCATCGCCAGCAGGAGCGGGATAGTGACCACTCGGACCATGTGACCGAAATACACGAGGCCGATGAGGCAAAGAACCACGAGGACGTCGCGGACGGGCTGGATCTGCCAGAGATGCAGTCTCCGCCAGTCGATGCCCGGTGCACGCACGGAGGGACCGGGTTCGGTGTTGTTCGGATCGGCCATGCGCACACTGCATCGACCGGGCGAGGGGGCGTGGCTTGATAGTTCCTCGGTCGGGTCGGGCGAATCAGCCCTGCTCGGGGCCGACGAAGGCCTCGTCGAACTCATAGACGGCTCGGAAGTCGTCCATGGTGTCGTCGTCGGTCTTGCGCATGAGGCCGGCATCGATCATGCCGAAGACGATCCTGCCAAAGTCGTCCGTGCGCCGGACGCCCCAGCGGTCGAGGACCGTGCGGGCGAGACCGCCGAACTGAACGATGGCAAAGTCTCGGAGGCCCATGCAGAGTTGCTGGCCGCTGACGTGGCGGGTCTCGTCCTCGAGATCGCCGGTCATTCCCGCGTCGCCGTGGATGAGGCGGACGGTGTGCGCAAGACCCTCGCGCACGAATTGGAACGCCTCCGCCGGATAGGGACCAGCCTTCTCTCGCACGCTCTTCCAATCACCGAGTACCTGGTCGGACACGTTGCTTGGCTCCACACTCATTCCGCGACGGATGGCGACGCAGACCGTAGATGCTAGACCGAACGTTCGCCGCCCGTCGACTCCCTGCGGGATCGGCTGACCGATGGAGACTCACGCACCCAGAATCGAGCGGGCGTGGCGGTCCATTCGCCCGCGTTCCCGATCCCGATTCGGGGCCCCCGAGAGACCCGGCGATCGTCTATCGGCTTGCTCGACGGAATCTCAACACTGACGGCGACGCCCGCGATCAGGTC
Source organism: Planctomycetota bacterium (assembly GCA_963204725.1). Lineage (GTDB taxonomy): Bacteria > Planctomycetota > Phycisphaerae > Phycisphaerales > UBA1924 > JAHBWV01. The sequence continues at coordinate 28,745 of CAUJHH010000026.1, forward strand.
CAGCCCGTCATGGGTCCGATCGAGAGCGAGGGCTTTGCAGAGGTTGCCCGGGCCGCGGCAGAGCTCTTGGTCGCGGATCGGCCTGGACAGAGCGGGGCCTGGGCTCGCGCGATTGGCTCGCATGGTTTCGATGCCGTCGATCGGCTGCAGAGCACGGAGGAGGACCGCGACGGGCTCATCTGGCTTGCCGCAGACGATGTTGGCGCAGTGGTGCATGCCGTAGGTGAAGTAGACATAGAGGGTGCCGGGCTGGGCGTACATGGACTCGTTGCGTGGCGTCCGCCTTCCTCCGAAGGCGTGCGAGGCGCGATCGTGGATGCCGAGGTAGGCCTCGGTCTCGACGATGGTGGCGCGGAGAACTTCGCCAGAATCGAGCGTGCGGATAAGCGTCGTGCCGAGCAGGGCGCGGGCGAGGGACACGGCATCGCGCGAGAAGAAGCGGCGTGTCGCGGGGCGCGGCATGGAGGGATTGTTGGCGAAGAGACCACGGGGAGCGAAGAAACCGCGCAGAACGCAGCACGACGCAGAGAAGTGCAGGAGTTGAACGCGAAGATCGCGGAGGTGCGAAGGAAGGCGATGAGAAGAAGCGAGTGAGAGAGCCACACCGCTCTGGAGAGCGGCGCCACCGAAGGAGCAGAAGGAGACGGCACGGAGTGCCGATCGACACAACGCGTCAGGCGTAGGCGTGGAGGCCGGGGAGGAGGAGGTTGACGCCGAAGTAGGTCCAGAGCATGACGATGAAGCCAACGACGGAGAGCCACGCGGTGACGAGCGCGCGATTGCGGCCGGTGGTGAAGCGCAGGTGGATGACGATGAGGTAGATGATCCAGGTGACGAGGGCCCAGGTCTCTTTGGGATCGAAGGCCCACCAGCGTCCCCAGGAGTGGTCGGCCCACCAGCCGCCGAGGAGAATGCCGACGCCGAGGGTCCAGAACGCGAGTTGCAGGACGGTCATCTGGGCGGTGTCGAGGTCCTTGAGCGTGCGGGCGTGGGCGGTTTCCGGGGCTGCCTCTGGAGAGGGCGCTCCGGCGGGGTCGGTGTTGAGGGCGATCGCGGCCATGGCGTCCGCGCCGGTCGCCGCGGCTTTCACGCCGCCGAGCGCGCGAGCGTAATGAACGGCGAGGTAGAAGCAGCTGACGATGCAACCGAGTGAGATGAGCCCGTAGGAAACGAGCACGGTGGTGACGTGGTACTTCAGCAATACGGAGGTGTTGAGGATCGCGGCTTCTCGCTCGATGTGCTTGCCGGGGATGCCGGTCTGGGTCGCGGTGATGAGCACGAGGCAGCCGACACCGGCGGCAGCGGCTCCGAAGAGCCACTGGCGGCGGACCAACATGATCGCGAGGCCGGCGACGGTGGCGAAGAGACTCAGCCCGGTCATGGACTCGAACTGATTCTGGATCGCGAAGCGCTCGGCGATGAGGCAGCGGAGGATGAAGCCGAAGCCGTGCATGGCGACGGCGGCGAAGAGCGTTGCGATGCCCGTCGCGACGAGCCACTTCCGACCGGTTCCGAAAGCGAGGATGAGCGTGACAAAGCTCAATGTGTAGAGCCAGTAGCCCCACTCGAAGGCGTTCGTGCGGTTGTAGACGAGCTCGAGCCGGGCGCGATCGGTGGGATAGAGAGAGGGATTGATCTTCGGGAGCTCGGAGGCGAGGGCGATCGCAGCGGCGCTGACGCCGGGTGCGTCGCCGGCGCGCCACGCCGATCCGAGGGCGGCGGCGGCCACACGCGCGGGGTGGTCGGCGGGGAGCTCGGCGAGGTGGTGCCACGGAAGGTCGGGCGACTCAGGGGCGATGACGTACCAGTTGGCGCGGCTCTCGGCAACGAGGGCCATCGCGCTCCGGACGCGCGAGAATGCGGCGCGGTAGGGCTCTTCGAAGGCGTGCTGCTCTTCGAGGTCCGGACCGAACTGCTGCGCGATCACGGGGGTGATGCGCGTGAGCTTCATCCAGCGTTCCTGCTTGGCGGAGTCGCCGGGGAACGCGGCCTCAAGGAACGCGCGGCGGAGCGGGAGGTAGTTGATGTGGATGAGGGGCCGATCGAGGTAGTACGCGGGGTCGATGACGAGATCGAGCCAGGTGAAGAGCGGGTCGTAGGACTCGTTCTTCGGCTTTGCGCCGTCGGCGTGGACGGTGTCGAAGTACTTCTTGCGGCCGACGACGGAACTGACGGTCTCGCGCGCGAGGGTGTCGAGGATCTTGACTCGACCGTTGTGCAGGACCGCGACACCACGGAGCGGCGAGAGATCAACCTTTGAGGCAAAGTCGAGCTTGCGCGCGGTGTCGAACGGGGAGGGCATGAGGACCTGGCCGAAGGCATTGGGCAGCGCTGCGCCCTCTTCGCTCACGGCGTGAGACTCCGGGTGGGCGTTCCCGGCGGGGGCGGTCTGGGCGAGGGTGCTGAAGGGCGCCATCGCGAGGAGGACCATCGCGAGGCAGAGCGAGGCGATACGAGAGAGGCGCGGTGCGATCATGGCTTCACCTCTTCGGGCGTGAGCGAGACAACGACGGGTGTTGAGGCGGGCGATGGCGCGCGAGACGGGCGCACGTATGTGCCGCTGCGGAGCTGCTCCTGGATGCGGCGCTTCTTGCGTTGCACGATGAGCGGCTTGACGTAGAAGGCGCAGGGGATTCCGATCGCCATGAGGATTGAGCCGAGGGCGATGATGTGGATGCCGGGGTTGTTGCCGACGCCGAGGATGGTGTAGCGGACGAATGGGCGTTTGATCTGCCCGGCGTCGACCATCTGCTGGGACTGCTTCCACATCTCTGCGTCCCAGCCGGCCTGGCTGAACTTGTACTGATCGGGGCTGAGACCGGAGATGATGCGGGCGAGGAAATTGGCGATGGCGGAGCGGTCGTCTTCATAGTGCTGCGGCGCGGTGAGGGGCGCGTTGAGCTTGGTAATGTGCGTGAAGGCCTCGAAGCGCGGCGCGTGGGCGGTGGAGGCGGAGGGAGAGACGAGCACGCTCGACTGGTAGTCGCGGGGCGAGCCTCGGTGGTCGTAGGCGATCATCTGGAAGTCGACGAGGCGGATGTCGAATCCGGGAAGCGGATGGCGGACACGTCCGAATGCGAGACGGATGGTGCGGCCGCCCGGGATGTCGACTTCCTTGACGAGGTCGTCGGCGATCTCGAGGTACTTGACGAAGGGGAGCCAGACGACGGTGGACCAGACGCGTTCGGGCTCGGTGGGTCCGAGATCGACGGAGACTTCGACGCCGAGGGCTGCGCGGTCGTGCGTGCCGACGAATCGCTTGTCCTGTTCGGATGGAGGCACGGAGATCGGGCGTTCAACGGTTGAGGCGTGGGCCCATCGATCGGTGAGGGCGACAGCGATGCGATTGGGGACGAGGTCGAGCGTGTCGCCGATCCGGTCTGTGACGCGGATCTCGCCGCTCGGGAGGCGGACGACGGCGCGAATGGTGCCGTCGGCTCGCTCATCGAGATTGGCCGAGAGGAGGTTGGCGTCGATGTATCCGATGCGGATGGCGGGGTCGGCATCGCGGCGGGTGGGCATGCCCTGCGCGTTGGTCGTGTCGAGCATGTCCTGGCTGATCTCGGGGAAGCGGCTGTAGATCCAGCGTGTGTAGGACTCGCCGGTGGGCGTGGTGATGCGGACGATGGCAACGCTGCTGGTCGAGCCCTCGTAGCCCTTGGTGATGATAGGAAAGGGAGGCTCGGGTGTGAGGTCTTCGACTTCGATCGAGTAGCCGGTGTCGTCGATTGGGAGCTTCGCGCCCCGTGTGACCGGGAGCACGGCGTGGAAACCTGATGCGGGGATGTCGATCGCGAGGGCGTTGCGCACTCCGGTGGGGAGGGGGCTGCAGAGGTCGCGCCAGCGGGAGTCCGGCATCGAGATCGTGTACTCGACGCTGAGAAGATTCTGGCTCGAGGCGCGGGCGGCGGGAGACTTGGGCTCGAACCTGTAGCGGTGCACTGGGCCGGTGGGGACGCTCCCCTTGGCATCGGGGATCGAACTCAGGAGATCGACGAAGCGAACCGGGCGATCAACGCCCGCAGCGATGGCGCGGGCGGCCTCGGCGTCGCTCGCCTTGACGGGCTCGGCGCCGAGGTCCGCGTAGGCGGCGTATCCGACGATGCGAAAGCGGATGTCGGGATCGACGAGCGCGGTGCGTGAGGGCATGACCGGAATGCTGAGCGTGCGGGAGGGCGCATCGGACGTCCCGTAGTCGTTGTAGCGTGGGATCCGGGTGAGAGGGCGTTGCTCCCAGCCCTTGAAGCCGTCGACGAAGAGCGCGACGCGTGTGTTGTCGTAGAAGACGCCGGAGGGAGGGCCGATGGTGGTCTCGCCACCGGGCGTCGGATTGCCGGCGAAGAGGATGGTGTCGCCTTCCTTCTTGAGGCCCGTGTAGTAGACGCTACCGAGGGCGATCGTGACGATGCCGGTGTGAACGGTGAGGACACCGAAGTACTCGATCTTGAACTCGATACGCCGAACGGTGGCGGTGATCATGTTCAGAACGAAACAGAGCAGCACGACGCGCAGCGGCCACCAGGAGTAGAACTCGAGTTCGGACATCTCTACGCCGGGGAGGCGGCGGAGTGTGGTGGACTTGTAGTCGCGGACAAAGTCGGCGAAGAGCATGAGCCCGTTGCCGGTGACGGGGTCGTAGTGGAGCGCGGGCCAGGCGAGACGGTGCCAGAGCGAGGCACCGATGAGGATCGAGGCGATGACACCGACCGACGCGGCGACGAAGCGGAGCGGGCTTGATGCGCCTGCGCGGCGGAGGAGCATGCGAGGGATGACGACGAATGGGATCGCGACCCCTACGACCGTGAGGATCGCGGTGATCGCGTAGACGAGAAAGGTCGGGATCTGTGCCAGCAGACCGATCGGAACGCTGGCGAGAATGGCATAGAGCACGACGAACGAGAGAAGACAGACGGCGAGGGTGATCGTGCTGAACGCGTGGAGGACCCATCGCACGGGCTGGGCCCAAGCGGCGAAGTGGGCTTGATCCCACGCCTGACTTCGACGCCATTTCTGGCTCATCGCATCTCCATGAGCGGCCGCGATTTAGGTGCGGCACGCAAGGGCAAACGGGGAGATCCTATTCCTGTATGACTGTATTTTTTCTTGTCCAGACGATTTTGGGTGGGCCATCGGAGTTCAGGACTGAGACCCGAGGATCATTGGCGGCGGCACCGCTCGGGATGTCGGAAACTCCGATCGCGAGGATGGAGAGGGGCAACGCACCGGGCGCGAGTTGGAAGTGCCCGGGGTTTGCGTCGAGCGCGGCCGCGCCGTGAATGGTGGCCATGGTCACGAGCGTCGCGGGATCGGTCCCGTCGCGCCGGTGGAGGAGACGCATCTCGTCGAGGATGGAGATGCCCCCGGAGCTGGCGCCGGCGTCGGTCGAAGGGAGATTGATGATGGAGTCGGTGCCGAGTGCGACGGGAATGTTTCGGGAGAGCATGTCGCGGTAGCGGTGCGGGCCGAGGCGTGTGGGCGCGCCGAAGTATTCCGAGGCGCGGGGGCAGTAGACGACGCGCGTGCCGGTGCGGGCGAGGATGTCGAGGTCGGCATCTGTGGTGTCGTTGCAGTGGACGGCGGTGAAGGGTGTCCACTGGCTACGGGCGGACTGGAGGATCGGGGCGAGATGTTCGATGGGAGAGAGGCCTCGGCCGATCTCGGTGGCGACGGCGTCGTTCCAGAGTCCGAGGGATTCGAGGAGGTCGCGTTGCGGGCCGCGGGCGTGGGCGATGAACTCACGCTCTTCCGGTGATTCGGCGAGGTGGGTGCAGACGGGCAGGTTGCGCGGGGGTCCGGCCAGTTCGAGTGCGTGGTGATACCCAGCGAGTGCGACGGTGTTGGGGGCGTGGGGCTGGAGGCCGAAGCGGGCGGAGGGCACGCGCAGATCGCGTTCGTACGCGTTCGCGACCTGGCGGCCGAGGGCCGGAAGGGCTGCGTTGGTCATCCCCTCCATGCCACGCTCGCGTCCGTTGCCGATCGCAAAAAACTCGAGGTAAGAGACGGATGCGAGGGGTGCTTCGACGAGGGTGTTGAAGGGGACCGGGGAGGGGATGGCGCGGGGAGCGCCGGCGATGTCCCCCACTGCCGCGGTGCCTCCGGCGAGTGAGAGGGAGATGCCTCGCTTGACGGCGGCGGCGATTGCGGCGTCGTCGGTGGGTCGTTCGCGCCGGACCATGTCGATCCAGGGCATGAAGCCGCTTGAGGGGTCGTGCGGGCGGGGGCCGATGCTGGTGAGATCGAGATGGGTGTGTGCGTTGACGAGTCCGGGGAGGAGGACGGCATCTGGAAGCGCGATGATCGGGGTGTCGGCGCGGCGGAACTCGGATGGGAGTTCGGAGGGGGGCGTGATGCTGATGACGCGGCCCGTGGTCTGATCGAGGAGGAGGGCGATGGGGCCGGCGCGGTGGGACCAGACGCGGCGCGCATCGGCGGCGGCGCGGGCGATGATGACGAGGGGTTGGGTGCGCTCGCGCGTTGGATCTTGATTCATGGGCGAGAATGGGGATTCGTTCGCGGGCCGGGGATTCATGCTGGAATCCGGGGGTGTACGATAGATATGAACCGGCGTGCGCGGCGCGGCACGGTTGTATTGCGCGAGGTCGGGCGGGCGCTGGTGGCGTCAGACGCCCGGCGACGGCTCGGCCCATTTTCGGGGGCGAGCGACGGAATGACAGCACGGATTGGCCATTGACCTGAGGGATCGAACCATGACTTACCGGCGCACACGGATCGCAGCACTCGCCCTGATCGCACTTGCCGGCACGGGCCTTGGCGGGTGTGTGAGCCAGCAGGCGTACGACGAGCTTCGGCAGACGAACGTCTCGCTGGAGAATCGAAACTCCGAGTTGGCCCGGCGCGCGAGCGAGCTGGAGGCGACGAACCGGATGCTCTCGACCGAGCGTCAGAACCTCGACGCGGCTCTCGCGTCGCTGCGGGCGAACAATTCTGAGTTGGACTCGCTGCTGAAGCAGGCGCAGGGCGATATGGCCGGGTTTGGCAGCCGCCTGCAGGGGCTGAACGGGATTGCGCTCGACTTTGCGACCGACCAGGCGTTGCAGCAGCTCGTGGCGCAGTATCCGGACCTGATCTCATACGACGCCGCGCTCGGCATGATCCGCTTCAACGCGGACCTGACGTTCGACTCCGGCTCTGACGCGGTGAAGGACGGGGCTCGCCGGGCTCTGGAGGCGTTCGCGAAGATCCTGACTTCCAGTTCCGCGCTGAACTATGAGGCGGAGATCCAGGGGCACACCGACTCGCAGCGAATCAGCACTGGAACGGCTGCGAAGCACCCGACCAATGTCCACCTGTCGGCGCACCGGGCGATCTCCGTCCGGGCTGTGCTGGCGAGCATGGGCGTGCCGGCGGATCGGCTGAAGGTCGCTGGGTGGGGCGAGTTCCGCCCGGCGGTGCAGAACAGCGCCAACGGCAACACACCGGCGAATCGCCGTGTCGAGATCTACCTGCGGAACAGCACGGCGGGGTTCTCTTCGTCGAGCGCGCCGACAGGTGGGAACGCATCGCCGGATCGCGAGCCGGTGCCAACGCGCCAGCTTGATCCGACCAAGTGAGTCGGAAGCCACGAAGTCAGAGAGTCACGAAGTCAGAGAGGTCCGCTCCACATGGGGCGGACCTCTTTCTTGGTTATGGGGTGCGTCAAGAAACGCCACCACGCGCAGAACACCCGATGGCAAGCAGGCAGTGGCACGGAAGAGCCGGCTTACTCAACGGTTCGGCGACGGACGCGTGAGGCGGCGATGAAGATGATGCTGAGCGTAAGGCCGCACGAGGCGATGGTGGCTGCGGGGAGCGTCCAACCCATCGCCCGGAGGCCGTCGTCCGCGAAGCGCGGAGAGGGGACTGTGCCCTTGGGCATGACCATGAGCGCGGCGCCAAACTGCCACGTGCCCTCGGCGATCTCACCGGGCTTGTTGGTCTCGTATCGCTTCGAGGTGGGGAAGGCGAGCTTTTCCTTGTGGAAGCCGCCGGAGGGAAGGAACTCGTAGAAGGCGAAGGACCATTCCTTCCGCCAGATCTGCCCCCACGTGTGCGGATCGACCCCCTGGGGCGGGATGCGCGTAACGATGACGAGCCGATCGGGGAGATCGCCCTTGGCGATCGCCTTATTGACGTGTTGGAGCTCGGCGGCGGTTCCCTCGGTGAAGCGGAGGACCTGCATCCAGTCCGCGTGGGCGCGCATGAGCGGGATCTGGCTCAGGGCCTCGTCTGGCGGGATGAGAACGCGGAGCGGGAGCGTTTCTTCGCCATAGGTGACGACGATCGAACCCGGACCTGAGGGCTGGTCGGGGGCCGAAGCGTCCGGCTGGAAGGCGAAGGAGACATCACGCCCGGCAAATGTGAACGACGGGTCGTTGACAGGCATGAAGACGGGACGGATCTTGCCCGCGAGCGCCTGGTTCACGCGTGCCGCCATGAACCAGCAGGAGACGCCCAGGAGCAGGAGCGATAGTGCGCCCGTCACCAGGGCAAGCTTCGGCGAGCGGGATGTGGATTCGGCGGTCATGGGTGTGCGCCGGCCGAGGCGGTCCGGCCCGGCGCGGCAGTCTGGGTGGACTCAGTGGCCACCGGTGGGCGGGGCATCTTTCGGCGCATCGTGTGAGGCCGGGGCTTCGGGCGGGTGGTCACCAGCGGGCGCCGCGTGGCCATCCGCGCTCGGGGCGTGCCCCCCGGCGCTGTGCGTGGGGGCCGTGGCGGAGAGAGCACCGGTCTGGCCGGTGATCGCGCGGCTGAGGTTTGCGGTGTTCGCGTCGGCGCCGTGGGGATGATCGTGCTTCACGGAGGCCCGGATGTGCTCGAACTTCTCTGGTCCCCAGAGCGCGAGGTACTTCTCGCGGGCGAAGTGTGTGACGTTGCCGGAGATGGTTTCCTTGTGGTCGCCCGCGCCGCGCGAGACGCCACCCGTGCCGCCGAGGGAGATCTCGCCCTTTTTCCATTCGTAGACCACACCTCTGAAGCCAAGATCGGTCATGGAGAAGAAGAGGAAGAGGCCGACGGCGAAGATGCAGTTGGCGAAGATGATGGCGTTGAGCTTGTTGTCGTACTTGAGCTGCATGAAGAACAGGAGCACGAGCAGCCCCTTGACGATGGCGATGCTCATGGCGACGGCGACGTTGACCCACTGGGGGATCTCGATGCCGAAGAAGCCGGCGGCCCAGACCTCGGCGCGCGAGAGACCGACGGTGAGCAGGGTGAAGAAGAGGAGCACGAGGAGCACGTTCATGAGCGTGCTACGCGGGATGATGACGTGCTCGTGATGGGTCGCGCCGTGCGGGTCCGTCGGGTCAAGAGCGACGGCGGCGGTTCCGTGGGTGTGTGGGTCGTGGGACATGGTGGGTGTCCTGGCTGGTGCGATTCGTCGGGCGAGAATGGTTCGATTGCAACGGGCGCGAGCGATCAGTGGATCAGGTACAGGAGGGGGAAGAGGAAGATCCAGATGAGATCGACGATGTGCCAGTAGAGGCCGACGACCTCGACGGCGGTGTAGTGGCCGGGACCGAAGTGGAGCTTGCGGGCGCGGATGTAGAGCCATGAGATCAGCCCGACGCCGATGAGGACGTGGGTGGCGTGGATGCCTGTGGCGCAGTAGTAGATGCTCCACCACATCGGCTCGTAGGGGTTCTCGGCGAAGGGATAGTCAAAGAGAGAGCCGGGGCGTTTGCCGCCGTAGCCCGGGACGTGGTGCAGGAGTCCTCCGAGTGCGGAGGTGTCGCTCTCGTAGTGAGAGAGAGCGGGGTCGAACGCGATGAACCAGCCGGACCACTTGGGCATGTACTCGAAGGTGAGCTTGATGCCGACGAAGAGGAGGGCGCACGCGACGGTGATGAGCAGGTTTCGGCGGAGCTTCTTCTGCTCGTTGCGCTGGGCGTTTCCGATCGAGGTCGCGATGGTCCACGACGAGAAGAGCAGGACGATGGTGTTGAGGCACCCCCACTTCCAATCGAGGTAGTGCGAACCGTTGCGGAATGCCTCGGGGTGCATCATTCGGAAGATGGCGTACCCGACGAAGAGTCCGGCGAAGAGGAGCACTTCGGTCGCGAGGAAGAGCCACATGCCGATCTTGACGGCGTCGAACTCCTCGTCCTTGCTGCGGAAGTGAGAGGCCGGCTTGTAGGTCTCGTGGTATGGCCGGCCGGTTGCGCCGTCCGGTCCGTGGTTGATATCGAGGGTCGTCATCTGGCTGGCCTCCGAGGGCTTGGCTCCGGACTCTGTCGTTGATGCGAGACGTCGGCGGAAGGAACGGAAGGTCAGTGGCGCTTTGAGCCCGCGGGGAGCGGGTCGGCGATGGGGTAGTCCTTGGGATCGCAGTGCGGCGGGACCACGTCGTCGAAGGCGTATGGGCCGTGGGTCGCGAGCGGCTCATGGTGGAAGTTGTGCGTGGTGGGCGGGCTGTCCGCTTCCCACTCGAAGGTGAGTCCGCCCCACGGATTGGCGGGGGCCTTCTTGCCGGCGAAGAGCGATCCGATGAAGACGGCGAGGTGGAGCAGGAAGCCGATCAGAAGGATGGCGGCGCCGATGCTGGAGATCTGGTGGAGGAGCTGGTACTGGTCGGGGTAGGAGGCGTAGCGACGGGGCATGCCGCGCGTGCCGAGGAAGAACTGCGTGAAGAAGGTTGTGTTGAACCCGATGAAGACGAGCACGCAGGCGATCATGGCCCAGCGCTCGTTGTACATGCGACCGAAGATCTTGGGCCACCAGTGGTGGATGCCGGCGAGGAAGGCGATGACGGTGCCGCCCATCATGACGTAGTGGAAGTGGGCGACGACGAAGTAGGAATCATGGAGATGGAGGTCGGTCGCCAGAGCGCCGAGCGGGAGGCCTGTGAGGCCTCCGATGGAGAAGGTGAAGAGGAAGAAGAGCGTGTAGAGCATCGGGGTGTTGATCTGGATCGAGCCCTTGTAGAGCGTGCCGATCCAGTTGAAGACTTTGACGGCGGTCGGGATCGCGACGAGGAAGGTGAGCGCGGAGAAGATGGTGGCGACCAGTTCGCCCTCGGAGACGAACAGGTGGTGGCCCCAGACGAGGAAGGAGATCGCGGCGATCGAGATCGAGGAGAAGGCGATGGCCTTGTACCCGAAGATCTGCTTGCGGCTGTGAACGGCGATGGTTTCCGAGATGATTCCCATGCCGGGGAGGATCATCACGTACACGACGGGGTGGGAGTAGAACCAGAAGAAGTGCTGGAAGAGGACGGGATCGCCGCCGAGAGCGGGATCGAAGATGCCGACGTGGAAGAGGCGCTCGAAGACGAGGAGGAGCAGGGTGATGCCGATCACGGGGGTCGCGAGGACCTGGATGATCGAGGTTGAGTAGATGGCCCAGACGAAGAGGGGCAGATCGAACCATCCGAGCCCGGGCGCGCGGAGCTTATGGACGGTGACGATGAAGTTGAGGCCGGTGAAGATGGACGAGAAGCCGAGGATGAAGGCGGCCAGGATCATGAAGACGACGCGCCAATGGCCGGGATCGGCGTGCGAGGATGAGTAGGGCGTGTAGAAGGTCCAGCCGGTGTCGACACCTCCCATCACAATGGCGAGGATGCCGAAGATCGAGCCGAACACGTACACGTACCACGACGCGAGGTTCAGGCGCGGGAACGCGACGTCCTTCGCGCCGAGCATGAGCGGCAGGAGGAAATTGCCGAGCGAGGCGGGGATGCCGGGGACGATGAACATGAAGACCATGACCGCGCCGTGGAGGGTCATGACTCGGTTGTAGATGTTGTCCGCTTTGGCGACCGAGATGTCCTTCTGCCCGAACAGATTGGCCAAGGCGGTGCCGCTGATCTGGCCGACGTTGTCGCCGGTGGCCTGGATGCGGACGGGCTCGAAGAGTTCGTAGCGGATGAGCATGGCGGCGACGCCGCCGATGAAGAACATGGTGAGGACGGCGACGAGGTACATGACGCCGATCTTTTTGTGATCGATCGTGGTGGCCCAATCGATGATCGTGGAGACCATGCCCCCCTTGCGCTCGAGGTAGCTTCCGTCGTGGTGCTCGTGGCCGTGTGCGCCTGGGATTTCGCCGTGCAGTGTGGTCATGGCTTTCGCCTCAATCTGTCGCCCGGCGTGTCGGCCGGGCGTGGTGTGCGTGAACGCGGGGGATCAGTTGCTTCCGGCGGGCTCGGTCTCGGCACCGGTTTCACTGTGGCCGGTTCCGGGAGCGGGTGGGTTGGCACCGAGCGACTCGATGTATGCGATGAGGGCGTCGAGTTCTCGATCGTTGAGCTGGCCCTGGAAAGAGACCATCTGGTTGGGGAAGCCCTTGCGGATTTTGGCGGCGGGAACGAGGATGGACTCGCGGATGTAGTTCGCGTCGACGACGGCCTTGCCGCCGCCCTCGAACTCGTGCTCCTCGCCCCAGATGTGGCTCCATGTCGGGCCGGTGTTGGGGGTTCCGTCAACGGTGTGGCAGGCGGCACAGCCCTTGGTCTTGTAGAGCACTTTGCCGACGGGAACGGGGCCCTGGTCCCAAGGGATGGCCCATCCATCGATGGTGGAGCGGTATTCGGCTTCCGGCAGCACGCGAAGGATCGCGTACATCTCTGAGTGGAGGTCGCCGCAGTACTCGGCGCAATAGATCGGATGGTCGCCGACCTCGTCGGCCTGGAACCAGTAAGCGGTGTAGCGATTGGGGAAGATGTCGAACTTGGCGCGGAAGTCGGGAACCCAGAAGGAGTGGATGACATCCATGCTGCTCATGCGGAGCTGGACGGGCTTGCCGGCGGGAACGACGAAGATGGGAGCGTCCTGCGCGGATGTGAGCTGGTTGCCCTGGGCGTCGGTGTAGGTGAAGCGGGTGGAGAGCGGGCTCTCGGCGCCGTTGGGGTAGGTCATTCGCCAGGCCCACTTCTGCGCCTTGAGGTTGATGAGCTCGGCGTTGGCGGGCGCGACGAGGGCGTCGGCGTAGCCCCAGAAGCCTTTGAAGAAGATGTAGACGAGGAAGAGCGTGGGGACGACGGTCCACGCGATCTCGAGAGGTGTGTGGTGGGCGGGGCTGCGCACGAGCTTCTGGCCGGGCTTGCGCCTGTACTTCACGACGAAGTAGAACGTCAATCCCATGAGGAAGACGAACCACACAACGGAGAGCCAGAAGATGTACATGAAGAGTTCGTCGCCGATGGTGGCGACACCGGCCGAGCTCTTTGCCTTCTCGTTGAACCAGAGCCAGTGCCAGAAGCCGTCGGCGAGTGTGGTGGGAATGAGATTCATCGTGACGCTCCAGCGATGCTCGCGCGAGTGGGGACGGAACGGGTCTCGCCGGACTCCTTGGCGAGACGACGGCGCCGACGCGCGCGTTCATTGACAAACAGGCCGGCCACGAGCCCGGCAACGGCGAAGACGGAGATGCCGCCCCCGATGCGCATGAGGGTCATGGCCTGGATGGTGTACGCCCCGGCGGAGGGGTCGTAGCGATAGCACTTGTGGATCATCCAATCGCCGAGAGACTTGGCGATCTTCCCCTCGCTCGCTTCGAGAAGGGCAAGCTTGAGGTCCTTGGGCGTGTAGTTGAACCCGTGGATGTAACGAGCGACACGCCCATCGGCGGTGAGGACCATGAAGACTGTGGGATGGGCGAACTCGCCGCTGGGCATGCGGCTGTAGTGGAAGCCGACCGAATCGGCAAGCGGCCGGACCTGTGATGAGGAGCCGGTGAAGAACCCCCAGCCCGCCTCGACCTCGGGCGTTACTCCCCGGTCGTAGCCGACGAGCGCGGTCGATCGCCACTTGGCGGCGTCGGCGGGGCCCTCGGTGGGATCGAACGAGACAACCACGACGTTGTAGTCGGTGCCAACGGTGTAATCGTCGAGCGAATCGACGGCGTCGGAGAGGCGGTTCAGCACGAGCGAGCAGACGATGGGGCAGTCGTAATAGACAAGCGCGAGAACAACGGGCTTGTGGCCCTGATTGAAGTACTGGCCGAGCGCGTGGGGCTTTCCGTCCCAGCCGTCGAGCACGTGCTCCAGCGAGATGGACTTGCCGAGCGCTTCTTCGATGCCCGCACCCTGCGCATCCGCTGGCTCTTCGGGGAGCAGGAGCTGGGCCCGGGCCGGAGACGCGAGGATCACCCCGAACACGAACGCGAGCAAGAACGCGATAGGCGTTCTCTTGCGGCATTCGGGATGGATGGGGCTTCGTGTCATCTCAGCTGGCTTCGTTCGATCGGGGTGGGTCGATTCGTCGGTTCAGTGCGAGCCGCCCGAGTAATCGGCGACGACCCGGTCGATTGCGGTATTGACGGGGATGCGGACGGTTCCTGCGGCGGGATCGGCCCAGCCGTAACCGGAGAGCGAGGCCTCGGTCTGGGCTCGGTAGGCGCGATACTCCTCGGAGAGGATTGTCGTCTCCTTCTTGAGCTGGCGCTCGTGGGTCATGTAGGAGAAGAAGTAGAGTGCGCTCAGGAGGATGGTGAGCCCCACCGTGACAACGAAGCCGCCGGTGATGAGCGCGAGAATCGCGGGATTGGCCTTCGCACCGTGCTCGGCCTGCGGCGCGCCCTCTGCGGGCGTGTGGCGGTGCCATTCGTCGGGCTGGGCGTGTTCGTGGGGGAGTTGTTCGAGTTTGTTGTGGGACATGGGCTGCTGTCCTTCGGGCTGCCTGCGATCGATCGTGCGGAGAACCGGGCGGGAGCGTGTCAGACGTAGTTCGTGTGCGCGAGTGCCTCGTCCTGGCGGGGATCGTTGAGGGGGATGAGAACGCCGGAGGCGACCTTGCGGATCAGGAGAGCGGCGTAGATCGCGAAAACGCCGGTGATCGCGACGACATCGAGCCAGATGGTGATGCCGCTCGGCGTCTGCGCGGTCGGGACGTTGGCGTAGACCATCGGGCGGACAATCCAGAAGATGTCCATGACGTGCATCAGGATCATCCACAGTCCGACACCCGCGAGGGCGAGAGATGACTGCTTGACCTTGCGGAGCAGGAGGATAAAGAAGGGGACGATGAAGTGTCCGAAGGCGAGCAGGGCGGTCAGGATCTCCCAGCCTCCCTCACGGCGGCGGAGGTAGTAGGCGGTTTCCTCGGGGATGTTGCTGTACCAGATGAGGAAGTACTGGCTGAAGGCGATATAGGCCCAGAAGACAGCGAATGAGAACATGAGCTTGCCGAGGTCGTGGGAGTGCTCCTTGGTGACGACGCCCGTGAGGCGGCCCATGGTGCGGAGCACGGCGATGACGATCGCGAGAAGAGCGACGGAGCTGAAGGCGCTTCCGGCGAAGAAGTAGACGGGCCACATGGTGCTGAAGAAGCGGAAGTCGAGCGCCATCAGCCAGTCGAAGGAGGCGAAGGCGACGGAGAGGGCGAAGACGAACATGCCCCATGTGCACATGCGCCGGGCCTTGACGGTCTCGTTGCGGTCGCCGGTGCGGTCCTGTGTCACGCTGTGGGACCAGAGACGCTGCGAGATGTAGAGCCACAGGCCCATGTAGAGGATGGATCGGACCACGAAGAATGGCTCGTTCAGGAACGCGGCTTTCTTCTGGAGCAGCACGTCGCCCTTGATGTCGGAGCGCATCCACTGGATGAGCTTCATGTCGTCGGGGAGCAGGAGCTGGGCGATGAGGTACGGGATCAGCAGCGCGATCGCGTAGGGGAGCAGGGCCATGATGTTCTCGGCCTGACGCCGGATCGTGACGGACCAGCCCGCGTTGGTCAGATGCTGGGTCATCACGAGGAACATTGCGCCGAGAGACATGGCCATGACGGACATGACGCCGACGAGATAAGAAGCGGCCGCGTGCTTGGGTCCGTGGACGACCGCGCCGGCGACCGTGAGCGCCACGCAGACGCCGCCGACGCCTAGAAGGATCGTCGAGACGCCACGTCCCGCGCCCTCTGGAAGGTAGATGTTCTCTCGCGAGAGGAGGACCTTGATGTCCGAGCCATGATGGGCGTCATGGCCGTGTTGATCGCCATGCTGTGCGACGGCGGCGTGGCTCACTTGGCACCTCCGTTGGTGGCGGTGGGAGTCGAGGCATCGGCGGTTGTGGTCGAGGGCGTCGCGGCGGCGCGCTGACGCTCCAGGATCTCACGTTCCGTGGAGGGGACGTCGTCGATCGTGGCCAGACGAGAGACCTGCAGGGCGCGGATGTAGGAGACAATGGCCCATGCGTCCTGCTCGTTGACCGCGTGGGCATAACCCGGCATCTTCTGCTTGCCGTCGCCACCGATCACGCCGTTCCGCGCGACATGGAAGATATATCCGTCGCGCCCGGTGTTCACCTTCTCGTCGCGATACTTGGGGTCGTAGAAGTTCGCGGGGGCATAAGACCAGCGAACGCCGACGGTGCCCTTGCCATCGCCCTCGTAGCCGTGGCAGGCAGAACAATAGATGTTGAAGCGCTGCATGCCACGCTCGACCATCGCACGCGAGGGAGCGATCGGCATGCGAACGAGATATGCGCCGGTCTCGTCGACCCCTCGGTAGAAGGCGTCGTCCTCTCGCAAGAGGCCGGCCCGCTGGGACATGTAGGTCTCACCCCACGGCTCATCGAACAGGAGCGAAGTGCGGCCGAAAGCGACGGTTCCCGCCACGGGCTGACGCATGGTCCGTCCGTTGGCGAAGAACTCGCTGCCGCTCTGCGGCTTCCACTTCATCTGGTCGTCCAGATCGGGGAAGAACTGGTGGGGCGGCTTGTCGCTGCGCTCGCCGCGGCAGCCCGCGAGCGTGCCGAGCGATCCGGCAACGACGGCCAGGCCGAGCGTGATCGCTCCGAACGGGCGTCGAGCGGCGTTGTGTGTTGTGGTGGTCATGCGTGTTCGCCGTTGTCTTGCGTGGCTGGGTTGGTTCAGGACTCGACGAGCTCGATGTTGCTGGCGCCCGCGGACTCCAGGAGGGACTTCACCGTGCCGGGCTCGAACTTGTCGTCTGCGGCCTCGATGGCGATGAAGAATGTGTCGTCGCTGGACTTGAGGAACCGCTTGCTGTTGAAGAGCGGGTGGTGCCAGCGAGGGAGGCCGTTGAGCGCGAGCATGCCGATCAGCGTGCCGAAGGCGCAGTGCAGAATGCCGAGCTCGAAGGTGACTGGCGTGAAGGGCTCCCACGCCGCGAAGGGCTTGCCCTGCACCACAATCTGGTAGTCCAACCCGATGAGCAGCTGGAGCAGGAACCCGACGCACGCGCCGCCGAGGCCAATCGCACCGGAGATCAGCGGGAGGAAGGTGCGCTTGATTCCCATCGCGTTCTCGAGGCCGTGGATGGGAAAGGGCGTGTGGACGTCCCAGCGGGTGTAGCCGGCGTCGCGGACCTTCTCGGCGGCGTGGTAGACCTCGGCCGGGGTCGAGAACTGGGCGATGATGCCGTGCACTTCCGCGCCGGAGGGTGTGACGAAGCGACCGGGCTTGCGCCGCAGGAAGGGGAAGTAATCGGCGATGTCGTTGAGCGTGAAGGGGATGGAAAGGTTCATTTCAGTGTCCTTCCTTTCCGTGGGCGTGGGGGCTGGCTTCGGGCATCACGGCCTTGAGTTCTGCCATGGCGAACATGGGGAGGAATCGCGTGAAGAGGAGGAAGAGGGTGAGGAAGAGGCCGCACGAGCCGACGAACGTCAGGATGTCGACGAGCGTCGGGTGGAACATGTGCCACTCACCGGGGAGGAAGGCTCGGTGCAGCGACGAGACGATGATGACGAATCGCTCGAACCACATGCCGATGGTGATGAAGACCGAGATGATGAAGATCACCAGCGGGCTCTGTCGGAATCGCCTGACCCAGAAGAGCTGCGGACTGATGACGTTGCACGAGATCATCGTCCAGTAGGCCCACCAGTAGGGGCCAGTGGCGCGGTTGATGAAGACCTCCTTCTCGTAGTCGTTGGCACCGTACCAGGCGATGAAGAACTCCATCGCGTAGGCGAAGCCGACCATCGAGCCGGTGAGAAGAAGGATCTTGGCCATGTTCTCGAGGTGGCGGAGCGTCAGAAGGTTCTTCATTCCCGGGAAGAGCTCGCGGGCCGGGATGAGGAGGAAGAGCACCATCGCGAAGCCGCCGAAGATGGCGCCGGCGACGAAGTAGGGCGGGAAGATGGTCGTGTGCCATCCGGGGAGAATGGATGTTGCGAAGTCGAAGGAGACGATCGAGTGCACCGAAAGCACGAGAGGCGTTGAGATGCCTGCGAGGATCAGGTACGCGGCCTCGTAGCGGTGCCAGTGGCGGCCGCTGAAGCGCCAGCCGATCGAGAGGAGTCCGTAGACAAACGCGCGGATGCCGTCGCCCTTGAGCGCGGGCGGCCCGCCGGACGCTGCTTCACGCCGGCGCCGATCCGCGCGGTCGCGAAGAGTGGCGATGTCGGGGATCATGCCCATGTACCAGAAGAGCAGCGAGACCGTGGCGTAGGTTGAGACTGCGAAGACGTCCCACAGGAGGGGCGAGCGGAAGTTGGGCCAGATGTAGTTGTAATTGGGAATGGGGAAGAGCATCCAGGCCATCCACACGCGACCAACGTGGATGCCCGGGAAGAGTCCCGCGCAGATTACGGCGAAGATGGTCATCGCCTCTGCGGAGCGGTTGACCGCGGTACGCCACTTCTGCTTCAGCAGGCAGAGGATGGCGGAGATCAGCGTTCCGGCGTGGCCGATACCGATCCAGAAGACGAAGTTGGTGATGTCCCACGCCCAGTCTACCTGGTTGGTGAGTCCCCAGACTCCGACGCCTGTGATGATCAGATAGGCGACCATCAGCCCGGTGAGAGATGCGACGCTGGCGGCCATGAGCACGGCGGGGAGCCACCACTTGCCCGGGCCCTTCTCCGCGTAGCCGCAGATGGTCTCGGTGATGTCGTTGAACGACTGTCCACCGAGAACCAGGGGAGACCGGATCGCGGGATCGTCGATCAGCGAACCATCGCCGGCTCCAGAGGCGTCCATGAGGACGCCGGCCTTCAATCCGGCGAGACGCCTGGCGTTGGCTTCGTCAGGGTGAAGCGTGGTCATGCGTGAACTCCAACGCTCGCGCCGAGAACTCGGAGCGAGAGGGCGTATCCGTCATCGGTGCGACGCTTCTTTGCGTCGAAGAAGGCGTGCCCGCCTTCGTGGCCAGCGTCGTGTCCGGAACCGTGTTCATCGGTGTGGGGCGTGGCGTGACCGTCGTCGTGGCCCGCGCCGTGGTCGCTCTCGTGGCCGCCGCCATGATGGAACGGATCCTCGATGGGCGTGCGGAGCTTCGGGTTCGGGTTGCTGACGCGGACCATGTGGCTGGTGCGCGGGCGGGTGTTGAGATAGCCGAGCAGCATGTAGGAGCGCTGGCTTGCGCGGGACTTGGACACCTTGCTGGACTCGTCCAGGATGTCGCCGAAGGTGATTGAGTTCGAGGGGCAAGCCTGCTGGCAAGCTGTCTGGAAGAAGCCATCGGGAATGCCGGGCAACCCTTGGAGCTTGGTCTCCACGCGAGCGGCGTTGACGCGCTGGATGCAGTAGGAGCACTTCTCCATCACGCCGCGGCTGCGGACGGTGACATCGGGATTCATCTTCATGCGCGAGATCTCTTCGAGTTTCTCGCGGAGGCGGGGCGGGATCAGATTGACGTTCTTCGGGCCGCCACCGGGCATGAGGTCCTTGCCGTAGTAGGACCCGTTGAACTTGGCGACGCCGTAGTCGAAGAAGTTGAATCGACGCACCTTGTAGGGGCAGTTGTTGGCGCAGTACCGCGTGCCGATGCAGCGGTTGTATGCCATGTCGTTGGTGCCCTCGGTGCCGTGGGCGGTCGCGTTGACGGGGCAGACCGTCTCGCACGGCGCGTTCTCGCAATGGACGCACGCGACGGGCTGGTGGTACATGGATTCGGGGCTGTCGAAGTCGTCACCGATGAAGTAGCGATCGACGCGGATCCAACCCATCTCGCGGCCCTTGGCGGTCTCCTTCTTGCCGACGACCGGGATGTTGTTCTCGCTCTGGCACGCGATGGTGCACGCGCCGCAGCCGGTGCAGCTTGAGAGATCGATCGTCATCCCCCACTGCGGCCCGCGCGAGTAGCGAGAGCCGGGCTTGGGATCTGCGAGAGACTCGTTGAGCGGATTCGCGTACACACCGATGTTCGGCGGCGTGTGGCTGAGTTCACCGAGCTTCTCCGCGAAGGAGAGCTCCTTGGTCTTGTCGGCGTAGATGTGGTCGTGCTCGACTTCCGGCGGCTGACCGCCGTGCTTCTTCCACGCGGCGAGATCGACGCTGCGCACGATCGCCGTGCGATTCTCCATCGACCAGTGGTTCTGCGTGCTGGCGATGAGATAGGTGCCGGAGGAACGCGCGAGCTTGACGTTGCGAACCACGCGACCGGACTTGGAATCGCGAACCCTGTTGGCGTCGAAACCGACCGGTTCGGACTCGCTTCCACCGACGAGACCACAGACGCGGCGTCCGTAGCCGAGCGGGAAGAGCACCGTGTGATCCGCCATGCCCGGCAGGATCCAGACAGGAACCTGCATGGAGCGTCCGCCGACTGTGAGCGTGGCGAGATGGGCGTGCGGGTACTTGGGCTTTGTGTACATCCCCGAGGGGTTGTTGTCGCTGAATCCGATTGGCTCGAGGTCGAGCGCTCGTGCGGTGGCCGGGCTGATCAGCGCGGGGTTATCCCAGACGACGCGAGTGCCGACATCGGGGAGTTCCTGGAGCCAAGCGTAATTGGCGAAGCGGCCGTCGTAGAGGCGTCCGGTTGTGAACGCGAGATCGAGCGTCTCTTTGGTGGGCGCGGGGCCGATGGCGAGTGACTTGGCCGCGTCGGCGATGGCTCCCGCGTTCGCGGTCCATGCCCCGGGCGACTTCGGAGACTTGGGGGCGACGCCATCGTGGAGCGAGCGACGCCATGTCTTCTCGAAGTCGGAGCCGAACGCGGATTTCCAGACGCCCCGCACGATCTCGTAGCCGTCGGTGTCGGACTCGCCCGCGATCATGGCGAGGAGTTCGATGTCCGAGTGAGCCGGAGCGTAGAGCGGCGCGATCATTGGCTGCGTCGGCGCGAGCGTGCCGTCTGCGGCGAGCGTGTCGCCCCACGACTCGAGATAGTGCGTGCCGTTGAGGGACCATGTCGAGATCGACTCGGTCTCGTTGGCGTCGACGGAGAGCGTGATCGTGGTGGCCTTCGCCATGCGAGCCGCGAAGTCCAGGTCGGCGGGCGCGTCGTAGGCCGGGTTGACATTCAGGCAGACGAGCGTGGTTGCACGACCGGATGCGAGCATGTCGGAGACGGCGGCGATCGAGGCGGCGGAACTGGATGCCTCTTCGGCGGACATCTCGCAATACGAGACGGTGGATCCGACGTTTCCGAGCAGTGCGTTGAGCCCGTGGACGATCGCGTGGACTTCGGCGGGCTGGCTCGCGCCGGCCATGACTGCCGAGTGGCCGCGGTTGTGGGCATCGACAAGATCGTCGGCGACGGCGTCGATGAACTTCTGATCGATGTCGGGGCCGGGCTCAAATGTCGCCATGGCCACCGCGGCGCCGAGCGAGGCGGCATCGCGCCCGATTCGCTCGCAAACGGCCCGCGCGATCGCGATCGCGTATGCGCCGATGCGGGCGGGAGAAACGCGAAGGCGATGGTCGGCGCTCGAGCCGGCGTGCGAGAACCCGCTCTCCACCATGTAGAGGCGGCTCATCCCGTCCGCCGCCGAAGTCACGGCGCGGGTCGAGGCGAATTCCCGAGCATTGGCGAGCGCGCCGGGCTCCTGCTCGACGAAATCGCGATCGAGCGAGACGATGGTGTGGGCCTTCGAGAGGGTGAAGATCTCTCGTCCGGGCTTGCCGAACGCGAGCGTCGAGCCGCGTGTTGCGCCGCCGGCCTCGCCGGCGTCGTAGGCAGACCAGACGGCCTTGGGGTATTTCTTGAGCAGGCGATCGCGGACCGCGTCGCGCGTGGGACTGGACTTCTTGTCGGCGAGGAAGACGAGGCCTTCGCCGCCGTTCGACGCGTATGTGGCGAAGTGCTCCTTCGACCATGCCGCGAAGTCGTCCCAAGAGGCGGCGAGGCGGCCTCTGGCCGGATTCTGGTACGCGGGCTGCTTGAGTCGGTCGGGGTCATAAAGCCCCAGGATGCTGGCGAGGGCCCATACAGAGGCCTTGCCTCGGTTGATGGAATGGAGCGGATTGCCCTCGATCTTGGTCGGGCGTCCCTCGTGCGTCTCGACGATCAGGCCCTCGGCGCCGCCGCCCGGGAGGGGCATGCTCGTGGCGTAGAAGAGCGGCTTGCCGGGAATGATGTCCTCGGGGACTTCGCGCGAATACGAGAGGATCTTGTGGTCGGGCCGGCGGCATCCCGGGATGGTCGCGGCTCCGGCGAGCGCGAAAGACGCTCCCATGACCTTGATGAAGTCGCGGCGGGACGCGCCATCGAGTTCGGAGGCGCCTGCGGGGAATTCACGCTCGAGGAAGTCGCGGTATTCGCCGCTGTCGGCGAATTCCTCGACACTGCGCCAGTACTTGGCGCCGCCGGCGAGCCCTGCGTTGACGCGATCGGGATCGCGCCGATTCGCATCGGGCTTCATCGTTCCCTTGGTGGATGGGCACTGGTCGTGGCTCATGCTCGACGTTCCAACTTGCCGTGTGTTCGAACTTCAGACTTTGGACGCTTCGGACTGTGCTCTGCTGCGGGTTCAGTAGTGGCACGCGCCGCAATGCTGGGGAGGATTCTCGCGGAGCTGCTCTTTGAGTCGGTTGGCCTCGGCGTCGCCTTTCTTGACGGCGCCCAGGTGCTGCTCGACCCAGAAGAGATTTGTGACCTTGTCGGGCGGAACGAGGAACTTCTCGGGATGCTTCTGGACGCCGCGGTGGCAGTCGAGGCACCAGCCCATGCCGAGTCCCTCGGCCTGGAAAACCACCGGCATCGCCGTGATCTGACCGTGGCACGAGTAGCAGGAGACGCCCACGCGGATGTGTGCGGCGTGCGGAAAGTTGCGGACGTAGTCGGGAAGCTTGTGCACGCGGCGCCACGGAACACTGGCATCCTCCGCGTACGCCTCACGAATGAACGAGACTTTCTCTTTCGGGTCGAAGGCGGGGCCGAGGCGCTCTTCGGCATGGCATCCGATGCAGGTCGCGACATTCGGGATGTTCGCCTCGTTGGACTGCTCGACCTTTGTGTGGCAATAGCGGCAGTCAAGGCCGAGCTTGCCCGCGTGGATTTGGTGGTTGAATCCGCTACCGGGCTGTGTGGGCATGTAGCCCACTTCGAAGTAGTCGGGGGTCGCCCAGTACCAGGTGCCAACCGCGACAGTCAACGCGCCGCCCCCCGCGCCCATGGCGAGTAGGGTGGGGACCATGTTGAGCCATTTCGGGAAGAGCGTGCCCATGCGCGACACTCCAGCGAGTGAACAACGGGGCGCGGTTCGACGCACCGTTGATCACGAGTCCATGTATTTGGCCGTCCAGGGAAGTTCGCACTCAGCTGAGACGACAGATTTCGAGAGAGACGAAGTTATCACATCCTAAACTGTTGTCCAATAGGCAGGGATTTCTGCGAGACAGCAATCTGTGCCGCTCTACCGTATCTTGTCAAGCCGGAGACACTGCTACAACCCTAACTGAGACAGAGTCTCACTTGCCAGCCGTCTGAGACACATCCGATCATAATCCGTTCATATGCCGCACAAGGAGCTGTCGATGGAAGCGAGCCAGCGAACCGGATTCGTCGCCCCGGGTATGACTTGCGGATTTGGAACCGCGACCGTCGTCTTCGTCGCGGCTTGGCTCACGCACCTGCCCGCCCTTGATCTCGAAGCAAACGTGGCGGGCCCCGCCATCTTGATAGCGTGGGCCATCGGAGCCGTCGCGCTTGGGCGCATGGTCGCGAGGAACCAGGCAACGCTCGCCGGTCTCGCTGCGGGTCTGACGACAGCGTTGCTGATTCTGATCCCACTCGGATCGGCTCTGGTGGAAGCACCGATCGGCGACGAGCCGCTCCCGGGCGCGAGCGGCATTTCTTCGAGCACGATCGTGCGGGCGATGGGATTCATGGGGACCGCGATCGTGATTGGCCTCGGCGGCACCTTGCTCGGTTCTCGCCTTGCAAACGCTCCCGTGCGGGCGGCTCGCCAATGGCTGCCTCGGTTTGCGTGCATCGCGTGCGTCGCGACGATTCCGCTGCTCGCGATCGGCGGGCTCGTCACCACGACCGATTCCGGAATGGCGTTTCCCGATTGGCCGACTTCAGACGGGGCCAACATGTTTCTTTATCCGCTGTCGCTGATGGCGAGGCCGGATCGGTATTTCGAGCACACGCACCGGCTTTTCGGGGCTTTCGTAGGGCTGACCACGCTCTCGCTCGCAGTATTCACGTTTGGAACGGAGCGGGGGCGAGGGTTCAGGATCGCAGCCGTCATGCTCGTTCTTGCCGTGTGCGTGCAGGGTGTGCTCGGGGCGCTTCGCGTCACGGAAGAGAGCACGGCGCTCCGAGTCGTGCACGGGTTTGTGGCTCAGGTCTTTTTCGGTGCGTTGGTAGGCTTTGCTGTCACGCTCTCGGGTGCATGGGCACCGGTCGGCCGGCTTGAGCGAGACGCCGCCCTCCGGAAGTTCAAGCTCTTTGCGACGATGGCCCTGCACTCGTGCCTCCTGCAGCATGTGCTGGGAGCAATGTACCGGCACATGAAATACGGCGGGTCGAGCGGCGTGCAGCACCTGCTCTACACACACGCCGCGGTCGCGCTGTTCGTGTTCGTGACTGCGATCGTCGCGGTGATCATCGGCAGCGGCGCGGCACGCGCTGCCGGGCCGCTTGGGCCCACGATCAGGGCTTGGACCACGCGGGCCGGAGCGTCCGTATCGGTTCAATTCCTGCTCGGCTGGGCCGCGTTCTTTGCCGTGAGCCACGATAAGGGGGTGCTGACGTCACCTTCACCAGTCACAGCGACGATTACAACGGCACACCAGGCCAACGGTGCCCTCTTGCTGGGGTCACTGATCGTGCTATGGCTGTTGTCGAGACGCGCCTGGAAAGCGACGGGCGTGGCTTGATGCTCGGGACTTGGGGCGTGGCGTATTGGGAATGCCACGAATCCGGGATGCAACGCGAAGCGGCATGATTCCGATAGAGATAGCGGGTCCGGCGCGGTAGTCTGGGCGCACAGCCGTTGCCAAGCCGCACGCGGGTTTGGCAATGGGACACGATGTTGGACGTTGTGCCGGAGCGGAACGGCTCGGAAGCGCCGGGATTCTGCGCCAAACTCGCGAGGAAAGTCCGATGCGCCGACACACGACCAGTACCGAGCCACCAGAGGAAGCGGCACCTCTGTCGACCGCCCCTGTGCCCGAGCCCACAACGGACCCGAAGTCGATTCGACCGAAGATGGCGCGGACACGGGTTGATCCGGCGTCTCCCATCGAGGACGCGGAATTCACCACAGGGCACGCGCGGCACCTGCTTTGGCGTGCGGGATTTGGCGGCACGCCGGAGCAGATCCAGACACTCGCGGCGTGGGGTGCCGCCAAGTCGGTAGACTATCTGCTTGACGTGGATGCGGTGCCGTTCGAGGGCGTGTCGACGGACCTGTTCAAGAATGACATCATGCGTCCGCCGACCGCCGAGGAACGCCTTGCGCAGCGAAACGCGGCGCGAGCGCAGGACGAAGAGTCGTTGGCGCGGTATCGGGTGATGCGCCAGCAGGCGGAGCGTTCGGATCGGTTGCAGATCCGCGAGGTTCAGGAGTGGTGGCTGGCGAGAATGATCCAGACGCCTCGGCCGCTGGAAGAGAAAATGGCTCTCTTCTGGCACGGACACTTCGCGACGAGCTATCGCACGATCGAGAATTCGTACCACATGTTCAGGCAGAACCAGCTGTTCCGGGCGAATGCGCTCGGGAACTACGGGAAAATGCTGTACGAGATCATCCGCGACCCGGCGATGCTGGCATACCTGGACAACAACGACTCCCGTAAGGGCAAACCGAATGAGAACCTGGCGCGGGAGTTGATGGAGCTGTTCTCACTCGGTGTCGGGAACTACACCGAGAACGACATCAAGGAGGGCGCGAGGGCGCTGACCGGCTACACCTTCTACGACGATCAGTTCGTGTTCCGACGCGAGGACCACGACAGCGGCAGAAAGAACATTCTGGGTCGTTCTGGCACGCTGGATGGAGACGGCTTCGTGACCGCGATCCTTGAGAAGCGGGCGACGTCCAAGTTCATGGCGAAGAAGCTGTATCGATACCTCGTCGCGGACCTGCCGGATCGCGACAAGGACATGGACGCCGAGACACGCGAGTTCGTGGACGACATCGCAACGCTGCTGATCTCGAAGCGATACGAGTTGAAGCCCTCGCTGCGACGGATCTTCCTTTCTCGCCGCTTCTACGCGGACAGCGTCATGGGGCAGCAGATCAAGAGCCCTGTGCAACTGGTTGTCGGAGCAGTTCGCTCTCTGCGGACGCCGGTGCGTGACCTTGGCACGCTGCTGGATGCGGCGGACCTGATGGGTCAGTCAATTCTCTTTCCGCCGAGCGTGAAGGGCTGGGATGGCGGCCGGACCTGGATCAACACATCCACGCTCTTCGTGCGACAGAATGTGCTCACGTACCTGCTGACTGGGCGGAAGCCCCAGGGGCGAGACGCGGGCGCGGCGATCGAGCGATAC
Organism: Planctomycetota bacterium; assembly: GCA_963204725.1. GTDB lineage: Bacteria > Planctomycetota > Phycisphaerae > Phycisphaerales > UBA1924 > JAHBWV01. The sequence continues at coordinate 55,310 of CAUJHH010000026.1, forward strand.
AACCCGTCGGTTCTGGTGACCGAGCTCGCAGAACGCGAGCCGGGCGTGCGGACGGACACGGATGCCTTGCTGCGGGCGCTCGCCCGCTTTGTTGTGGGGCGTGATTCGGACTCGCTGCTGAATCCGATTCGTGCGTATGTTGCGGGAGCGACCTCGGACGGCGCGTCGCCGACCGACCCCCGAATCTTGACCGGTGTTTTGCTGTTGTTGACCGCGTCTCCCGAGTACCAGCTGAACTGATCCGCGTTTGAGGGAATTGCCATGAGCACCGAGCACAAATCGCCTTTCACTCGCCGCGAGTTCATGACGACGTCACTTACGTTCGCGAGCGCGGCCCTGACGGTGCCGTCCTTTCTTCAGCGATCGGCGTTCGCCGTCGGGCAGCCCTCGGGCTCGCTCTCGTCGATCGCGGGCGTCGATCAGAATCGGATTCTCGTGGTCGTGCAGCTCTCTGGCGGCAACGACGGCTTGAACACGGTTGTCCCATTTGGCTTTGACCAGTACTACCGGATGCGACCGGGGATCGGCGTCAACGCGGCACAGGTGCTGAAACTCTCCAAGGCGGAGGGCGTGGGGCTCCATCCAGCGTTGACCGGGCTGCATGAGTTGCATGAGGACGGATTGCTGTCGGTCGTGCAGGGCGTGGGCTATCCCAACCCGAATCGCTCGCACTTCAAGTCGATGGATATCTGGCACACGGCTGATACATCGGCGACGGGTGATGGCTGGCTGGGGAAGTACGTCGACTCGCAGTGCTGCGGCGAGGGGAGCGGGGAGAGCGGCACGCAGGTGGCCAAGGCAATGGAGCCCCCTATCGCGATCGGCCGGACCGCGCCGCTCGCGCTCCAGGCCCGCAAGGTTGTGCCGGTATCGTTTGAGTCGGCGGACCTGTTCCGCTGGACCGGACAAGACGCCAGCGCCTCGCTTTCCAAGCCGTATGACGAGTTGGTGGAGCGAGGCGTGACGGGCGATGTCGATCCGTCGAGCAACGCGGCGTTCCTGATGCGCACCGCGCTCGACGCGCGCGTGTCGAGCGACCAGATCCGCAAAGCCGTCTCTGCCAAGTCGCTCGTTGAGTATCCGAGGACGGGTGTGGCACGCGATCTCTCCATGGTCGCATCGATGATCCGTGCAGGGCTGCCGACTCGCGTCTATTACGTTTCGATGGGCGGCTTCGATACGCACGCCGGCCAGGGCGGCGCGCAGGGCTCGCACGCGAACCTGCTGCGTCAGTTCGGCGATGCGGTCAGGGCGTTCTACAGCGATCTCAAGGCGCAGGAGAATGATGCCAGGGTGCTGACGATGTGCTTCTCAGAATTCGGTCGGCGTGCGTCACAGAACGCGTCGGGTGGCACGGACCACGGCACCGCGGCGCCGATGTTCCTTGCTGGCCCGATGGTTCGGCCGGGTGTGATCGGCAATCACCCCTCGCTCACAGATCTGGACGACGGAGATCTGAAGCACCTGCTCGACTTCCGCTCCGTGTATGCCGGTGTGCTCAAGGACTGGATGCAGACGGACCCAGACTCTGTGATTGGAAAGAACTACCGGTCGGCCGTGCTGCTCAAGAAGTCGTAATGGGTCGCTCCTTCATCCGGCTCGTCTTCAGCGAGCGCCTGATGTCGCTGCGCGATCGACGAAGCCCTCAACGACGATTCTCGCTCGCCTCACGCCGCTCGAATCGGGGGTGGTGCTGCGGTCGAGCGTGCGCCGGGAATGCGCAACGAGCGGGTTGGCCGGGTCGGACTCGAAGGTTGAAGCCGAGCCGCGAGAGATCGCGAACTCGAACGCCTCACCGCCAACGGGGATCTCGGCGCGCCAGATCCAGATCGCCGGCTCGAGCTGGGTCATCATGGCATCGGGATGCGCGGGATCCCAGTTCACCATCGTGTTTGTGAGGTAAATGGGCTGCTCGGGAGTTCCGACGCGAGTTCTGTCTTCGACAATGATCTCCCAGAGCTCGGTCTCGGCGCGTTCGCGGCTGGTTCCGTCGGCGCGACGACCGGCCAGCAGCTCTCCGATTGCGTTCGCGCCTCCGGTACGGCCCGCACCCTGTCCGCGCGGCGCGGGCGAGTCGATGGCACCTTCGTGCAGGGACCTGCCGATCCACACGCACAGGAGCACGACGAGGGCAAGTGGGAGGATGAGCCAGGCGGTAAGGAGGATCCGCTTCACTCGATGAGCATAGGTCAAGGCACCCAAGCCGTGACTCATGCGTGACATATGCCAGTGCGGTTCTCTGCGATACTTCTGATGTCCTCCAGAGGAGCATCAACATGACTCGAACGGGGATCGCCTTGATCGTGTGCGTTATTGCCCTCGCCACACTCGCTGGCGCAGCACATCGCACAGCCTTGAGCGACGCGGGACAAGGGGCCCCGCCACTGACCGCGATCACCGGACCCACAACCGCCGTGCGGGAGCGCGGTTGGCGGCGTCTGAGCACGCAGGAGGCACTCGACACGCTCTGGGCCGAACACGCGGGGACCGCGCGCCAGCATGTTTCGCCATTGAGCGTTGACTTCGATCGATGCGTGGTGCTCGCATACTTTGAGCCGGGATCGATCAACGCCAGCGGCGTGCGCGTCGAGTCAATCGACACGCCGGAGCGTGGCCTGCGTGTGCGCTACAACATTGTGCGGTACCAGACCGCTACCTTCGGCGACAAGCCGGACGCGGGAGTTCCCGCCGCTCCATTTGGCTTCTTCGTCATCGACCGCTACGACGGGCCGATCTCATTCGAGGAGAACACGCAGGGAACCATCGGCGCGCCGCCGGAATGGACCGAGCGGTGGTTCATGCGCGCTCTGAGCGCACCCTCACAGATGGCCGAAGGATCACGCAAAGCAGAGCAATAGGTCCGAGCCTGACGCGTCTTATCCCTTCGCCTTGGCGTAATTCTCTGCCACTGCGGACCAGTTCACGACCGTCCAGAACGCTGCGGCGTAATCCGCGCGACGATTCTGGTAGTTCAAGTAGTAGGCATGCTCCCAGACATCGAGTCCAAGGATCGGGGTTCCGCCACAACCGGCGATCGCCTCACCCATGAGCGGATTGTCCTGATTCGGTGTGGAGCAGATCTCCAACTTGCCGTTCGTGACGCAGACCCAGGCCCACCCAGAGCCGAACCGACCCATCGCCGCGGCGGAGAACTTTTCTTTCATTGCGTCGAGCGAGCCGAATGAGGCGTTGATGGCATCGGCCAGGGGACCGGTGGGAGAACCGCCCTTGCCCGGCGCCGTGAGGATCGACCAGAAGAGCGAGTGGTTCACGTGGCCACCCGCGTTGTTGCGAACGGGGCCGCGCTTGTCGTCGGGAAGGTCCTTGAGGGACTTGATCACCTCGATCGGGTCCTTGTCAGCCCACGGGGTGCCTTCGAGTGCCTTGTTGGCGTTGTCCACATAGGCCTTGTGGTGCTTGCCGTGGTGGATCTCCATCGTCTTGGCGTCGATGGTCGGCTCAAGGGCGTTCGGGGCATACGGCAGGGGAGGGAGAGTGAATGCCATGGGTGGATTCCTTGTTGCGGAGGAGTATGAGGATTGTCGCTATTGGATATGCGGAGTGTCCCAGAGGTGACCGCTGGGCCTGTGCAATACCGAACATTTTACGACAATTTGCCGAGAATCGTGATTCGTTATGAACAAGCGGTGGAAAAGCCAAAGACACAACTTGCCGTTCGCGGCGTGTCGTGTATTCTGGCAGCCCGGATTTCAGCGGGCGGCAGGGATGCCGAGTCTTGTACCGCTCCGTGGGGATTATTGGACCTCGATCGGCTCGGTCAAATCCGGCAGATTTGTATTCGGTAAATGTTTGCAATGATACGGCCGGGTCACTCCCGGACGAGTTTCTGCATCGAACGAGTCTGGAAGGGGTTGAGCGGGTCTGGGGTGATGTCCGGGTTTCTGAGAGAACTTCTCAACTGCTGAAACAAAGTTGGATCAAAAACCGTAAGATGGAGAACAGGATTGCCGCGAGCGGAGTGGCTTCGCGGCAGGGCACGGGACAAGGGAACACATCTCGCCAAACGAACGGACGGGTCATCCCAATCCTGGGGGTGTTGCGGTCCGGCATGGGACGATCATGGGAAGTGATCGGACCTTCGCAGTGCGACGAGGTGGAGACCGGACGCGAACGACTCGCGTCCCAAGGAACAAAGGGTTGGAATCGCCATGAGGCAGATCATCAGCAAACGCAATCCGACGCCCCTTGAGCAGGTGCGTCGTCGCCACCGAGTCGACATTGTCGAGCCGGCGGGCGGCTCTGACTCCAAGGCGGCGCGGAAGCGTCTGTCCGCCGAGGACGAGCGCCTACTCAATCAGATTCTTGAGTCCGAGCAGGACTTCATCGATTCGCCGGTGTTCTACGAGTCGGATGCGTCCAAGAGCATCTACGACGAGGCACCGGATATCGCGAAGCCGGATACCTCGTGGTATCACCCGGTGATGGATGATCTGTCGGCGGCTCGCGGTCGCACCGTGAAGTCTGCGCAGCAGGTGATCCTGACCGGCGCGGAAGAGAAGGTGCTGTTCCACCAGTTCAACTACGCCCGCTATCGGGTCTACTCGTTGCAGAAGGAGGTCTGGGCGTCGCCGGCGCGGCAGCCGACTCCGCCTCAGGCCGAGGAGATCCTGCGGTGGTACCGGCTTTCGGAACGGATTCGCGAGCAGATTGCGGAAACGAACTTGGCCTTGGTGCTGGCGATGGCGAAGCGGACCCGTATGTCCGAGGTCGACTTCGCGGATCTGGTGAGCGAGGGCAACATGGCCCTGCTTCGGGCGGTTGACAAGTTCGACGCCGGCCGCGGGTACAAGTTCTCAACGTACGCCTGCCGCGCGATCCTGAAGGCCTTTTCGCGTCAGGGCATGAAGCTGAGCAAGTACCGCCAGCGCTTCCCGACGGACTTTGACCCGAAGCTGGAGCGTTCGGACTTCCTCGAGACCAAGCGGGCCACGTTCGAGAAGGATGCGGCAGAAGAGGTCAAGCGGATCGTCCTTGACAATCGTGCGGATCTGACCGATGTCGAGCGCACCGTGATCGAGCACCGGTTCGGTTTGGAGTCGGGCGACAACGAGAAGCCGATGACTTTGGAGCAGGTCGGCCAGATCATCGGTGTGACCAAGGAACGCGTGCGACAGATCCAGAACAAGGCGATGGAGAAGATCCGCCTGACGCTGGAGGCCTCATTCCTCGGCACCAAGGAGGGCGAAGAGGGAGAGGGCGACGACCAGTCGGGGGGAGGATCGCCCATGGTGATCCAGACGCCGGCTGGCGCGGTGATGATGAGCTGATCTGCCGCTCGAAACTCGGTTGACCCCATGTGAGCCCGGACCGCAGTGTCCGGGCTCATTCTTTCTCGGAGCCTGGGGTTCCCACCCTGATCCGTTCGGCATCCGCTGCGTACCCTTCTGACCCTCCTGAGTCGGTTCGGGTGGGAATTGGTATCGTTGCGCCATCTGGCGTGACTCGGACCGGATTTGGATCGGACTACCGGCATGACGCCGGCGCAGCAGAAAGTGAGCGTTGCGGATGACGATCGGCTCAGACAGTCAGACGGGGGAATCGGTGACGGGGCATGTCTCCCTCACGCGGAAGAAGATCAACGACCCGCATGCGACGCGCTGGGGCGACTTTCTGAAGGCCACGATCAAGTTCGAGGCGTCGGACTTGATCATGAAAAGCGAACAGGCTCCGAAGCTGCGAATCCGCGGCGCGTTGAAGCCGCTGGACACTGCCCCCGTCAGTCTCGACGAATTCTGGAAGATCTCGGAAACGATCCTCTCTCAAGAACAGCTTGCAGATCTTGCGAAGTTCGGATCGGTGGACTTCGCGTACGACTACGACGAGCGGTGTCGCTTCCGTGTCAACCTCTTCCAGGCACGCGGCAAGCTCTCCGTCGCGGCCCGAAGGATCACGAGCAACATCCTTCCGTTCGAAGGGCTGCACCTCCCCGAGATCATGGGACAGATCGCGCTGCAGCCACAGGGCATCGTGCTGCTGTGCGGCGTGACCGGCTCGGGCAAGTCGACCACAATCGCTTCGATGCTCGATTACGTCAACGCCCAGAAGCCCGTGCACATCGTGACGATCGAGGACCCGATCGAGTACATCTTCGAGGACCGCAAGGCGACGATCAACCAGCGTGAGATCGGGATCGACTGCCTCGACTTCAAGACCGCGATGCGCGCGCTGGTCCGCGAGAACCCGGACATCGTGCTCATCGGTGAGATGCGCGACTCCGAAACGTTTGCGACGGCGCTGCAGGCGGCCGAGACGGGCCACCTGGTGTACGGGACTATCCACGCCTCCAGCACCACCCAGACCTTCAGCCGAATCTACGGACTCTTCGAGCAGGAGGAGATCGAGCAGGTTCGCAAGATCCTGGGTTATCAGATGCGGGCCTTCGTGTACCAGAAGCTGTTGCCCACGCTCCACAAGGACATCCACCGCATCCCCGCGCTCGAGATCCTGATCAACGACACGGTGGTCCAGAAGCACATCCTGGACGGTCGAGAGGGCGAGCTGCGGTCGTATCTGAGCTCGATCGAAGCCCGGCAGCGAGGCATGGTGGACTTCAACCAGTCTCTTGTGGAGCTCGTGGAGAAGGAGTACATTCACGTTCGCGTGGCGATGGACTCCTCGCCGAACGTCGACGAATTGAATATGAAGCTCAAGAAGCTCGGCTGATCCACGCCGCGCCACAATCCCTGGCCCTTTGCCTGTCTCGGCGTCGCGGCCCGCAACACAGTTCCTTCGAGGTGATCGACCCGTGAGCATGATGGCCGACACGATCTCACTCATCCCCGGCGCTGGCCTGCCGACCCTGACACTCGCAGAGGCGTACGTCATGGTCTCATGGTGGAAGGCGATTCTGTTCCTGCTGCCGCTCGTCGGCTGGGCCGCGATCATCACGCGCGTCTACGACAAGCACGCGGCCCGATTCCATCTGAATCGACAGCGTTGGAACATCGTGCACATCGCGGCTGGCGGCGTGGCGTTTCTCGTCGGGTTCGTGATGCCGCTGCCGGGAATCGTCGGGTTCCTCGTTGGTTTCTTCGTCACGCTGACGATTCTTGGGCTCGACCTTCTGGTCTACCCGATGATCGCGAACAAGGACGAGCGAGTTCCCGAGGACCACAAGGTCAAGATCGATTTCTCTTCGTTCACGGCTGCGAAGCAGGCGAAGGCAGACGCGAAGCAGCTCGGGTCGTCCGAGCTGGTGGTTCGAGGACCAGACAAGGTGGCGGTGCCGCCCCCAAATCGGGAGACACCGGACTTTGCGATGCGCCTCGCTGCCGAGCAACTGATCATCCGCGCGATGGCCGTCCGCGCGTCGCGATTCGAGCTCGCGCCCTCTGGCAAGGACAATGCCTATCGGGTGATCCATACCGTGGATTCGCTCCAGGTTCCGGGCGAGACCATCCCGAGCGCGGAGGCTGTCCAGACCATCGATTTCTGGAAGGGCGTCGCCAAGATGGACCTGCAGGATCGGCGCAAGCGGCAGCAGGCTGACATCGCGATCGAACGTGAGCCGGACAAGAAGAAGCTTCGCCTCACGGCGCTGGGCGCTCAGGGCGGCCTGCGCCTGCTCGGGACATTCGATCCGGATACTTCGGTCCGTCGTAAGAAGGACGAGATGGGCCTGCTCAAGCCCCAGATCGAAGAGTTCGACAGGATCGTCACCGATCAGGCGGGCGTGGTTGTCTTGGCGACGCCCGCTGGGCAGGGTCGCACCACACTGCTTTACACAACGATGCGCGGCCACGACGCGTACACCTCGAACGTGCAGTCGCTCGAGTTCGAGATCCAGGATGCGCTGGAAGGCGTGCGCCAGAACCTGTTCGATCCCAACAAGGACGGCGCCGAATTCAGCACATCGCTTCGGTCGATCCTCCGTCGTGATCCGAGCGTTGTCGGCGTTGCGGAGCTTCCCGACGCGACCACGGCACAGGAAACGATCAAGGGCGATCTGGAACGGACACGGATCTATGTCTCGTTGCGAGCGGACAGCGCCCTCGGCGCGATCATGACCTTTGTAAAGGCGACCGGCGACCCGGAGAAGGCGGCCGCGGGAATCCATGGGGCGATCGCGGGCAAGCTGGTCCGACGGCTCTGCATGAACTGCCGCGTCGCGTACCAGCCCCCGGCGGACCTTCTGAAGAAGCTCGGTTTGCCGGCGGACAAGGTGACGCAGCTCTACAAGAAGGGCGGCCAGGTTCTGATCAAGAACAAGCCCGAGGTCTGCCCGGTGTGCAATGGCATCGGCTACCACGGGACCGAGGGTATCTTCGAGGTGTATTCCATCGACGAGGGTGTGCGCTCGAAGATCGCGGCACAGGACTGGAACGGCGTCAAGATCGAGCTGCGGAAGCGCGAGCTGCCGACGATACAACAGGCCGCGCTGCGCAAAGCTGTGGACGGCGTGACGAGCATCGAGGAAGTGATGCGCGTGACGGCGGAGGCACGGCCGGCGCAGCCTGCAGCAAAGAAGCCCGAACCCACGGCCCAGAAGGGCTGATACACGACCTTCACCGGACGCGTCGGGCGAACCTCGCACGACGACGAGTACCCGGAGACACGCACCATGATGAACATCCTCGCGATTTGTGTGATCGGCGGCATCGCATACCTGTGGATGACGCGCGGCTTTTTCTCGGCCATGCTGCACATGTGCTGCACGCTGGTGGCCGGCGCCATCGCGTTTGCGCTCTGGGAGCCGCTCTCCCTGATGCTTCTGGACAAGTCACCCCAGTCAGGGTTTCTGAGCTTCATTCGCGACTCGGCCTGGTCAATCGGCCTCATCGTGCCGTTCGCCGTGTCGCTCGCGATCATCCGGCCAGTGGTCGACAAGGCGCTGCCATTGAACGCGCAGACGGAGTCGCTCGCGAACTACGTCGGGGGCGGCCTCTGCGGCGTTGTCGCGGGCGGAATCACTGCGGGAATCGTGGTGATGGGCGTCGGCATGCTGCGGATGGACTCGGACATGTGGGGATACCAGTCGGTTCGGGTTGGCGGGCGCGGGTCCATCGAACGATCCGGGAAGCTGGTGGTCCCGATCGATCGGATGGTTGCGGGGCTCTACGGCAAGTTGTCGCAGACTTCGCTCGCAACCGCGGAGCCGCTGGCCAAGTGGTATCCGGATCTTCCGGATGTGCCCGCAACGATGCGGATGTCGAGCGGCGACGGCAAGGATCGCAACACGCTCTCCCCGAAGCATGTGAACGTGTACTCACGCTACTCGATCGGAAAGGACCGCCAGAGCGGCTCACTCACAGACCTGCTGCGTGACGCGTGGAACCCCGGGGCATCGCAGTTGGTCTTTGATCCCAATGGGGAGGCGTACCCGCCCAACTCTCACATTGAGGGATTCGTGGTCCAGCTCGACGCGGGTGCGCGAGAGAAGCACGGTCAGATCGTCGTCGGCAATGCCCAGGTGCGTCTGCTGATCGAGAACGCGACGAACCCGGACGACGTGGAGCACAGGTCGCTCTTCCCGATTGCCGTGGCGACACGCGCGGCGGCCGGTGAATTGATGTACGGACGCTTCCGGCTCGACTCACAGATCTTCATTGCCGCGGCCGGCGCCGGCGCCGACACGCGGATGGCGTTCGAGTTCGTGATCCCGCCGGGATTCGAGCCGATTGCGCTCTACGTGAAGAATGCGCGGATCAAGCCCACGCCAATCGTCCACGACTACAAGACGCCGGAAGAGCGTGACCAGGAGATTCTGAACGGAAAGGTGTTCGGCACGGACGTGCTGCCGCCTGTGGTAAGCGCGGGAACACGCCCGCCCATTGGGGTGCCTGCGCAGAGCCCGGCGGACTTCGGCATCCAGCTGAACAATTCTCTCGGGCAGACGATCCAGAAGGGCGGCGAGCGTTCGCTTGAACTGGACGGCCTGGTGATCATCGACGGTGAAGATAAGTTCGCGCTGGCCGAGATGAAGCGGAGCGGCGAGATCGCCCGTGATCTGCGAGTCGAGTCGTTCATGGTGACCACTGACACGGCGATCGTGAAGATCGATGTGAGCGCGAGCTCCGCGTCGAGCATCCTCGGCAAGACAAAGGCTCTCGCCGAGAGCCTCATGCCGCCGTTTGTTGTGGACACTGCGGGCACGCGGTATCAGGCCGTCGGCTATGTGTACAAGGACCGGGACATCGTGAAGATCCGATTCACGCCCGGGAACCCCATCCGCGGCTTGACCGAGCTCCCCGCTCGCCTGACCAACAGCCGATCGGATCAGCAGTGCACGCTTGTCTTCCGCGTCAACGTCGGCGTGAGCATCAACAAGTTCATGCTTGGCGAGGACACGGTGGTGGAGTTCGGCCCATTCGATGTGACGTCGCAGCGCCGTTCGCGGTGACGCAGCGCGGGCGTCCGGCGTTCGGACACCTGGCACGCGTCATCTGGCACGGGTCATCGACCAAAGAAAGAACCCCGGGATGTGGCCCGGGGTTCTTTGTTTCTTTGGATTCGTCAAGACCGCAATCGCTTCGTCTGCGATCACGGCCTGATCGCCCGGATCAGCTTTTCTTCGACTTCTTGGCCTTCTTCTCGGCCTTCTCGGCAGCGGGGGCCAAGTCGCCGGGTGCGCTGGGCGCCTTGCCCCAGACCTTCTTGGCCGGCGGGGCTTCTGCGGGAGCCGCTTCGGCCTTGGCTGCGTCGGCCGATTCGGCAGCCTCCTGCTTGCGGCCACGGCCGCCGCGGCCTCCACGACCCTTCTCGATCAACTCGCCCTCGTTGTCGAACTCCATCTCGTCGCGGGCGTCATCCTCGATGTGGCGATCGGCCTTCACATGGAGTCGGACGACGGTCTCGAGGTCGGAGGCAAGCTTGACGTGGATGTCGTAGCTGTCGATGCGCTTGATCGTCTGTCCGATCCGGATCTCGCGAGCGCGGACCTCGTACCCCAGCTTCTTGAGGGCCTCGGAGAGGTCGTTCTGGGAGATCGAGCCGTACAGGATGCCCTGATCGTTGCAAGGCTTCTCGAGCGTAATCTCGACGCCGGTCATCTTGCCGATCATCGCCTCTCTCTGCTTGCGGACCAGAGCGACCTGCTTCTGGGCTTCGGCTCGCTTCGCGGCTAGCGACGCGATGAGTTCCTCGGAGGGCGTCGTCGCAAGCTCACGGGGGAGCAGATAGTTGCGGGCAAAGCCGAGGCGAACACTGACGACATCGCCGACGATGCCGAGGTTATCGACGTTCTCGGTGAGCAGCAGCTTGAGGGTCTTGGTGGCCATTGATCGCTGTCCTTTCGAGATCGAAAGTTGAGGAGCCGTTCGCTTTGCGCTGGCGGCCCCAACGGATGTCACGGCAGAAACCCTGCCGCGGGGGAGGGGATGCTATGCCGGCATCCCGGTGTCGGCACCCCTGTCGGGGCGTTTGGGCTTGTTCAGAATGGGATGTCGTCGCCGATGGGGTCGTGGTCCTGGGGAGGTGCGCTGCTTCGCGTGCCTGCCGGAGCGTTCGAGCGAGAGCCCCCGCCACCGCCCCCGCCACCGCTGGAGGAGCCGGATCGGCTGTATCCCCCACCTCCACCGCCGCCCCCCTCGCCACCGGGCTTGGAGTCGATGAACTGGAAGTTCTCGACGACGACCTTGAGCTTGGAGTGCTTCTGGCCTTCCTTCTCCCACTGGTCGAGCTTGAGGCGGCCCTCGATGAAAACGGGGCGTCCCTTGGCGAGGTAGCGGCTCATGGTCTCCGCGGTCTTGCCCCAGGCCTCACAGTCGATGAAGGTGACCTCTTCGCGATCCTCGCCGTCGGGCGTCCGCCAGCGGCGATTGACGGCGAGACCGATGGTGGCCACGGCCTGGTTGGAATTGGTGTGGCGAAGCTCGATGTCTCGGGTGAGATTGCCCATCAAAAAGACGCGATTGAAGTTGGCCATGGCTGTCTCCGGGTAAGGGTGCCGGGGCGCGGTTTGCCCCGTGTCGCCCGATGGATGCTAACCGGGCGCGTGTGCTCCCGCTCCATGGAAATGGCTCACCACTGACAGACGTCTGTCAGTGGTAAGCCGATTCTTTGCCTGAATCACTCCTCGTCGGCGGCTTCGTCCATGGAAGCGGGCTCGGCCTGCTCGGCCTGCTCGGCCTGCTCGGGTTCGGCGGGGGCAGCGGCCCGCTCGGCACGGAGCTTGGCCTCGACCTCGAGTTCCTTGCGACCATCGGCGGCCTGCATCTCTTCCACGGTGAGGTGGTCGCATCGGGTGATGAGCGTCCGCATGATCTTCTCGGAGAGATTGCAGTCACGCTCGATGTGGGCGAATCCCTCGCCGGTCGCCTTGATGTAGACGAGGATGAAGATCGCTCGCTTCTGTCCCTTGATCTCGTAGGCGAGGCGGCGTTCGTCCCACTTCTTCATCGCGATCACCTCGGCGTGGCCGCGTGCGAGGATCTCGTTGATGTGGGTGATCGCTGCCGAAAACTCGGCGGCGACGGCCTGGGAGATGAGGAACATGGCCTCATAGGTGTACGTCTTGGCGGGGGTCTGGGTCGCTGTCTGGGACATGGTGTTGCCTCGTGTGATGCGCCGGCCCCTTGCCGGTCGCGTGATTGTGTGGGATCAGTTCTCGGTTGGAGGACTCGATGGATTCCGGCCTTCGGGGCTCTGCGGCTCCGAGGGCTTGGGCTGCTTGGTCTCGGGGAGACGGATGTTGAATCGATTCATCGCCGCCGCGATTCCCTTCTCAACGAAGTGGACCGAGGCCTCTGCGGCCTGCTGGATCGATCGATCGAGGTCGGGCTGCTCTTCCGCCGTGAACCGGCTGAGCACCCAATCGGCCTGGATCATCTGCGCGGGTTTCGCGCCGATGCCGATCCTGCAACGCGGGTAGACGGAGGTGCCGAGCGCCCGCTCGATATCCGCAAGCCCGTTGTGCCCTCCGGCGGAGCCGTCGGCCCGGAGACGGATCGCGCCCACGGGCAGCGCGACATCGTCGACGAGCACGAGCAGATCGGTGGAGGGCTGCAGCTTGTAGAAGCGGATCGCCTCGGCGACGGCCCGCCCGGAGAGGTTCATGTAGGTCGTTGGCTTCAGGAGGAGACACTTCTCCCCCCCGATGTCGGCGTCGAGACACGCCGCGTTGAACCGGGCCTTGGCGATCGAGGCGTTCGCGTGTGTGTGCGCGAGACGATCGACCGCCAAGAAGCCCGCGTTGTGACGCGTTCTCTCGTACTGCAGACCGGGATTGCCGAGGCCGACGATCACTTTCACTTCTTCCGTTCCTGCTGCGCGTTGCCCGTCGGGGCTGAACGCTCGGTTACTTCTTCGGGGCGGGCTTCGCGGGCGCCTTCCCGGCTTCGCCCTCGGCCGCCTTCTTGGCGGTGAGCACTTCTGGCTGGGCGCCAGTCGCACCGGCGACGGCTCCGGCCTCGGCGGTCGCGGCCACGACCTCTTCCTTCTGGAGGACGATGTGGGCGATGGAGGCATGGGCGTCGGTGATGAGCTTCATCGACGAGGACGGGAGCTTGACGCCGCCGGCCGTGATCTCGCTATCGACCTCGAGTCCCGAGATGTCCAGGTCGATGTGCTCGGGGAGTTCCTTGACCATGCACTCGATCTCGATCTCGGTCGTGGGGTGGATGAGCACCGCGCCGACGGTCTTGAGGCCGATCGCGTCGCCGATGAATCGAATATGGACGCGAGTGCGGACGCGCTCGGTCAGATCGACACGGGCGAAGTCGGCGTGGATCACGCGCGTGCCCAGGTAATCGAACTGGACATCCTTCAGGAGAACGGTCTGCTCCTTGGACTGTCCGGCGAGCTTGAGCGTGTAGACCTTCTCGCCCTTGTGGATGTGCTCCAGGGCCTTCTTGGTGTCGACGGAGATCGCGACGGGATCCTGGCCGTGGCCGTACAGGATGGCGGGGAGCATGCCGCTCTCACGAACGCGCTTGGCGTATCGGGAACCGAGCTTGGCTCGTGCGGCGGCTTCAAGGACTGGTGCATTCTCGTGCATGGGGGGGACCTCAATTGGCTGGAGCGGATTCGCTCGCTGGTGTGCGTGTGTGTCTTGATTGAAACGATCGAACGATGTGCCGAGATCCGCGGGTCTATCGCTTTGGGCCCGCGCTCTTTCTGAACAATTCACTGATGGATCTGTCGTGATGGATGCGGTGGATCGCCTCGCCGATCAGCGGTCCGACGCAGAGCTCCACCAGTTTGTCTTTGACGGGATCGACGCGCGGCCCAAGCGGAATGGTGTTTGTCACGACCACCTGTGAGATCGGGCTCTCGCGCAGACGCTGCATCGCCATCCCGACGAGCACGGGGTGGGTCGCGGCGGAGATCACCTTCCGCGCACCCTTCTCCATGACCAGCCGAGCCGCCTCGCAGACCGTGCCGGCGGTGGAAATCATGTCGTCGAACATCAGGACGTTCTTGTCCTTGACGGTGCCGATGAGGTTGCCGACTGTCACCTGGCTGCCGCTGATGCGCTGCTTGTGGATGATCGCGAGATCCGCGGAGAGGAGATTGGCCATACCCTCTGCGACCTTGACGTTTCCGACATCGGGACTGACGAGACAGAGCTCGCCGAGTTCTTCGCGACGGCTCAGGAAGTGCTCGAGGAACACGGGTGTCGCGGAGAGGTGATCGAACGGGATATCAAAGAATCCCTGGATCTGAGCGGCGTGCAGGTCGATCGCGAGGATCCGGTCGGCGTGAGCGGCCGTGATCATGTTGGCAACGAGCTTCGCCGTGATGGGCACACGCCCCTCGTCCTTGCGATCCTGCCTCCCATAGCCGAAGTACGGCAGCACGACCGTGACTCGCTTCGCGCTGGCGCGTCGGAGGCAGTCGAGGAAGATCAGGAGCTCTACGAGATTCTCGTTGACGGGTGCGCACGTCGAGATGACGACGAAGCAGTCTCGTCCACGCACGTCCTCGTCGAGCTTCACGAAGATCTCGCCGTCCGGGAAGATGCTGGTGCGCACCGCACCCAGCGGGAGGTCCAGATGAGCACAGACCCGTTCGGTCAGCTCGCGGCTGTTCCGCCCGGAGAAGACCTTCAGATTGTTGGCGTCGCTGCTGCTCATGCGCGTGCTCCGCTCTGCGTGGTCGCGCCGACCCTGGCGCTGAAAATCCGGTCGACGTTCGCGAGGTCCTCGAGCGTGTTGATGGAGAGCACATCCGACGGCGGAACGGCGTCGATCACCTCAACGGCCCGTCCATCGGCGAGCAGGAGCGATGGAGCATCCGTGATGTAGTACTCGCCGCTCACGGGGTTGCGCTCGACACGAGCGAGAGCCCCAAAGAGCGATTGCACGTCGAAGCAGTAGTAGCTCGGATTGACCTCGCGGATCGCGAGTTGGGCCGCGGTGGCGTTCTTCTGCTCCACGATCGAGGCGAATCGACCCGCGCCATCTCGGACGATTCGGCCGTATCCGGTGGGATCGTCGATGACCGAGGTTGCGAGCGTCGCGAAAGCCTCCGACGCACGATGACGCCCGAGAACCGTTCGCAGCGTGGACGAGCGGATGAGAGGGCCGTCGCCGCACAGCACGAAAGCATCGTGTCCGGGCTCGGACTTCTCGCGGCTGAAGAGGTACTCGCACGAACGCACGGCGTGGCCCGTGCCGAGCTGCTCCGACTGCACAGCGAACTCAATCCCGGCGTGGGAAGCCAGCGCATCGCGAACGAGTTCCTGCTTGTAGCCGACGACGACCACAATCCGTTCGCAACCCACCTCCCGGCACGCATCGACCACAGCGCAGACCATCGCCCGACCACCTACGGGGTGGACGACCTTCGGCAGGTCTGACCTCATGCGCGTGCCTTTGCCCGCGGCGAGTATCACCGCTGCCGGCGCGCCGCGCTCGGGGTTGGATTTCGGGATCGCCGCCATGACTGGACGACGTTCGCTGAACCGGTGGTCGGATGCGGGAGGCGTAATCGAGGGAAACTACCCGGCCTGGACTCGAACCAGGACAAACAGAGCCAAAATCTGTTGTGCTGCCGATTACACCACCGGGTAAGCATGACGGCCCGGTTCAGCGTTCGCCGCGAACTCCTTGTTCTCGCCGCCCGAAACGTCGGACGGAACGGTGGACCGAATCGCGGTCCGCCGTCCCCCGGTGACATCCCGGGGCGAAGGAGCGGCCGCGGCATGAGTGCCCGGAGGAATCCGGGCGGGAGCTGCACCGTCCATCGCCGCGATGGAGAGCACATGGACGCGCCTCGGCGGGGGTTCCCGCGTCCGTCGCGACCGGCTCCGAACTGTCAATCGTAGAGAGCAGCACGCCGGGGTCAAACGGCAGATTCATCGCTCGTCGCGTCGTCGGAAACCGTGGCATCTCCGTTCGCGGAAGTGTCTGGCTCGGTGAGCAATCGCTGGCGGATCGCCTCAGACGAGATCACCTCGCAGCACGTGGCAAGGAGCCCCACCAGGGGGAATGAAGCCCCTTGAAACGGGCTCGGACCGAGTCGGCGAAGCAGCGGATGCGAGACCGCAGGCGGTTCGATGGGCAGGTCCATCAGCCCAACATCACCCTCGCCTTCCCAGAACGTACCGATCGACTCTTGGAGTGATCCGGCCAGTTCGGCGGCTCCGCGGGGCGCGTGCGGGTTGTAGACGGGGAGTGGAGAGGCGTGGACCGAGTCGGGCCTTGCACGGAGCTGGCGAAGCCGCTCCACGAGTTCGTCCATGGGGACGCCACGAAGGGCCAGAATCAGTGTCGGGTCGCCCGCAAGCCGATCGGCCACGAGTTGGGCGACGCAGCACGCGTGCTTGCACCAGCCCGTATGGCCACAGGTGCAGGAAACCTTGATGTCGTCCGCGACCGAGGGGAAGAGTTTCAGTCCGATGGGCCCGAAGACATCTTCGACGTTCGGGGGAAGCTCGCGCGACAGGAGTTTCGCGGCATAGACGGCCGAGTCGGCCATGGCACCAACCACGCTATTAATCTGTTCGTCGACAAACGTGGTGACGGTGAGGCGTGCCTGGTAGGCGCGTGGCATACGGCCCTGCACAAGCCCTTCCACAAACCCTGATCCGTGATCGAGTCGCCGCGTCTGGCCGAGCCGGGCGTACTCGAGTCCTTCCAACTGGTCGGCGGGCTCGGCGTGCTGTTCCATCACACGGAGCCAGCGCTGGGCGGCCCACGCGTCCGAGGCACGATCTCGCGCAAGTCGAACGCCGCCCCGTACTTTGCGGGGGTTCTTGGTGGGCTGAGGCTCTGGTCTGCCGGGCAATCGCATCGTTTGGCGCATCCCTCTGGCCGGATCAAGAGAGTAGGACGGTGCTCGCTGCTGGTCGCGTACGCCAAACGATCGGGAAACGACCGATTGTGGCTTGGACAGATCTACGCACGCAAGTGTGTGACGGCTGCCCTCGGATTCTCGTTCGTTCGATGCACACGATGCTCCGTGCAGGTGTACAAATCATGTACCCCAGGAGTCATTCGATGCCATTCCGTATCGGTGTGCTCATGTATCCGGCGTCGCTCATCGCCATACACCTCACCCGACCGAACGCCGTCGCGGCGTTTGAGAAGGTGGACGCGTTTTCGGTTGAGACGAGCCGTAAGCCCGCGAGTCTCGGCGTTCCGATGAAGGCGGTCTCAAAGGCCGTGCGGAAGCGATTGCTCGTCGCGACAGGCGACGGTCGATACTACCTCGACCGGCGGGCGATCAAACGCTCGGACCAGAGCGCCGCGGTGCTCATGAGCGTTGCGACGATCCTGTTCATCGGTCTGCTCTGGTTCCTGTTCTAGGGGTGGGGCCGGCGATTTGGGGCCGAAGCAGATGAGAGGAATCAATTGAGTGAACATCCCGTCGATGGCGGGGAGGCCGCCCCTCCGATGCCGGAGACTTCGACGGTACCCCTGGCCCACATCTGGCAGATCGGGCGCCTCACCCTGCAGATCGGGCTTCCGATTGGTGTGCTCGCGCTGGTGTGGCACGAGATCCACTCGCTTGATATCCACGCCGTTCGCCGTTCGATGACGAACGCAGACTCGCGACTCGTGGCGATGGGTGTGGGTACCGCGTTTCTGGCAGTCTTCGTGATGGGACTCTACGATGCGGTCGCGTTCCCGCGAGGAGCAGCCGGCAAGCTCCGATTCCGGGGACGCTGGCTGCTCGGCTCGGTGTTCTTCGGATGGACCAACTTCATCTCCATGGGTCCGCTCGGCGGCCCCGCCCTCCGCTTGCTCGCGTACCGCCAGGCCGGGCTGACCGGTCCGGAGATTGCGCGCGGATTTGTCGGTCACGCGATCGGTTCTACCTCTGGGCTGGCCTCGTGGCTCATCGCGATCTGGATTCCGGGGCTGTCCTTCGCTCCAAGAGTGGTCATTGCACTCGTCGGCGCGGTTGTCGTCTCGGTCGCGGCCGGGCGGGTCGCCGTGCCGATTCTTCGCCGGCATCAGTACGGGAAGGAGCTCGACGAGCTGCCTCTGGTCCGGCTGGCATCCATCTCGTTTTTGGATTGGGGTCTCACGCTTCTTTCGTTCATGCTCCTTGTCCGAGCGGCTGGGATCGATCTGGTTCCAACCGACGCCGGCCGAACCGTTCTCACCGGGCAGCTCGCGGGGCTTGCGAGCATGATGCCCGGCGGGCTGGGGAGCGCAGACGCGGTCTGGTTCAAGGGCTTCGCGCTGCTCGGCGAGCCTCACAGCGCGGCGATTGCGGCCATTCTGGTCTTTCGCGCGGGTTTCTATGTCCTGCCCTGGGCGGTCTCGCTGGCGGTCGCGTACACATACTTGGCGATGAAGTCGGCGCGGACTCGGCTGTGGCAACGCCGGATCGTGGTCGGCGCTGTGGCAATCAACGCGATGCTCCTGCTGCTGAGTGCGGCGACACCCGCTGCACGACCCCGGCTCCACACACTGGAGCGTGTTGTGCCACTCGGCGCGATCGAGGTCTCTCACCTGCTCGCCGCGCTCTCCGCGGTGATGATGCTCTTCCTCGTCCGGGGGCTGCTGCGAGGTTATCGCAGCGCGTACATCTCGACGCTCGCGTTTCTCGCGGCGTCCGCGATCGCGCATCCCCTCAAGGGCGGCGACATCGAGGAGAGCGCGTCGTCTCTCATCCTCCTCGTGCTCCTCTTCGGCGTGCGCGGCGCGTTCGCTCGAAAGGGGCGGGCTCCGATCGGCTGGGAGCTGGCCCTCGCGGCTGGCGTCGGCTCGCTGGCGTTCTTCCTTGTCGCGGGCCTGGCGGCGTTCGATCGGATCGCATACCGGCATGAGCTCTGGGTCACATTTGCGGATCGCGCCGAAGCGAGCCGGTTCCTGCGCGCGAGCGTGCTCCTTGGGATCACGTCGCTGGTCGTGGGGCTTCGACAGGCAATGCGCCCGCCACGGCTCTGGGTGACGCCTCGGGCAGACGAGGTGAGCCGGGCGGAACAGTTCTTTCGCGATCACGCGCTCTCGGCTGATGCGCTGCTCGTGGGCGGCATGGACAAGGGAGTTTGGCTCTGGGAACCGAATCCCGGCACGCTCTCGGGCGTCGTGCTGTATCAGCGGCGCGGTGACAAGTTGATTGTGTTCAAGGATCCGGAACTGGGTCCGGAGGTTGAGCCAGCGGATCTGATACGCGCATTTCTTCGATTCGTCGAAGAGATGGATGTCGACGTTGTGTTTTCCACCATCTCCGGAGCGTGGATGAACCACCTGCACGATTTCGGGTTCCATTTCCTGAAGATCAATGAGGAAGCGATCGTCGGGCTCGGCGGTTTCACGCTCCAGGGAGGGAAAAACGCGGCGTTCCGGCGGACGCTGCGCGAAGTGGAGAAGGCGGGCTTCAGGTACGAGATCCTGGAGCCGCCCGTTGATCGAAGCACGATCGATCGCCTGCGTGATGTGAGCGACGCGTGGCTCTCGGGCAAGGGCGTGCGCGAGCTCCAATTCAGCGCGTGCTGCTTCTCGGCGTGGTACATCCAGCGGAATCCTGTCGCTGTGGTCAGGAACAGTGACGGGTCGATCGTTGCGTTCGCGAACCTGCTTGTCACACGTCCCGCCGGTCCGGCGACGCTGGACTTCATGCGATACGTTCCCGGAACAGTCGACAACCTCATGGAGTTCCTGATTCTCAAAACGATCCAGGCACTGAGCGATCGCGGGTACGCCACGTTCAGTCTCGGCGGCGCGCCGCTGAGCGATGTTGGGACGTGGCGCCGCTCAAGGTACGCGGAGCGGCTTCTGCACGCCTATTCGAAGCGTGCGGAGCGGTTCTACAACTATCAGGGGCTGCTCCGCTTCAAGAGCAAGTTCCATCCGGAGTGGCAACCACGCTACCTGGCATATCAGCAACCGTGGGACTGGGCTTCGTCGCTGATCGCGTGCACCCGGCTCATCCAGGCGCGATCCCGGAGCGACCGACACCGGATCGCCCTCGCTCGCATCGCGCCACCGCCTGCTGAAACGCCATCCGCGCAGACGGCCGCGATCCCGAGCGGCGTGCCGCGCTGAATCACCCTCGCTTGAGGTTCTCGCGCGTCAGCATGAGTTCCAGCGTCTGCGCAACGAGATCGACCTCTCTCTCGTTCAGCCGGTTGTGGAACGGCAATGCGATGGTGCGCTGGCTGACGGACTCGGCAATGGGGAATGCGCCCGGCTGAAATCCGAATCGCTCTCGATAGAACGGCTGGAGATGTATACAGGGAAAGTAATCCGCGGCGCCGACGTCGTGATTCCGCATCGCGCGGATGACGCGATCGCGTTCCTCGAGCGTGAAACCGGTTGCGAGCCTGACCACGAAGACGAACCACGACATCGCGACGCCCGGATCGATCGTCGGCATGATGAGGTCGCAGTTGCCTGCGAGGCGGCGCATATAGAGATCGGCCACCTGGTTGCGAGCGCGGATGATCTCGTCGAGGCGCGTCATCTGCGCGACACCGAGCGCGGCCTGGACCTCGCTCATGCGGGCGTTGTACCCCAGACGCTGGTGACGCAGCCACGACCCGGCGGAGCCCTGGACCGCGCCATCGGCCTTGCCCGTTGGCCGGCCCTGGTTGCGGAGCGAACGGCACATGTCGGCGAGACGCTCGTCGTCGGTCACGATCATGCCGCCTTCGCCTGTCGTGATCTGCTTGTTGGGATAAAAGCCGAAGACACCGACACGGCCGAACGATCCGGCCGGCCTGCCCCGGAACGAGCAACCCAGCGCCTCGCAGCAATCTTCGATCAGGGTGATCTCGTGCCTCGCGGCGATCGACGCGTACTGCTCCATCATCGCGGGATTGCCGAATGTCTCGACGGCGAGGATGGCGCGCGTGCGAGGCGTGATCGCACGCTCCACCTGGGCCGGGTCCATGTTGAGCGTGCGAGGATCGATGTCAACGAAGACGGGCGTCGCGCCGACGTACAGGATGCAGTTTGCGGAGGCGATGAACGAGAATGGCGTTGTGATCACCTCGTCGCCCGGCTTGATGCCCATCGCGTGCATCACCAGGTGCAGCCCGGTGGTCCCCGAAGAAACACCAACTCCGAAGCGCGTGCCGCAGCGCTGGGTCACCATGGACTCAAACTGCTCAACGACGGGTCCGATCGACAGGCGCCCGGACCTCAGTACAGACAGCACCGCCTGCTCTTCGAGTTCGGTGATATCTGGACGGCTCAGTGGGATCTCTTGGTCGGACATCGACCCTCCTCATCGGTCGGCGGCACGAGACTCCCCCAGCGTACGCTCGCCGCGCTCCTCTCCGCGCTCGCAGGCCGTACAGACCGGGGGGCTATCTGCGACATGCAGCGCCGGCAGACGAGAATCCCGGACGCGCGAGGTCCTCTGCGATTCTCGCGCACACACCTCTGACGGTAAGGCCCGCGAACTCCTCGGTGAGAGAGACGCCGTGCGGCACCTCCAACCGAACACGGAGCTTCTTGTCCGCTGCAACGATCGTGGAGTGCGTGGGACGGCCGATGGCCCGAGCGATCTCCGGATAACTCGCGTTGGTGAGCTCTCGCGAGAGGTACGCCGCGACCGCACGAGCAAAGACGACGCGCGGGTGCCGACCCTTCGCACCCATTTCCCCGCTTGTCACGCCGAGCGCTGAGCAGGTGGCCGCCACAACACGCTCCGGCGTGACGGCGTGTCGCGGCGAGATGCGCGGGCCGACGCCGCTCGATCCCATGGCTCGATCGACGATGTGCATGCCGATGCCGCCGGTCGGCGACCGGAGTTCCGGCATGGTGCGCCACACCGCTTCGATCTGGGCGATGACACCCTCGATGTCGCGAGCGGATCGCCCGGGAATCGACGCGACCCGCGATGCGATCGCCTCCGCTGTGCCCGGCTCGAGCGCAAGCCCGCGCCGGGCAGCGTGAAGGGCCACGAGCCTTGCGCAGAGCGATGCGTCAGGCGGGTCGATTCGGATCACGGCTCCGGCCATGAATCGCGACGCGAGCGCCTGACCAAGCGAGACCGTCTGACGCGGATGGCAATCCGACGCGAGAATGATGCGAGCACCCTCGAGATTGAGCGTATCGAACGTGTGGAGAAGTTCCGTCTGGGTTGCGCTCTTGCCCGCGATCAGGTGGACATCGTCGATGCAGAGCAGGTGGAGCCCGCGATGGGCGCGACGGAACTGCTCGATCGATCCGCCGCGAATCGATGCGATGAACGATTGCGTGAACGCCTCGCCGGTTGTGACACAGACGCGAGCGCCGGGATGTCGCTCACGGAATCGCTGCGCAATTCCGTGGATGAGGTGTGTCTTTCCGACGCCGCAGGGGCCGTGGAGAAAGAGAGGAGCATGGCGACCCTCGTCAGAATCGACGAGCTGGGCTGCGGCGCCGTGCGCAACTCGGTTGCTCTCCGCGACCAGAAACGTGTCAAATCGGTACTGCTCGCGCCGATCGTCCATTCGGGGGGGCGCGTGAACAACAGGGGCGCCGTCACGGGCACGCTGACGGCACTCGGGCGCGACCTGATCAGCGGCACGCTCGCTCCGGTCAGCGTCTGTGGACTCGGTTCGGAACGCGGACTGATCGACACGGAAGCGAACACCCGTGGC
The DNA here is from genome assembly GCA_963204725.1 of Planctomycetota bacterium. Classification (GTDB taxonomy): domain Bacteria; phylum Planctomycetota; class Phycisphaerae; order Phycisphaerales; family UBA1924; genus JAHBWV01. The sequence continues at coordinate 78,258 of CAUJHH010000026.1, forward strand.
GTCTTCAGAGCCAAGTGCCTCTCGGGCCGCTTCGCGGAGCGAACGTCCGAAGCGTCGATCGAGGAAACCCGCAGCAAACTCGGTCGGAACCGTGACTTCGACGCCATCGCCGTCGGTCATGATCCGGGTCTGCTGTGCAAAGTATCGACCGATCTCCCGCTCCCCATGCTCACGCCCGAGGGTTCCGAGTATGCGCTCAACGGCACCCGCCTTCCGGCTGCCTTCTCCCACGCCCTTGTCTGGTGATGACCGGCTGCGTTCTGCTGCGTGAGCTGTTCCCACTCTCGCACCTCGTCCCTGAGCGATCACGCCCCGTGAGCAAGCCCGCCATTGGATCCGACCGTCCCTGAGCAGAAGTGCGAATGAGGCACGCTCCGCCTCAGAAGCCGATCGGCGCCTGAAACACTGATGGCGATCCGTGCCGGGTACACATGGCCGACAGGGCGAGCGAGCCGCATCCGCCGGCGAGCCTGACGGCGCGCCGGTTGGTCGTGACTGTCCGCCTCACATGCGGTGTGGATGCCGATCGAGTCCTTGATCAGCGGGGCGAAAGATAGTGTGTCCGACACCGATCAGCAAGGGCGGCTCTGTTCCCGATTCATCATGAATGCGCGTTCATGCTTCACATACCGCGACTTGCGCGTCACGAGAAAAGTTGTCCACGCCAAGCGAACACTTCCCCACAGCGGGCTGTGCAAAACGAGCGAGCACTCTCGGAAGTGCTCGCGCCCGCTCAACTTCGCGAGAGCGGCCCAGGGACGGCACGCGCCGAGCGCACGAGCGCGACACGGCGACCAACCTCGTGCAACCCGAACCCGTCATAGAGGGTGATGGCCGGCGCATTCCGAGCGTCCACGGCGCACGTCACCTCGGTGGCGCTCGCGGCGCGAGCCGCACGGAGGCCAAGCCCCATCAAGTGCCGGGCCAGGCCGCGCTTGCGGGCCTCCGGGGCGACGCCGAGATAGACGAGTTCAACGCTCGGCTTGTCCTTTGCACGCGAGAAAAGCCCGCACCCGACAGGACGCTGGCCTTCAAATGCCAGGAACCACATCCGAGGATCGAATTCGCCAGCGAGCCGATGCGAATCCAGCACGTCTGATGTGTCGCGCAAGCCACAGAGCTCGGGACAATCCAGCGTGTCCTCGTACGTGCGATCGAGAGTCTCGATCAGGAGCGACGCGTGGTCTTTGAGCGCTCGGCGATCGTCTTGGAGTGTTCGGATCTCGATACCGGGGGGGGCGGTCTCGGCAGCATGGGGCTGCGGCTCTTCCACACGACTCAGGTCGGCCCTCAGATAGATCAGATCCCCCAATCGCGTGAAGCCCGCTCTCTCGCAGGCAGTGATCGCCCACCAATCGTCGGGGTATGGCAGTGCCTGGATCAAGTGGATCTCGGAGCCGTGTTCTCGCGCGACCCAGTCGCAGGCCTCATGAATCGACCTCGCCAGCTCCTCGACCTGCCCGTCGATCAAGCCAAGCGAGCCATCGCCCTCGGGCGAGGAAAGGAAGACCATCGCGGTCTTGCCGGATCCCGGAACGACGAGCGTCGCATGCCGAACGCGTTCACGCCCGTGGCCCGGGACATCGAAAGTCCCCCACATCCAGTCGAGCGGGATGCCGAGCTTGCTGAACGCATCAAGCGTTCGACGGTCTCCTGCACGCTCGCGCGCCGGCACTCCCGCGAGCCGGGCGGCACCATCGGTTCGTCGTGGTCCTTGGAGCCTTTCGGGGCCTCGGACTGCCGGGTTGGAGATGTCAGACACGCTCACGCCGCCCTGTTGCCGCCTGGAGTGGATCCAATTGACGCCCCGGCGTCGTACACTAGACTACTCGCCCTCTGATCCGGAGCGTCTCCCATGACACAATACGTTCTTCGACCGTTTGCCTTGTTGGCCGTTGTGATTGCCGCCCTCGCCATGGGCGCGCTCGCTCCCGAGCCCGACCCGATCCCGACGCGCTGGCAGCTCGATCTTCGACCGAACGAGTTTCGGCTGATCTCGGTTGATTCGAATCCGGGGGAACCTCGGGCCTATGCGTTCTTGACCTATCGGGTCACAAACAACACCGGGCAGGACCTTCCCTTTGTGCCGGCATTCGACCTCGCGACCGGGGAAGGCGTGATCGTTCGATCGGGACAGAACGTCCCCGCCTCGGTGACCGCGCGGATTGTGACTCTGCTCGACAATGAGTTCATCCAAGACCAGATTGGCATCCTTGGCACCCTGCAACAGGGTCCGGAGAACGCCAAGGACGGCGTCGTGATCTGGCCACTCCCCGACCTGCTGACAGATCGACTCACGGTCTACGCGGCCGGATTCAGCGGGGAAAGCAAGCCAGTGATCGTCACCGACGCCGTGACCGGGGAACGGGTCCGGAAGACGCTCCGCAAGGTGCGGACCCTCCGGTATGCCACACCCGGCAACCTCGTGCTTGATACCAGCCGCCCGATCGAGCTTCTCACGGACGAATGGGTAATGCGGTAGTTCCGATGCGGGCCGCTCCCAAGCCCATCTGGACCCCTCGAGTCGCCCCGCCTATTATCTCGGCCCGGTCGGAAGAGGATCGGGATCGTCGATCGCGTGCGCGTTCGCCGATGGATTGAACAGAAATGTTTGCCTTGCCAGGAGTTCCGCCATGGCGCATAAGAAGGGCCAAGGCTCGACAAAGAACGGCCGCGACTCGAACCCTCAGTTCCTGGGCGTGAAGCTGTACGGCGGTGAGATTGCCAAGCCCGGCGCGATCATCGTGCGTCAGCGTGGCACTCCGATCAAGCCCGGCTTCCTCGTCCGGAAGGGTTCGGACGACACGCTGTTCTCGGTCGGACTGGGCAAGATCGTTTTCCGCGGCCGTACGGTGCACGTCGATCCGCTGGATGCTGCCGCGCCTCGCCCGGCCTACTTGAAGGCCGCCGCGAACTGAAGTCGGTCCACATCTTGTAGTCTTGACGGGCGAGTCCTCATCGGCTCGCCCTGTTTGTTGGCCGGGAGGCCATGATGCTCGGCACCCGAGACTCACTCGTTTCCAGCGGTCGCCTGACGAATCCGGGAGACCATGGTGAGCAGGTCGGGAACGTCTGCCAGCGACATCACGGTGGCGGAGTCGCTCATAGATCGCGAGGGCTCGGGATGGCACTCAAGAAAGAGCGCATTGACGCCGGCAGCGACCGCCGCCCGAGCCAGCAGAGGCGAATGCTCGCGCCGGCCACCAGTCTGCTCGCCCAAGCCGGGTAGCTGCGTGGAATGCGTGCAGTCGAAGCATGTGGGTGGAGAGCCACCGGGGACATCGATCGCCATCATGTCGCCGAGTCCGACGAAGTCGTTGACCAATCGGTGGTAGCCAAAGAAGGTCCCCCGTTCGGTCAGCATGACATTGTCGCAGCCGCTCTCTGCGAGTTTCTTCACGGGGCCGCGCATCTCGGCCGGCGAGAGGAACTGACCTTTCTTGACGTTGACGCCACGCCCGTGGCGGGCAGCGGCCTCTCCTGCGGACGCGATCAAGTCGGTCTGTCGACATAGAAAGGCCGGGATCTGGATGAGATCGACGGCGCGGGCCACGGCGTCCGCCTGACTTGGATCATGGATGTCGGTCGTCACCGGTACATCGATCTCGCTCGCGATCTGCGCGAGCCAATCGAGCCCGCGTTCGAGCCCCGGCCCCCGGGGCGATGAGACGCTCGATCGGTTCGCCTTGTCGAAAGACGCCTTGAAGACGTAAGGAAGGCCGACTTCGGCGCACGCGTTGGAGAGCAGGCCCGCGATCGCGAGGCCCATGTCGAGCGACTCGAGCACACATGGGCCGGCGATAATGGCGAGCGGTTCGCCTTCGGCGATCACGACGTCTCGGACAGTGCAGGCGCGTGGCATGGAGCCAAGGATACGCCCAAGAACCCACACGAACGGCGAGATGGTGGGCACCACCGGCGGTTCCGATCAACCCGAACCGGGGAGATCGAGATAGCCACGCCGAACCATTGACCGAACCATGGACAGGATCGTTGGCGCGACCTCATCGAAGGGACAACCGAGCTTTGGCGCGAGCTGCATCAGAATGGCCCGGAGCGGCGTCGAACCATCAGATTGCATCAGTATGTGCATCCCACCCTCGTCCGTTCCGGTCGCGTATGCAAGGCCTTCGACGAGTCGCGCCGAGGCGTGCTCCATCCCCCAGCCGCCGTCGGTCGGGCGCAACGTGTGTTCGATCCTGACCGCATTCGAGATGCGCAGCGATGCATTGAGCAGCTCAGCGTCCGACAGATCCTGGAGCGCGTCCTCGACTTCGATGCGTCGAAGCACCGCCGCACTCGCGCCGCCGAGCATGCTCCGGGGCGCGTCGTCGAACCGAGCCCATGGGCTGTCGCTGGCGTTCATCCGCTTGCGGAGGAGCACAAGGCCGATGCTCGCGGCCTCGATGCCGAGCTCCGCATAGGAGGCTCGCCACCGATTGACACGCTCGGCGAGCGGTTCGGACGATTCCTCTCGCGTGTGCTGCACCCAATACGCGGCATACTCGTCCGCCTCCAGCGTTTCGGAACGGAGCACGAGCAGGTCGCATCCGCTCCCCTCGACCCATCCGGCGAGTCGGTCGTGCCAATCGGTGCCTTTGAGGTGAGCCCAATTGCAGAGGAATTGCGCGATGCCGCCTGGATTGAGAGACTGCGCGGCTCCGCGAACGACCGTCTCCGTGACGCCGTCGCCGGACATCCCGGCGCTCCGATAGACGTGCGCGTTCTCAGGAGAGATCACGAATGGAGGATTGCTGACCACCAGATCAAATGTCTCGCGCGAAACGGGCTCGTAGAAGCTCCCGAGTCGCCACTGAACGTTCAAAACATCATTGATCGCGGCGTTCAAGGTCGCCATGCGGATGGCTCGCGGGTTGATATCGGTTCCGATCACTGTCTCGGCGTGAACCGCAGCGAGCAGGGCGTGATAGCCGCACCCCGTGCCAAGATCGAGGGCACGATCGCATCTGCGCCGAACGGTCAGCGTGTCGAGTGTCTGGGTGCTGGTGCCAATGCCCATGACGAAATCGCTTGGTCGCAATTCCCCGGACTTGGCGATGTCGCTGGCGATCCACAGACCTCGGACCGGGGTGATGCTGACCGTGGCACGGTCGCCACCGTTCGCGAGACGGATGAATCCGAAACTGTGAAAGTCGTCGCGAAGCGACGCGCCGAGCGCACAGGCGACGGTATCCGGATCCACCGGTTCGGCGAGCGTGAAGAGGCGGATCAGCACATCCCTCGCGGTGTCGCCAGCGGCTCGCGCGAGCAGCTCAGAGCGTGTCTTGGTTGCGAGCGCGAGAATCGACGGGAGATCCAGCTGTTCGGTCACATCGCTCTGCAGGAATCCCGCGTCGGCCATCACGCCTCGGATGCGCTCGAGTGCCGCGCTCCCTCCCTCCCTCGCGACTGGGCACGGGACGGGCAGAGGATTCGGGACAGGACTCGGCATGCATCACTCCCAAGGGCCCAAATCCGGAATACGCCCCGGACGGGTCGGCCATGGCCGGCGCGCCCGCAACCAGAGCGATACTGTAACGCCACCGAACAATGGGGCGGGTAGCTCAGTTGGCCAGAGCACTCGCCTTACACGCGAGGGGTCCAGGGTTCGAGTCCCTGCCCGCCCATTTCTCGGTTCCGCGTCGATGCCACGTCCGCGCTCCTGTCGCCGGTATCTCCTCGATGGCCAATCTTCTTGATCCGATCTATCTGCTGACCGCCGTCGTGACCGCGCCGTGGTGGGCAAGAAAGGCACGCGGCGGCTGGCCGGAGAGGTTCGGTCGGATCGTTCCATTGCCTCCCGCTGATCGCCCGCGGCTCATGGTCCATGCCGTGTCGGTGGGAGAGGTCGGCGCACTCCGTCACCTCGTCCCGTTGCTCGCCCCCCACTGCGACCTCGTCGTCACGGCCTCGACAGACACCGGCTTGAGACGCGCGATCGAGTTGTTCGGATCGATCTGTCACGTGCGGCGGTATCCGCTCGACGCGAGTTGGGCCGTCCGCCGATTCCTTGACGCGACGACGCCAGACGCTGTGGCCCTCGTTGAACTTGAGCTGTGGCCGAACTTCGTCGACGCGTGTGCGAGGCGCAAGATTCATGTCGGCGTCATCAACGGACGACTCTCTGAGCGGTCATTCAAGGGCTACCGCAGGATCCGGCGGTTCCTCAGGCGGATGTTCGGCTCGCTCGAGTTTGCGGCCGTGCAGGACGCCGAGTACGCCTCCCGCTTCGAGCAGATGGGCGTCCATCCGGGGCGTTGCCTCGTAAGCGGTTCGATGAAGTGGGACGCTGCGCGGATCGAGGACCACGTCCCCGGCGCGGACCTGCTTGCGTCGGAACTCGGAATCGATCGAGCCCGCCCGCTGATTGTGGCTGGGAGCACCGGCCCGGGTGAGGAATACCTCTTGCATCGTTCGTGTCCGAGCGGCGTGCAATTGCTCTGTGCGCCCCGCCGACCCGAGCGCTTTGACGACGCGGCCCGCGCGCTGCCGGCGTGTGTGCGCCGATCTCGAAGGCTCGCCAGACCGGGCGCGGATCGATTCCTGCTCGACACGATCGGCGAACTGAGAATGGCGTACTCCCTTGCCGATGTGGTTGTGGTGGGCCGATCGTTCGGGGATTTGCACGGCTCGGATCCGATCGAGCCGATCGCCCTCGGTAAACCGACGATCATTGGTCCGGCCGTCAGTGACTTTGCCCAGATCGTGTCGACGCTCGAGTCCGGTGGCGGGCTGGTTCGCGCGACACCGGAGACGCTTGGCCCGACGATCGCTCGCCTGATCGCCCAAGCGAAGGAGCGCCAAGAGCTTGCCGATCGCGGTCGCGAGTCGATTCTTGCGAATCAGGGCGCGAGCGCAAGGCACGCCGAATTGCTGCTGTCACTCCTGGACGCGAGGTACGGAGCGCGCGGCTTTGAGAAGGGGTCGGGAGCATCGAAGCCGGAAGCCCGAACGTCGTAGCCGCCGAGGGAGCGAATGGGTACCTAAAGTCCACCCTGCGCAAGTGCGCGGGAGTGTAGCTCAGTCGGTAGAGCAGCGGCCTTTTAAGCCGTAGGTCCAGGGTTCGAGTCCCTGCGCTCCCATTGATGCACAAGGTGGTAGAGCGTTCTTGGCTCTGGCGGTGGTCTTTGCCTGTTCGGACGGGAGCGATGGATGGAGCCGATGCTGGTCGCACACGCGACCTTTTGTGATGGTGAGCTTCGCCTGTGGGCGGAAGACGCGGCGATGTGGCGATCCCACAACTCCGCGCAGGCCGGATCGGGCGCGTCGGACACGGGTCCGGATCACCCATTCGCCGCTTCGTCACAGACGTTGGCGAGCGTCTTTGCGCCGATCCTGAACCGTGCAGGAATCGAGTCGACACCCGGCTCGCTCTCGATCCGCCTTCCGACGACCCCCGGGACGCCGGCAAATCCCGCGCCCAGTCCTCGTCTGGCCCATGAAGTCAGCGCTCCGGAGCCAACGCCCGAAGGACTCGGCGAGTACAAGGTCGCGTGTCTGTCGATCGCGCCGAGTTCGGCGCGCCTCGCGCTCGAGGGCTTGCTCGACGCGGGAGAGAGCGCGATGAGCGGCGTCAACGCGATGGGGCTGACGAGACCAGTCGCCCCGGGACGAAGCCCGGAATTCTGGCTTCTGGCCGATCGCCTCGCTCGCCATCTCCTGGCGCAGCAGCGCGTGGTCCCGATGCTGGCTCAAGACGCCCAAGGTGAACTGACGGGGCTATGGCTGCCGTGGATGGCCGACGAGGCCACGGTCGTTCGTTGCGAGGCCGTGCTCCGGTCGATGCCGCCGATCGCTCGAGCCGGGGTCGATTCTCTCGCTCACGATCCTTGGAAAACGCTGGAGTCATACGTCGCATCGATCGTCGACAACGGCTCGCGGACGGCGCTGATTCGCGAGACGATGGCCGACACGATCGAGGGCCGCGACGCCATCGACCCGCACGTCAGCTGGCTTCGCGGACTGCTCGGCACCGAACGAGAGGTTGAGGGAACGCCGCCGCAGCGTCAGGAGATGGTGCGACGAGTCCGCACCTGGATCGGCCGTTTGGACGAGCGCGGCATGTCTTCTGCTTGGCGGCTGTGCCTGCGACTCAATGAGCCGGGCGCATCGACCTCGCTGGCGGACCTCGCCTCGCCGCCCGAGGATCTGGTGTGGTCGCTGACGTTCCACCTGCAATCGGTTGACCGCCCGGACATCATGGTCGACGCCGAGGACGTGTGGATGCTCTCAAGCGAGAGCATCACGATCGAGGGCCTTCGACTCGACGGCCCGCAGGAGTTGCTGCTCGCAGAACTCGGGCGTGCATCGCGGATCTACGATCGACTTGAGAAGGCGCTGGGCGACACCGAGCCCTCGGAGCTTGCGCTCTCCACCAAACAGGCGTATCAGTACCTGCGCGAGATCCAACCGGTGCTGCGCGAGCAGGGCTTCGGCTCTATCGTTCCCGACTGGTGGGACTCCCCGAGTGCCCGAATCGGCGCACGCCTCAAGGTCACGACGCCGGAGTCGCCCGAAGCAGCTGAGTCCGGTGGCGCGCTGACGCCGACCGGGCCGCGACTTGGTATGGCCGCGCTGGTCAACTACAAGTGGGAGATCGCGCTCGGCGACACAACGCTCACGATCGAGGAGTTCGAGCAGCTCGCGGCCCGGAAGAGCCCATTGATTCGCGTCAACGGACGGTGGGTCGAGGTTCGCCCCGAGGACGTGCAGGCCGCGATGCGTTTCATCAAGGAGAACGCTTCGGGCACGATGACGGTCGCCGAAGCGCTCCGCGTCGCGTACGGGAGCGACCCCGGCGAGACCGGTGTACCGATCGTCGGCATGGAGCTCGACGGCTGGATCAAGTCCGCGCTCGGCGGCGCCTCGGAGCAGGTGCCGACGCTGCTCGCGCCGCCCGAGTTCAAGGGCACGCTCCGTCCCTATCAGGAGCGCGGACTCTCGTGGATGTCGTTCCTGGAACGGTTTGGATTCGGCATGTGTCTGGCCGACGACATGGGCCTCGGAAAGACCATCCAGATGCTCGCGCTCCTTCTGCACGAGCGCCAGTTTGACGCGAAGCCGGGCCCCACGCTCCTGGTCGTTCCGATGTCTGTGGTCAGCAACTGGATGCGGGAGAGCAAGCGATTCTCGCCGGCGATACGCGTGCTGATCCATCACGGTGTTGACCGCAAGATCGGCGAGGACCTGCTCGCTGCGGTTGCCGAATCGGATCTGGTCATCACGACGTACGCGCTGGTCCATCGCGATCTCGGCTCGCTGGAACGAGTCCATTGGGGACGCGTCGTGCTCGACGAGGCGCAGTGCATCAAGAACCCCGTGGCCAAGCAGGCGCAGGCGGTTCGCGCGATGAACTCCGACAAGCGAGTCGCGCTCACCGGTACGCCGGTTGAGAATCGATTGAGCGAGCTCTGGTCGATCATGGACTTCCTCAACCCCGGACTGCTGGGGTCCGCGGCGTCGTTCCGCAAGCGGTTCGCCGTTCCTGTCGAGCGCTACCGCGATCGGGTACGCACGGATCAACTCCGCCGCCTGGTGCAGCCCTTCATTCTGCGACGGTTGAAGACCGATCCCAACGTCGTGGCAGATCTGCCGCCGAAGCTCGAAACCAAGGAGTTCAGCCACCTGACGGCGGAGCAGGCGCAGCTCTACGACTCTTGCGTCAAGCGTGTGCTCGGCGAGGTCGATCGTGCGGAGGGCATGCAGAGACGGGGGCTGGTGCTGGCCGCACTCATCAAGCTGAAGCAGATCTGCAACCACCCCTCACAGCTGCTCAAGGACACCGATGGGGTGCATCCGCCAGATCCCACGCGCTCGGGCAAGACGACTCGAATCCTCGAGATGCTCGATGAGGTGCTGGGAGAGGGCGATCAGGCCCTGATCTTCACACAGTTCCGTCAGATGGGCCATCTGCTCCAGCTCATGCTCCAGCATGAGTTGAAACGCGCTGTCCTGTTCCTGCACGGCGGCACGCCCCAGGCCGAGCGCCAGCGCATCATCGATACGTTCCAGAAGGCCGACGGGCAGCACCCGATTCTGATCCTGTCGCTCAAGGCGGGCGGTGTCGGACTGAATCTCACAGCCGCGACGCACGTCTTCCACTTCGACCGCTGGTGGAACCCGGCCGTCGAGAACCAGGCAACAGACCGGGCCTATCGAATCGGACAGACCCGGACAGTCCATGTGCACAAGTTCGTGGTCGCGGGCACGCTCGAGGATCGAATCGACGAGATGATCGAGCAGAAGACCGAACTCGCGTCCAACATCATCGGCTCTGGTGAGCGCTGGCTGACCGAGCTGTCCACCGAACAGCTTCGTGACATTCTGACGCTCCGCCCGGACTCGGTGGGGGACGACTGACGATCGAAATACCGAACACACGCCGTCCTACGCCTGACGGTTCGGCTCGATGTTGCCACCTGTTCAGCACCCGCCTATCGTCTTGGCCCTACTTCGATTGAGGTGATCCCATGCCCGCCCAGTGCCACTATACCGGTAAGAAAGTTAGTTTCGGAATGCGTCGCGCGTGGCGCGGACAGGCCATCAAGAAGGGCGGCTTCGGTCTGAAGCCCACCGGCATCACCCGGCGGAAGTTCCACCCCAACCTCCAGACGGTCGACGCCATCGTCGATGGGCGTCGCCAGAAGGTGACCGCATCGGCCAAGGCCATTCGCACCGGATTGGTCGTCAAGGCCCTCAAGCGGAAGTACGGCTACACCCGCCAGCAGAAGCTGTCGTCACAAGACTGAGCCGCGATCGAAATCCCAATCGGATATGACACGGGCCCGCGCGATGCGCTGGCCCGTTCTCGTTGGAGTCTCCATTCGGCCGATCACGGGCTAGACTGATTCCAGCGAGGGCCGTTCCATGCTCTGTCATTGCGGCGAACGCGAGGCCACAATCCACGAGGTCATCATTCGAGCCGGCAAGAAGGTGGAACGTCACCTCTGCGAGGTCTGCGCCAAGCGCGCGGGAATGGACGTCGGTACGCCCGCGACGCCGGTCGTGGCGAAGGTCACCGTCGTGCAAGGGCCGACGTGCGAGACGTGCGGCACTTCGATCGCTGAGTTCAAGCACACCGGCCTGCTCGGGTGCCCCGCCTGCTATCGCCGATTCGATATCCAACTCACCCCATTGCTGGAACGGGCACATGAGGGTGGCACGCACCACGTCGGCAAAGGACCGAAGCGTCTGCTCGCGGCAATGGCCACGGAGGGCTCCCAGGAATCGCGGCTCGGCGATGCTGTCGAGCGGGCCGCACGCCTTGGTCTGCTTCGCCAGCAACTGGATGATGCCGTTCAGAATGAGCAGTACGAGCGGGCCGCGATGATCCGCGACGAGATCTCACGAGCCGCGGCCGGCGATGCGGCGCGACCGGAGCAGGAGCCATGAGCGCGCATCGCGACGGGCAGGTGCCCTTTCACGAGGCCAACACGGAGTGGCTGCGAGGGGAGGGACAGGCTTGCGATGTCGTGCTCTCGTCTCGCGTGAGGCTGGCGAGGAATCTCGCCGGGTTCCCCTTCATGCCGCGAGCGAGTCGCGCCGATCGACGCCAGATCCTCGATCTTTGCCGCCGTCGGATCGTGGAGATTCCGTCGCGAGAGCGGATTGCGTGGGTCGATCTCCACACGGCATCCACCGAGCAGCGCACGATCCTGGTTGAACGCCACCTGATCTCGAAGCAGCACGCCAGAGGGAAGCTGAACAGCGGCCAAGGCGGGCCGGACGAGCCCCGCGGAGTCGCGGTCGCCCAACAGTCCGAACGCCTCGCCATCATGATCAATGAGGAGGACCACCTCCGCATCCAGTCGCTGCGCAGCGGACTGGCTCTCGCCGAGGCGCTCGCGCTCGCCGATGAGGTCGACGACGCGATGGAATCCGTGCTGGACTACGCGTTCGACCGTCGCTTTGGATATCTCACCGCATGTCCCACCAACGTCGGCACGGGCGTTCGCTTCTCCGTGATGCTGCACCTGCCTGGGCTGCGTCTGCGCAACGAGCTCGACAAGGTCAAACGAGCGGCCGCCGCGATGTCGCTTGCCGTCCGAGGGTTCTACGGCGAGGGTTCGAACGCGGTGGGCGATCTCTATCAGATCTCGAACCAGACCACACTCGGCAAGTCCGAGCAACTGCTGCTCCACGAAATGCAAAGCGAGATCATCCCGCAGGTCATCGAGTATGAACGAGCTAGTCGCCGAATGCTCGTGACGAGGGGCGGCCCGGTGATCAAGGACCGCGTGCATCGCGCGCTCGGCGTGCTGACGCATGCACGCCTGCTTGCTGCCGAGGAATCCATGGACCTGCTCAGCACGCTGCGTCTGGGAATCGTGCTCGGCCTCATCGAAGGGATACCCGAGCGCGTCGCCAACGCACTCTTGCTTCTGGTGCAGCCGGGGCACCTGCAGCGAGCGACCGGGCGCCCGATGGATCAGGATCATCGGCGCGGAGCCAGGGCCGACCTCGTGCGGGCCGCTCTTTCACCCTTTCGTTCGTGAGGCCCGGCGTGAAGCTCGACCGCCCCACAATGTCTCGATTGACAGCGGCGGCGGTCGAGATCGAGCGATCATGGCTCGGCTTTTCGTGTCCCCCACTTTCAGAGCGCCTTCGCATGAGCCCCTGGAGCCTCGAGGAGCGAGCCGCCGCATGCGCCCGTTGCGGAGCCACGTCGGGTCCCAACGCCTCGGACGGCGAAGGCTGTGCCGCCTGCCGCGACCACAAGCTGCCGTGGGAACACTTCGTGCGTCTCGGCGAGTACGAGGGTGTCTTGGGTGAGATCGTTCGAGACATCAAGTTCAAACGATTCCGCACGCTCGGCCTGGCGATTGGACAATGTTTGGGAGACAGACTCCTGACAGCATTCGAGTCGGCTTCGATCGATCCTCAAACCGTGTGGATCGTGCCCGTGCCCATGAGCCGGAGGCGATTCGTTGAACGGGGCGTTGACCACACGGCTTGCATCGCGCGTGGCGCATCCAAGTCCTGTGGTGCGGCGTTTGCTCGGCTATTGGCGAGATCTCATGGATCTACGCAACTGGCGGTGGTCCCGAGCGATCGTTCTCGAAACGTCTCCGGGGTCTTCAGAGTGCGCAATCGGGTGGTGAGGAGGCCGCATCCCCGCTTGATCGTGGTGCTGGACGACGTCCGAACAACGGGCTCCACGCTCGCCGCGGCGTGTCGCGCAATCCGTAAGTCCTTTCCAAGGCAGCAGGTGCCCCTTGAAGGGCCGATCAGAATCTGGTCAGCAGCGGTGGCCGTCGCCTCGCTCTCCAACAGTCGCGGGCCTGGCTCTTGAGAATTCCGTCAAAGAATGAGCATGAAAACCATTGCGGCGGCTTGACCATGAAGAGGCAGGCGTTACCATCCCCCTCGCCGATTCGCTGAGGACCGGCACGAGACTGTTCCGACTCGTTGGAGCAGTTTCGACATCCTTGACAAGTGAACAGTTGGTCGATCGCGAGAATGTGCGGCGTCGTATTCCCATACACGCGGGAAGGCCTGGCAGGCCAACACGACGCCGGATCCTAGCTGTTGAAGGTCCTCACAGCCCTTCAACGCTGGCATTCTCGTGCAATAGCCCTCAAAAGCTAGAAAAGGAATGTCAGCAGAAATCGTCGATGTTTGCCGCATCGGCGTTGTGTGGCCCGCAAGGACCACGCAAGACCGGCCATCACGAGAGTGGTGGTTTGTTTGGATCAGCTTCTATTGAAGTCGACGCGTCGCAAGACGTGTTCAATGGCATTCAAGTGAAGAGTTTGATCATGGCTCAGATTGAACGCTGGCGGCATGGCTAAAACATGCAAGTCGAACGCACCAGCAATGGTGAGTGGCGAAAGGGTCAGTAATACGATCGAACGTGCCCCGAGGTGGAGGATAGGCATGGGAAACTGTGCGTAATACTCCATGTGATCTACGGAGGAAAGCCGCAAGGCGCCTTGGGAGCGGCGATCGTCCTATCAGGTAGTTGGTGAGGTAACGGCTCACCAAGCCTAAGACGGGTAGCAGGTGTGAGAGCACGACCTGCGACATCGGGACTGAGACACTGCCCGGACTCCTACGGGAGGCTGCAGTAACGAATCTTCCGCAATGGGCGAAAGCCTGACGGAGCAATGCCGCGTGCGGGATGAAGCGGCTTCGCCGTGTAAACCGCTGTCAGGAAGTAGAAACACTGATCGCTTCCAAAGGAAGGGGCGACTAACTCTGTGCCAGCAGTCGCGGTAATACAGAGGCCCCGAGCGTTAATCGGAATCACTGGGCTTAAAGGGTGCGCAGGCGGATCGGATAGTGTTTTGTGAAATCCCTCGGCTCAACCGGGGAACAGCAGGGCATACTACCGATCTTGAGACAGGTAGGGGTCGATGGAACCATGGGTGGAGCGGTGAAATGCGTAGATATCCATGGGAACGCCAATGGCGAAGGCAGTCGACTGGGCCTGTTCTGACGCTCAGGCACGAAAGCGTGGGGAGCAAACAGGATTAGATACCCTGGTAGTCCACGCCGTAAACGATGCACACTAGATCGGAGTCGCTCTGACGCGCCTCTGGTCGACGTAAAAACATTAAGTGTGCCGCCTGGGGAGTACGGTCGCAAGGCTAAAACTCAAATGAATTGACGGGGGCTCACACAAGCGGTGGAGCATGTTGCTTAATTCGAGGCAACGCGAAGAACCTTACCTAGGCTTGACATGCACGGATTAACCGGATGAAAGTTCGGCCACACCCGCAAGGGTGGAACGTGCACAGGTGCTGCATGGCTGTCGTCAGCTCGTGCTGTGAAGTGTCAGGTTAAGTCCTTTAACGAGCGCAACCCTTATCGTTAGTTGCTCGGCGCAAGCCAGTACTCTAGCGAGACTGCCGGTGTCAAACCGGAGGAAGGTGGGGATGACGTCAAGTCCTCATGGCCCTTACATCCAGGGATGCAAACGTGCTACAATGGCGCGTACAGAGCGAAGCAAGGCCGCAAGGCGGAGCAAATCGCAAAAAGCGCGCCCCAGTTCGGATTGCAGGCTGCAACTCGCCTGCATGAAGTCGGAATCGCTAGTAATCGGAGATCAGCTACGCTCCGGTGAATGAGTTCCTGAGCCTTGTACACACCGCCCGTCACGTCATGGGAGCCGGGAGTGCCCGAAGCCGCCACAGTTCAGTGGTGTCTACGGCAAGATCGGTGACTGGGACGAAGTCGTAACAAGGTAGCCGTAGGAGAACCTGCGGCTGGATCACCTCCTTTCTAAGGGATTTCCTTGGACCTGCCTTGCCTCTCGCTCAAAGAGCGAAGGATCGAAGAGCAATCTTCAGCAGGACAAGTCAGCACAATCTCGTCCGCTCACGCGGATATTCGTGCGGTGACGTACGAACAAGATCGACCAACTGCCACGATTACGCAACGCCCGGACCCTCGCGTCCGGGCGTTGTCATTTTTCATCCTTGATTCAACTGCGAATGACGCCCGCGTCCTGGCGACCGGGGCCAGGACACGCTCGCATCGGATGTTCGATTCCGGGGATCCGGCGTGTCACACCGTGATCGCTGCCAAAGGGACGCTTGCTCAGCCGCCGGACGGCGACTGCTTCATCCGCTTTTGATGGCGGATGATGTTCCCCGTGCTCAGGTAGACCACATCCTCCGCGATCGCGGCCATCAAGTCCCCCACACGCTCAAGTTCGCGGCCGATGCGGTACATCAGCAATCCGTTCGCGGAACTCTCCGCAGAGCCATCCATGGTCTCCACGATCTCATCGAAGAGTCGCCGATGGATCTCATCGAGGACCTTGTCGCCCTCGACAATCTCTACGGCCCGCTCGGTGTCTTCATCCGCCACAGCCCTCAGCAGCACGTGGCACTGCGCAGGAACGCGATGGGCCAACTCTTCCAGCGATGTCGGCCACTTGGGGGGGATGCCGCCTCTGATGGCCAAGATGCTCTTGGCGATCGAACTGGCATGGTCTGCGACCCGCTCGATGTCTTGATTGACCTTGAGAACGAATGCGATGACTCTGAAGTCCCGCGCCACCGGTTGCTGGAGCGTCAGGAGGCGGTAGCAAGCCGACTCGATGGCGATCTCCTCGCGGTCCACCCGGGTGTCCTTGGCGCGGACGGCCTCCGCCTCATCGCGATCCAGGATCCAGAGGGCCTCAATCGCGTGCTCCAGCATCCCGACCGCCACCATTGCCTCTCGGACCAGACGCAAGCGGATCCGCTGGAGTTGGCCATCGAAATCGTTCCGGGGAACGAACCCGCTCGGCTCCGGCACACTTGGCTCGACCATCTCGATTGGCTCCGATCACGGGCCGCCGTTCCGCGGCATCAGGGTGCACGGCTCGATGCAGTGCCGTTGGATGTTCATGATAGCGCAGGGCCTCGACGCCCCATTGGCGGCGACTGGGCGACCCGGACTCTTTGCGCAACGTTCACGCAACCCTTCCGACACTATGATCGGGCTGGTCATCGAGACATGAAGCACACCTTGAAACGCCTTATCCATCGGTTCTTTCGGCCCGCCCTCGCGGACGTGGTCGGCACGCTGGAGTCGCAGAATCAGGACATCGAGACGATCCGGCGGTTGGTCGAGGCCCAAACCGCTCAGACCAAGCCCCGTGTCGGCGCCGTATGGCGAGGCGGTCTGAGCGGACGCGCAGAGCATCCCGACGGGACACCCGACGCGGCCCTTACACGCAAGTACCTCGAGGAACTTCGCTTCTGGATACGCATCGCTCGCGACCCGGAGCAATTTCCAAGTTGGACCGGGACGTTCCCGCACGTCTACGGCGGATGGCAGCAAGACCGCAACGACGAGCTCGCGGCCTGGCTGGACATGACGCCCGATGCGTACCGCTCGTGGTGCCATTCCACTCGTGCCGTCGAGATCGGTTCCGGCCCGTACCCTTTCCTCGGTCGGCACAGATGGAAATGGTCGGTTGCGGTCGATCCGCTCGCCGCCGGGTACACGACCGAGGGCCTGATTCCGGACGAGTGTGGCCACGTGGTGCTTCTCCCGACGACCGGAGAACATGTTCCACTCCCCGATTCATGCTGCGATCTTGTGGTGATCGAGAACTGCCTGGATCATGTGGATGACCCCGACATCGTTCTCCGAGAGCTTCATCGGCTGCTCCGTCCCGGGGGGCTCGTCTGGCTCCTCGTGGACCTGATGGACTATCGAGACGAGATGCACCCCAACCCGTTCAATGAGCAACGCCTCCGAGATGCGCTCTCGGGCGCGGGGTTCGCCATCGTGAAAGTGCGCATCTCCACCGAGAACGCCTCGCACCCCGAAGCCCATGCGGAGTGCCGCGCACTTCTGGTGAGAGATCATCCCGATGGCCCCCGCCGGCAGCCGAAGCAGTGGGGTTCGGAGGTTGTTCCTGCGCTCGTCATGGACTCTTCGGGATCAAAGGGCCCGCAGCCGGTCACGCCTCCGGCCGCTTCGGCGACTGCTTCCTGACGGCCGCTCGATGCGTGTCCGCTGGTCGCTTCGCCACACTCCCGAATCCCGCCACTCGCTTGGGCATCGCCTGAGAAGCACTTGGAGCACAGGCCGCCTCTGCGTGGCCAAGCAGGCGTCGACGCAGCACCGCCAACAGCGTCTCAGCCTCCATGTACGCGGGTGGCGGCCGGTAGTAGACCTCCGAAAGAGAGTCCGTGGACTTTGGTGGCAGCGGCGTCACGGCACCCTGGATTCCCGCCAGCCTCGATGCCAATGCCGCCGGTTCTGGCGTTCGGAAGACCACGTCCTTCTCTCGGATCGTGAGTGTTCGCACGCCGAGCCCAGCCAAGGAGAGCCGGAGCGAGGCCAGATCCAACAGTCGCTCGACGGCCCGTGGTGGCTCGCCATACGCGTTCACAAGATCCTCGCGGACCTTGGTGAGTTCCTCATGGCTTGAGACGGTCGCGATGCGGCGGTAGATCTCCAGGCGTCTCTGGTCGGATGGCACATATGGCTTCGGAATCAGGCCGGCGATGCCGATCTCGATCGAGGTCGCGCTCACCGGTTCCGGCACCCTCTCGTTCTTGAGTCGCTTCACGGCCTCGTCGAGCAAGCGGCAGTACGTGTCGTACCCGACCGCCGCGATGTGCCCCGACTGCTCGGGGCCGAGAAGGTTGCCCGCGCCGCGGATCTCCAGATCTCGCATCGCGATCTTGAATCCGGCGCCGAGCATCGAATACTGCTCGATCGCCTTCAGTCGCTTCTGCGCCTTCTCCCGAACCGGCCTGTCGACCGGCAGCATGAGATAGCAGTACGCACGATGCTTGTACCGTCCGACGCGGCCCCGAAGCTGGTGGAGATCGGCAAGACCGAAGCGGTCGGCATCGAGAATGATCATGGTGTTTGCGGTCGGAATATCGATGCCCGACTCGATGATTGTCGTGCTGACGAGGATGTCGGCCTGGCGGCGCATGAAGGTCAGCATCACCTCCTCGAGTTCGTGGGGCTGCATCTGGCCGTGTCCGACGACGATCCGCGCCTCGGGCACAAGCTTTCGGATGTCGTCGGCGACCGACCTGATGTTGTGCACGCGATTGTGAACGACGAAGATCTGCCCCTCTCGCCCGAGCTCTCGCGCGATCGCCTGGGTGATCCGGCGCTCGTTGTACGGGATCACTTCGGAGACAATCGCACGCCGATCCGCGGGCGGCGTCGTGAGACTTGAGATATCCCTGATCCCGAGCATCGCCATGTGGAGCGTGCGTGGGATGGGCGTCGCCGAGAGCGAGAGCACATCGGCCGTGAGTCTGAGGCGCAGCAGCCCCTCCTTGTGCTCGACGCCGAAGCGTTGCTCCTCGTCAACGACGACAAGCCCCAGATCCGAGAATCCGACGTCCTTCGAGAGCAGCCTGTGTGTGCCGATGATGACATCAACCTGTCCCTTGCGCAGAGCCTCCAGCGTGCCCTTCTGTTCCGCGTCGGACTTGAATCGAGACAGGGACTCGACTCGGAACGGATACCCAGAAAACCGCGACCTGAAGGTGCGTTCGTGCTGCTCGGCAAGCACGGTCGTGGGCACAAGGACCGCGACCTGCTTGCCGAATTCGCACGCCTTGAACGCGGCCCGGATCGCCAGTTCGGTCTTGCCGAAGCCAACATCGCCACAGACGAGGCGATCCATCGGGCGCTCGGACTGCATGTCTCTCTTGATTGCGCTGAGCGACGAGAGCTGGTCTTCGGTCTCCTCGTACGGAAACTCGTCCTCGAACTCCTGCTGCCATGAGGTGTCCGCGGGATAGGCGATCCCGGGCATGTGCTCACGCGCCGCGCGGACACGGAGGAGCTCGGCCGCGAGGTCCTTCACAGACTCAGCAACGCGGTCTTTCTGGGCCTTCCAACGCGTGCCCCCGAGGGTGGAGAGTCTGGGCTTGCCGCCGAAGCCGCCGATGTACCGCTGGACGAGATCGATCTGTGAGATCGGCACGTGCAGCTTGGCTGAGCCGGCGAACTCGAGCGTGAGATACTCCTCCTGCTCCAGCGGCGCAAAGAGATCTCGCCCGGGAAGGGCACGGGCTTTCATCAGCTTCAGCCCCGAATAGCGGGCGATCCCGTGCTCCGCGTGCACCACATAGTCGCCGGGAGCAAAGTCGAGGAACGTGTCCATCGCTCGCGTGGAGCGCACACGCCCGCTCGTTGCGCGTCGGACACCAAACCTGTGCAGGAGTTCGTGGTATGGCACCACGGCAAGACGAACCAAATCGTCGTCCAGTGTGAACCCGCGGTGCACGTATCCGACGTGCGGCTCCAGCCCCGCGCCCGGCGCGTGCGCCTCGATGAGTTCTTCGAGGCGAGACCGCTCGCCCTCGTTCTGGCACGCCACAATGACGCGCATGCCATCGCGCGACATCGCCGCCAACTCGGCGAGCCCATGCTCAACCTCCTTGGCAAGAGTCTGGAGGGGCCGGACGGGTAGTTCGCATCTCGCGTCGGCCTGCGATGCGCCAGCCGAGAACTGGTTGACCTCGGCGACGGCAAATCGTCGCTCGAGAGTCGCCAGCACGGCCGGAGGCCCGAACACTCCGTTCGAATCGGTCACGCGCTCGAAGTATCCTCGTCCTTGCTCCACAACCTCGAGTGTTTCGGCGATGATCGCGACACTCTTCTCGGGCAGGAGCTGCAGAAACTGGGCTGTCCCCTCGTCGGTTCGAATGGCTTCCATCGATGCGCACACGAGCTCGACCGACAGGATCGCGCGATCGGAGCCCATGGTCTCAAGGTCGATCTCCGTGATTCGCTCGAGCTCATCGCCGAAAAAATCGAATCGGACCCCTCCACCACCGGCACCCCTTGGTGTGCCATCTGCTCCGCCTGCAGCCCCGAGCGCCGGCACGAACACATCAACGATGCCGCCTCGAACCGCGTAGTCGCCCGGCTCCTCGACGGCGTCGACTCGGGAGTACCCAGCGGCTTCCAGCCAGTTCGCGAGCGCGTGAGGCCCGACCCGATCGCCCTTCGAGACACGCCTGATCAGCCCTGGAAGGCGCTCGGGCGTTGGCACGGCCTGCATGATCGATTGGATGGGGCAGACCATGACCCGCGGCCGCTGCACCCCCACCGCTTCTGCCAACTCGGCTCGCACCACGCTCAAGCGATCGGCCAGCAGATCGATCGCCATTCCGGACTCGCCGGGGAGCGATTGCATCGCGGGGAGGCGAGTCGCTTCGACCCCCGCCTCGGCCAGCTCGTCCACCGCCTCGTCGGCGTCGTCCGCGTGTGCGACCACGAGCACGACGAGGCCGCCAACCAATTCGGAGATCGCACCCGACAGGAAGGCAGTCGATGATCCTGCGCTGCCGATCGCGACGCAGCGGCGTCCCTTCGCCAGCGCGTCCGAGAGCGTTCGCACCGTCGCGAGGCCCTTCAGCGTCTCGATGATTCTGGCATCGGGCACTCGCTTCCTCACAGGGCGCGTGACTCGGCACCACGGTTCGGCGCCACGCCGACCATGCCGCCAGAATGAACCGCTCGCCCAATCCTATCGGTCGCCTCGCGGCTGCGCCGGATCAAACCGAAGGAGCGGCCGGAGTCGCTCGAGCGTCCTCTCTCCAATTCCTTTGACACCGGCCAATTCGTCGAGATTGCGAAAGCCGCCTATCTGCTCGCGATAAGCCACGATGCGTGCGGCACCGGCTGGACCGATCCCGGGAAGGAGTTCGAGCTGCGCCGGAGTTGCGAGATTGATGCTCAGCGTGCCATCCATGATGGCCGCGTGGCTCGTGCTCTCGGGGCGCCCGACCGCCTGAGCGATCGCAGCGATCGACAACGGCTCTCCAACCCCATTCCACTTCGACTCGCGTGCTTCGCGCGATCGGAGCACCCAGAAACCGAGACCGGCGAGGACAAGCATGACGCCGGCACCGAAGATTCGAGCAGGCCCCCGCTTCCAGTCTTCCCCTCCGGGATCGATCGAGAGACCATCCATCCGGCGAGTCCTTCCAAGCGGCTACTCGAACGACAGCGATCCCGGTGCTGGCTTCCCGTCGCGGAGTGATCGCCGAGTTTCCACGAGTGCCTTGGCGGCGGCCTTGGCCTCGCCCGCCTGACCGACAAGCCCGCCGTACGGCATCTCGCGGGCTTTGCGCGTCGTGTCATAAAGATCCTGCCAGACCACACTGTGCACAAAGGGTCGCGAGAGCGCGATGGTGGCAAACTTCCTCGCGAAGTCTGCCTGGGTCGTCGGGGACCACGGCGCTCGCCACCACCCGGCATCGCGGAATGGCTCTTCCTTCGATTCATCGGTGAGGGGCTGGCTCGGCACTCCGACGGCCGTGACGAACACCGGGCGCTCCAGCAACGCGTAGCGATCGAGCATCAGCGCGAGCGCCATCAGGTCGCGAGCGGAGCCGCCGACTCCCGGCTGCCCGACCTGCACGCGCAAACCGACCCCATCGATCGCGACGCCCGCCTGGTTCAGCAGCTCGACATACGCCAGCGGTGGCACCGCTCGGCGGCTGTATGCCAGATACTCCGCAAACGGCTGGCTGACTTCAACGACGACTTTCGCGGCTGGATGCAGCTTCCGTGTCACCAGCACGCAAATCCGCGTCAACTCGATCATCTGCTCGATCGTCAGCGGGAAGTGCCGGTTGACGTGGAGTCCCGAGACCACCGTCCACCGAGTCACCGTGCGCCTGTACCGCGTCACGATCTGGCGTACATGCTCCGCGACGAGGTCGCGAAGCGTCTCGTAATCATTCTCCCATATGTACAGCCATTCGGGCACGACTCCGGGGCTGAAGTCGATGAGAGGTCCGCCCACGACCGGCATCTTCGCGACACGAATCGCCCACTCGATCCAGCGATCGGTGGCGGCAAAGGCGTACTCGCCCTCTTCTGGCTCCATATCAATCCACCGCATCGGCATCACGGTGAAGTCGGCGACGGCCTGCGCCACTCTTTGGAGCGACTCGGAACACTGTGTTGGATCGATTGCCACCCCGAGCATCGGCCGAGTTGGAAGCGTGACGCCGAGCGTCCCCGGCATCAGGATGGACGCGCTCGACGGGGGGGTCTCCTGGTGCACGGACCGATAGACCTCGACCGCCTGGCTGTATCGCTCTCCCGAGACCCGTTTGGGCAGTTCTCGCTCCGCGTGCGCGAGCGCGAGCCGCTCGGAGGCATCGACCGCGAGCCCCAGGGCCTCGCGGGAGAGACGATCCGCCTCGGCCGACATCGTGACCTTGGTCCGGTCGCTGGGATCGTCGTGCTTCTGGGCGACCAGAGCCGCCGTGAACTTCTGTCGCGCCCCCTCGAACTGCTGCAAGATCGGGTCGGTTGAAGCGAGGTCGAACATGCCCCAGTCTTCGAGCCGGTTCAGAAACTGCATGATCTGGCGGCGCGCCAGTTCGAGTGTCAGGAGATAGGGGTCCTTGCGAGGGCGGAGCAAGCACGTCTCGAGTGTGAGCAGCCCAATCGGACGGGCCGGCTCTCCCGGCAGTTCGACTGGAAACTGGAGCATCAGGCCGCACGACTCGGGCGTCTGACGCTCGCCGACGATGCGACCATCGTCAAATCGAACGTCGCCAGTGCAGGGCACGTCACCCGCCACAAAGAGGCAGGCGTGCTTGAGCGCCCAGGACGAGGCCGGAGCATCACCATCAAAGACCACAAACGTCAGCATCGACCCGTCCGTCCTCCGATCGGCGTGACGCCGAAACGGCCCTGCCGCCAGTTTCCGCAGGCAGCGTTCGACCAAGGCCCGGTGCCCCGGCGTGTCCAATCCTCGTATCCTGTCGGCCTCGCAAAGCAATCCATGGTAGCGTCCGACGATCGGGATTGGGCGGCTCCACGGGCCCGATTCGAACGCTTACGATGGCGCTCCATGCCCCACCCCGCTCAATCGTTGGGAATTGACGCACCCCTCTTCGAGTCACGGCTCGAACTGCCCGACCGCCGTCGGGGCAAGGTCCGTGACATCTATCGAATCCCCGGTTCGTCGGGGGTTCCGGCGCGGGTGCTGATGGTCGCCTCAGACCGGCTCTCCGCATTCGACGTCGTGTTGCCCACGCCGATCCCGAGAAAGGGGTGCCTGCTCTCTGAGATGGCCGCCTTCTGGCTCCGCTTCATCGAATCCAAGGGGCTGGCTGGTACGCACCTGCTCTCGACCGACGTTCGCGATATCCCCGGGATCGCATTCGGCGCAACCTCGACAGATCGCGCATCGCTTGTCGGGCGCGTCACGATCGGCAGGTTGTGTCGGGTCATCCCGGTCGAGTGCGTCGTGCGCGGCTATCTCGAAGGGTCAGGGCTCAAGGACTATCGAGAAACGGGATCCGTGTGCGGGATCTCCCTGCCACCGGGCTTGCGTCAGTGCGACCGTCTGCCCGCGCCGATCTTCACGCCAGCGACCAAGGAAGAACAGGGTAAGCACGACGAGAACATCTCTTTCGACCGGGCTGCGGCCGTCGTCGGCGCGGAACTCATGGACCGGCTGCGGCAGACTTCCCTTGCGATCTACGCGGCGGCATCTGCCCACGCGCTCTCTCGCGGCATCATCATCGCCGACACGAAGTTCGAGTTCGGAATCCCCATCGATGATCGGGGCGATGACATCGGCACAGAGCCAATCATCATCGACGAGGCGCTGACCCCGGACAGCTCACGGTTCTGGCCGGCAGACTCGTACGAGCCCGGTCGGCCGCAGGCCAGCTTCGACAAGCAGTTCGTTCGCGAACACCTTGAGTCTCTTGTGGCCAAGGGGACATGGAACAAGATGGCTCCGGGGCCGGTGCTCCCGCCGGAGATCGTCGAGGGCACGCTCGCCCGGTATCGCGAAGCTCGCGATCGGCTGCTTTCCTGACCCACATCGACGAGCCGCTCATTTCGCGGAGACGTTTCGATCTGCTTGCTTTCTGCGCTCCTCAAGCTCGCGCGCCAGCGTGATGCGGAATTGGGTCATTCCTGCTGGCTCCGGGAAGATCTGGTCGAACGAGCGTCCGCCGTTCCTGGCATCCTCATCGAGTGCTTCTTTGAAGCGAGCCACGAACGGGTCGTAGCCGTATCGCCGAAGGTCTTCCGGGGCGTTGTCGTAGATCGTCTCGGCGTCGTCAAGCGAGAGCTGGCCCACGAGACTCGCGAACTGCATGCCGGCGACGATGCCGAAATCGCGATCGAGCATCTCGAGTCGGGCGTACACGTTGCCGGTGGGTGTTGAGCGGAGCTGCTCCTCCAGGAAGTACCTGTGGAATCGCTTGGCGTATTCGAACTGCGCTCGGAAGAGTTCGCCATCGCCCGACAGCAGGCCGCTGGTGTATGCCCCCTGCAGTGCGCCGGAGACCTCGGCGATCGCGACGGCGGGCGACTTGAATCGGTCGGCGAGTTCCTGCTCAACAAACTCATCCAGGGGTCGCGAGAAGAGCTCGATACGCTCGGGATCGTGCATGTTCGCGCCCGTCCAGTCGGCGGCGATTCGATACCATTTCTCGGCCTCGGCTCGCTGCCCCCTTCGGTAGAAGAAGCAGACCGCGTCCTTGAGGAAGTTCTCGTATCCCGCGGCGATGACCCGGTACGGACGCTTCGCCGTTCGCTCGTATGGATTGCGATCGAGGAGTTCGCCGCTGGTGACGAGCTGGTGGTACGGCTCGATGAAGTGCGTGTTGGGAACGGCGACGTACGTCGCGAACTGGCGGGCCTCCCAATCGAGGTAGTCAAAGTAGAGTTCGCCGGTGCGATAGAGCTCCTGCAGACTCTGCATCACGACGCGATCGGTATTGATGAAGTCATAGTCCTGCATCGTCTCTTCAGTCGCGCGGGTCAGCCCCTGCTCAACGCCCCTTGCGGACCAGTACAGCCCGTGGGCGCATGGGTGCCTCCAGTCGAGCGGACCGTACTTCTGTGTGTAGCGCAGCATCCGATCGGGCTCCATCTTGTAGGTATCGATCAGGACGCGTCTGCGAAGGTGGGCGACGTACTTCCCCCATGCGCCGGCGAGCTCCGGGTTGGAAAGAAGATCGGCAAACGCCGCGCTCCGAGCGCCCATCTGGGACCGGATCACGTCGCGCTGACCCGAGCGCTCGAGAGTCTGCTGGAGCGCATATCGCCTCAGCAACTCCGCATCACTCCATACTCCACCAACGTGCGCGTTGACCTGTTCCACAAGCGTGCCGACCGATGGATCTTGCGCGATCAGCTCTTCGAGCGTGTCGGGCGCTTCCACGATCGGTCGCAGCCACTCCACGTACTTCTTGATCGCCATCTCGCGCGAGCGATCCGCCGGATCCGGGCGAGGCGGATCGCCAAGCACCGAGGTCCACTCCGCGGCGACCGCACGCTTGTAGTAGTTGTTCGCGTCGTCGGTGTATCCCTGGATCTTGTGGAGGTAGATCCAGCCAAGCTCCTTGTGCAGAAGCATCGCATTGGGGTTCGCGGGGATGCCCTGATCGCGCAGCAACCGAATGCCCGACTGGACCCACTGCCATCGCTCGTCCGCCGTGTTGGTGGTGACCGAGATGTTGTACGCCATATTCCAGGCGTGGAAGGCCCAGACAGCGGGGAACCGAGGCTGCAGCTTGGTGATCGCGCTCGAGAGCTCGATCGCCTCGTAGTACCTTCCCGCCTCCTTAAGGGTGTTGGCGCGAATCCAGAGCATGTTGACGAACAGCCCGCGGAACGCGCCCATGGCGATGCCGATCGCGACCTCGGGCGGATCTCCGTCCTCGGCCCGCTCCGTGTAGGCGAGCTGGTGCCGACCGACCGAGGCGTTCAGTTCCATCGAGAGGGCGCCCGAAGCCGTCAGACAGAGCAGCATGACGAACGCGGCGACGAGTTGCACGATCCGATCGCGAGACATGCCGTGGCTCCTGCCCTCGGGCCCGAGTCGTCGCAGCCGCGACGACCGCCCCTGCTTCTACTGCCCCGAATAGGTCGCCAGTTCGCGCCGTCTGAAAATCACGACCGCGGCTCCGTAAAGAACAAGCGTCCAACCCAGCAGCACCGCCACTCCGGCGGACATCGACGAGAATGACAGAAGCCGGCCATCGACAAGCTTGGTGGTCGGCTTCAGGTCGGCGTAGATCGCGAACACTCGCTGAACGCCGGTGGCGATCCACGTCGCAACGGTCTGCAGATAGAGCGTCTGCCCCTTTGTCGTGGTGGTCGAGTAGCTCTCGAGCGCATCTTTCAGGTATCCCGCACTCTCCGCCATGAAAAACATGCCCATCGAAACGAGGCAGGCGACGGGGAAGCTGACGAACGTCGATGCACAGATCGTGAGCATCGAGAGGAACGCGATTTTCACAAGCAACACGAGCATGACGCGAACAAAGTTGGCCCGGTAGCTGCCGACCGAGTACGAGATCTCCAGCCCATCACGCGGGAAGCTGATGGTGTACGGATTCATGGTTCCCGTCTCGCCGTCGGCGTTCAGCACGATCAACTCGAGTTTGCCATCTGGTGTGATTGCGTTCGAGGTCAGCGACACGGTGTGCCAGGTTCCGAGGCCGGACTCTCGCACGATCTGGCCGGCCTGATTCACAACAAAGGTCAAGCGGGCGGTCTGATCGGGTCGATTCGATCCCATGTCCACTCGGTACCGCAGCGTGAGCGCGGCGCCCATGGCCCGAGCCCGCTGGAGGCCGATGAAGTTAAAGGTCTCCCACTTGCCGGGCTCGATCGCGCGATAGGCATCGAGCACGCTCTTGTAGAGATCGTTCTCCACTTCCGCGCGACGTGCCGGGTCGGTGGCGAACGACTCATCGCGAACGCGCTCGTTGTCGATGTAGCCCTGGACCGCCTTCTGGAAGTCCGGGTCGCTCTTCTGAACCGGCATCGTTGGTCCGATCGCCAGACGAGCGGCGAGCACCTGCGTCTCGAGCACGAGACGGTCCTCGGAGATCGCAGCTCCGTCGGAAGCGACATACGCCTGGTCTTCGCCACGGGCGGGCTGCGACCGCAGATACTCGGTGAAGAGGAAGATGGTGGTGCCGCAAACGGCCATGAGCACCGCGCCAAGCGTGACAACGCCGAGCCACTTGCCGAGGAGGTACTGCCATGATGCGACCGGCTTCGTTACGGTCTGCCAGATCACCTTGTCGCGCTGTTCCCCGGTGACCGTCGATGCGGAGAAGAACAGCGTCAGGAACGCGACGACCCAGAACGCGCCGCCGGTCGCGTACTGGAGGAACGCCTGCACGCGATACCGGAGCGGCTGATCCGGGCTCAGCAGCAGAGGCAGAGATGCCAGCAGAACCAGCAGCAGCACGATAAAGACCAGTGACACCTTCATCCGCACCGCTTCGGCGAGCACGTTTCGCGCGATCGCGCACACAGGTCCCGGGCCGGAGAGCAGGATGCGTGCGCCCTGCATCAATGCCGTGAAGCTTGCGGCCAGCGCCGTGAGCCCGAGCGTCAACTGCGCGAGCCCCGGCATTCCCAGATATCGCTGGAGCGGCCACGCAACGAGCACCGCCACGGCACCGAGCGCGAGATACGTCAGGCCGAGGCCGAGCCAGATCACCACGAGTGCGATCCCGGCAGCCGACGCGACACCGACCGCGACCCCGGTCAGGACCGAACCGCCCCGGAGCACTCGCTCAACAGCGCGAAGACCCGTGTCGGCCACCGTTGCGTCGCCACGGGCCTCACCGGGTGTCTGGACCGCAGCGTCGGCGAGTTGACGCTCACTCTCGGCGATCAGACCCGCGATGTCCGACCCCGGCGAATTCCGCGCGACGACAAACGTGACAAGGAACGCGATCGCGAGCCCGATCACGACCAGCGAGGCGATGATCTTGAATAGCCGGGATTTCTGCAGCGCGTCGGCGCGCCGGAAGAGCTCTCGGATTCTCACGTGGAACGCTCCCGCGCTTCTCCCTCGTCCTCGTCGTAGGTCGAAAGCAGCGAATCGATCACACCCTCATCCACATCGACATCGCGGGCTGGCGGCACACTCGCCGACGCCGTGTCCGCGCGACTCTCCGAGCGGCCACCCGTCGATCCCGCGTTCTCTGTGGATCCGGCTGCCGGCGTCGTGCCGGTAACGAGGGAGTCGATGATCGATGTGTCGTGCCCCTTGGCCGGCGCGGTCGCCGCCGTCGGGAGCCGCTCCACCACCGCCGCGGCGGGCTGCTCGTCCTCTGTGGTCAGGAGTTGATCGATCAGTTGCTCACCGTCTTCGCCCTTGAGGAACGCCGCAGTCTCGCCGCCATGGGTGGCGCCGCTCGTCCCGAGCCGTTCCTGCTGGGCTTTGGCGACGATGTCCAGGAAGAGCTCTTCGAGCCGCTGACGCGGCTTCGCGACGCGGAGCACGCCCGTGCCCGACCGTCGGCGCAAGATCGCATCGATCTCGCTGACGGTGACGTCGTCGAGCGGCTCGGTCTCAATGGACATTCGGTCGGTCGCGGCAAGCAGTGAGTCGCACGTGCCCTCCGCACGGATCTTGCCCCCATACAGGATCACCATGCGATCGACGCAATCCTCGACATCCGCGAGCAAGTGGCTGGAGAGCAGAACGGTCTTGCCTCGTCGACCCAGCTCGACGATCAGATCCTTCACTTGCTTGGTTCCGATCGGGTCCAAGCCGGTCGTCGGTTCGTCGAGGATGAGGAAGTCCGGATCGTTGATCAAGGCCTGAGCGATCCCGATCCGGCGCTGCATGCCTTTGGAGTATTCGCGGACCTGCCGGAACTGCGCCCCGGAGAGCCCCACCATCTCGAGGAGCTCCTCGATCCGGCGCATGCGTGTTCGACGCTCGATGCTGAAGAGTTTGCCGTAGTAGTCGAGGGTCTCACGCGCGTTCAGGAATGGGTAGAGGTATGACTCTTCCGGCAGATACCCGATTCGGCGCTTGGTCTCGACATCGGTCGGCGGACGGCCGAAGACCGCGAGGCGCCCGGATGTCGGCTTGAGCAGGCCGAGCATGAGCTTGATCGTTGTGCTCTTGCCCGAACCGTTTGGGCCGAGCAGACCGAAGACCTCTCGCGGCCTGATCTCAAACGAGATCGTGTCCACGGCGCGGGCCCGGTCCCGCATCCAGAAGTCCTTGAAGATTTTGGTCAGACCTTGGCATGCGACGACCGACGCACCGCCCCCGGAGGGAGCGATGCCACTGCGCGTTTCTGCCCCGATCGTCGAACCGATCGCCATGCGTCGCTCCATGCCGTCCGCACGCGCCGTTGCGCCCGCGCACAGCGAATCACTACGTGGTCGGACGGACCCCGGACTCGGTGAGATACTTTTCCTTCTGCTGGCGGAGCCTGCGCTCCTGAGCCGCTCGCTCGGTGGAGAGCCGCTTGTACGCACGATCCAAGTCTTTGATGATCTGGGGATCCTGGCTGATGATGAGCTCGATGCCGCGTGCGCCAGAGGGGAGCATGAGGGTCTGCACGATGTCGCGGGCCTGAAGGCGCGCATAGGCGTCCAGCCACGACTGGCGCAGGGTGAGGTCGGCGTTCTTCTCGAACTGGTCGGCACGAGCCCTGAACAGCGAATACTCGGCCCTGCGTGAGCTGACCTCTCGCGACGCATAGAGCCTCGCATCGCTCATGATTGAGCTCACCTCGCCCGCGAGTCGGATCTCCCGCTCGACACCGTCGATCTCGACCGGCCGCCCGTCCAGCACGGCGTGGATGCGCGCCAAGATCGCGTCCGCGCCGGCGGAATCGCCACGCGCCAGCGCCAGTTCGTAGTCCGAGATCCAGGCCAGCAGCGGCTCGGCGGCCTCGCCCGCCATCTCGCTCAGCGATTCGGCCGCCTCTCCGGCCGCCTGCTCCCGCGCTTTCGCGGCCTTCGATGCCGCCGACTCAACCTCGATGAATCGGGGCCGAACATTGAGCGGCGGGATCTTGTCATCGAGATAGAGTCGCTCGAGCTCGACGCCGAGTCCGAGGTCGTCGATCATGGACTGCGCGAGTTCCTTCGCGACCGACGCGACGGAGCCCTGATCGTCCGATGACTGCTTGAGCAGCCGCTCGATCGGGGTCTGCGCGACGGCATGAACGATTCCTCGCGAGATCGCGGCGCGGAGGATCCGCTCCTCCTGGTCGGGCTGCACATTCTGTGCCCACTTGAGCGCATCCGATCGCCTGAATGTCGCGCGCCAGCGCGTGTGCGCGATATTGCTGTCTCCGGTGATCAGCGAGCCATCGATCCCGGGGCGCAGCACGTTCGTTGCCGGCAGCCGATCGATGGGCAGGTCGCGGCTCTTCTCCTGGACATAGGGCCAGAACTCCGAATCCAGCAGCAGCGGCTTGCCCGCTCGCTGCACCTTGACCATGTCGCCGAACGGATAGGGTGCGCTCGGCTGGAATCCGGGGGGGAGTTCCCCTCCGGACGCACGCCCGAAGAGCAATCGGATGCCGACCTCGCCCTCGCGTACCGACCGGAACCCCGAGAGCAGAAAGAGCGCGGCGATCACCACCATCGCGCCCTGCAGCAGATGGAACGTGATCTTCAGCGCGTCCGCCAGCGATTGATTGGCCGGATCCATCAGCGACGCGGTGGTCGCCGCCCCATCCTCGCCATCTCGCCGAAGCGTGACGGACGCAGCACGGCGCGCGGACGCGGGGACTCCCCCATCATCTACGGGATCCAGACCCTCTGGCAACTGGTCATTCATCGCCCACCCCCGCGCGGAGCGTCTTCGACCATTCCCACGGGCGTGCCGGCGTCATCCTTCGAGTCCGCGGCCTCGCTCTCGACCACCGTCCGCAGCCACTCCGGGCTGAATCCGGACGCCGGGATCTCGCCTCGCTTCAATCCGTTGAAGAGGTCGGGGCGGAACAGGTCAAAGCCGGGCATGGAGGTCGGGAAGACCAGCGTGAGCCGGCGGCTCATCACGGTCGCCATGAACTCCACGTTGCGCAGAAAGATCGCCAACTCCGGATATGCGTTCATCTTCTCGAGGTACTTGGCTCCCTCGATATCGCCCTGCGTCCGGATCTCTTCGGCCCGAGCGCTCGCGAACGCCTTGATGGTCTCGGCCTTTGCCGTTGCAGAACTCCGGATCGCAGCGGCAGAGCTCATGCCCTGGGCCTCGATCTCTTTCACCAGACGATCGCGGTCCGCAGCCATGCGGTCGAACACCGCGGTGGTCGTTTCCTCGGGCAACACGACCCGATTAATGCCGACGGAATTCACAACGATGCCCGAGCTGTCAAGCGACTGCCCGCCCGTGCCTCCGCCGGTCATGGCTGTGAGCACGCGAGACTCGAGCTCTGGCAGCTTGGAGCTTCCCTCGCTGGTGAACAGTTCTTCCATGCGGTATCGGCTCGTTTCGCTCAGGCCACTGCGGAGAGCCGAACGGAGGATCTCTTCCGCGCGACGGTAGTGGTCGGCCTCGCGCTCGCCAGCGTTGGAGAACCTCTGGTAGAACGCGAGCGGGTCGCGCACGCTCCAGGTCACGAACGCTTCGACGACGATCTGCCGATCGTCTGCGGTCTGCTGCGTCTCACTCCGTGCCTGGAGGAATCGCACGCGCGTGTCGTACTTGGTGACCGACTGGATGGGGTACGGCGCCTTGAAATGCAAGCCCGCCTGCGTGATGGTCGAATTGTCCCCCGCCTCTCCGAAAGTGGTGACAACCGCCACTTCGGTGAATCGGAGGGAGTAGGTCACCATGCGCGACAAGAGCGCCACGAGTACCGCCGCCGCCACGACAATCATCAGCTGAACCTTCACCTTCGGCTCCTCTTGCCGCGTGACGCTCTCGCGCACGCGATCGATTCAAGTCTCGAACACCCGCCCCGGGATCATTCCTCGTTGTCCGCCGAGTCCTTTGGATCGAACACGTTCACGCCCGTGTCCTTGTCCTCGAGTTGCATCCGCATCACCACGTCCGGGGAAGTGATGTAAGTCCTGGCATCCTGCATCGCCAACTTGAGCGCGTCGAAGTACAGGCCCGCCTGATAGATCGCCGGCGCCGCGGCGTAGGCGATGGACTGCCCGCGATACCTGGCGGCGCGGCCGCGTTCGGCCATGTGCTTGGTCCAGCGCATGGCTCGCGCCTCGTGGATCGATGCCGCCGCGCTGCCGCCAGCGCGGTCGAGCAGCGCCTCGATCTCCGCTTCCTTGACAACCAGTGTTTCCACAGCGGTTCCGGAGCGACGGAGGCCCTCGAGTTCCAGAAGGGCCGCCGCGATCGAATCGGCCAGGTCCACGCCTCCGACCACCTGTGTCAAAGTCTGGATAGCGTCGGCTCGGGCCGAATCCAGACGAGCCTGCGCTCGCTGCTCGGCCTTGACCACACCCTCGTAGTTTGCCGCGACTTTCCGGGGCGGATGCACACCCTCGATCCCAACGAAGACCACCTCGACACCCGCGTCGATCGCGTTGAACGCGTCCGTGATCTCGATCCTGAGCGCCTCGGAGATCTCAACCCGGCGCGGCCCCAGGAGATCCTCAAGAGCCATTCCCGCGAGATACCGCATCGCCTCGCGCTGGCCGACCGCCTTCAGGATCTGCTCGCGTGTATCCGGCGATGCGGCCAGACGATCGAACTTGTCCACGCTCGAGACCACGAAGTGCATCGGAATCTCTGCGGCGACGATGGCGACATCCCGCTTCCCTTCAGTGCCGCCCCGGGCCGATGCCTGCACAACGGTGTAGATCTCCTCGGTCGCGTGGTCGTTGGTCCAGAGGATCGGCCCCGCTCCTCCCGGCGGAGGCGTCCCCAGATTGATCACGCGAGCCCCCGTCGTCGTGCGGCTCCGAGCGATGACGGTTCCATCCGTCCCGCGCTCGAGATACTCAGGGATCTCGACTCGCTCGATCGGCCAGGGCAGCTTGAAGTGGAGCCCGGGGCCAATGTCCTCTCGCGCGATGCTGCCAAATCGCAGCACCATGCCCCGCTGGTGGGGCTGGAGCACCACAACTGCCGACAACGCCCACACGATCAGTGCTGTCATCGCGACCAGCCGCCAGAACGAGCGGCTGAGCAGCTGGTACAGCCATCCGCGCTGCACATTGAACCCGAGCTGATAGTCAAGAGCCCCGCCGATTGAGCGAACAACCCGATCGGGAGCCGCGACGAATCGGAGGGTGAGCGAATCGATCGCAAGTCGCGGGGCTTCTCCAGCCCGGCGAGGCCGATAGATCTCCAGGAGGAACGAGACGAACGCCTCGACTCCGAAGTAAATCATGATGATTGGGAAGCCGGGGACAAGCAGACGCAGGACCGTGTCCGGGCCCGCCTTGTCAACAAACAGCCCGATCGCGATGGCGAGCCCCGATAGGGCGGCACAGACCGCGTACGCGGCACCCGCCCGGAGATAGATCCAGGTGGGCTGCTTGGCCATGCCGGAGACAAATCTCGCGAAAATGAACCCCACAAAGGCGACAGCGAGCCCGACCGCCGTTCCCCACCCAGCGAGGCGAGAGAGGGGCGAGGCCGCTGGATCGGTCACCTTTGACACGGCGGTCATATATGTGTCGACGCCTGAGAATCGCCACAGTCCGACACCAACCAGGAGAAGAATGATGACCACGCTCCAAGCGGGCATCACGAACCGGTTGACAACTCCAAGCCGCTTGGCCGCGACGCGCAATTCAGAAGCCGAGTCCTGGAAAACGCTTGCGCCGGCGGCTCCGGATTGCTCGAACTGGTCGGCCTCAATGGCTTCGATCCGCTCGCGAACGTGCTGATCGTACACGATGATGAGGAACAACCAGACCGGCACGCCGATCGCGATCAGCAGTGCGGCCGAGAGCCCGAAGTTGTTCCCAGACAACCCTCCGTAGATCGCCACGCACACCGCCATGAGCGTCTGGAGCACAATGCCTAAGACACTGACATTGCGTGCTTTGCGATACGAGAGATAATCCGCTTTGCTCATGAACGTCTCGCAGTTTCAGGGGATGGGCGGCGCGCGGTCGATATCTTCCGCCCCGACGCTCGAACGCTCGGTCTTGAAGGGGGTCTATTCTGGCAGTCCTTGTGCGGGGTGTCCACCCCACAATCCGGAACCTTCGCCCGTCCATGCCTCGACTGGGCGCGCACCTTCTGCGCCTGGGCTCCCTCTCCTGGAGCGCGATGGCGCGAACTCGCGTGCACGGATTGAAGTACGAGAGCCGAACTCCTATGTTCGCCACGCCCGTACGAGATTCTCAAGAAGCACGTTGACTGCGCCCTTCCATGCACGGCCGTTTCGGTACCCGAAGCGTCCCAAAGGCTCTGACGAACACCGAACACCATGATCGCTTCCGTCCCCATCATCGCGCGCAACGCCTTCATCGAGAGCATCCGCCAGCCGATTTTCATCATCATCGTGCTCGGCGTGGGGGTGCTCGAGATGCTCAATGTGTGGAGTGCCGCGTACTCCATGGGATATTCCGACACCGCCGAGGTCTCCGGCGACAACAAGATCATGCTCGACATCGGCCTCTCGACGATCTTCGTCGCGGGCATGCTTCTGGCCGCTTTCACCGCGACCGCTGTGATCTCGAAGGAGATCGACGCAAAGACGGTCCTCACCGTGGTCAGCAAGCCGGTGCCGCGCTTTGCCGTCATTCTGGGCAAGTTCTTCGGTGTTGCGGGTGCAATCTCGCTTGCCACCATCTGCATGGTGACCTTCCTGCTGATGTGCGTGCGCCACGGCGTCATGTCCACGGCCGTCGACACGCTCGACGGCCCGGTGCTGACGTTCACGCTCGGGGCCGTGCTGCTTGCGGTTGTGGTCGGGTCTGTCTGCAACTTCCTCTACGGCTGGTCGTTCCCTCAAACCACGTTCCTCGTCCTGACGCCGGCTCTGGTTGTCGCGTACGTCGCCGTGCTCTTCGTGAGCAAGGGATGGGACTTCCAGCCGCCAACCAAGGATTTCAAGCCACAAGTCACGCTCGCGTGCAGCGCGATGCTCTTCGCGTTGCTCGTGCTCACGTCGGTCGCTGTCGCAGCGTCGACCCGCCTCGGTCAGGTCATGACGATCACCGCCTGCGCTGGCGTGTTCCTATTTGGGCTGCTCGCGAACCATCTGATCGGCCGCCACGCCTATCAGAACGAGCCGGTCGCTCGCATCGCGTCCGCAGAAGCCGCGACTCCCTCAGAGGAATCGTTCACCAAACCCGGCGACACCTACAACCTCACGTTGGACACGCCGCCGACCCGTCACATCGCACCCGGCGCCTCGATCTATTACGGCGACAACCCGAACGGTTTCCGTCTGGCGGTCGCGCCATCGGGCCGCTTCGAGGGCGACCCGACATCGCGCGCCGACGCGATGTCGCCAAACGCCGAGCCCTGCATCATTCTTGTGTCGGTGAACAACAGCGTGGCCACAATCCGGCAAGCCGGGCGATCCCCCGTTCGGACCGATCGCCCCCCTCGAGTCAATGACTTTCTCTTTCTCCGCCCCACCACCGTCAATCGGCCGGCCATCGCCGCGTGGGCGGTGATCCCGAATATGCACGCGTACTGGCTGCTGGACGCGATCACCCAAAATCACAAGATCCCGGCATCGCACGTGGGGCTCATCGCGCTGTACTCTTGTTCGCAGATGGGTGCCATGCTCGCACTCGCAACGCTGCTCTTCCAACGCCGGGACGTCGGCTGACAGCCGAGAAACGACGCGATCTTCCGCTTGGGCCAGAGCCGCCGATCTGCTATCATTCCCTGTCGGCGTGGATGGCTTTCGCGCCCATTGTTGAGGTAATACACATGTCCCAAGGCAGATCCTCGCTCCTCTCAGACAGCGGCATTGATTCCATCGGTAAGTCCAAAGGAAGCAAAGCGTCCAAGGGGCCGGGCATGGACACCATGGCGATGCTGAAACTCGGCATCGGTGGTGTGGCCCTTCTTGCGGGCGTTTTCTTGATCCTCCGCAGTCTCGGCATGTTCCAGCCGAATCAATACGGTCCCGAACTCCCGGCTGCGGAAGCCCAGCAGATCGAAGAGCAGCGCGAGGCCGAGAAGAAGGAATTCCTCGAACTCAACAAGAACGTCACCATCGGCGGAGCGTGATCGTTCCGCGACACGACTGACTGTTTGACGAACGACTCACGACCCATCGGCCCACCCGATGGGTCGTTGCCATTTGGGGTCCGAGCCGCGCGTTCAAGCCCCCCCTGCCACCGCCCCGTAGATCTGCTCACATCGTTCCGCGGCACCGTCCCAGGTCAGCCGTCGGACCTCGAATCTCCCGTGCTCGCGAAGGGTCTGGCTGAGGGGAGGGTACTTGAGAACCGCGACGATCTTGTTGGCCATCTCGTCGATGTCCCAGAAATCGACCTTGAGCGCGTGCGTGAGCACCTCCGAGACACCCGACTGCTTGGAGATGATCACCGGGGTGTCGTTGCTCATCGCCTCGAGCGGCGCAATGCCGAACGGCTCTGAGACACTCGGCATCACGTAGCAGTCTGCCATCTTGAAGACCCGCTCGACGTCCGAACCACGCAAGAAGCCGGTGAAGAGCACCTTGTGACCGATCCCCATGCCGGCCGCGAGTTCGATCATGCGCAGAGCCATGTCCCCCGAGCCCGCGACGACAAACTTCACGTTGTCCATCTTGTCGAGCACGCGTTTCGCCGCGGCGATGAAATACTCCGGCCCCTTCTGCATCGTGATGCGTCCGAGGAACAGCACGATCTTGTCGCGGGCCTCGATCGTCTGCTGAGGAACCGGCTGCCCGACCTCGTGATCGACACCGTTGTAGACGACCTCGACTTTCTCAGCGGGCACGCCGTATCGGGAGGTGCAGATCCCCTTCGTGAGCATCGAGACGGCGATCACACGCGACGCCGCGTGCATGCCGTCGCGCTCGATCTCGTAAACCGCCTGGCTCACATGCTCGCCCGACCGATCAAACTCGGTCGCGTGAACGTGAACGATCAGAGGCTTGCCCGTGACGTAAGAGAGCGCGATCCCCGCTGGATACGTCAGCCAATCGTGGGCGTGGATGACATCGAACGACTCGCGATAGCCGAGCGCCACGACCATCCGTGCGTACCGCTCGGCGTCCGCTACCAGATCGCCACCGTACTGCGAATCGCCGGCCTCCATCGGCTTCATGGCCGCGATCGCGGCGCCGATCGCGCTGTCGCCAACTCCTCCGCCAAAGCTCCCGCCAAACCACGCCATCGCATCGCTCGCGCTCGTCATCGCACCGCGGTTGCGCATGGCGTCCATCATCCGATCGACCGCATGTCCCGCCTTGGGGTATGGACTCACGAACGAAGCACCAACCGCGTGGACGCTGGATCGCTCGAGCGAGATCGGACTCCCATCCGGAGAGGTCAGCGGCGCGACCCCCGGATCGCCACTCGCACCCGGACGAGTCGCACCCGGACCACCGGCACCGACCGGACGGAGAGGCACCGGTCCCGCCTTGGCCACACTGGCCGGGCTCAGCAGCCGGACGTGGGTGCGTTGCTGCGACTCATCGATCGGACGCGGCAGCACAAAGATGACCTCGTGGCCCTTGCGGTCAAGAGCGCGCGTCAGCCCGTGGCACGCCACGCCGAGACCTCCCGCGATAAACGGGGGAAACTCCCAGCCCAGCATCAGGATCCGCATCGCACGCTCCATCCGTCAATTCGCTCACCGCGTCACCGCGTCTTGCGGGCCGACCACATCATCAGGACTCGTCGCCCGCTTGCATATCGCCAAGGTTCCGGAAGCACGCCTCGTACGCCAGCAGGCAACCCGAGATCGTCCCCGCCGACAACTCGCCGACACATCCCGGCAACTTCGACCTGAAGGCAAACAGCTTCTCTTCTGATCGAAAGTGCTCGATGGACAGGCCTGAGACGTCCCGCCCCAGATGCTTCACGCCCAGTTCGGCGAGTTCCTCGTCGAGAAGGTCTTCCATCTTATCGCCGGTATTGAGCAAGTCCGCCTCGATCGAGTGGCTCAGCCACCGATCCGCCATCACCAGCGATACGAAGACCTGCTCTCCCTCCACCTCGACTCGATAAAGAGCGGGTGCCGCCGAATCCTTCGCCTCGAATTCCAGCCGGGCAGCATGGATTGCGCCCTGGCCCGCGAACACGCCCGCAACCCTCGCGCTCGCCCCAACGGCATGAAACAACTCTGTCAAGTGCTCGATTCCCGCCACAACATGCTCCATCGCCACCCGGACAAGGCAACCTTGAACCAGCACCGGTTCCGGCGCGCCAGCGTCGAGGGCTCGCCCGGCTTCTGATTCCGGCCTCAGAATTCCAGTTCGGGCCACACCATATGCCCAGATCGATCCAGATTCCTTCGAGACGAGCAGACGCCAGCTCCCAATGGGCGATGCCGATTGACGACCGTCTCCGAACGACTCGACAGCACGATTTCCACCGCCTATTCTCCCGACCGCCGGTTGCGACACCGGCGGTTCAGATGCCCAGGTGGCGGAACTGGCAGACGCGCTACCTTGAGGTGGTAGTCCTGGCAACAGGGTGGAGGTTCGAGTCCTCTCCTGGGCATTCACGCTCGGGCGCTCCGGCGTCCGTGCGCACTCAGAATCGTGCGGCTGCCGTAGGGTCTTTCCCTCGCAACCTCTTTCCCGCTGGACACATCCGCCCACTTCCATCACAATGCACGCGCGATGATCCGCAGCCGAGGCACGCACCACTTCGTCGGATTCGGACGAACGCTCCCATTGGGTGTGGCGCTGGCGATATGCGGCCTGGTGCTTCCCGCGACCTCGCAGGGTCGCTTGCTCGTCGAGCCGCCGCCCCTGACGGCCCCCAGCGAATCCGATGAGCCGGAGTGTGTCCTCCATCTGATTGCAGGCCGCCAACTCTCGGCACATCTGATCTCGCGATCAGACTCCGAGATCGTCGTGCGCATCGGTTCGATCCCGACATCCTTCAAACGATCCGAGATCGACCGCCTTGAGATTCTGCCCCCCGCGATCGATCGCTACCACGCGATGCGCGAGGCCATCGATGACAGCGATGTGCCATCGCTCCTGGTTCTGGTGGACTGGCTCCGAGCCCGCGATCTGTACTCGGAAGCCGTCGCCGAGCTCGATCACGTGCTGGAGATCGAACCGGGAAACAGCCGTGCGCGGCAGATGCGTGTCGTGCTCGAGCAACACCGCGAGATGGCGGAGCGATCAAAGACATCGACACCAGCCAGTGTCAGCCCGAGTACACCGACCCCCTCCCCGCGCCCGATCCGTGCCGAATTCCCCTTTCTGACCGCCGACGACATCAACATCCTCAAGGTCTACGAGATCGATCTGGCAAGGCCGCCGCGGATGCGCGTCGATCGAGAGACGGTCGAAGACCTGATCAAGACCTACATCCAGTCGGACCTGATCCCAACCTCCAAGGAGGGCCGGGATGCCCTGCTTCGCCAGAGCCCCGATCGGATTCTCGACCTGATGTTCCGACTCCGGGCTCGCGAGTTCTATTCACGCGTCAAGGTGATCGATCAGCCGGAGTCGATGAAGCTCTTCCGAGATGAGGTCCACGCATCCTGGCTCATCAACGCCTGTGCCACCGATCGTTGCCATGGCGGCTCAGAAGCCGGACGCCTGATGCTCTACAACCGATCTCGCAACGGTGAGGCCGCCGTCTACACCAACTTTCTCATCCTCGACCGGGCCCGGCTGTCCAATGGAGCACCGCTGATCGACTACGACCAGCCGCAGCGATCGCCGCTGCTCCATCTCGCGCTTCCACGTGAGCGTTCTCTCTACCCGCATCCGGCGACACTCTCGGCCAAGGGATGGAAACCGGTCTTCACATCCCAGAAAGACCGTCGCTTCGAGGAAACATTGGAGTGGATCCGCGCGATGTACCGGCCGCGCCCTGAGTATCCGATCAACTACACGCCTCCGGTGGGCAAGTCCCTGATCGATCCGGAAGTCCCCGCACCAAGGGACCCGAAGACGCCCGAATCGTCCGTCCCGCCGGCAAACGATCCGGAGGATCTGCCGACCGGCAACCCCGCCAATCCGGGAGCCGAACCCCCCGGCGCCGGTGGAACCGCCCCCCCGCCTCGGTGAGTCGTCCTCCGCGCGAACCGCACACATGAACGATGCGGATCGTGCTAAAGTCCCCATCTTGGGCACGGACTCCGTGCCCGTCTCATCCTGCCTGTCCCCTTGCGAGCCCGCACACGATGCGCCACACCAATAGACAACGCCGCACTCGCCGCTCACTCTGGAGCGCCGCCCTTCTCCTGTCCCTCGCTGGACTTGCGGGCGGATGCGATCAAGATGGAGATGCACGAAAGGCCCTTGATGCCGCCAGCGTCGAACTGGGGAAGATCGACACCGGATTGGGTGCGAGCGCCTCGGCCGCGACCAGGGACAAGGTCTACACCTCGGTCATCTCCACGCTTGGCCCCGCTTCGAGCTCCGACCGATCGGCATACGCGTCGTCCGCCAACATCCTCCTGGCAAAGGCCCACGCCGGGCTCGCCGAGACGCCGGCAGAACTGACGACGTCGCTCGAAGCCGAATCGATGAATCGCTCTCGAGTGCTCCGTGCCGACCTCGCACAGTGGCTCGAAATGTCCGCGATCGCCGCCTCGGCGGAGCGATACGACCCCGCGCCAGAGATCGCGGCGCTCGAGTCTCAGATCACTCAGATCAACGACGCAATCGTCGGGCTGACCAAGGCTCGGGCGCGGATTGCCGATCGACATGCGGCGCTGACCGCCGAGGCAAGCGGGCTCGAGGCCAAAGCGGAAGCAATCCGCGCCGTGATCGGCGAGCACCGCCTGCGGGCGACGACAGTCAGCGCGACCGAGGGCGCCGCCATCGCCGAGCAGGTTCGCATCCAGAGCCGAGAGGCCGATGCGCTCGAGCGTAAGGCGTCCGAAATCATGGCCGAGGCGTCGCCGCTTGTCCCCCAGATCGAAGAGATCGATCTGAATATGGCTGGACTGAGCAATCAGACGGCCTCGCTCCGAGCCGCCCAAGAGGCCGCTGCACAACGGGGCAGAGACGCGAGAGCCGAAGCGGATGAGGCCAGAGCGCTGGCGTCTACCGCTTCAGCTCGCCTCGACATTGCCGCGAACGAACTGATCTCACTCCGCGAAGGCGAGATGGCCAAATCGTACGAGCAGGCTCTCCGGTCGCTCTCGACCGCCGCCGCGGCGGCGCGGAAGGCTGCCACCGACAGCAGGTCCAGCTCCAAGCTCGCGGAGGGCGCAGCTCTTCAGCAGACCGGCGATCTCTGGTGGCAGCGGGCGCACGGGCTCGGCGAGCACCATGCCCTTATGTTCGCTCTCGCGAACGCGAAGCCACTGTTGCCCAAGTCCGGCGTGTACGAAGCGACCGCTGTGGCTTCGGATGCCGAGCGTGGCGAAGCCCTGTCCAAAGCGGCCGAGGCCTTCGAACAGGCCAAGAGTGCACTGACATCCTCAGGCGCACGTGGTGAGACCTCCGACCGCCTCGAAAGGGTCGGGCGCATGCTCGATCTGATCATCCAGGCAACGCGGGGCCAGGCCGTGGATTGGTCGGCTGCAAACCGACCCGCCCCTTCCGAGGACTCTGCCTCATCGGACACCGCGCCCGGTTCCGACGCGCCAGATCTCGCCTCCACACTTGATGGATGGTTGTCACAGATCAAGAACGGCGACAGCTCGTTCCTTTCCGATGCGATCTACACGGACGTCTCTTCGATCAACTCGCTGGTTGGCGCGGCAGGAGATCTGATTGTGAAGGGTCAGAGACTCGACGCCATCTGCACCGAGAAGTTCGGCCAGTCGCTGACCGAGTTCAGTGCCGCTCAGGCCCAGGGTGCGCCGGGCCTCCCCGATCTCTCTTCGTTCTCAGTCGCAGATCTGGACATCATCACCAACGGCGACACGGCCGAGGTCGACGCAGGCGACGGAACAACGATCCGGTTCCGACTCATCGACGGCGCGTGGAAGCTCGATCTGTCCCAGGATGCACTTCCACCCGAATTCGCCGTGGTGCTCCCCATGCTCGATCAGCTCGGGCCGGTGATCCCGCGCATGGCTTCCGCGATGGACGAGTTGATCGCCGAAACGGAATCTGGTGCCTACGTGTCGACGCAGGCCGTCTACATCGCCCAGCAACAGAAACTCATGCCAATCATGATGGAGATCATGGGTTCCATGCAGCCCCCGGGCGGCGGCTGATTCTCATCCCGCCACGCCCATCCCAGAGTGCCTCCC
The DNA here is from genome assembly GCA_963204725.1 of Planctomycetota bacterium. Classification (GTDB taxonomy): domain Bacteria; phylum Planctomycetota; class Phycisphaerae; order Phycisphaerales; family UBA1924; genus JAHBWV01. The sequence continues at coordinate 120,745 of CAUJHH010000026.1, forward strand.
GCTACCTTCGATCGCTCGATGACCGCTTCCGAATCACCAATAACACGCCGTCGCGAAGAGGGCCCCGCCCTCCCCGATGTCTCCATGCACCTCCACACGCCAGCGACCCCCGCAACTGGGACCGTCGTTTCCAGCGTTCGCTGCACGCGCAACAAGTCCTCTTCGTACGTTCGCCATGTCACGATCGACGTCTCCGGAACGAAGATCGCCGGCACGATCCGGCCCGGTCAATCGTTTGGCGTCATCCCGCCAGGCCTCGACCCCTCGGGTCGACCCCACAAGCTCCGCCTCTATTCGATCGCATCTCCGACACGCGGCGAAGACGGCCGCGGCAACGTGATCGCCACAACGGTCAAACGCACGATCGACGAGCACTGGGAATCGCACAAGCTCTTCCTCGGTGTTGCCTCGAACTACCTCTGCGATCTCCAGGTCGGCGATGCTGTCACCGTGACCGGCCCGAGCGGCAAGCGGTTCATCGTCCCAGCAGACGCTGACGCCCACGACTACGTCTTCGTGGCGACCGGTACCGGGATCGCGCCGTTCCGAGGAATGATCCTGGACCTCCTCGAATCAAACTCGAGTTCCAGGATCGCTCTTGTCATGGGCGTGCCGTACGCGAACGACCTGCTGTACGACGAGGCGTTGATCGAACTCGCCGCGAAGCACCCCAACTTCTCATACATCACAGCCCTCAGCAGGGAGCGTCAGCCCGACGGTGCCCCGCCGATGTACGTCCAGAATCGCCTCGAGACCCACCGAGAGCTGCTCGGCTCGATTCTGGCGTCCGACCGCGGCCTGATATACATCTGCGGCCTTGCCGGCATGGAACTGGGCATCTTCCAGCAACTCGCACGCACGCTCCCCCCGCCCCACCTCGACGCCTACCTCCAGGTCGATGCCGATGCGCTGGGGTCCATCGGAGCGTGGGAGCGTCGAATGATTCACAAGCAGGTCCGGCCAACTCGGCGCATCTTCACCGAGGTCTACTAACCCCGATCCGGCGGGCTCCCGGTCCTATTGTTCCGGGCCCAGTCTGTAAGCCGGCAGATGCCGGACAAACCCGAAACGTCCTTCCGTCCTCTGTGGACGGATCGGAGCACGACATTGTCGACCACGAACCTTCAGCGACGAATCCGAACGCTCCTCGCGTCGATGGTGTTCGCTCTCTCGCTCTCCATCGCACCGAGCGCTCGTGCCCAGAATGAGCTCCCAGTCTCGGTCGTTCAATCGACCTCGCTCTCGGGAAGCCAGAAAGAAGAAGTTGCACGCTACGCCGCTGCGGCGCTGACGCTCTTCAAGAGTTCTGTTTGGTCCGAGACGCGACGCGGCCGCGATCAGCTCCTCCGCCCCCTCGAAGATCCCCAGTCCGCCGCTTCGGTCTCGGTCTCATTTCGACTGGAGTACTCGCGCGAGCTCGTGCCCGCGCTGTCATCGCTCGCCGCCAAGGGCAATCCCGACCTGACGCGTCTGAACGCGATCCGAATCCTCGGATCGATCGCAACGGCCCAGTCCGCATCGGCCATCGAGCCGTTCCTCTCAGACGAAGCCTCCGCCATCAAGTTCATGGCATGTCAGGCCTCAGGAAACACCTTCCGCGTGCTCGCCGCGAGCAGCCCGGCCCTGCCGTCCGGCGAAGCCGTTCGGCTTGTCAATCGGCTCGCGGCCCTCGCCGGCGCCGAGGCGGATACCACCGTGCTCGATGGAGCTGTGATCGGGCTCATCGAGGCGACCAAGGTGGACATCGCGAACTACACCGAGGTTCGCGAGGGAGCATTCCTGAAACTCGCCCAGGCGATGTCCACACGCCTCCAGGCCCTCCCAGCCGATTCGCAGGACTCCGCCATGCTCGCCACGATCCTTCGTGCGGGCGTTGCAGCACGCGACGGTCTGATCGGACGAACCGAGCTCGGCAACGGCGTTGTGCGCGAACTCGCCGGGTTCGGTGGCGACCTTCTCGCGTACGTCATGCGGCGTACCCGAGCCGGACATCTCCCCGCCCCGGGAGCCGGAACGCTCCGATCCGCATTGGAACAGCTCGCATCCACAGGTGAAGCAAACGTGTTCTATGCGCTGCTCTCACTCGATCGAGGCAAGCGCATCGAGCCAACCGCCATCTCGGCGACGCTCCAAGACGGTCGCGCAGCCACCGATGCAGAGTTCGTGGCGCAGGCCGCCGTGTTTATACGCGAAAAAGTCGTCGCCCCGCCGGTTGGCCTTCCCGCCGATCGATTCCTGAAGTAAGCGAGCGCGTCGCCCGCACCATGCGGTGACGGTGCCGGTACCCTTAGGCGCGATGCTCCGCGTCATGCTTCCCATTCTGGTTCTGGTCGGCGTGCTCGGACTCGCGATCGCTGGCGATCGGCCCGAACCCCGTGCCGACTTCACGTTCATCAACAAGGGCGACGTGGCAACGCTCGACATGCAGCGCATGTCGTGGCTGCAGGACCTCCGCGTGGGGCGACTGCTCTTCGAGGGGCTTGTCGCGCAGGACGTCTTTGATCCCGACTACCGGATCATCCCCGCCGCCGCGGAGCGATGGGAGCTCTCCGACGACCGACTCACGTACACATTCCACTTGCGCCGGGAGTCACGGTGGTCGAACGGTGCGCCCGTTGTGGCGTCTGACTTTGTTTTCGCCTGGCGCCGCCTGCTCCTGCCGGACACCGGCGCCGACTACATCCGCCAGTTCCAGCTCGTCAAGGGTGGCGAGGCCTTCACCCAGTGGCGTCTGCGGGCGCTCGCGGACGCCGCGACGGGTGCGGGGCCAACCGGAGACGAGCTCTGGAAACTCACTCTCGACGCGTTCGAGCGGCTGGTGGCTATCACGTCCGTCGACGATCTCACACTCCGCGTGACGCTCGAGCAGCCGGCTCCGTACTTTCTCGATCTGCTCGCGATGCCGCCGTTCTTCCCTGTGTATCCCGCGCTCGTCTCCCAGTATGAGCGTGTCGATCCGACCTCGGGCCGTTTGATCATCGAGTCCGGCTGGACCAAGCCGGGGCATCTGGTCTCGAACGGCCCGTTCACGCTCACGGCCTGGCGCTTCAAACGCGACATGCGGCTCGAGGCCAATCCAAACCATCGCATGTTCAAATCGCTCGCGATCCGAACGATCTCCATTCCCACGGTCGACGATGCCAACGCCATGATCCTTGCATACCGATCGGGTGCCGCGGACTGGGTCACGGACGTCGTCGCATCCTATCGGGGCGATATGTACGAGCAGAAGCTCGCGTTCATCCGCGAGCACCAGGCCGAGTACGATGCCATGAAATCGGAGGGGATCGACGAGATCGAGATCGCCCGTCGCCTCCCCGACGACCCACGCAACCACCTCCACGTATTCCCCGTCTTCGGCACATACTTCTACAACTTCAACTGCTCGGCAAAGCTGGCCGACGGGCGACCGAACCCGCTCGCCGATCCACGCGTCCGTCGTGCGCTCGCGATGATGATCGATAAACGCGCGATCGCCGATGGTGTCAGACGTGTCGGAGAGCCCGTCGCGCGGACGCTCATCCCTCCCGGCTCTCTCGCCGGATACGCCTCGCCCTCCGGGCTTCCCTGCATCTCCGACATGCGCACGACCGCCGATCGCGACGCGCTCATCGCCCGCGCGAGATCGCTCCTCGCGGACGCTGGCTTCCCGGATCCATCGAAGATGCCAGCGGTTTCCATGCTGTTCAACAAGGACGGCGGCCATGACCTGATCGCCCAGTCCATCGCGTCCGACTGGCAGCGGTACCTCGGCCTCCCGGTCTTTCTCGAGCAGAAAGAGATCAAGATCTTCCGCGAGGAACTCAAGAACAAGAACTACATGACCTCGCGCGGCGGGTGGTACGGCGATTACGGCGATCCCACAACCTTCCTCGACCCGCACCGCACGGGCGACGAGAACAACGATCGCAACTACTCCAACCCGGTGTACGACGACTTGCTTCGGCGCGCGGCGGCCGAGTCCGATGCGGACATCCGCGCCGCTCTGCTCTCGCGCGCCGAGTCCATGCTCGTCGATGAGGATCTGCCGGCCGTGCCTCTGTACCACTACTGCAATATCTTCCTTTTCAACGCCCACAAGATCAGCGGCATCAACTCCCATCCGCGCCAGACCCAACTCGTTTTCCTCGTAGACATCCTCGGCGATGGCAAGGGCACAGACATTCCCCTCTCCACGCCGCCCCGGTCCGGCTCCGCCGGCGATCCCGACTCTGGGGGGCTCCCGCGATGACGGGCGTCATACTCCGGCGATTGGTCCAACTCCCACTGATCGTGGGCACGGTCTTCCTTCTCACCCTCGCGCTCGCGTGGGGCATCCCCGGAAACCCACTCGAGAATCCCGAGGGCCGACGCCCGCCTCCCGAGATCGCTGAGGCGATGAAGACCCAGTACAACATGGACTCGTTCTGGGACTTTGCCGCGTCGTATGTCGACCGCGCGTCCGGCGTGCGGTGGCTGAGCGGGAGGCTGACGGGAGAGCATCGGCGCCGAGACGCCGGCGCGATCGCGTCTGGACTCGCTCCACCCGAACGCTTCGTATTCGATCTCGGACCCTCGCTCCAGTACCGTGACCGCAATGTGAACGAGATCATCGCGGGCTCGCTGCCTGTCTCCGCGACCCTTGGCATCGCCGCGATCCTGATCGCGCTCGTCGTCGGACTGGGCGCGGGCGTTGTCGGCGCGCTGCGTCCCAACTCCTTCGCGGACGTCGCAACGCTTACGCTTGCACTGGTCGGCATCTCGACGCCGACCTTTGTGGCGGGCACGCTCCTGCTCCTGCTCTTTTCCGTGCTGCTCCCGATCTTTCCCGTGGCGTCTTGGGGATCGCCGCGGGACATCGTGCTCCCCGCGATCACGCTCTCACTCCCCTTCGCGGCCTACATCGCACGCCTGACCCGTGTCGGCATGATCGAGGCCCTCTCCTCCGACTACGTACGCACCGCCCGCGCCAAGGGCCTGCCGGAGCGCACCGTGATCCTCAAGCACGCACTCAAGAACGCCTTCCTCCCCGTGCTCAGCTATCTCGGTCCCGCCACCGCCCTCGCCATGACCGGCTCCTTCGTCGTTGAGCGCGTCTTCACGGTGCCCGGACTCGGCCAGCACTTCGTCAGCGCGGTCCAGAACAAGGACCTCTTCCTCATCATGGGGATCGTCATCGTCTTCGCGACGATGCTCATCCTCTTCAACCTCGCTGTGGATGTCCTCTATCGCTGGGTCGATCCGCGGATCGCGTGAGCCAGTTCATGCGCTCTGCGTGAACGTCGCGTGATCCGGCAGATCAAAGGTGACCATGTCGCCCGGCGCGAACTGCTCCGCACGCTGACGCTCGTCGCCGATCACACACACCATGGGAAATCCGGCATTGATGGTGATCGTGTTCGCGTGGGAATCCGTCGCGACGACGGTGCCCTGCACCCGACGGGGCCTTCCAAAGACCGGCTCCACGTACCTCCCGCCGGTTTCGACCGAGTCAACCCGCCTCGTCTTCGCACGAACAACGCCGAGTATCCGCTTCCCGACCGCGCTCGTCACCGGTGCCGTCGGAATCAGGTGTGTCTGATAGCTCGTGTTCGGGAACGACACCACGATATACCCCGGCTTGGTCAGCGTCGCCGGCACGACCTGCTCGAGCGTGCCGCGTGCGGTATCGATGGCGACCGGCGTCGTCGGGGAGGGGTGGATCATGCGACCAGCGTAGGCACTTTCGCATTTCGCGGGCGATCGCCCATCCGCAGGAAGTTGGCCAGAAGCCGCGGACCCTCCATCGTCAAGAAACTCTCCGGGTGGTACTGCACGCCCTCCCAGTTCTGCTTCTCTGTCTCCTTCCACACCCGACGGATCCCCATGATGACCCTGTTCCCCGGCGCCTCGTCCCCGTCAATGGTCCAGGCGGAGACCTTCCAGCCGTCCTCGCCTGGTCGCGGCTCTTTGGGTATCGACTCAGGAACGATCACCAGCGAGTGGTACCGGGTCGCCGTGAATGGATTGGGCAAGCCCGCGTGCAGCCCCAACCCATCATGCCAGATCGGGCTCGCCTTGCCGTGCATCTGGATCCTGTGCCGTGCCACGCGCATCCCGTGCATGTCACCCATGCACTGGTGCCCGAGGCAGACCCCCATCACCGGCACACGCCCCGCAAAACGCTGCATGATCGCGCTCGAGACCCCCGCCTCCTTCGGCGTGCACGGCCCCGGCGAAACGATCACATGGCTCGGCCCCCGCCCGCCATCCAGCGCATCGGCTTCATCCGGCGTGATCCGGTCGTTTCGCACGACCATAAGGTCACGGTCCGGCTCCAGCGTCGAGTCGAGTTCCCCCAACCGCTGGACCAAGTTCCACGTGAAACTGTCGTAGTTGTCGATGAGCAGGATCACGGGCGGATGCTAGCCGGTACGCAAGCCCCCCGGCCGAATATCACTATTGGTCAGTGACCGCCGGACGGCTTCTTCGCACCGTGCGCGTCCTTCGCGCCTGCCTTTGCCGCGCCTCCCTTGGCTGCCCCGCCCTTTGCCGGGGCGTGCTTCGAGATGGCGTAGCCATTCACGACGCGTGTGGCTTCGCCGCCGGAAGCACCGTGCCCAGCACCCGCCGATTTCGCATCTGGCTTCGCTCCATGACTACCCACATCAGGTGGTTCGTGAGCCGCCTTGGGCGCATCATGCGAACCTCCCGACGCCCCCGGGTTCGAGCCGTGAGCGGCATCGTTTCCGGCTCTTGTACCCGATTCGTGGGATTCGCCATGGGGGTCGGTCGCGTGCGGATCGGCGTGCACGTCTCCGTGCGCTGAATCGATCTCGGCCCCGTGCTCTCCACCGTGGAGCCCCGAGGGAACACCGGTCGCGACCGGACCCTGCGGCGTGTGAAAGGCCGCCAGATAGATCCAGAGCGTGCTGGCAAGAAAGAACGTGTACGCCGCGAGCCATCCGATCGACTGTTGCAGCGAACGCTTGCCAACGATCGGCATCGAGACCAGCCCGAGCGCGATCCGAGCGGGCTCCGATGCGGACTTCGCTGCACGGCGCGCGAGAGCGATTGCTTGCACGAAAATCGATGGTCCGCTCGGTTCCAGGGTTGCAGGGTTCGACTCCGCGATCTTCGTGCTGCTTGCATCGGCTCTGGTATCTGTATCGCCCGGTCGATGCCCGCCCGAACTCGCGGCCCGCTCGTCGCCTGACTTGCCGGCTGTTTCGCCGGTTGAAGCCTGTGAGACCGGAGCCGATTCAGCTGCGATCGGCGCCTCGATATCGCCCGCGAGGAGGTCATCGGTCAATGCGGCGAGCTCGGCATCAAGCGACTGGATCGATGACGCATCGTCGGCACCCGTCGGCTCTCGATCCGACGCAGCTTCCGGCTCGCCATCCGCTTCGGGCGAGGCCGCCATCGGGGGCGGAGGCACCTTTGCGTCGAGTTCGATGTCTGCGCCGGGCGCCGGCGGGATCTCAGGCTCCCGCAACGGCGCAACTTCCGAGACCGTGGCATGGAGTTCTTGCGCCTCTTTGAGCAGCGAGTCGAGCGAGTCTGCAAGCGACTCGCTGATGGCATCGGATTCTCTGGCTTGACCGGGCGCATCGAGTGCCGGATCGGCCCCGGTGATGGTCCGCGCGGCCTCGGTCTCGTGATACACCGATGATTCCGTGTCCGTCGATTGGGCCGGTGTGTCGGAACTTGCTGCGGGCGCAGGCGCGTCCGATGCGAGCGCAGCATCCGCCAGCAACTCATCGATGACTGAGTCGAGCGAGATTTCGCCGTCGTGTTCGGGTGTGTTGCTCATCGAGGCGCGAAGTTCCAACTCGAATCATCGGATAGGGTTGCGCGAGACTCAAGGTCCGATGGGCGTGTTCTGTCCGGATTGCGGATTCCAGACCTACGGAGTGGAGTATCTCTGCCGTTCCATGCTTCTCGGACGTTCCACCTCCCTCCCACCTCAGGGTACAGTGCCAACATGGGTCTACACAGGGTGATGATCGAAGAACAGCCGCTCGAGGTCGGTGCCCCGATCACGATTCGTGCGGACGAGGCCCAGCACGCCGTACGCGTGAGGCGGCTCGTCGAAGGAGATTCCATCGAGATGCTCGATGGAAGGGGAGGGCTCGCGACTGCCGCCATCGAACGCATCGAACGGCTCGGGAGAGACAAGCATTGGTCGCTCACCGTTCGGATTCAGGCCGTTGATCGCATCCCGCAGAGATTCCCGACGGTCGAAGTCTGTGGCGCGACGCCCAAAGGATCTCACCTTGAGGAAATGATCGATGGACTGAGCCAGGTCGGGTGCGCCAGCTGGCGCCCGCTCGTGTGCGAGCACACGGTCGTTGAACCCCGGAAGGGAAAGCTCGACCGTCTGGAGCGCGTCACTCGGGAGAGCGCGAAGCAGTGCGGGCGCCCCTGGCTGCTCAAGATCGGCGAGCCGATTTCCTTTCAAGATGCGATCAAGACGGCTCACGACACCATCACCGTGTTGGCCCATGCAGACGGGAGGCACGCCTCCGACGCCCTTGCAGCCGACGCACGGGCCATCCGGCTACTCGTCGGCCCGGAGGGCGGCTTCAGTGAACGAGAGATCACCCTTGCGTGCGCATCGGGAATTCGCCTGGTCCGCCTTGGTCGCCATGTCATGCGAATCGAGGTTGCGGCCGTCGTCGGCGCGGCTCTGCTGGTCGAACTTGCCGAACCCCGCCATCGCTGAGCGGGTAGGCTCTTCTACGCCTGGCACACATGCACCGCACGCTGCAAACCCGCCGATTGGAGCCCCCAATGAATCCGTCGCTCGCCCGTTGCACACTTCTCGCCGTTGCAGGATCGCTCTTCGCCGGCATTGGTCTTCACGCGGCGGCAATCGATCCTGAGCACGAAACAAGGGCGCATCGCATGTCGGCCCTTGCGATCGAGTGGTTGTGTGCCCAGCAGGATGAGAAGACCGGAGGCTGGGCGGTGTCTCCCGATAGGCCGGCCTATCCGGCGATCACCGGACTTGTTGTGAACGGCATGCTGATGGAGCCCGGCGTCGACGCCCACGACCCTGACGTTGCCCGCGCGTTGGCTTACATTCTCTCTTACGTGCAGGAGGACGGTGGCATCTACGACCGCGTGCTCCCAAACTACAACACGTCCATCTGTCTTTCTGCACTCGCTCTGGCGGAGTCAGCGGAGAGCAAGCGAGCCATCCCGGGTGCTCAGGCGTTCCTGCGTGGCCTGCAATACGGTGAGGCCGCGGACACTTCGACCCCTGCGGGGCAGGAAACCAAGGTCGTGGACAGGAACCACCCGTTCTATGGAGGCGTTGGCTATGGATCCCATGGCCGTCCGGACAACAGCAACCTGAGTCTCATGCTCCAGGGGCTGCACGACTCTGGCGTTCGGGGCAACGACCCTGCGTTCGAGCGCGCGCTTGTCTTCCTCGCGCGCACCCAGATGCTCGACAGCATCAATGACATGCCATATGCGGATCACGCCGCGCAGGGCGGCTTTATCTATGCGACCAGTCCGGACGCCGAGAGCGTGGACAGACTCGTGGGGCAGTCGCAGGCCGGGATGATCGATGAGACGCTGGACAATGGCCAGACCCTCAGCCGCCTGCGGGCATACGGATCGATGACATATGCTGGGTTCAAGAGCTACCTCTACGCGGATCTCGCGCGCGACGATCCGCGCGTCGTAGCGGCGCACGAGTGGCTGCGCAACAACTACACGCTGGAAGAGAACCCCGGCCTTGGCACCGACGGGATGTACTACTACTTCGTGACTTTCTCTCGCGCTCTTGCCGCATGGAACGAACCGACAATCGAGGTTGTCGTCCGTACATCCGGAGACACGCGGACCGAGAAGCGCGACTGGGCGAATGACTTGATCGACCGACTGGCCGCCCTTCAGAACGGGGATGGGTCGTTCCGGAGTGTGGATGACCGGTGGATGGAGAGCGATCCGGTGCTCATTACCGCGTACTCGCTTTTGGCCCTTCAGCATGCCTGCCGAGACTGACACCGCAAACGCCCATGTAGCGACATCCTCCGGAGTCGCCCCTGACACCACCCGCGGCGTCGGCGGTATGCTCTTGCATTTGCGATTCACGCAACGTTAGAATGCCTACGGCACGCAGCTGACACGGTGCCGGGAGGTCTTCGCATGTACCGAGTGGTTTACGTTCTGTTAGCGGTGGTTGGTGCGCTTGTATCCGGATGCACAGAGAGCGCCGAAGATCAGGTTCTGGCGCAATACAAACGAGGTGAGGAAGCGATTGCCGCGATGGATGCCGCGAATTGGCGCATGACAATGTCCACCGACAGCATCGCGTGGCTGCAGGAGGTGTTGCGACTGACTCTGGACGGCTCGCTTGCCGAGTCCAGGGCTCTCACTCCGTCGCGGATGGAACTGGTCCTCGCCCTGCGAAACCGGCTCGATCCCCCCGACATCCGCTCCATGACGTTTGACGACCTGCTTCTGTGGATGATTGACGAGGAGTTCGTCAGCGTTGATGCCGATTGGGGGATTGCTCCGCACAGCGTTTCGATCCAGGGAGACAGGGCCATCATTCAGATGGGCGAGGAGATAGAGGAACAATCGTCGCGCACGCCTCGGATGCGGATGGGCCGCCGCGGGCGTGGAGCGGTGGGCAGTCTTATCTCACTCGCCGCCAATCGGAGCAAGAAATCCGTCGAGCCCATTGAGGGCTTCACCCTGGAATACGTCAGCATCGACGGATTCTGGTACATGGATTACACGGCACACATGGACCAGTACGACGACGAGATCAGGGAGTCTGCCAAAGAGGCGCGCGTCGCTCTTGACAAGTTCGTCTCCGAGCGTGAACGCGAGGAGACTGGCAAGCTCAAACCCACAATATGGCTCCCAGTGGGCCGATAGATCGTGGCGTTCGCGATTAGTCGGCTTCAGTCCGACGCCACATCCCACTCGATCGCCGCGTCGAGAGCCGCCGCGCGGCGCTCCAGCTCTTGCGCATTGGAATCAACGAGCGTGATGTGGCCAACTTTGCGGCCCGGCCTTGGCGTCTTTCCGTACATGTGTGCGTGCGCGCTGGGTATCGTCAGCAGCGACTCGCGCGAGGGCATGCGCCCGACGAGATTCCGCATGGTCGCGTTCGCTCCCTGGACACACATGTCCGCCGCACCAAGGGGCAATCCAAGCACGGCCCGAATGTGGTTTTCGAACTGGCTCGTCTGCGCTCCTTCGATCGTCCAGTGTCCGGAGTTGTGAACCCGTGGAGCCATTTCGTTCACGAGCAAGCACGGGCGAGACCCCGCAGACTCAGCGACGAAGAACTCTAGCGCCATGACTCCGACGTAGTCGAGGCGTTCAAGAACGAGCGACGCCGCACGGTGTGCCAGCGCCGCGAGTTCGGGCTCTATCGACACGATCGGCGCCGGCGCCAGCGTCGACCACAGGATGCCATGCCGATGCTCATTCTCGCAGAGCGGATAGACGACGGTCTCCCCATTGGTCGATCTCGCGGCAACCACCGAGACCTCGGAGCGGAGCCGAACAACCTCGTCGGCGATGAGTCCGTGGCCTCTCGCGGACTCGAGAAGTTCGCCCGCGACGCGGTGCGCCTCTTCGAGTGTCCGCGCGAGCCGCTGCCCCTTTCCGTCGTAGCCCATCCGCCGGGTCTTGAAGAGAAGCGGCAGGCCGATGCGCTCGATCGCCTCGCCGATCCCTGTGCCCGAATCAACCCTCATCCAACGGGGCGTGGCGATCCCGAGCGAGGCGAAGAGCTCGCGTTCCAGAGCCCGATCCTGTGCGATCGCAAACGCTCGCGCGTGGGGACGCACCGGCGCGTGCTGCGCTGCGGCCTCGAGCGTGGACGCGGGCACATTCTCGAACTCGCACGTTACAATGTCGCACGACGCGGCGAACCGCGCGATCGCCGCCGGATCATCGAACCGGCCGACCACGTGTTCGGCGGCGCGCGATGAGGGCGAGTCGGCCGACTCATCGAACGTGCGGACGCGTACGGCCAGGTTGGATGCTGCCTGCGCGAGCATGAGGGCAAGCTGCCCGCCGCCCAGCACCCCGACGCATGGATCCGCCACGGATCAGCTCCTGCTCGTTCGGCGCGCCGGTTTGGCCCGATCGATCACGCGAGCGGACATCACCTCTGCCGTCCGCGTGGCCCGGAAGGCCCTCAGCGACTCGCGGATGGTGGTGTCTTCCAGCCCGAGGATAGAAGCCGCGAGCAGGGCCGCGTTGGCGGCGCCGGCCTCACCGATCGCCAGTGTTCCAACCGGCACGCCCTTGGGCATCTGGACTATTGAGAGCAGCGAATCCATTCCGGCGAGAGCGCTTGAACGCACGGGCACGCCGAGCACGGGAAGCACCGTCAGCGAGGCGATCATGCCCGGAAGGTGGGCTGCGCCCCCCGCACCGGCGATGATGACCCTCAGGCCATTGGACTCGGCACCCGACGCATAGGAAAAGAGCCAGTCCGGGGTGCGGTGCGCGGAGACCACCATGCGCTCGTGCGCGATGCCGAGCGCGTCGAGGACCTCCGACGCGTGGCGCATGGTCTCCCAATCCGAGCGCGAGCCCATCACGACGCCCACAAGGGGTGCGGCATCGCGCGGCTGCGGTCGAATCGGGACGGTTCGTTTAGCCATTGCCCGCCGGAATCGCCTCTGCCTTGGTGATCTTGGTGACCTTCTGGATCACGACCGGCGTCTGCGGCACGTTCTGCATGCCTTCCTTGATCCCAGTCGGAACCTGCTTGATCTTGGCCACGACGTCCATGCCGCCGACAACCTTGCCGAAGACCGCGTACGCCGCACCGTCTCTGGGAATATCGAGGAAGTCGTTGTCCTTGACGTTGATGAAGAACTGGCTCGTTGCGGAGTCGATGACACTCGTCCTCGCCATCGCGACCGTTCCGACCTTGTTCTTCAGCCCGTTCTGCCACTCGTTCTTGATGGGCTTGTCGGTCGCTTTCTGCTGCATGTCGGCCGTGAAGCCGCCGCCCTGGATCATGAAATCATCCATGACGCGATGGAATATCGTGCCGTCGTAGTGACCCTTGTTCACGTAGTTCATGAAGTTCTCGACCGAGATCGGGGCCTTCTCGCCGTCGAGTTCGAGCACAATGTCTCCCATGGAGGTCGTCATCTTCACGTACACAATCTTCTCCTTGGCCTCCGGCTGTGCCGGAACGGGCTGAGCTGCTGGCGGGGTCGCGGGCGGAGGCGTCTGATCCTGAGCGAACGCGCCCGTTGCGCCGAACGCGGCACAGGCAAGCATGACCGAAAGCAGGCGTCGCGTTCTCATTCGGTACCCCTTGACTACTTCTCGAAACTGAGGGACACGACCGATGACACGCCGGTCGCTCTCGAGCCAATGCCGGATCGGTGTCCGCCGGCAGGTGGGAATTCTATACGGATCGTCGGCTCCGTGGTTCGAGCCGGGCGGATGGCCCATTGCGGCGACCTGAGGCCGGATCATCCCTCTTCGGTTTCTTTCAGTTTCGCCAGAACGCTGAAGTCTTCGAGCGTCGTGGTGTCCTGTTTCGAATTGGACTCGCCCGATGCGATCGACCGCAGCAATCGGCGCATGATCTTGCCGGAGCGGGTCTTCGGGAGTGCGGGGGTGAATCGGACCTGGTCGGGCTTGGCGATCGCTCCGATCTCCTTTGAGACATGCTCGCGAAGCGCTTGCTTGAGTTTCTCCGCGTCCGCCGGCGTCGCGGGCTCGAATCCTGGCGCCAGCGATACGAACGCCGCGATTCCGGTTCCCTTGATCTCGTGGGGCATTCCGACAACAGCGGCCTCAACCACCGCATCGTGGCTGACCAGCGCGCTCTCGACCTCCATGGTGCCGAGTCGATGCCCCGAGACGTTGATCACATCATCTACCCGCCCCATCACCCAGAAGTAGCCGTCTGCATCCCGCCTGGCTCCGTCTCCCGTGAAGTACATCCCCGAGACTCGCCGGAAGTACGTCTGGATGAACCGCTCGCGATCGCCATAGATCCCACGCAACATCCCCGGCCACGGCTTGCGGACCACGAGGAGCCCGCCCGAGTTGTTTGGCTGTTCGTTGCCATGCTCGTCAACGATCGCCGCGTCCACTCCGAAGAACGGCAGCGTGCAGGATCCCGGCTTGGTCGTCGTTGCGCCGGGCAGCGGCGTGATCATGTGCCCCGCAGTCTCTGTCTGCCACCACGTATCAACGATCGGGCACCTCGAGGCCCCGATCGTCTCGTGGTACCACATCCACGCCTCGGGATTGATCGGCTCGCCCACGCTGCCGAGCACGCGCAGCGACGAGAGATCGTGGCGCTTCGGGTGCTCGTCGCCCCACTTCATGAACGCACGGATCGCCGTCGGCGCCGTGTAGAACTGCGTCACTTTGTGGCGGGCCACGATCTCCCAGAACCGATCCTCCTTCGGGAAGTTCGGCGCGCCCTCGTACATCAGCGTCGGCACGCGATTGGGCAGCACCCCGTACAGGATGTACGAGTGCCCCGTCACCCATCCGACATCCGCTGTGCACCAGTACATCTGCCCATCGCCGGGGATCAGATTGAACGCGAGCTTGCTGCTCAGGTACGTGTGCACCATGTAGCCGCCCGTGGTGTGGACGATCCCCTTGGGTTTCCCGGTCGAGCCCGACGTGTACAGCAGGAAGAGCATGTCCTCCGCGTCCATCGGCTCGCACGGGCACTCATCCGACGCCGCGAGCATGAGATCCTTGAACGAATGATCACGCCCCGAGTGCCACGCAGTCTGGTTTCCCACGCGCGAGTGCACGATAACGTTCTTCACCTCATGTCCGGCCTGCGCAAGCTGGCCGACCGCTGCGTCCACCGACTCTTTCAGCGCCACGACTGCCCCGCGCCGATATGCCCCGTCCGACGTGATGATCGTCCGCGAGTTGGCGTCGATCACCCGATCCACGATCGCCTGCGAGCTAAACCCGCCAAAGATCACCGAGTGCGGCGCGCCGATCCGCGCGCACGCCAGCATCGCGATCGCGACCTCGGGCACCATGCCCATGTAGATCGTGACGATGTCGCCCTTCTTCACGCCCAATGCCTTGAGCGCGTTCGCAAAGCGGCTCACATCCCGCTTCAGCTCGGCGTAGGTGATCCGCCGGATCTCCGGTTCGCCCTTGGCCCCGACCGGCTCGCCCTCCCACACGATCGCGACCTCATCGCCGTGCCCCGCCTCGACCTGTCGATCGACGCAGTTGTAGCAGACATTCGTCTTCCCCCCGACGAACCACTTCGCGTCGGGGACATACCACTCCAGCACCTTGCTCCACGGCTTGAACCAGTGCAGCTCCTTGGCCACGCCGCCCCAGAAGCCCTCGGGATCGCTGATCGATCGCTCGTGCTCCCGCTTGTAGTCCTCCATCGAAGACACGTGCCAGCTCGCCATCCGTGCGGCCGACGCGCTCGGCGCGGGGAAGCGGCGGTTCTCCTGAAGGGCCGATTCAATCGAATCAGACATCTCGTGCTCCGATCGGCTGGTGAGAGGGCACCCGGCGCGCCGGGCTTCGACACGCGAGTCTATTGGCCTCGCCGACGCACGTCACTCCCCGGCACGGACCGGAGGCACCTGCATCTCGTGCGCCTCTCCCGCACCACGCGGCACCCGAATCTCCTCGATCAACGCCCGGATGTGATCCGGCGGCGCGGGTGTGACCGCACTCACCGCGATCGCCACCGCAAAGTTTATCAGCATACCGACGGATCCGATCCCCTCGGGGCTGATTCCGAGCATCCAGAACTCCTGCTTGGGCGTCCCCGGTTCCCACGCCGTCAGGAGCCCGAGGAGCCCGTTCCCCCAGTTGAACTTGAAGAGCACGATGTAGACCGCCGTGAACGTGATGCCGGTCATCATGCCGGCCACGATCCCTTCGCGCGACGCCCGCTTCGAGAAGATCCCGAGCATGATGCACGGAAAGAAGCTCGACGCAGCGAGCCCGAATGCCAGCGCAACCACCTCCGCCACGAACCCCGGGGGCCAGATCCCGAGCGCGGCCGCGCCCAGCACCCCCACCGCCGCCGCGATCCGCGCCACCCACAGCTCCTGCCCCTCTCTGATCCGCGGCATCAGCACGCCCTTCAACAGATCATGGCTCACCGCCGACGAGATCACCATCAGCAGCCCCGCTGCGGTCGAGAACGCGGCAGCGAGCCCGCCCGCTGCGACGAGCCCCACCACCCATGCCGGCAGACCCGCAATCTGCGGATTGGCCAGGACCACGATGTCGCGATCGACGTAGAGCTCGTTCGGGCCTTGGCTCAACGCGTTCGTCACCAGACGCTCACCGGACGCGCCGCGCGTATCCCCAGCGGCAAACGCGGGCTTCCCTGCGAACACCTCGCCCTTGCGATAGTCCACCCGCCCATCGCCGTCCTTGTCCACCCAGGCCAGCAGCCCTGTCGCCTCCCACTCCTTGAACCACGCTGGAACCGCCTTGTCGTCGTCTGGCGCGCCGGACGGGTCGTATCGTGCCTGCTCGATCGCAGCGATCAGATTCGTCCGCCCGAACGCGCCGACAGCGGGCGCCGCGGTGTAGAGAACGCCGATGAAGAGCAACGCCCAGAACGCGCTCAGGCGTGCATCGCGCACCTTCGGGACGGTGTAGAATCGGATGATCACATGGGGCAGACCCGCGGTCCCCGCCATCAGCGCGAGCGTGATCGCGAATACATCGACACGCGACTTGGATCCATCCGTGAACGCGTTGAATCCCAGCTCACGGTTGATCGCGTCGAGCTTGTCCAGCAGCCCGATCGTCTCGCCACCGGCGATCCGGCTCCCCACTTCCCCTCCGAGATTGCCGATGAATCCGAGCTGGGGGACCACGTTCCCCGTCAGGAGCATCGCCATGAAGATCGCCGGCACCATGTACGCGAAGATCAGCACGCAGTACTGCGCCACCTGCGTATAAGTGATCCCCTTCATGCCGCCAAGCACCGCGTACACCAGAACGATGCCGGATCCGATGATGACTCCGAGCGTGATGTCCACCCCGAGGAACTGGCTGAACACGACCCCGACGCCGCGCATCTGCCCGGCGACGTAGGTAAAGCTGACGAAGATCGCGCACACCACGGCGACCACGCGCGCAAACTGTGAGTAGCAGCGATCGC
Source organism: Planctomycetota bacterium (assembly GCA_963204725.1). Lineage (GTDB taxonomy): Bacteria > Planctomycetota > Phycisphaerae > Phycisphaerales > UBA1924 > JAHBWV01. Next base: position 137,843 of record CAUJHH010000026.1, read on the forward strand.
CGACAAAGTCCGGCACGGTGAACTTGCCGAACTTGCGGAGGTATGGCGCGAGCAGAAGCGCGAGCAGCACATACCCGCCCGTCCAGCCCATCAGGTAGACCGAGCCGTCGTATCCGGCGAACGAGATGATCCCGGCCATGGAGATGAACGACGCGGCCGACATCCAGTCGGCGCCGGTCGCCATGCCGTTGGCGATCGGGTGCACGCCGCGCCCCGCGATGTAGAACTCACTCGACGATCCCGCGCGCGACCAGATCGCGATGCCCAAATACAGCGCAAAGCTCAGCCCGACAATCACAAACGTCCACGCCTGCACGTCCATCGCTCATGCCTCCCGGAATCCGTAACGCCGGTCCAGGCGGTTCATGAGCACGACGTACACCAGGATCAGCACGATGAAGACATAGATCGAGCCCTGCTGCGCGAACCAGAACCCCAGCTTCGCCGACCCGATCCGGTACTGATTGAGCGCATCCACGAACAGGATGCCACACCCGTAACTCACGAGGAACCAGATGGAGAGCAGCACGCCCAGGTAGACCAGATTGGTCCGCCAGTAGGCTCGCCGCACATCCGCTTCGATCTTCGCCATGGGCCGCAGCGTAGTGCGTGCGCCCTCTTCCCACAAGCGCAGGCAATGTCTGGCCCAGAAAGTGGCACATCGGACCGTAACTCTGGGGCTTACGTTGCCGGAGGTCTGGCCCTCCTGCGATCTACTCTTCGGTCTGAGGCTGTTCCTCCTGAGGCTGCTCGTCGAGCGGCTCCCAAGACACAACTCGACCGTTCCTGTCGACCAAGACTGACTTCGCCACAATCTGGCCACCAGCCGCCATCACAACCGGGTCTGCGCCGTCAATGGTAAAGCTGTAGAGCTCGCCGGATTCCAGAAACGAGACCGCGACAGGACGCAGCGCCTTGACCAGCGCAAGCCCCTGCTCTGAATAGGTCTGCGTCCCCAACGACTCGCGGTGAACGGTGCCATCCGCAAGCGTCTGATCGATCACCACCGGCGCCGTGACCACGGGCCCCTGAACTCCGTCACTGCCCAATCCCGCCTGCTCATTGGATCGCGCGGAGTGGCAGCCTGTCATGAACTGGCTGGCGGCTGCCATTGTGACGAGAATGGCCGAGCATTTAGTCATGGTTCTCAATGCCTTCGCTCCTTGGAAAGGATGCATCGGCTCGACTGACCATGTGAGGGCAGTGCGCGTATGCCAGCATATCAGAACTTGCTCGATTCGCAATGAACAGACCGGCGTTCTCACCCCACCGAAGAGCGGAGACAACGAGGGGCGGGTGGCCCCGATCTCCGGCCGGTAGCACCGATCTGCCCAACCCCTTCGTGACACACTCGCATCGCGCCGCGCCACCGCGCCCGCGTGCCGATGAGACACCGCTCTGGAGAGCTGCGCGACCGAATGCCGACTTCAGGAGTGCGAGGCCTCGGTCGCGCTCAGCACCTCTTCAACCGTCGTCATCCCCCGCGCCACCTTGCGGAATCCGTCGTCGCGGAGTGCGACCATGCCGCGCTCGAGGCACATCCGTCGGAACTCCGAAACGTTCGGATTGCCCGCGATCACATCGCGGAGCTGGTCATCGACCGCCAGCAACTCATAGATACCCACGCGGCCGGCGTACCCGGTGTTGCGGCACTTCTCGCAGCCCTTCGCCATCCACGTCAGGTCCGACTCGATCCCCTGCATGGACAGGAACTCCGCGACTTCTTCCGAGGGTTGCTCCTGCACCTTGCAGTTGAGGCAGAGGCGTCGAAGCAGGCGCTGGGCAAGGACGCCGTTGATGGCAGCGCCGACCAGGAAGGGCTCCAGGCCGATGTTCACCAGCCGCGTGATCGACGAGGGCGCATCGTTCGTGTGCAGCGTGCTGAGCACCAGGTGACCGGTCAGCGAGGCTTGGACCGCGGTGCTCGCCGTCTCCAGGTCTCGGATTTCGCCCAGCATGATCACATCGGGGTCCTGACGAAGCAGGGCCTTGAGCGCCTTCGCGAACGTCATTCCGATCTTCTCGTGCGTCTGTGTCTGCGTGATACCGTCCAGGTGATACTCGACCGGGTCCTCCACGGTCGAGATGTTCATCTTGTTCTTGTCGAGCTGGCGCAGCGACGAGTACAGCGTTGTCGTCTTTCCCGAACCGGTCGGGCCTGTCACGAGGATGATGCCGTGGGGCGCATCGATCAGCTTCCGCCAGATCTCGAGCGTCCCCGACTCAAAGCCAAGGTCCTCGAGCTGCACGTTGATCGATCTTGTATCCAGGATACGCATGACGGTTTTCTCGCCATACGTGTTCGGGAGCGTCGACATACGCAGATCCAGCTTCCGCCCGGAGACAGTGCATCGGATGCGACCGTCCTGGGGCACGCGCCGCTCCGCGATGTCCAGGCCCGCCATGATCTTCAGGCGGCTCGTGATCGCGGGCCCCATCGCGGCCGGCGGGTTCATCATCTCAAAGAGCACGCCGTCGATACGAAACCGAACCTTGACCTGCTTCTCGGAGGGCTCGATGTGGATATCCGACGCGCCTTCCTTGAGCGCTGTCTGGATGATGTAGTTCACATAGCGGATGACCGGCCCTTCGCCGGCCTGTTGCTCGAGATCGACATCGGCCGAACTCGTCTTCTCGATCGAGACGTCGGACTCCGCGACATCGGTCAGGATCTGGTCCAGATCCGCCTGATCGTTCGCTGCGGCGCCCGCGCCCACGATCTCCATCGCCCCACGGATGTCGTAGGCCGTCACCACCACCATCTTGACGCCGGGCACTCCCAGGCGCGCCTTCAGATCGTCGATCAGGAAGACGTCGTCGGCGTGGACAGCACCCACGACGGCACGGGCTCCCTCCATCCGCAGTGGCAGCACCATGTGCTGCTTGCAGAACTCCGGCGTGAGGCGCTGCAACAGTTTGCCATCGAAGCCCCCGTCCAGTCCCCTCTCGACGTCGACCCGCTCGAAGGGAATTCCCTTCATGTCGGCGACGGTCTGCTGGATCGGCGCCTCGGCCGTCCCCTGTTCAAGAAGCACTTCAATCAGCGACCGTCCGGGCGATTGGCGGATGACGTTCTGTGCAGTCGAGAGTTGCTCTGCCGTGATCACGCCCTTCGCGAGCAGCGTCTGTCCGAGATCGCCCGAGTTCGTCGAGACGATCGCCCCGGGACCGGGCGTGTAGACGTCCGAGAGCGCGGGGCCGACCATCGACGACGGCCCTGCATCGGGTCGGGACCGGATCGATGGGTCGATGGCGAGCGTGCGATCCGCCTCTTCGGCAGTCTGGAAGACCTTCTGATTGCCAGGCATCGACGGCAGCGGGCTGAACGCCGCTTCCTCTCGATCGATCCGGTGCTGCGTCCGAGGATCACGAGGGAGCTTGCGCCGGGACTCCTCGCCCTTCTGCACACCAAGCTCGGTCAGGATGTCGTCGATGTTGTACTTTGCCATCGCACGCCCGTTCTGTCGCTCTCAGACCACCGCAGGATCCAGACTCACCGCTTCCGTGCCGCAGACTTCGCCTTCGCGCGATTCGATGGCTCGTGGCTGTCCTCCACGCTGATCGTGAACTGCTTGCCCTCGGCCTCAAGCGTTACCACGCGGCCCTCGATGTTCAGCACGACAAATCGGCCCCCGACGGTGTCGCCGATCGTGACCGTTTCCTCGTTGATGCGAGCGAGCGGCACGCGACCGCCCATGATGCTGTAGAGCTTGAGCCTCGCGAGCTCTGCTGTGATCGCGCTGTTCGCGGCCTCCAGCGCCTTTCGATCGAGCTCGGCCTGGCGTGCGGCAGCGTCCGACTCCGCCTGCATCTTCCACCCGTCGTCGGTGAGCTGCGCGGCCGACGCCGCCACACTCAACAGACGGAACGGATTGCGACCGAGTTCCTCACCCTTGATCTGCACGGGTTGGGCGACAATCTCGAGTTCCTTGAGCACCTTGGCCGTGCGTGCGGCACCATCGATGCCCTTCTCGACGGGCTCGTAGTCGATCTTCAGGTTCGCAAGCGACAGCTTCGGGCCCATGCCGAGATGGCGCATTCCGAAGAGGACAACACCGGCCCCGATGAGCACCACGCCAAGCACCACCGCCTGGCTCGAGACTCTCTTGGCGGGCGGCGCGGCTGGCGGAACCTGATCCGCGCCCTGCGCCGAAGACGCGAGGGACAGCATGCCGCCCATCTCGGATGTTGGCTTGTTGCTCATCAGTTTGTCCTCGCGTCGGTGAAGTAGATGCTCAGCGTGAACTGCGCTTTGATGTTGCCATCGGGCTCCGTCACGCGCTCGAGATTCAGATCCGGAAGCCGCGTGATGCGGGGGAGTCGCTCGAGTTCGAGCAGGAACTCGTAGAACCCGCGGAAGTCGCCGGCGGTCGTCACCTTGATCGGCTGCTCCATGTACATGGCCGCCGCGACCGGCTTGCCGCTCTCCATGGCCGGCGCACTCAGGCCCGCCTGCACCGCGAGCTCGGAGATCTGGCGCACGATCGCGTCGACTTCCTTGCCGTCGGGCAACCGAGCCTCGGTCTTCTTGATGAGATCGGCGATCTCCTGGTTCGCTCGGATCAGGTCCGCGTTGCGTGCCGTTTCCTGACGCAGCTTGTCGAGCATCTCCTGCTTGTGCCGGATCTCCCCGCGCGCCGCGGAGATACGGCTGTTCTGCGGACCAAAGACCAGGAAGTAGGACGCCAGAGGCACCGCCACCAGCACGAGCCCCATCAGCATGTCACGGACTCGCATGGCTCAGTCCTCCTTCCCGGGCTGCACACCCGCCGAGATGCTCGTCGTCGAGAGTTCGGGCGCATCACCCGACCTCGTCTCTGCGTTCGATTCGGTCTGCACGGCTGCCTGGGCGCTCTCGCTGGTAGCGCCGGCTTCGATCTCGCTCTTGGCCGCGCTCCGCACGGTCGACTTCGGCGCCTCGCGAAGCTTCGCGCCGATCTCAAACTTGCGGAGTGTCATGTCGCTCATGACTGTTTCCTTGATGTACGCCAACTCAACGGAGTCGAGCACATCGCACTGCTTGAGCGCCTGGAGATAGTCTGCGATCTGCTGGTTCTCACCGGCTACGCCGGTCAGGACGAGCGTCGTCTCGAACTTCGGAGCCTGCAGCTTCGGGCCGGGCGGCGGCGTTGACTTGTCCGCCTTGGACTTGCTGGATTTGGAAGACTTGGCGGACTTGCCGCTGGAACCGGAGAGCGACTTCACGCCGGCTTCTCGAGACTCGAGCGCGGGCGCAACGGTGACCCGCTTGCTCTTGACGTCGGCCGTGAGCAGCGTGACTCCCTCGGGCATGCGCTGAACGAGTTCCGCAGCGAGCACCGATCGCGGGTTCTTCTCGACCAGCGCGGTGGTGATCTCCGCACGCTCGATCATCGATTCCCGCTGGCCCTCGAGCGACTTGAGCTGATCGATTTTCTTCGATTCCTGCTCGTACGCTGTGTTGATCGCTTTGTGCTCTTCCTCGACCGACTTCCATTGCCGGTTGGTCACAACAAACGCGGAGCCCACGCCCACCATCACCACGCCAAACAGAAACAGGCAGAGCAGATTGGCTCGCCCGTCGGCCTTGCGCGACACATAGTCCTCTGGGAGAAAGCTCGACCCAACGTCGGGCTGCTTCGGTTGTGCGAACGGATTGCTCATCGGTCCCTCCGCCGGGCGTGCGCCCGGGACTCACTCAAAGATCCGTCGGGCTCATGCAGAGCCCGAGCGGCACGGTCCAACCCGGCTGCGCTTCTTTCAGATTGATTCCCGAGGACGGCTCCTTGCCCGTTCGCGCGACACGCGCAAGCGGATCGGCGATCTGAGCCGGCAGGCGGAGGGCTCGAGCCAGATGCTGGCAAAGGCCCGCGTGTCGAGCCTCACCCCCGATGAACACCATCCCTCCTACGCGACGACTCGGAAAGAGCGACTCGTGATAGCGGAGGCACATGGTGACCTCGTCGGTCAGGATCTCGATCGCCTCGTTGAGCGCGGGTTCATTCGGGCCGCACGATGTGATAGTCGAGCAACCAACCTGGGAGGTCAGGCCGCTCGGGACTTCTGCGGACTCATCCGCGAACGACGCGGCCGCGCGCCCCCTCGCCCCCATGCCGGGCTCGGCAACGGTGCCCCGATCGGGCATCGCTCCAGCGCACGCGTATCGCGCCTGGTGGGCCTGCGAGAGGGTCATGTTCCGGTTCGAGACGATCGCCTCATCGAGCGCACGGCCGCCGAGGTTGATCACCCGAGCGAAGACCATCCTGTCGTCGTGCGCGATCATCACGCGCGTGGATCCGGCCCCGATGTCGAGGTACAGCGTGGTTCTCTCTCCACTCACAACCGTTCCACGGGCCAGATCGCCGAATGCTCGGATCGTCGCCGCGAACTCGCTGTGCATCCCCACCGTCTCCAACCGGGCGCTCTTGATCGCGTCCATGAGACGAGCCACGCCCTCGCGCGGTGCAGCGATGCAGATCACCTCGGCCTGCTTCCCACCCGTCGCGCCAACACGCTCGACATCACCCACGTCCACGGTTCGGAGCACGAGCGACGCGGGGTGGACATTCACCTGCTGGGCCAGCGTCGATGCAACCTGGAGTCCAACCGACAGCGGATCCCCCTTCGCGACACGAACGTGCTTGCAGACGGTCATACCCGAAGGAATCGCGCACACCGCTCGCTTTCCCTTGAAACCGCCCGAGCGGACAAGGCGACCCAGCGCCTCGGCTTGAAAGTCCAGCCTGCCTCGGCTGTCGTTCAGGAGTTCCTCGGGGGTGTCGATCGACGCGGCAGCGATCAGCGACGGCGGATCTCCCTTGGCAATCTGCAAGACCTTGAGGGCACCGACGCCGAAATCGATCGCGATGGGCATCCCGGCCTGCTTCATGGCACCAAAGGCTCCCATGCGTTTCATGGACTCGAACGCCATCCTCTGCTCTCCAACCGCTTGTCTGGGCTCACGGGCGCATAGACCGACCATGGCACGGCAGAGTGGGATCGGTCCCACCGGCTCTCGCATTGAGCAAGTCGTCCCACCTTGACACATGACCGGACCGAGACGCCCGTGCAATCGGCGCACGCGTCGCGATGCGCCACTCGATCAGGCCCCCTTCGGGACCAGCAGCGCGAGTGCCCGACCGATAACACGCCCAAGTGTTTCCAGCGCGTCGTTCATGACCCAGATCTGTCGCGAGCGATCTCCCGTCGTGTTGCTCACGACCCGGACGCCCCCCCATGGGACGCCCTGTCGCAGGCAGCAGAGGGCGATCGCTGCAGTCTCCATGTCCTCGAGCCAAGCGCCGGACCGAGCCGCAATCTCGCGCGCTCGGTGATCCGTGCCCGAGCACGTCGAAACGGTGGCAACCCCGCAAGCGGGCCCGATCGATGCCAACTGCTGTCGCACCACGACACTCGACTCAAACTCGCGTCCAACCCCTTGGATTGGTGGAAACCCCAGTTCGTGGAGATCGACGAACCCGGTCTCGGCCTCGACCCCCTCGTCTGCGAACGTGGCACAACGGACCACGGCGGCACCGGCGAGCTCGACGGCACATCCCGGCAGCGCGCCAGCGATTCCAGCGCTGAGGACGACGGCGTAGTCTCGTCTCTCGGTCGCGTGCGTCACAGCTCCAGCGGCATTGGACTTCCCCACCCCGGTGATAACCAAATCGACTCCGGGCGCGATTTCCGTGGCTTCCCACATGACGGCGCCTTCGGCGGCAGGGAACTGGCCCGAGAGTGAGCCCACCTCCCGCTTTGAGGCCATCGCGAGCAATAACCGGCTGCTGTGTGGGTTCTGCACTCGAAAGTTCCTGTCCAACAGCGAATCGGGTCGAATCGACGGCCATAATCAATTACATGAGGTGTTTCGAGCCAGGGCCGCTTGATGGCCGCCAGGAATGACGCGAACTTCTGGCGTTCGGGCCGGTATACGTCAGGGATGGATCGATTGGTCCGCAGGTCACTAGATGGTGGAGATACGCGCATGAAGCGGACAACCCGAATGATTCGCCGACTTCGAATCGTTGGTGCCTGTGGTGCTGGCGTGGCAATCCTCGCCGTCGCGGCACTCGCCATGTCCGGGGTCGCTCCGGGGGCGGCCGGGCCGGCAAACAAGGATTCGAGTCTGACCTCCGATATGGCGATCGCACGGATCCAGTCTTTCGACATTTCGACGACCGCCTCGGGCGAGCTCCAGGCCAAGAACCAGATCGAGATCCGCAGCCAGCTTGAGTCTCAGTCCACGATCACCGAAGTCGTGAACGAGGGCGTGCTGGTCAAGAAGGGTGACCTGCTGGTTCGGCTCAAGAGCGACAACATCCAGACCCAGATCGACGAGGAGATCCTCCGCGTCGAGTCGGCCCGCGCCGAGCTCGTCGCCGCCGAGAACAGCTACGAGATCCAGGTCAGCGAGAACGAATCAAAGACCAGTGCGGCGCAGCTCAAGCTCGATCTTGCACGCCTCACGCTCGAGCAGTGGAGCAAAGGCGATGTGGAGAAACAGCGCCAGCAGCTCGACCTCGCGATCGAAAAAGGCGAGCGCGACTTGGCCCGTTTGCGTGAGAAATTCGAGCGCAGCGAAGAACTTTTCGCGCAAGGGTTCCTCTCCAAGAACGAACGCGACACGGACGAGATCGCCAAGATCGAGGCCGAAGCAAACCTCAAGAAGGCCAAGCTCGAGCGTGAGATCTACTGGACCTACACACACCCCAAGGATCAGCGTTCCAAGCAGTCGGACGTCGATCAGGCCGAGGCGGAGCTCGAACGGGTCCAGCGACAGAACGAGATCCAGCTCACCAGCCGCGACGCGGATCGGCTCAACAAGCGCCGCCAGAAGACCGTTCGTGAACAGAGGCTCGACAAGCTCCAGCAGCAGCTCGCGGCCTGTGAGATCCTCGCTCCCTCGGATGGCCTGGTCGTGTTCGCGACGAGCATCGAACGCAACCGCTGGGGCGGCGGCAACGAAGGTCCACTCCAGATCGGGCGCGAAGTTTATCCCAACATGCTCCTGATCATCCTGCCCGACACCTCGGCCATGATCGCCTCCGTGCGAGTCCACGAGTCGCTGGCAGGTAGGATCCGTCCCGGGCAGCGCGCCAGCGTGACCATCGACGCCCTGGGCGGCCGGACCCTGCCGGGCGCCGTCGAGTCCATCGGTGTCATGGCCGAATCGGGTGGCTTCCGCGATCCGAATCTCAGGGAGTATTCCGTCCGGGTGATTCTCGACCCAAGCGACGTCATCACCGCACTCAAGCCCGCGATGCGATGCGATGCGACCATCACGATGGGGCGCGTCGAAGACGCGCTCGCCGTGCCTCTGCAGTCCATTTTCACCGATGGTGCTGTCCGCCTCGTCTACGTCTCACGCGGCAACAAGTACGTTCGCGTTCCGGTCTCTGTCGGACGCCGATCCGACACGCTGGCGGAGATCCCCGCCGGACTGACCGATGGAACCCGGGTCCTCCTTCGCGAGCCGGCGCCGGGTGAAGTCCTGAATCTCCCCTGGGACGACGCCCAGCTCACAGCCGCCGGCTATAAGCGGGACGAGAATGGCGAGATCGTTCCGGCTGCCATGGCCTTCGCGCCGGGCATGTTCGCACCGGGCGGGGCGACTGGCGGCGCTTCTCGCGCCGGCGCGTCCAGCGGCGCGGCGGTGATCCGACGTGAAGGCGCGGGAGGCGATCGCCCACGGGCTGCGGCGACCACGAGCGACGATGACACGTCCTCCGACAGCGATTCGGATTCTGCGTCAGACGACTCCTCGACAGCCGCATCCCCTCCCCCGTCGGGCAACCGTCCGGGTGGACGAACCGGTGGTGGCGGTGGAAATCGTGGCGGCGGAAGAGGCGGCTGAGCCGGTGCTGAGATTCGCCTCACGGCTGAAGTCGCGTTGACATCCAAGGACTACAGGCCACATCGTCGGCGCCCTTCGCGAGTTCTCGCGTCCAGGCTGCACGATCATGCACGCGACCCGGTCCCGCAACCCATAACTCCACCCGCGCCGCCCAGAGCCGGAAACCGCCCCAGTGTGGCGGACGCGGCACATGACCCTCATTCCGTTCCAACATCTCCGGCGTGATGCCGAACCGCGCCGCGGTCTCGCGCACGCGCTCGAGCATCGCGGCTCTCGACGCGATCGGGCGGCTCTGGTCGCTCGCCCAAGCCCCCAGCCGGCTCTCCAATGCACGCGATTCGTAGTAGGCGTCGCTCTCGGCCGCCGTCGCACGCTCGATCATCCCCTCGATACGCACCTGCCGATCGAGCGTATCCCAGTGCATCACGATCGCGGCGTGCGGGTTCGCGTCGAGCGATTCTCCCTTTCGACTCTGGTAGTTCGTGAAGAACATCAACCAGCCGCGCTCGACGCTCATCCCCTTGCAAAGCACGATCCGACACTGCGGATTCCCGGCACCGTCAACGGTCGCCAGCGACATCGCGTTCGGGTTCGGCTGGACGTGGTTCGCATGTGCTTCGCGGAACCAGGTATCCACCAGCCCCATCGGGTCCGCCGGAAGAGCTTCCGGCAGCAACTCCGTGGGAGCGAATCGATCGGCGAGGTCTCGCTGGTCAAAGTTGCCCATGGCAAACGGTACCCAGCTAGTGAGTTCCGGACCGACACCGGACGACTGCCGCACGCGTGAAGGCTGATTTCATGGTTGGGAACCTGTCGATTCATCGAAACTCCGCGTGACCGCGGCTACTTTCCGAGTAGACGGAGCGACGCATGCTGGAATCACAGACAGGGCGAGGAGATCAGAGCTGGAAGGGCCGGAGGAGTCGTCCCGCGCCGATCGAGGTGCAAAAGCTCTTCGATCGGCTCCCCCCGCACTCTCCAGAGGCCGAGATGGCCCTGCTCGGGTCGATGATCCTCGATCCCAAGGTCATCGGTGAGATTCTCCTGCAGGTCAGTTCGCACGACGACTTCTACACCGAGGCCCACGGTGCGATCTTCCGCGTCATCGTCGATGTCTACGACCGGCACCAATCCGGTGACCTTGTGCAGATCGTGGAGACACTTCGAGGGGCGAATTCACTCGAAGCCGTCGGCGGGCCGGAGTACCTGATCCGCCTCGCGGAAACGGTTCCTTCCGCGGTCAACGCGACACACTACGCCCGCATCGTCGCAGACCGCGCCCGGCTCCGCAAGCTCATCGGTGCCGCCGGCCAGATCATCTACGACGCCTATCACGCTGGCGACAGCGGACCCGACGGCACACGCGAAGTGCTTGACAAGGCCGAGTCCGCGATCTTCAACATCGCGGAGAAGAGTGAGACCAGCGACCCGCAGAAGCTCGCGGATATTCTCGAGCAGGAACTGAATCGACTCGAGCAACTCGAGGGCAAGGGGATCTCCGGCCTCGCCACCGGGTACAACGACCTCGACGCCATGCTGTCGGGACTCCAACCGGGCGAACTCGTCATCATCGCCGCACGCCCATCCATGGGAAAGACCGCTCTCGCGCTCAACCTTGCCGAGCAGATCGCTCTCGGCGGCACGAGCGGTGCGGGCGCCCGCCCCATCAGCAAAGTCCCGGTCGCGGTCTTCTCACTCGAAATGTCCCGAGCCGCGATCGCGCAGCGGTTGCTGTCGGCGCGTTCGGGCGTCGATTCGCACAAGCTGAGAAAGGGCCACTTCACAGGCTCGGACTTCCAGCGTCTGTTCCACGCGGCGGGCGAGCTCGGCGATGCGCCGATCTTTATCGACGACACCCCGAACCTGACGGTGCTTGCCCTCCGCGCCCGCGCCAGGAGGATGGCCGCACTCCACGGCATCAAGTGTGTCATGATCGACTACCTCCAGCTCATGACCGCGCCCGGTGCCGCACGGGAGAGCCGTCAGGTCGAGGTTTCAACCATCTCGCGAGGCATCAAGGCCCTCGCCCGCGAGCTCAGCGTCCCCGTAATCTGCCTTGCTCAGCTCAACCGCGGCACAGAGATGCGCGACGGCAACAAACCGCGCATGAGCGACCTTCGCGAATCCGGCTCGATCGAACAGGATGCCGACGTCGTGGCACTGCTCCATCGCGAGGAGTACTACCACACACAGGAAGAGGATTGGAAAGAAGCGAACCGCGACAAGGTCGGTCTCGCCGAGCTCATCATCGCCAAGCAGCGCAACGGGCCCACAGGAATCGTGAAACTCACCTGGGACCCCTCGACGACCAGATTCAAGAACTACTCCGGTGGATTCGATGATCGATACAACCCGCACGAGCGAGAGGTCATTGTGCGGGCCACCTCGCCCTCATCCAGACCCGCGCAGGTGCAACACACGCAACACGACGATGGTCCGGGCGATCAGTCCCCTTTACCGCCTCGTGCGTCATTCGCACCGGGCAAGAAGCAGGGGCCACTCGAGGCGAACGATCCGCGCTGGCGTGATGGCGGCGGTCCGAACGATGAAGCACCGTTCGACGACGTGGATACCTCCGACCTTCCGATCTGACACACACGAGTTCAGATGCCCGCGCTCGATCCGATCGCGTCCCGATCGCAGCGACGTCCGACCTCCAACGCGGTGATCTCAACATCGCCGGCGTTCTGCTCTGCGGTTGTAACGTCGGTTGGTTCGTAACTCGGACGAGGCACCGGGCCCCGTATCAACTCAGCCCCGCCAGCCGCGCAAGATCCGTTCGACCTGTTCCATGTGTCCGGTCTCGTCGGCAACCATGTCCTCGAGTTGCACTTGCAACCCTTTCTGGCCCATCGCTTCGGCCTGGGACGCACGCTCGATATACCGCGCAACAGCGGCCCTCTCCGCCGCCAGCACCGCTTCGAGCATCCCCTTGTTGTCCGCAACCTGCGGCACATCGGAAGGCGTCACGGTCGGCGTACCGCCAAGGGCGACGATCTTGTCTGCGAGGAACTTGGCGTGCCCGGTTTCGCCGGGAATCTCTTCCTGGAAGAACTGCGAGAGTTCGTTGCGATTGGGTCCGGTGACCTTGGCCGCGTAGGTGAGATATTGGATCACTGCGGCGTATTCGGAGGCAAGATCGCCGTTCAAGAGATCGATCATTTGCTCGCGAGTCAGAGACATCAGACTCCCTTTCCCACCGATCTCCAGACCGCATCGCTGACGTCGATCACCGCCTGGAACATCGCGGCCGCGCCCTCGACGATTCGATCCTGCTCCGGACCGGTGAACTGCTGGGCGTTGAGGGTGGACTTCCATGCCGCCCAAGTCTCCCGCTGAGCTGGGCCGTATGGATCAAGCGACTTGGTTCCTTCGGAGCCCTCAATCGCGTACATCTTTCTGATGACTCGCGCGATGAATTGGTTGCCGTTGTTCGCGCCCTCGAGCACATAATGAAGGCCCAGAGCAACCTCTGGATGTGCCGCCGAACGGTCGCGGATCAGTCCAATGACGGCCTGGGTCTCGGCCATCGGGACCACCCGTGCCGGATCCACGCCGAAGAAAGCCAGGTCCTCGCGAACAAGAGCGGCCTTGTTCTGCTCCGAGCCCCAAACCGCACGCACGCCGTGGTGCTTCTCGGCCGCGCTCTCGATTGCCTGTTCGAGGGCGTCGTGAACGAGCAACATCTGTCCCAGGAATTCAGCATAACCCGCGCGATCCAGCTTGCCCTGAATCAACGCCGCTTGGAGCGGGGCCCGCTCCGCGCGCGTGTGCAGTTCTGCGGTCTCGGCTTTCAGACGGTCCCCGATGATCGATGCGGCTGGCGTGGCGGTCGACATGAAGGCCTCTCTGAGGATTGGAGTGGTCATTCCAAAGCAATTGAGACTAAGTCTCAGATACTAGACCGTCTGCCAACGAAAGAGGAGTCGCGGCGATTCGGCCACGACTCCTCCGAGTTCACACATCACGCGGTCGATCACCTGCGACGACGGGTCGCCACGAGGCCACCGATGCCAACCAACGCCAGAGTTGCAGGCGTCGGAATGACGTAGAGATCACGCGGCGAGACGCCCGATGCGAGCACGGCGAAGCCCGAGCCATCGAGGTTGATCGTGCTGATCTGTCCGAATCCGATCGAGAACTCCTGCTGCGCGAGCACCAGCCGATCGTTGAAGCGGTCGTACTCGATGCGAGTGACGTGGTCAATTCCGGAAGCGATCTCCGTGAGCGAGAATCCGCCGGTGAGGTCGACCTCGTAGACCTTGCCGGTGTCCTTGCCGGTGATGAAGATGCGCCCGGAGTCTGTGACGGCGACGCCGCGCGAGTCGAGGATGCTCTCCGCAATACCGAGGGCTCCGGTGTCGCCGAGATCTGCCAGGAGACTCATCGAGCCGCTGAGGGATCCATCGACGGAGAGGCGCCAGACCGTGGACGATGCGAGGTTGGCGCTGCCGCCGAAGGCGCCGCCATTCTGCGCAACCACCATGTAGTCGCCAGAGCCGTCACGAAGATTCGCCATCCAGACACCGTCAAAGTACCGAGGGGGCGTGGGAGACTCCGGCTCGTTCCAGACCTGGGTGACGGTGCCATCGAGGCCGTAGGCGAGGATGCCGTCATACTCCGGATCAAGATTGTGCTCACCGGGGTTGTTCACCGAGAAGAGCACTTGGCGTGCCCCGTCCCAACGGAGCGCGATCGGATTCTGCGTGGGGTTGCCCGATGCGAGCACCGAGACGCTGGGCACCGCAGCGAAGATGTCGTCGATCTCAAAGATCTGTGCGCTGGTGTCGGTGGGAACGATCGGTCCATTTGCCACGTACCAGTGCCCATTTCCAGCGCGGGTAATGCCCGCCAGACGCACCGAAGAATCGGCGAATGAAACCAGCGTCGATACGGAGCCGCCCGAGAGCAGCTTGATCGAGTCATCGGTCTGATTTGTGAAGACGATGTCTCCGTTCGAGCCCAGCGCGGAGCTTGCCAACCCCGCGAGTGCGACGAGAGCCGTCGCGTGCTGCCACTTTCTCATATGAACCCTTGCCTTTCGCGCTCGGAGGGTCCGCGGCGTGTCGCGAGCGCAACGACATCGCCTGAGGCCGGACAGACCGCGCGACGTCACAACCGTCACGCCGGCCAGCCGGCGGTCTCATCAATCAACGCTCCGTCTTTGACATCACGCGCCGGGTCCATCGCAGCGCGATCTCGGGCCACTCCACAATCAGTCTACCTTGCGTCGCCTCCGAATCGAGAATCGTCCGAGAAGAAAGACGTTCGCGCGTGCTTCAGACATGATCATCAACGCAGAACGCGAGCTCATCGATTCATTCGGAGCAGAGAATCGGCGGGTGCTGCGGCGGTTATAGGACGACATTTCGGCATGTCTTGCGCTGTGGAACACGGTACCGGTCACCATGGTGATACCCGCCGTAACGAACTCCGTACAAGGTGAATCTGAAAGATCCCGAGACGGAACAGTTTGCGAATGTTGTCTCGCCAACGATCACGGCTCGTCACACCATGAGCATCGCACCGATCCATCCCGAGATAGCCATCACGCCCTTCGCGGCTCAGACATCATTCCGCCTTGGTGCGGTCATCGTGTGCCACGCGGTGGTCGACTTCTTCTCCTTCCTTTTCATACCGCTGATCTCGGTGATTGAAGGGCACCTGAAACTGACCCCCGCGCAAGGCGCGATGGTGATCGCCGTCGGGTCGATCTGCTCCGGGCTGATCCAACCGACGACCGCGTGGATCTGCGATCGGTTCAACACACGACTGCCCGGTGTGCTGGGCCTCTTGTGCGCGGGGTTCGGTGCGCTGCTCGTGGGCCAGGTCCAGACGTTTGGACAGTTGCTCCTCTTGCAGGTGATCGCCTCGGCCGGTGTCGGCGCGTTCCATCCCGTGGCCGCAGCTGCCACGGGCAAACTGGGTGGTTCGCGACGGTCGCTCGCGCTCTCGGGTTTCTATATGGCGGGGATGCTTGGCGGGATGTCAGGGAACGTGATGTTTCCTGTGTGGGTCCAGGGCGTCGGACAGGGCAACGCTGGCGTGGGTCTGCGCTCGCTTGCGTGGGCGATGATCGGGGCGGTCGTGTTCACGATCGTGCTGCAGGTGGCGATCGGCCGACTCGATCACAAGAACCGGCGTGCACACGGCGAAGTGCCGCCGCCACACATCCCCCACCGGTGGCGCTCGGTCTGGCTGCTCTACGCGGGCAATGCCGTGCGATTCACGGTGAACTCATCGATGATGCTGTTGGTGGCTCGATGGACGGAGATGGAAGCGGTGGCCCGTGCCGGATCACTGGAATTGTCCGACTCCCTTCGCGGCCAGGCGTCAATCCACAACGGACCCCTGCAGGCAGCGATGCAACTCGGTGCCGGCGGCGCTGCGATGGTTGCCGGCGCTTTCGTTGCGCAGAAACACGAGAGAGCGTCGCTGGTGCTTTGCCCGCTTCTGGGCGCGCTGGCGATTGCGCTCTTTCCCTTGACGCGCGGACTGGACTCGGCGACCGCATCGCTCGTCGCCGCGGGGATTGTCAGCGTGATCGTCGGGATCGGGTCGGGCGCACTGGTCCCCATGACTATCGGCATGGCGCAGCGCCTGCTCCCCGATCACACCTCGCTGGCGAGCGGGCTGATGTTGGGCGGCGCGTGGACGGTCGCGGCAATCGGTCCGCCGCTGGCTCAGTTGGCGGTCAAGCACACGGGATTCGCGAACGCGTGTCTCATGATCGGCGCTCTCACCGCCGCGTCCGGCGTGCTCGCGCTGTGGCTCAGATGCCCGGAATCAGGAGAGGGCGGCCCGGGAGGGGCCGCGTGCCCGGTGGTGGGAGGCACGCCCTTGCTCTCCCCCGAACGCGCCGACTCGTGACGATTTGCTCGATCCACGCAACTCGGATCCACGTCGCATTTCGCGAGAATGTTCGCTTGTTTTAAGGCGAAAGCCGGCCGTGGCTCCCGAGTACGGCTTGCCGGGTCTTGCCTCCGGTTACGGAACCGTGACGACCGGATGGCCGACAGGTGTGTATCACCATGAGGTCGGAATTGCTCATTCAGAGCGTTCCACTTCACACGGAGGTCACCCGATGCGGACATCCCCCACTGCCCCGGCTCACACGCCCCGCCCCTGGCCCGGTCGATCTCGTTCGCTCGCGATGGTCTCCGCCATGGCGCTCGGCGCGAGCGTGGCGTTCGGACCGGTGGCGACTGCGCAGCAGGCGACCACGGTCGCCGAGCACATCAGCATCGTGATCCCTCAGTCACGGGTGCTGGTGCGCCCGGGGCAGGTGTCGCAGGTGGGCATCCGCGAGGTCGGTGCGAACGTCTCCATCAACGAGCAGGTCGCGACGACGACGCTCTCGATCGTGCTGGCCAATCCGTCGGGCTCACCGCAGGAGGCACAGATCATCCTCCCGGTGCCGGATGGATCGACGGTGCGGTCGTTCGAGATGGAAGGGATGCCGAACGAAGGGCAGGCGCAGATCCTGTCACGCGAGGAGGCGCGAAGGATCTACGAGTCGATCGTGCGTTCGATGCGCGATCCGGGGCTGGTGGAGTTTGCCGGGCTCAATCTGATCAAGACGAGTGTGTTCCCGGTCGCTGCGGGGGGGACGCAGAAGATCCGAGTGACCTACGAGCAGGTGCTGGCCGCGGACGGGAACCGCGTGGACTACGTGCTGCCCCGGACCGAGTCGCTGGAGCGAACGGGCGTGGCGTGGTCGATCCGCGTCGATGTCGCGTCCAAGTCGCCGATCTCCACGTTCTACTCGCCGAGCCATGAGCTGGTGGTTGAACGGAAGAACGCGGAGTCAGCGACTGTCGCCGTGACGAGCCCGGGAGACCCCGGCAGCTTCCGGCTCTCCTACATCACCGAGACCAAACCGGGACAGGGCGTGAGCGCTTCGATGCTGGCCTATCCAGACGCGAAGGTAGCCGCAGAAGGCGGATACATGCTCCTGATCGCCGGTGTGCCCGAACTCCCGGCGGATCGTCCGACGGTCAAGCGCGAGGTCACGGTCGTGATCGATCGCTCGGGATCGATGCGGGGCGAGAAGATCGAGCAGGCGAAGTCTGCGGCTCTCCAGGTGATCGAGGCGCTGGCCGACGGCGAGATGTTCAACATCATCGACTATTCGGACACGATCGCCGCGTTCTCCGACAAGCCTCTGGTCAAGAACGCCGAAACGATCGCGCGAGTCCGCGAGTACATCGGGAACATCCGGGCGGTTGGTGGAACGAATATCCATGACGCGCTGGTCGAGGCGCTGCGTCAGCAGCCGGTCGGTGACGCGGCGAGCACAATGCCACTCGTGCTGTTCCTGACCGATGGTCTTCCGACGGTGGGCGAGCGCCGCGAAGTGGCGATCCGCGAGGCGGCGGCCAAGGCGAACGTGCACAAGCGTCGGATATTCACGTTTGGCGTGGGTGTTGACGTGAACGCGCCGCTCCTCTCGTCTCTCGCGCAGACGTCTCGCGCCGCGAGCACATTTGTGCTGCCGAGCGAGGATGTCGAGGTCAAGGTCGGTCAGGTCTTCAAGCGGCTGTCGGGGCCGGTACTTGCCGAGCCGCGTCTGATTGTCATGGGCGACGATGGGACCAGCGCACCGGCGGGCGCGCTGCGCGAGATCCTGCCGACGACGCTGCCGGATCTGTTCGAAGGTGACCAGTTGGTGCTGCTCAGCCAGTACACATCGAGCAAGCCGCTGCGTCTGGCGATCGAGGGAAACTACCTCGGGAAGCCGCGCCGGTTCGAGTTCTCGTTCGCGTTCGACAGCGCATCGACGAGCAACTCGTTTGTGCCGCGCCTATGGGCCAGCCGCAAGATCGCGATGATGATCGACTCGATCCGCCAGGCAACGGCGGACGCCGGGCTCTCAACCAGCAACAGCAGCGTGATCGCGAGCGATCCGAAGATGAAGGAGCTGGTGGAGGAGATCGTCCGCCTGTCGACAGAGTTCGGCATCCTGACCGAGTACACGTCATTCCTGGCGGCGGAGAGCGGGGCGATGGCCGGGTTGCCAGCGAGCGGATTTGAGATGGTAGATGGCGACGCTTTCCGACTCAGTCCGTCGAGCAACATCCAGTATCGATACAACATCCAGCTGCGGACAACCGAATCACTCGAGAAGCGGGCGGCGGGCGATCGCGCGGGCGCGGGCGGCGTGAACCAGTCGATCAACCTCGGGGCGCAAATCGAGCAGCGGAGACTCAACACTCGGAACGAGTATGTTGACGCCGAGCTGAACGATGTGCAGACTGCGACCATCAAGCAGGTCGCGGACCAGACGCTGTACTGCCGCGACGGTGTGTGGATGGATGCAAAGATCCACAACATCACGGACACGCTGACATCGCGGACGATCGAGTTCGCAAGCGACGACTACTTCACGCTGGTGGCACGCCTCGCGAAGGAAGGACGTCAGGGCATGCTCGCCGAGCGCGCGGACTGCCTGATGATGGTCGACAAGGAGCTGGTTCTTGTGAAGGGGCCGGGGACGTAACAAGCAGCAGATTGCACCCCGGGCGCACGGCCCGGGATGCGGAACTCAGTGAGCGGCGGCGGATCGAATGTGGGCAGCGATATCTTTCAGGAGGTCTCACGATGGCACGTCTGAATCGGAATGCGGCGTGGATGACGGTTCTTCTGGCGGGATCGGCGATGGGAGTCGGAAGCGCGGCGGGGCAGATGGCCGAGAGCGCCCCGGTCCCAACGCTCGGGGTCTCTGAGCCGCGGGCGCGCACGCGGGCCGATCCCGCGGCACCCGTCGATGCTTCATCCGAGTCGATCATCGATGTGGTGTTCGTGCTGGACACGACGGGCTCGATGTCCGGTCTGATCGAGGGTGCGAAGCAGAAGATCTGGTCGATCGCGAACACGATCTCGACGGCGCAGCCGCGCCCGACGGTGCGAATGGGGCTGGTCGGCTACCGCGATCGGGGCGACGCGTACATCACAACGCTGACCACTCTCACGGACGACCTGGACGCGGTCTACGCGGACCTGATGAAGTTCGAGGCCGGAGGCGGGGGCGACGGGCCGGAATCGGTCAACCAGGCGCTGCTCGAGGGCGTGATGTTGCAGCCGTGGTCGGAAGATCCGATGGCACTCAAACTCATCTATCTGGTCGGCGATGCACCGCCCCACATGGACTATGAACAGGACACCAAGTATTCGGAGACGTGCTCGACCGCTGCGGCCAAGGGGATCATCGTTAACACGATCCAGTGCGGCACGTGGGGCGAAACGGCGGCGATCTGGCAGGAGATCGCTCGCCTCGCCGAGGGCGAGTACTTCGCGATCCAGCAGGACGGGGGTGTGACCGTTGTCGCCACACCGTACGACGCGGAACTCGCGGCCCTCGGCGCGAACATGGCCGCGACGGCGTGCGGCTGGGGCGACGCCTCGGAGCAGAGCATGGCAGCCGACAAGCTGGAACTGGGGCGCGACATCGCGGCGGACGCGCCGGTTGCGGCGCAGGCCGCCCGCGCAGGGTACTTCATCTCCGCATCCGGCAAGTCCTCCGCGCTCGGGCAGAAGGAGCTGGTGGACGACGTGACGAGCGGGCGCGTCGATCTTGAGAAGATCCAGAAGGACGAGCTGCCCGAGGAGTTCCAGAATCTCACTCTTGAGGAGCAGCGAGCGAAGATCGCCGAGATCGCGACGGAGCGTGAGAAGATCCAGAAACGGATCGCCGACCTGTCCGCGCAGCGCGAGACGTACCTCAAGGATGAGCTGGCCAAGCTCGGCGCGAGCGCGAAGGACGGCTTTGATTCGAAGGTGATCGACTGCCTGCGCGAGCAGGCGGCCAAGAAGGGAATCGTCTACAACACGAAGTGAGGGTTCAGTTGGATGCATCCGGGCCTCGCGCGATGGGGCCCGGCTTGGACTCGGGTGGGGTGCGTCGGTCGGTGGAGACGCGGACCGACGCATTGCAGAGTGGGACGTCGGCGGGACACCCGGCGTTCGCTCCTTGGACGACAAGAGAACCGAAGGGGTTGACCAATGAGCACGCGCGGAAGCAACCGGTTGGGCATTGGGATGGCGGGTCCTGCGGCGTTGCTGCTGATCGCCGGGCAGGCGTCGGGAGCGATGTGGAAGGACGAGCCGACGAAGACGTCGCTGACGATCTACAGCACATCGGCGCCGGGGGCGGTGACGCCAGCGATGTACCGGCCCGTGCCGCAATCGCTCCAGGCCTTCGCCAACGTGGATCGATACAACCCGTACCGCGGGTCCTACTACATTGCCGCGCAGGGTCTGCCGGGATACGCCGTGGTGCGACAGGACCGGACGATCAATCTGAATGATGGACTCTCGAGGATCACATTCGGCGATGTCCCTGCGCTCCTGGATCCGACGACAGTTGTGTTCACCTCGCTCTCCGCGCCGGACGAGACGCGTGTGGTGGAACAGAACTACCAGTTCGATCTCATCAGCCAGCAGAAGATCATGGAGCGGTACGTCGGGAAAGCGGTAGTGCTCGACGGGCGTGAGGTGTCGCTCCTCTCGGCGGACGCCGGCGGCGGGATCCTGGTGCAGGACGCAGACGGCACGGTGCGCTGGCAGTCGGGCTTTGGAGCCATCTCGTTCCCAAAGCTCGCAGACGGGCTGATCACCAAGCCGACGCTGATGTGGGATCTCTTTACGACCAAGCCGGGGGAGCATCGGACGCGCATCTCCTACCAGACCGAGGGGATCACCTGGTGGGCAGACTACAACGTGGCGTTCAGGGCGGGCAAGGACGAGAACACCGGCGTGCTGGATGTCGGCGCATGGGTGAGCATCCTGAATCAGTCTGGGGCGAACTACGAGGACGCCACACTGAAGCTGGTCGCGGGGGACGTGTATCGCGCTCCGGTGGGTGGTGAGATCTACGCCGAGACCGCCTCGCGCGGCGGCATCGCCCGGAATGCCGTCGAGCCCACGGGATTCGAGGAGAAGTCGTTCTTTGAGTACCACCTCTACACGCTCGGGCGGCCGACGACGATCCCTCAGGCATCGACGAAGCAGGTCGAGCTTTTCGATCCGGTGCGCGAGGTTCCGTGCGAGAAGGTGCTGGTCTACTACGGGATCGACCAGAGCTGGAGGCCGTACTGGTCGAGTCCTGCGACGGACCGCGACCTGGGTGTGCCGAGCAACACCAAAGTTGATGTGTATCTCACCTTCAAGAACGATGAGAAGAGCGGGCTGGGGATCCCCCTGCCATCGGGGCGTGTGCGTGTCTCCAAATTGGATGACGCGGACGGCGCGATGGAGTTCATTGGCGAGGACGTGATCGACCACACGGCCAAGGACGAAATGGTCCTGCTCAAGCTGGGCAGCGCATTCGACGTCGTGGGCGAGCGCATAAGCAAAGACTTCAAGATCGACGTCTCTCAGAAGTGGATGGACGAGACGATCCAGATCAACCTGCGGAACCACAAGGCGGAGCCCGTGAAGGTAATCATTCGGGAGAGCATGTACCGATGGAACACCTGGGAGGTCGTCGAATCGTCGCTTCCGCTCGAGAAACAGGACTCGCGGACGATCCACATCCCCGTGACGCTGAAACCGGACGAGGAGGCGGTCGTGACGTACAAGGTGCATTACACTTGGTAGTGGGCCCCCGTGGCCGGTTGGGATGACGGGCTCGTGCGGCCCGCGTCGATCCGGCCTCCGCCACGGCGGTACGCCGATGCTTTGAGGTTGCCATGCCACTCGCCTCCGTACTTGTCGTTGAGGATGATGGTGCGATCCGTCGCGGGCTGGTCGATGCCCTCCGATTCGCCGGGTACGCCGTGACAGACGCTCCGGACGGGGAGCAAGGCCTCGCGACCGCGACGACGCAGGAATTCGACATCGTGCTCCTGGACATCCTCATGCCGCGGATGGACGGGCTCACGATGCTCGCAAAGCTCCGTGAAGCGAAGCCATCGATCCCGGTGATCTTCCTGACCGCGCGCGGCGAAGAACAAGACCGCGTAAAGGGTTTGCGCCTCGGGGCGGACGACTACGTCGTCAAGCCCTTCTCGGCGACCGAGCTCATCGCGCGAGTGGAGGCGGTGCTGCGTCGTTCGGCCGAGCGACCCAGCAGCGTGGCAAGCCTGACGATCGCCGGGCGCGTGATCGATTTCCGCCGGCGCGAGGCCACGCTCCCCGACGGGTCGAGGGTGCAACTGGCGCAGAAGGAGGCCGAGGTGCTGGAGTACCTGGCGCAGAACGCGGGGCGCGCCATCTCTCGCGACGAGCTGCTGCAACGAGTCTGGAAGCTCGATCCGCGCGGGATGCAGACAAGGACGGTTGACATGGCGGTTGCGAGGCTGCGCGAGCAGCTTGTGGACGACCCCAACGAGCCGAAGGTCATCGTGACCGTGCGAGCCAAGGGATACATGCTGGCTACGCCCGAGGCGGATCGACTGCTGAAGGACGAGGCCGGAACAGCGTGAGCAAAGCCTCTCGCATCACGCTGCTGGTCTTCCTCGCGAGCGTCGCGGCCGTGGCGGGCCTGCTCGGATACATGACGCTCCGGATGCTCGATCTGGAGCGTGAAGAACTCTACGCGAAATTCGATGCGCGCCAGCAGGAGAACCTGCGTCTGGCGCTCTGGCGTATGGACTCGGTCATCGCGCCGATCATCGCTCAGGAAGCTGCCCGCCCGTATTTCCACTACTTGTCCTACTACCCGGAACAGCGAGCGTTCACACGCGTGTGGGAGCCGGTCTTGCCGGGTGAGGTGATCGTGCCCTCGCCGCTTGTCGAAGGAACTCCACCGTACGTGCGTCTGCACTTCCAGATCGGACCGAGCGGGACCGTGTACTCACCCCAGGTGCCGCTGGGGAATGACCGGGATCTGGCCGAATCCGAGCCGGGCGGGGCGGAACGCGTGGAGCGTTACGAGCGGTCGCTCACGACATTGTCGCAGTTTGTCTCGTTCGATGGGCTTTCCGAGCGGCCCGGCAGAACGCGGGACGAGGCCGCCGATGAACGACCTCCCGGCGCCGCCAAACGCGTGCAGCGAACCGACGGACCCGATTCGAACGCCGACGTGCTTGCGCAACGCGAGTATGGGTATCGCAAGGAAGCTGCTGAGATCGCCTCGGTGCCTGCCCCCGTCACACCTCAGACGTGGTCGAAGCCTCAGGTCGCGGAGCAAGCGGACAGTGCCCAGCAATCGAGAGCCAACGAGCGGCTCGGCGCTCCGGAGTCCAGATCGGCGATCGGCGGGGCAGACGCGGGGGACGCCGATTCGCTCACGCTCGACGATGCAACGGGCTTGCCGCCTCCAACCGATTTGTCGACCCGGTCCACGCGAACGGGGACCGGCGCTCGCGCCGACCTCGCCCAATCTCGTTTCATCCCGCGATGGCGGGTAAGCCCGAGCACCAAAGAGGCGGAGCTCCTTTTCTGGCGCACGGTGCGCGCGGAGAACGCATTCACACTCCAGGGCTTCTGGCTGGATTGGCCCGGGCTCCGGCACCACCTGCTGTCTCGCATCGAGGACGTGCTACCCGGCGCATCAATCGTCCCGGCCTTCGGCATCGATCCCGAGGACCACGCGGCTTCGACCCGCCTGCTTGCCTCGATCCCCGCGATGATCGTTCCACCACCGATCTCCGCACCCCCCATTCGCCTGCTCACGCCCTCCCATCTCACGCTTGCGCTGACGTGGCTCGCCACCCTCGGCGCAATAGCCGCGGTTGGAATGTCGCTCAAGGCGTCGATCTCCCTCGGCGAGCGAAGGGGCCGATTCGTGTCCGCTGTGACACACGAGCTTCGCACACCACTCACTACGTTCTGCCTGTACAGCCAGATGCTCGCCGACGGCATGGTCACGGAGGAGGGCGCCCGAGCCGAGTATCTACAGACCCTGAAGAACGAGGCAACCCGCCTGCAACGGATCGTAGAAAACGTGCTCGAGTTCGCCCGCCTCGGTCGATCGAGCGGCCCCGTTGCGCATCCGGGAGCGGTCGCGGCGACGACACCCGTGGCAACGATACTTGATCAGGCCCTGCCAACGCTCCGTATGCGAGCGCGGCAGGCGGGCATGTCGCTCGAGGAATGTGTGCAACCCGACGCGCTCCAGGCCCGTGTTTCGATGTCGGCGGATGCGGCGTCTCGGGTCCTGCTCAATCTCGTGGACAACGCATGCAAGTACGCCGCGGACGCTGCCGACAAGACCGTCACTTTGGACGTCGGAGTGACACAAGGGCGAGTCAGACTCACGGTGTCGGATCGCGGGCCGGGGATCGCGATCGCGGATCGCAAGAGGGTTTTCAAGGCATTCTCGAGAGGGAAGTTGCACGAATCCAGCGCGACCCAGGGGCTGGGGCTTGGGCTCTCTCTGGCCAGAGCGATCTCACTGCAGCATGGCGGCGAACTCACCCTTGATAAAGGGAGTCGTCCTGGAGCCACGTTCACGCTGGAACTACCGCAGATCGTCGATCGATCGGGCCTGTAGAAGCCAGAGGTGAGATTCAATACCGCTCAAAATACAAATATACGAGATGCCCACAAATCTCTCGAAAAAACACTTGCGGAAGCCTGCGAGGTTGATACGCTTCACCCAAGTCGGGCGTGAGACACCCGATTCAGCCGAGTCATAGAGAGAGTTGACAGACCGGACGGAGACGAGAGACAAGACGGAGGGCGCGCGTTCCGGAAGGAGAGAGCCGGACGCGCAAAGACCTCTTCCCATGCGGATAGAGGCTCGTCTTCATGGCTGCGTACTTTGGGTCTCGCCGTCACCTCAGCGAGAACGCGGCCGCCACGATCGCTTCTGCCGTCGCAAGCTTGGCATCGCGCGCGATCGCCCGTTCGACGAGGCGCTCAGCCTCGGTCCGCACCTCACCGAGGGCCACAAGCGTTGCGATGGCTTCCATGGACGGGCCCGTGGCGGGCAGAGCCGCACGCGGCTTGATCTCGACCCCTTCATAGCTCACGAAAGCATCGACCTTTCCGGTGAGTTCGGCGATGACGGTCTCGGCCATCCGCTTCCCGATCTCTGGGAGTTGCTGGAGAGCTCTGGCATCGCGCTCGGCGACTGCGCGAGCGAAGGCGCTGGGCTCGATCGCGAGCGCTTTGAGAGCCTTCCGATTACCCATGCCCTTGACCGTCGTGAGCAACTCGTAGAATCGACGGTCGTGGGCCGCGCCGAACCCGACAATCCGAGGGATGAACGACGCACCCTGCCCCTGCCCTTCGAGATACTCAAGCGTGACCAGTTCCACGTCCCGCCCGATACGTTCAATCAGGCGCTCGCCGAGATAGGCCGGAACGAGCACCTCATAGGTAAGCCCGGTTCCGGGCAGTGCGATCAGCACCCCCAGCCCCTCCACCGCTTCCAGCCGCCCGGCGATCTTCCTGATCATGCCGCGAGCATAGCCAAAGCGAAGAAGGCGGCAACTTTCGCGCGTTCGATCCCACACTCTGCACACGGGCTCGCAGGGGCTCAGCCTTCAGCCCCGACAAGCCGATAACTGCCATGGCTGTCGTACCCGCGATCGGCCTTTCAATGCGCCGGAGGCCCCATGTCCACCCTGCCACGCCCCACCATTCCCGCCAGCGACATAGGCAGCGGCCGGCTCCGCCTCTCGGACTCACGGGGTACCACGGTGTCGCGTCCGCTGTTCATGGGGACCAGAGCGGCGGTTGCCGAACTCTGTGCCCAGATCGCCGCGACCCGTGACGTGCCAGCTCCCGTCGCGACGCTCGACGAGCCCGATCTGTCGACGGTGGCCCGTGCCATCGCCGAATACAGGCCGGACGGCGTCCTGCTCGTCTGCGAGCCGGAGGAAGCCCACAGATTCGCCACCGCCGTCGCGGCATTCGAGAGCCACGCGATCCCCGTGTCACAGGTAAGGCCGTTGCGGACCGCCCTGCCTTTCGCGCTCGCAGCGCCCGAGGCCGGACCCCGGGTGTACGTTTCGCCCGGCTCGGCGTGGTCTGCGGCACGGATCGACCTTGCAAGCCTCATCAACCGCCAGCCGCTTCCTATCGACCGGACCTCTGTCTCCGGCATGCTGCGGGGCCGACGCGTGCTGATCACCGGTGCGGGCGGCTCGATCGGCTCCGAGCTCTCTCGAATTGCGGCCACGTTCGAGCCGTCGAGCGTGATCCTGATGGAGCGATCCGAGAACGCACTCTTCGAGATCGATCGGCAGCTCGGTGCCTCATTCCAGAGCGTGCCCCGACGGGCCGTGCTGCACGATGTGGTTGATGCCGACCGAACACTGCAACTGATGCGCGATCTGTGCCCGGACGTGGTCTTCCATGCCGCGGCCCATAAGCACGTGCCGCTGATGGAGGACCATCCCTCACACGCGGTCACAAACAATTTCTTCGGAACCAAATCGATTGCCGATGCGGCGCTGGCTATTGGCGCCGACCGGTTCGTGCTCATCTCGTCGGACAAGGCGGTGAACCCGACCTCCGTGATGGGAGCGACCAAACGCCTCGCGGAGACATACGTGCAGGGACTGCACGGACAAACGCATGCTCGTGGGACCGGCCGAACCCGTTTCTCGATGGTGAGATTCGGAAATGTCCTCGGTTCGTCGTGCAGTGTTGTGCCGATCTGGTCCGCGCAACTTGTAGATGGCGGGCCGCTCACAGTGACGGACACCCGCATGACCAGGTACTTCATGACGATCCATGAGGCGGCCGGCCTCGTGATCCAGGCCGCCTCAATCGACAATCCCACCGAGATCGCGCCTGTCTATGTGCTGGACATGGGAAAGCCGATCCGGATTCTCGATCTCGCCAACCGCTTTCTCGCTGCTCACGGGTACACGCCAAGGCTCATCGACCGGGAAGGAAACCTCATCCTGGACACCGGCATGTCGAGCGATCTGGCGCCACGAGCTGGCCAATCCATGGACATCGTGATCAGCGGAATCCGACCCGGCGAAAAGCTGCACGAGGAACTCGCTTACGCCGCTGAGAACCTGAAACCCACGGCACACGCCGGCATCGATGCATGGGCAGGCAGCCCGACGGATATCTCCCTGCCGACCCTGGTCGCCGAACTCTCCCAAGCCCGGCACTCAACTTCGCCGGAGGCTGTGATTGCAACGATCCGCCGCCATGTCCCAGAAATGTACCGAACATAAACCGCGATGTTTGCACGGTGTTTGCTGAGTCTTGTGGATAACTTCATGCGGACGACAGGTCTGACTTGATTGCGCCTGTGCGGACCAGAGAATGAGAGACTGCGGCTCGTTCGAAGCGGCGCTGAGGAACCCGGTCGTCACAATCCGAAGAATGGGTGACGAGATCCAACTCATGATGACCACTGAACGCCAACGAATGCTTCTTGAAACGGTCATGGCACGCGACGAGGCCCAGTCGTTCCTCCGTGTTCTTGAAGTCGCAAAGGTACGGTCGGAGAAGCACCTTGCAGAACTCGGCCAGCCCGACCATCTCAAGGCCGTGACCGGACGATCCGCGATGGACAATGCCATCGCGTCGACTCGGCGCCTGATCGAAACATATGAGCGGGTCCTCTCGGAGCTCAAGGTGAGCCTTTGCGATGAGGACCTCACGCTCCTGTCGGGCGATAGTCCGGCAGCTCGGGTCTCGATCGCCTGAGCCCGACTCGGCCAACGGATGCTACCGTGGCTGACGATGACCGAACCCAACCAATCCTCCAACCGGCCCTATTCCGAGCCAGTGCTACGCGTCCGGCGTCTCACGCCGGAGGCCGCGATGCCCCAGTACAAGTCTGAGCAGGCGGCAGGGCTGGACCTTGCGGCATGCTTGCCGCGCGGTCCGCTTGTCATCGAGCCCGGTTCCATCGTGAAGGTACCAACCGGGATCGCGATCGCCATCGAGCGCGGGTACGAGGGCCAGGTCCGCCCCCGATCGGGGCTGGCGTCGACGCACGGCGTCACGCTGCCCAATACGCCGGGAACGATCGATTCGGATTACAGAGGCGAGGTGCTGGTGCCGCTGATCAACCTGGGCCGCACGGCCCACACGATCGAGCACGGGGCACGCATCGCGCAGCTTGTGATCGCTCCGGTGTCGCGATCGCGACTTATCGAAGTGGACTCGCTCGACGAGACCGCAAGGGGCGCGGGCGGGTTCGGCTCGACGGGCGTGGGCTGATCAACCGCCGCGATGCGCGTGGTGCATGTTCATGCACATCGAGCATAACGCCTCGCAATCAACGCAAAAACAAACCAGCCCCGCCTTGCGGCGGGGCTGGCTGCTGAGGACGCATGGCCCACACGGGCCTCGCCAGGGGGCTGCTGATACCCGTGGCGAAACTGCGTCCTGGGAGGATCATTCTTCGCGTTGCACTTCGGCCCCTCTCATCAACAATGAAGTGTACGAGGACACGCGATGCACTGCCACCGATCGTCCGAGATCGTCCCAAAGATACAGGAATTCACGCTCGGTGCAAGCGATCGGAACGCCGGCGTTTCGCCTGATTCTTGCGGGTCAACGGTCCCATATCGTCAAACGGTTCGTCCATTCGCTGCGCATTCAATCGAGAGTTGTCATCGTCACGCGACTCGCACACCCAACTCCGGTGGCGTGAAGATGCCTTCATCTCCGCCGGCGATTCCCGAGCCTCCGAAAGGGAGTTCGCCATGCTTCCGAACGCCCCAAAGTTGGCCTTAGCTGGCCAATACTTCGGCCATCGCACCCCCCACGAATAGTTGAGAATCCGGAACGCCACCCGCGGCGCTCGTCCGTTCAGCTTTCGCGTTGCGCCACCGTCTGCGGGTGAGAGATCGGCTCAAGGGTCTGCATGTGGAGCAACTCCGCGTAGCGGCCTCCGGCGGCGGCGAGCGATGCGTGCGTGCCGATCTCGGCGACGCGCCCCTGATCGAGGACAACGATGCGAGAAGCGTTGCGAATCGTCGAGAGTCGATGGGCGATCACGAACGTCGTGCGCCCCTTGAGGAGCTCCTCGAGCGATCGCTGGATGGCAAACTCAGACTCCGAGTCGAGGTTGCTGGTCGCCTCATCAAGAATGAGAATGCGCGGATCGGCAAGGACCGCACGCGCCAGAGCGATTCGCTGCTTCTGGCCCCCCGAGAGCCGCACGCCGCGCTCGCCAATCAGCGTCTCGTATCCACCCTCGAGACGCTCGACAAACTCATGCGCGTTCGCAATGCGGGCGGCACGCTCGATCTCCTCTTGCGATGCGCCTCGCATCGCATAGGCGATGTTCT
Organism: Planctomycetota bacterium; assembly: GCA_963204725.1. Taxonomy (GTDB): domain Bacteria; phylum Planctomycetota; class Phycisphaerae; order Phycisphaerales; family UBA1924; genus JAHBWV01. Next base: position 167,837 of record CAUJHH010000026.1, read on the forward strand.
CGGCGATGGTCCCGTCGAATAGAAAGACATCCTGCTCGACGATACCGAGCAGCCTTCGATACGACGCCACATCGATGTCGCGAAGATCCACTCCATCGAGGAGAACCGCGCCCGCGCTCGGATCGAAGAATCTCGCGATCAGATTCGTCAGCGTGGTCTTGCCCGATCCACTCGGTCCCACCAACGCGATCGTCTCTCCCGGCATCACATCGAGCGACACGCCGTCGATGACCGCCTGCTTCTGGCCGGGGTAGGCGAACGAAACATCGCGCAGCGTGACCCTTCCGATCGCGGCACCTCGGGAGACCTGCAGCGGCCCGGCGCCCGACGCACCCACCTGCTCGAACTCACTCGGCTCTGCCAGCAGATCGAGCGTGCGTTCCAGGCCCGCGAGCTGGCTCTGCACGTTGGTCGCACTGGAAACGATGGCCTCCAGAGGCGAAAGCAGCATGAGCAAGTACGTCGAGAACATCATGAGGTCGCCGATGGTGAGGGACTGGCCGATGACGCGCGTGCCGCCATAAAGGAGCAGCGCCGCGGACGCACCGGGGATCAAGACCTGCCACGCGATGTCGACCGCCCGCGACCACCACCAGGCCATGATCTCCTGACGTGCCATGAGGTGATTGGCGTGCGCGAACCGAGCGGACTCTCCGTGCTGCCGAGCGAAGCCCCGAACGATCCGTATGCCGCCGAAGGTCTCGGTGGCATGCGCGTCGATGGACGATCGCCCCTTCCTGATATCGAGGTAGACGGGGCGGATTCGCGCGATCCACGTTTTGTGGCTGAGCCAGACAATGGGGATCAGGAGCAAGGAACCGACGAGCAGTCTCCAGTCGACCCAAGCGAGGATCATCAAGGTGCCGGTGAGCTGCACGATGGCTCGCCATGGGTTGTAAATGAGGTTGAACAGCAGCTCGGCCGTCCCGCCCGCGTCCTCCCGGATGATGCTCGCGAGACCGCCCGACTTGAGCTGCTGGACTCGATGGAGTGGCAGGGCGATCGCATGCTGGAACGCCCGCCGCCTGAGTGACAGTTGGACGAGCTTGGTCAAACGGGTCATCTGCCAGCGGCCGACCATCCCGACGAGAATCGAAACGACGGTCACCGAGATCATGCTGACCGCTACCAGCCAGAGCAGGGCGACGCGACTCCGCGGCAGCCACGACCAGTCGGGAAGCCCGGAAGGACCAGGGTTGTCGGTCAACACATAATCAATGACGATCTTGGTTGCCGACGGAACCAGCAAGGCAAGAACCGTCGAGACGCTGAGCGTGGCGAGCGCCAAGGCGATGACCGGCTGGCGGCCTCGGAGCAGCGCCAGGAATGCGGCGAAGAGCGACACGAAGCTCCGACGCCGACGCCGGCTCGCGCCTCGCGTCTCGGTTCCCTCCGCGAGCGGTCGTCGCCTGTCCCCATCGGGTCGGCCGAGCGACGCCCTGTAACTACGAAACTTCAGGCGGCTGTTACCCCTCGTCATCGACACCCTTCTTGTGAATCTGGTTGACCGCGACTCTCCGTCCGGGCCGGTGCGCCAAGGAGCAAGTCGATCGTAGCGCGGGCTCGCCGGACCTCCGCGACTTGTGCGCAGGGATCGTTGGACGTAGGGTGGTACAGTCTGGCCCCGCTTCGGGCGGCACCATCGAGGAACGCACGGGAGCAACTGAACATGGCGACTCGGCGCGGACTTGCACTCCACTGGAAGATCCTGATCGGATTCGCGCTCGGTGCGCTCGCGGGTGTCGCGGTAGATCGCTTCTGGACACCGGGCACGTGGAGCGCGATCGGCGTGAACGATCCCTCGGCGTTCCTGTCTCCGAGAGGCAAGGAGGCGTTCGCTTCCGGAACGGGCTCGCCTGCGAACGAGGAAGCCGGCGTTGTCGCGGGGTCCGTGCGGTTCCTGCGGAATCTGAACCTGTTTGTCGGGCAGTTCTTCTTCCAATGCCTGCGGTTCATCGCGGTGCCCGTTGTCTTCTGCTCGCTGATCGTGGGTGTATCAAGCCTGGGGGATCCCAAGCGCCTGGGACGCATCGGGCTCAAGACCTTGTTGTACTTCGCATCGACCGGAGCGATCGCCATCACACTCGGGCTCGTGATCGCGAACGTCGTCAAGCCGGGTCAGTATGTCGACGCGGAGCGGCGGGCATCCATGACCGCCGAGTACCAGTCCCGAGTCGCCGAGAGCGTCCAGCGGACGCTGGAGGTCCCCTCCGGATGGCAGCAGGCGATCTCGGTCATTCCCTCGAATCCGTTCGAGGCGCTCGCGACGACCCAGATGCTGCAGGTGATCTTCTTCGCGATGGCCATCGGGCTCGGGCTGACGATGATCCCGCCGGAGCGAGCCAAACCCGTGACGCTCTTCTTTGACGCTCTCACGGATGTCATCATCAAGCTGGTCGGGATCGTGATGCGGCTCGCGCCCTACGCGGTCTTCGCGCTCGTGGCGAACGCGATCTCGGGGATGGGCCTGAACGTGCTCGGCGCGCTGCTCGTCTACTCGGTAACCGTCGTTGCGGGGCTGGGGTTCATGCTCTTTGTCGTGTACCCGACGCTCCTGCGCCTCTTCGCCGGCGTCGGCTACGCGCGTTTCTTCCGCGCCATGTCACCCGCGATGCTCACCGCGTTCAGCTCGTCCTCCTCGAGCGCGACGCTGCCGGTCACCATCCAGTGCGCCAATCGGCGGCTCGGCGTCTCGGAGCGAATCACCTCGTTCGTGTGCCCACTCGGCGCGACCGTGAATATGGACGGTACCGCGATGTACCAGGGGATCGCTGCGCTGTTCATCGCCCAGATCTACGACATCCCCCTGACGATCGGAGGACAGGTCACGATCGTGCTGACCGCGCTCCTGGCATCGATCGGCACGCCGGGGATCCCCGGCGCAGGTGTCGTCATGCTGGTAATCGTCCTCGAGTCGGTGCGAGTGCCCGCCGAAGGAATCGCCGTGATCCTCGGCGTGGACCGCCTGCTCGACATGTTCCGGACGGTTGTCAACGTCGCGGGCGACTCCACAGCCGCAGCGTTCGTGGCGCGGACCGAGGGCGAGATTCTCACCGAGGCCGAGGTGAACGCGACTCTGGAGGCAGAGGCCGCCGAGAGCGATTCGACCCGGACCACCGGTTCCGAGCCCGGGAACGTCGACTGATTCGCCCGGCGGCTCACGACGCCGCGCCGAAGGACCGATGTTGGGAGGTGTTCGTGCGAACCCCCGGACGCCCTCGCGAGTAGAGTTTCCCATGCGTTATGCGATGATCATGGCCGGTGGAGCGGGGACACGCCTGTGGCCCATGAGCCGCGCGAACAACCCGAAGCAACTCCTCGATTTCATCGAGAGCCCGAGTGAGCCCGGCGTGCGCCGGTCGTTGCTCGAGTTGGCGGCCCGAAGGCTCGAAGGAATCGTCGCGCCGGAACGGCGGTATATCTGTACAGGCGAGCAGTATCGCGACGCGATCAGACAAAAACTCTCCGATTTCACCGATGAGCGAATCCTGGGAGAGCCCGTCGGTCGCGATACCGTGAACGCGGTGGGCTTCGCTGCGGCCGTGTTCCAGAAGCTGGATCCGGACGCGGTGTTCGCCGTTCTGACGGCGGACCATCTGATCAAGCCCGACTCTGAGTTTCAGCGGTGCGTTGACGTGGGATTCCGCCTCGTCGAGGAGGACCCGACGCGATTCGTGACCTTCGCAATCAAGCCGACCTACCCCGCGACCGGGTTCGGATACGTCGAGTGCGGAGCGCCGATCCCGGACGGCGACGCGAATCTCTCTCACATGGTCGAGCGGTTTGTGGAGAAGCCCGATCTCCCCCGCGCGGCTGCATACGTGCAGAGCGGGCATTTCTACTGGAACGCGGGGATGTTCGTCTTCCACGCAGGCACATTCCTTGACTGCCTGAAGCGATTCAAGCCCGAGAGCCATGCCGGGCTCATGAAGATCCAAATGGCCTGGGGAACCAGCAACCAGCGGAGTGTGATCGACGAGGTGTACCCGACGCTGCCAAAGATCAGCGTTGATTACGCGGTGATGGAGCCGGCCAGCAAGGACCCCTCGGTCTCCATCGCGCTCGTAAAGATGGCGCTCGATTGGCTCGATGTCGGCTCGTGGCCCTCGTATGCCGAAACACTGCAGGCGGACAAATCCGGCAACCGAGTCTCCGGCCCAGCCGATGCGGTCCTGCTCGGCGGCAAGAACAATCTGGTGGTTTCACAAGCCGGATCCGGCGATTCCCGGCACACGATCGCGATGCTGGGATGCGAGAATCTGATCGTTGTGCACACCGAAGACGCGACGCTGATCATGCCCAGGGAAAGGGCCCAGGAATTGAAAGATCTCCATGGCCAGGTCCGGCCAGACCTCCGATGAACCGTGGCGAAAGAGGCAATCGGTGATTTCCCCCGTTACACTGGCGCCGCATGAGATACCTGTGTGTTGACATCGGTGAGAAGCGGACCGGGTTGGCGATCGGCGATCCGATCACCGGCCTGATCAGCCCCCTCGAGGTCGTCGAGGCCAATGTGCAGCATGAGAGCGGAGAGCTCTGGTTGCGCGAACTCTCGCGACGCGTCCACGAGCAGATCGGTGTTCGCGATGCGCTTGTCGTCGGATTGCCCCTGAACATGGACGGATCCGAAGGCCCGCAGGCGGCGCGCGTTCGGACCCTTGGCACCCGACTCGGCGGCCGATCGGGCCATCCGGTTCACTTTCAGGATGAACGACTCTCGAGCGCCGCAGCGGACTGGCAAATGGCCGGCAGCGGTCTGACCCACGCCGAGAAGAAGCAGCGACGCGATGCGATCGCGGCCGCAGCGATTCTGAGGGACTTCTTCGAACGGATCGCGCCAAAGCAGGCAGCCACAGACGATACGAGCGCGATGCCCGACTGAATACCCCGCCGTGAATCAAGCGTCCGCGGCGGGGAGGTCCTTGTCGTCGATGCGTGTGATCCTCGCACCCACCGCGCACAGTCGATGCTCAAGCTTCTCGTAGCCCCGATCGAGGTGGTAGACGCGATGAACAATCGTCGTGCCCTGCGCCGCCATGCCGGCCAACACCAGTCCGGCCGAAGCCCTCAAGTCGCTGGCCATGACGGGCGCCCCTACCAGCTGGCGCACACCCTGAACGACCACCGTCGCGCCTTGGCGAAGCAGACGCGCCCCCATTCGGGAGAGCTCGGCGACGTGCAGGAATCGCTCGGGGAAGACTCGCTCCGTGATGATGCTGTTCCCGTCCGCGAGCGTCAGCAGTGCCATGAACTGGGCCTGCAGATCGGTCGGAAAGCCCGGGTGGGGCTGGGTCGTGAACTCCGCGGGTTTGAGCACCCGGTCGCACGTCACGCGGCAAGAGACCCGCATCGGGTCGGCCGCGACTCTGTGACCGAGCTCGGCGATGTGCACCCCGGCCGCAGAAAGAACCTCGCGGGCCGCCATCAGGGCGTCGAGCGGGCAGTTCTCAAGAACGAGGTCCCCGTTCGTGATCGCCGCGGCACACATGAGCGTGCCCGCCTCGATCCGATCGGGGATCACGGTGTGGTCTGCTCCCCTGAGCGCATCCACACCTTGAATCGTGATGCGGGGTGAGCCCGCACCGGTGACCCTGGCACCCATCGAATTGAGCAGATTGGCCAGATCGACGATCTCTGGCTCGCACGCGGCGGATTCGATCACCGTTGTTCCGACCGCAAGAGTCGCCGCACTCATGACGTTGGCCGTGCCAAGCACCGTCGAGCCAAACTGGCCGCCGAGGAACATCTTGGCGCCTTGCAGACGGCCACGCGGCGCGCGGGCCACGATGTCGCCGCCGCTGAGGGTGATGTCTGCTCCGAGAGCGCGGAGGCCCCGGAGGTGGAGATCAACGGGCCGCTCACCGATGGCGCAGCCGCCCGGCATCGAGACCTTGGCGTACCCGCGCTTGGCCAGAAGCGGACCGAGCGCAGAGATGCTGGCTCGCATCGTGCAGACGATGTCATAGCGAGCATGGCTCTGGGTCGCATCGTGGACTTTGAGCGTAAGTACCGAGGGATCCGGAGCCGCGATGCGTTCGCACCCGAGCTCCCCGAGCAGGCGGACCATGTTCCGAATGTCGGCCAGATCCGGTACGTCTCGGAGCGTGACCGGCTCGTCGGTGAGCAGGGCCGCGACCAGAAGCGGGAGCGCCGCATTCTTGGAACCATTGATGCGGAGCGTGCCACTTAGGCGTCTGCCGCCCTCGATCACGAACGTGTCCATCGATCCTCCAGATCCGATCGGGCGTGCGGCGTCTCACCGGACGGCACCGAGTCCGATCATACATCGGCGACCGCACGCCTCCGCGCTCGAAACGCGCGAAACACCGCCTTGCAAGCCCCGACGGGCGTCAGAACCCTCCCAGACCTCAAGGTCGCCCCTCCCTTCCTCGCTTCGTTGAAGGTTGTGGGTTGCCGTGCGGCGTCGGGTATTGCAAGTCATGGGGAGGTGGCGAGACCCAAGCGGCACGCGAAGCCGCGACTCGCCAGACACAAGCCGTTGGAGGATCCTCATGAACGCCAGCCGAACCCCTCGAACCAGTCTGTCGCACGTGCTCAAGCTCGCCTCGATCGCGGGCGTCGCGCTGGCGACGCTCACCAGCCCCGCCATGGCGGATGACCCGTATTCCAACCTGGCTTCGAGCATCACCCTGACCGGCACCGTTCGCGACTTCAAGGAGCGGACCGTCTCCGGCGGCCACGCGGACTTCGAGCGCCAGCCCACCGGCGGATTCGGCCACTACATGGGGATGGTCGCCAACGAGCTGGGATCCGATCACAAGCCGGTGATGGCCTCCACGGGCTACAAGGTGACCAAGGTGTACAAGGACGCCGCCGGACGCCAGCGGATCAGCAACCGCGAGTACATCTCTTCCAAGGCAGGAGACTCCAATGGAACGCTCAGCACCTCCGCGGGCGGCGCGCTGACTTCCTCGGATGCCTTCAACCAATGGTTCCGCGACGTGGACGGCTTGAACGTTTCGAAGCCCCTCCAGATCACGCTGAATCGCCAGCCGAACTCGAACGTCTACACGTTCGATGACAAGTCCGACTCCTTCTACACAGGACGCGGTGGCTTCTTCCCGATCAACGGTGAGCTCTTCGGCAACTCGCCGGGAAACAACAAGAACTTCCACTTCACGTACGAGCTTGGTACCCAGTTCGTGTATCAGGCGGGCGCCGGCCAGGTCTTCACCTTCACGGGTGACGACGACGTGTGGGTCTACATCGACGGCAAGCTCGTCATCGACATCGGCGGCGTCCACTCGGCCGTCAGCCAGACGATCGAGCTCGACCGTCTCTCCTGGCTCGAGAACGGCCGCGTGTACAAGCTCAACTTCTTCTTCGCCGAGCGTCACCGCACCCAATCGAACTTCCGGATCGACACGTCGATCATGCTCCGCAACCTCGAGCAGCCCTCCGTGACCGCGCTGTACGACTGATCGCGCACGCGGCGGAGGCCGCCCCCGACGGGACGAACCACCGCACGTCCCGTCACGACCACCCGCTTGTCCCTCGATCACGACATCCGATCGAGCGGCACGCGAACGACCCACGGCTTTGTGACATCGCCGGCGCCCGGGACCTTAAAAGGTCCCGGGCGTCGTTCGTTCACGATTCATTCGTCGCGTACCTGTTCAGGTCGGCTTGAACTCACCAAACAGCGCGATTGCTGCGAAGACGATCGCGACGCAGACAAGCCCGGCGACAATCATGGAGAGGCATCCCCTGCCGCTCTTGTACTCGGGTGACTGGGTCGGCACGGGACTCAAGTCCCGTGCCGAGTGATTCGTGGTGCTCATGGTCGGATTCACTGATGTGGAAGCGTGCGGAGCGTTCCATTTCCGATGGACACGCCGAGACACGTTCGTTTGCGAGATGGGTGCGCACAACCGGCGGACGCCCGGATAACCGGGCTCGCCAAGTGGAATTGGTTGATGAGTGCTCAGGCGACCGAGATTGCCGGTGGGCCGCGCGGGGCAACCACGCTCTGCAGCCAGACGATCAGACTGCCCGGCTCGGGCCTCTGCTCGATCTGGAGCTGGCGGCGGCCATTCGTCGAGACCCAATCGACCGGCGGCAGCACCCACTCACCCGATCCTGAGGACCCCGGCCCACGCCCATCGCCTCGTCTATCACCGACGCCCACTGGCGCGCGGCAGGTGTCCGACCGCAGGATCGCTCGTTCCCCGGGCCACGTCGCACCCGAGATCGTCGGCACCACGCGGGCATCTGGGACTGCGAGCGTGCCGGCTTCCCCAGACCCCGATTCGAGCGTTCCCCCAGCGAGTGCGCCGAGAACGAGCAGCAGCGTGGACGCGACCGCCATGAGAAAGCCAACCGCACCCCTGCGTACACAGAGGGGTTGCGGAATTCCCGGCCGCGAGCGCTGATTGGCCAAGTCGTGGACGATCACAGAGAGAATGCTAGCAGTCGACGGCCGGTCAAGCGGTCGGCTTGCGCGGCACCACGCCCTACACTTCCGCCCACGTCTCCGACCCCCCCCCGGGAGCAACAGAACATGGAAGCGGGCATCGTCGGGCTGCCGAACGTCGGCAAGTCCACACTCTTCAACGCATTGACGGCCGCGGGCGCACTCGCGGCCAACTACCCCTTCGCCACGATCGAGCCGAATATCGGCGTGGTCGCGATCCCGGACCCGCGTCTGGAGATTATTCGGTCGCACATCGAGAGCCAGAAGATCGTTCCGGCGATGCTGCGATTGGTGGACATCGCCGGAATCGTGCGCGGTGCCAGCAAGGGCGAGGGCCTCGGCAACAAGTTCCTGAGCCACATCCGCGAGGTCGACGCGATCGTCCAGGTGGTGCGGTGCTTTGAGAAAGCGCCGGGCGGCGAGGAGATCACCCACGTTGAAGGAACCGTCGATCCGATCCGCGACATCGAAACGATCGAGACCGAGCTGGTCCTGGCCGACCTCGAGACCGTTGCAAGCGCCCTCCCGAAGGCCGAACGCGGAGCACGCGGCAAGGACCCGGAATCAATCGCTCGTGTCGAAGCGCTCACCTCGCTCAAGCCCGTGCTGAACGAGGGACGGCCCGCACGAACGATCGACTTCACGGGGAAGCCGGAACTCGTCAAGGCCGTCAAGTCGCTGGGACTCATCTCGGCAAAGCGTGTGCTCTACGTTGCAAACGTCGACGAGAGCGACCTGCACGGAACCGGGCAGATGTCGCAGCGTGTCCGCGACCACGCGGCAACGGTCGGCGCAGAAGTCGTGCCTGTGTGCGCCAAGATCGAGTCGGAGCTTTCCGAGCTCTCGCCCGAGGACAAGCTGGAGATGCTCCAGTCGCTCGGTCTGGACGAGCCCGCGCTCAACGCCGTGGCGCGAGCCGCGTACAAACTCCTGCATGTGCAGTCCTACTACACGGCAGGCCCGAAGGAGATCAGGGCCTGGACGGTGCCCGTCGGCTGCAAGGGCCCGCAGGCAGCAGGCGTCATCCACTCAGACTTCGAGCGCGGCTTCATCCGCGTTGAGGTCTACTCGGTCGACGACCTCGTCAAGCACAAGACAGAGAAAGCGATCAAGGACGCGGGAAGGCTCCGTGTCGAGGGCAAAGATTACACGATGCAGGATGGCGACGTCTGCCACTTCCTGTTCAACGTGTGACCCGCTCGATTCTCAGCCGCTATCAACGCCTCACATCACAACTCCGGGAAGGCACGCGATGTCTAAGCAGAACGTTGACCTGATCCGGAGCATCTACGACGCCTTCGCACGCGGCGATGTCGCGGGCGTGCTCGGTCGGATGAGCCCCGACATCGTGTGGAACGAGGCGGAAAACTACCCCTACGCCGATGGAAACCCGTATGTCGGCCCGGAGGCCGTGGCCAACGGCGTCTTCGCACGCTGTGTCGGAGATTGGGACGGATTCGCGGTCGCCGTTGAAGAGATCCTCGACGCCGGCGACACCGTCGTCGCGCTCTGCAGGTATCGCGGCACGTTCAAACGGACCGGGAAGGTCCAGAACGCCCAGGTCGTCCACCTCTGGCGCGTGTCTAATGGAAGGGTCGTGCGATTCCAGCAGTACGCCGACACGCTGCAGGTCGCACGGGTGTCCGGAATCGTTCACTGAGACATACGCGACCCGTCTAGCTGGGCATTCTGACGTACAGCGGGACCTCGCCGAAATCGGCGAATCCGAGCCGCTTGTACACCGGATGGCCATCCTCCGAGGCCTGGAGCACGCCGACGCCATAGCCAAGTCTGCGCGCCAGCCGCAGCGGCTCCGCAGTCGCGAACGCACCAAGCCCCTTGCCTCGCTCATCCGGAAGCGTCGCCACGCCGTAGATCCCGGCCACACCTTCGTGGAGGAATACCAGCGATGTGCACACGGGATTCCCGTCCTTGAGGATCCAGAAGTACTGCAGCGGCGCGTCAGCACGGCTGTCTCCATCGATCCCGCCCGCGAACGCAGCTCCAACGGGAAGTGGAAGCCCGTAGCCGCGTGCGAACACGTCCGACCACGCGTCCCGTTGCTCGACGGAAGCGACCCGCGCCCATTCATACCCGGTCGGCAACGCGGTTTTGGCGAGACGCTCGATGTCAACAGCCATGGCAGGCAGGCCGCCGTGACGCTCGAATCCAAGACTGCTGAGATGATTCACGACAGCATCGGGAACCGTGCCGGTGAAGAACGCGGCAGCGGGCGCGCCGCAGCCCAACAGCGGCTCGATTGCATCTTGCACGGCTTGAGGGCTGGCAAGGCCGCACACGCAGGCGAAGTTCCCGAACGGATGCGCCTCACCCGTGACCAGACGAACGAATCGCTGATCGACCGTGACGTTCGGGCCCGGCATGATCCTGCGGAACGCAAGGTCGATATGGCCCTTGATCAGGTCGCCGATGCCGTCGCCGATGTCGGGGATCGATTGGAATGGTCGCACAAGACCCTCCGTGATGCGAGAATACAAGAATAAGCGGATCGACGACCTGCCGCCAAGGACGCCGCCCGTTTGCCGATTTCGCGCAGAGGCGCGACCGTGCAAGCAAACGGGCACGGATCGTGCGATCCATGCCCGCTGATTCAACATTCAGTTGGTCTGTCGCCCGGGATAGGCGGCGGCACGCGGCGCGCCTCACTCCCTGCGGGCAAAGAGCTTGTAGAGCAGGATGACGATCTCGATATAGAGCCAGATGACCGTTGAAACGATCGCGTGGCCCGCCACCCACTCGTAGTGCTTCGGGAACTTGTTCTCGACGCCGGTGAGCACACTACTGAAGACCATCGCGACATTGAGCGAGGCGACCACAACCACGAAGAGGGAGAAGCCGATGCCGACGATTCCCGAGCCATGGATATAGGGGATCGAGATCCCGAACATGCGAAGAAGCCAGCCGGCGAGATAGACAAACATGATCCCGCCGGTCACGCCGGTGATGACCTTGGCCGCGGTCCCCCCGATACGGAGCACACCGGTGCCAGTGGCCAGCGCGAGCGCGCCGACAACGCCAAAGGTCAGCAGGATGGCCTGGAAGATGATCCCGGATCCGAGCGAGATCGCCTGAGCGTTGGTGAGGGGACCCGTCGCGCCGACGAGTTCGGGGTTCTGTGCGATCTTCGTGCCGACCGCGACCGCGATGGCAAACGAGATGAACGCCGCCCACGCGCCGCTGCATGTCGAGAGCACCGGACCGAGGAACTTGGCCGTCTGCGGCTTGCGATTGATGAACATCGAGCCGATCCATGAGACGGCGACGAGGCCAAGCCCGAGCGGGATGCCGAGCCCCGGCGGCATGATGCCCCGCGACATCAGCGACCAGATCACGAGCGCGCCCGTACACGCGAAGGCGAGGTTGATGAAGGTCTTGCTGACCGTGCCGGAAACGGTCATGTATGCAGACGCCTCGCGCGTGACGGCTTCTCGCTGGTCCCACGTCATGGGCTGCTCGAAAGGCTTCATGGCCGGACTGCTTGCTCGCAACATCAGAATCCTCCCTGAATGGGTGAGTCTCGCGTCACCCGCGGTATGAAGGTTATGCAGCGTACGACGGCGGTTCCGGCCGGTTCGTCTCGCCTTTGTTAGGAACACGAACCCGGACACTCCGAGAACCCCACTTCAGGCCATGAAGTCGTCCAAACGTCGTAGGAATCCACAGTATCGGCTTGCCAATCGTCTTCTGCGATGCATGCTGAACGGGTAACGCATTCGAAGGACCGGACGCGTTCGTTTGGCCATGGTGGGCATCGGCAAGATCGGATTGAAGAACCTTGAGGCAAGGCCGCCCATGCGCCAGTTCCAACCGAAGAGCGGGCCACCCTTCACGTGGTGTTTGCACCTATGCCCTCGAGCACAAACGCTCTTGAGGCTTGTCGCCGTCTCCCTCATTCCCCTGTTCTTTGCCGCGTGCGGCTCGGCAGTCCCCCATAGGCGGGCCTCGCTCTCGCCTTCGGGCGCAGGAGAATCCTGGCATGCGGTGCTCCCAAGCCCTGTCGTGACCGCGTACGACGAGATCGGGCCGCACGATCTGGCGTACTCGCGACGCGATAGCGAGCTTGCCATTCGTTCTGAGGCGACGGTCAACGGGGTTGCCGATTCGTGGCCCTCACCCGAGCGGCCATCCCTTTCGCAGACGAGACGGCTCTACCTGAACAACCGGCCAGAGACCGTGGTCTACTTCCGCGACTCCTACCAGCTTCGGACGTACAGGACCTACGCCCACTGACGCGCCGCGACACCGCGAGATTCCATCGAAGTTCGCATCTCGAACGTGCGGGGCGGCCGGAGACGGCCTCAGACCCTCGTCGTCGCAAAGATCGTGAATCGATGGCTCTGGGGGGCGAGCCCGCGCTCGGCGCAGATGCGGTCGCGAATCGCCGCCAGCTCCGGGATCGAGATCGTCTCCACACGGTTGGTGTCGACACAGATGACCATCTCCGTCGGTTCACGCCCGTAGACGAGCTGATAGTGGGCCTGGTCGGAATCCAGCGGCACACGCTGAATGATCCCCGCCTCGAGCATCAGCTTGAGCGTGCGATAGATCGTGGCCTTCGAGACGCGGTGCCCGCTCGATCGAAGCGTTTCGATAAGCCGTTCGGCCTCAAAGATCCCATCGATCCGCATGATCGTGTCGAGCACGCGGGCACGCTCGGGCGTGTACTTCAGACCCTCGGACTTCAGCGTGCGCCGGAAGACGGCGCACAATGGCTCGATGATCTGGAGATTCTGAAGCGAGGAATCGATCGCATCGTCCGGTCCCCCGCTTCGTGCCGCACCGGGGATCGGCAGCCTGTTTGAACCCGACGAATTCGGCATGGGTTTTAGGGGCATTCATGGGAATGGTAGCGGGTGGGTGCGTTCAATACGGGCACGTCCGCCACGATCAGCACCGATGCGCAACACGACCGAAGCCATGGACCGGCCGCAGACTCGAACCCCCTCTCCCGACCGGCGATCCGCGCTTCGCTGGGTGCTCGTCGCGCCCGCGTGCCTGCTCGGCGGCGCGCTCCTCGCAGGGATCGGCCCGAACCACGGCCCGATCGTTGGGCTTGTCGCCGTGCTTTCCGCGCTGGCAGAGGCTGGACCACTCGTGCTGGCCTACGCCCTTGCATCTGCGGGCTTCGGCCTCGCCATCGCCCGCGTCGTGCGCATGAGCGAATCCGGGAGCAGCACCGACACCGAGTCACGCTGGCTCTCGCTGGCACTCGGGCTTGGGATCATGCTCACGCTTAGCCATCTCGGAGGCTGTGCGCTCGGCTGGCAAGGGGCCATGGGCGCGATCGCGACATACGGCCCGATCGGCGCCGGCATCCTTGCGTTTGTGGTGGTCCTCTCTCGCGGTGCATACAAACGGCGCAACGAGAGTCGCCCGCCTCGCACGCTCCCCCGTGTGCGTGTCTCCACGCTGTGCTCGTGCGTGGGCGTCGCCGTGCTCATCGTGGCGTCGTGCTCGACGCCGGGCGTGCTCTGGGGAAGCGAGTTCGGCGGCTTCGACGCCCTCTCGTACCACCTCCAGTTGCCGCGAGAGTGGTGGGCACAGGGTCGGATCATGCCTCTCGAGCACAACGTCTACTCCTTCCTGCCTTCATACGTCGAGGCGGCTTACACCCACTTGGGCTCTCTCGCCGGCGGCCTGCTGGCCGGCTCCGGGATGACTCTCGTCTCGTGCCAACTCATGCACGCATCGATGACGATCCTCGCCGCAGGGCTCATCGGCCGGCTCTGCCACAGCCTCGCGACCATGGCCGGACTCGATGAACGAGCGCGAAGCGCGGCGCGGATGACCGGCTGGGCCGCGACACTCGTGACACCGTGGACGATCGTCACCGGCTCCCTGGCATACAACGAGATGGGGATGATCGCCTTCGGTGCCGCCGCGATGCTCGTCGCGATGCGCCAGCAGGTGCCCATCGGTCGGCGTGCCGCACTGTGCGCGTTCTTCGTCGGCATGGCGTGCTGCTGCAAACCGACCGCGATCTTCATGATCGCTCCGGTCGTCGGTCTGATTCTGCTCTCCCGCGCCGCGCCAGGATCCTGGTGGCGGATTGCGATCATCGGCACCGCTGTCGGGCTCGTCACACTCTCGCCCTGGCTGATCCGAAACTGGCTCCACGGAGGCAACCCAGTCTTTCCTCAACTCACAGACGTGTTCGGCACGGCGCACTGGAGCGCCGAACAGGTCGCCCGCTATTCAGCGGCCCACCACACCGATCTGCCTCTGCTCACGCGAGCCTCGCTCCTGTTCTGGCCAGAAACGGGCGATCCTGCCCGGCCGGAAGCACTGGTTCAGCGCGGCCTTCTGCACGATCAATTCTTCGCGTTCCTGCCGTTGGTGGCTCTCTCGCTCGGAGGCACCCTCTTCTCGCGATGGCGACGGCGCCTCTTGAAGCCGACCGCGTTGATGGCGATCGGCGGATGCCTGCAGCTCGGCGCGTGGATCACCATGACGCATCTCCAGTCCCGGTTCCTGATGCCGACGCTCCTGACCGGCATCCCGCTCATCGGACTGGCGATGGCGATGGCGGTGAGCGAGCACACGCTGCAATCGGAGCTCCCTTCCGCAACGCAGGCGCCAGGCGCTCGCACGGATCGGCGTTCGATCCGCCTCAGGCGGCGTGCCCTGATGGGCCTGATCAACGCCGGGCTCCTAGTGCAGGCCGCGTGGCTTGTGATGCTCTTCGCCCAGCAGGGGCGCGGCAATCCGAACGCGTACCTGCTGCTCACGCCCTCCGAGCGAACCGGCGAGGCGTTCCGTTCCGAGTACAACCACACGAGTCCCGCCGCACGACGCTCGATCGACGCGGGCCTGCCGCCCGAGGCCTATACACGCCTCACTCTCGGCCCCGATGCTGGCGTGCTGTACCTGCTCGGTGATTCGACACCTCTCTACTTTCGCGTCCCGCTCTTGTACCACACCACATACGACGCTTCACCGCTGGGGGCGTTGATGCGATCGCATCCGGACGATCCGCTCGCATGGGAATCCGGCTTGCGTCGTGCCGGCGTGAGCTACGTGCTGCTCAATCTGTCGGAGCTCGAACGCCTGCACGATCGGTCCGGCTGGTACGATCCCGCCGTGAGTCCCGGCCTGGCCAAGAACTTCCTCGATGCGCACGCGGAACTCATCCGCGTGTGGCCGGAACAGGGACGAGGACTCTATCGACTGCACAACCCCGCACCCGGCGCAGGGGACGATTCGTGATCGACCGCAGACCCAACGGCGCTCCCGACACGCCGCCGACCCGTTTGACCATGCGCCGCGTGGTCGTGCAGCTCGTGGGGTACGGCGTCGGGCTTGCACTCCTGGTGTGGTGCGGCTCCCGGGCGTTCTCGCCAGAGAATCGGGGCCAGCTCTCGAAGCTGGGGGAGGCGAGCGCATCGGATGTCGCGCTGCTCTGCATCCTCTCGATCGCATCGATCGTGCTCAACGGGCTGATCTTCTGGACGGCCGTCCGACCCGTGAAGCGAGTGCCCATCGACAGCGTGCTGGCGACAAACGCGATCGCCACCGTGCTCAACTACGTCCCCTTCAAGCTCAGCATGCTCTCTCGC
Source organism: Planctomycetota bacterium (assembly GCA_963204725.1). Lineage (GTDB taxonomy): Bacteria > Planctomycetota > Phycisphaerae > Phycisphaerales > UBA1924 > JAHBWV01. The sequence goes on from CAUJHH010000026.1 coordinate 183,848, forward strand.
ATCCTGATCCACAACAGGCGGGACGGAGTCTCGCTGCTGACGATCGGCGGGTGGCTCGCCACGGTGATCCTGATCCTCGTCGCCACACTCGGACCGATGGTCGCGATCTCGCTGGCTCACCCGGTCGTCGACGGCGCGTGGATCGCGATGGTGGCGGGCGCAATGACGGTCGCGGCGGCGGCAATCGTGCTCGGATCTCGCCTCTGCCTGACCAAGCCGGTTCGGCGCGGCGCACGCTCGTTCGCGGGAAAGACCCGACTCGGGCGCCGATTCCTGGCGTCGTCCATGGAGCCCCACGTGCTCGACGGGCTCCGGATGATCGCGAGCCCGCGCGCGGTCGGAGCGGGCGTCGTCCTGCGGCTCGCCGACGTCACCGCCCAGTCGGCACGCTTCGTGATCGCGGCGGGCATCCTCGGCATTGCCCTCCGCTTCGACCGGGCATTCCTGCTCGCAGCGACCTACTTTGGTATCGGCATCGTCAGCCCCTTCGGGATGCTGGGGACTCGCGAGGCCGGCGTCGCGGGGCTGGCCGACGCGCTGGACATCCCGAACCCGGCCTCCATCGCCGCGGTCGTGCTGCTCGTGAGCGCAACCGAGGCCCTCGTCACAATCGTCCTTGCCACGGTCGGCGCGATCTACCTGCGTCCGATGCGGCTCATGGTCCGGGAAGTCGCCCGCATCGCGCACGACGAGCACATCACCACGCCCGGAGCGGATCTACCCTCTGCCGATGCGCCTGGCCCTGGCACAACTCAATCCGACGGTCGGTGACATCGACGGGAACGCCCGCTTGATCGTCGATTCGATCGCTCGGGCACGCAACGCGGGCGTGGACCTCTTGGCCACCGCGGAGCTTGCGATCTGCGGCTATCCGCCCAAGGACCTCCTGCTCATGGAAGGGTTCGCTGAGGCGGCGGAACGGGCAGCGCGTGAGATCGGAGCGCGACACTCCGGCAACATGACGGTTGTCATCGGAACGCCCATCGCGCGCGGACACGGCGCGATCGCCAATGGACTTGTCATCTTTCGAGATGGCTCGCTCGTCGCCGCGTACGACAAGCGGCTGCTGCCCACCTACGACGTCTTCGACGAGGACCGGTACTTCGAGCCGGGCACGGCTGGGTCCACGGTCGATGTTGTCGCGAGGGATTGCGGCGCGACGACTAGGGTCGGACTGGCGATCTGCGAGGATCTCTGGAAGGGACAGGACGCGGGATTCAACTCGCGATACGCGAGCACGCCCGATCCTGTCGAAGAACTCGCTCGCGCCGGCGCTCGGATCATCGTCGTCCCCTCCGCAAGCCCGTTTGTACTCGGCAAGGGGAAGCGTCATCGCGAAATCCTGACTCGCCACGCCAAACGGCACGGGATCTTCGTCGCCAGCGTCAACCAGGTCGGAGGCAACGATGATCTGATCTTCGACGGGCACAGCGCGGTCTTCGCTCCCGATGGCTCGATCATCGCGGCGGCAAGCGGATTCCGCGACGAGCTGCTGATCTGCGATCTGCCGGCAGGAAACGCCGCGGGTCGCGCACCCGGAGTCGTCGATCCGGAGCTCACACGATCCGATGAGGCGATGCTGCTCGATGCGCTGGTGCTCGGTGTGCGAGACTACTGCGCCAAGACCGGGTTCAAGCGAGCGGTGCTGGGCGTCTCGGGAGGCATTGATTCCGCACTGGTCGCCACGATCGGCGCGCTCGCGCTCGGACGCGAGAACATCCTTGGCGTCGCCATGCCGGGACCATACTCGTCCGAGCACTCGGTCGCGGATGCTCGCGATCTCTGCACGCGGCTGGGAATCAGGTATGAGCACCTGCCGATCGCGGAATCGTTTCGGTCGTCGGCAGCGACGCTCGACGGCGTGTTCGATTCCATGGGTGCCGCACGACTCGGCGCGACGCTGCCGGACCTGACGGAAGAGAACCTCCAGTCGCGCCTGCGGGGCACGATGATCATGGGGATCTCGAATCGCACAGGCTCCATCGTGCTCACGACGGGCAACAAGAGCGAGATGGCCGTCGGATACTGCACGCTCTACGGTGATATGAACGGCGGGCTGGCGGTGCTCTCGGATGTCACGAAGCGGCTCGTGTACGCGCTCGCTCGCCACATCAACGCCAACCATGCCCCGCTCGGGTTCGCCGCGTCGCCGATTCCCGAGTCGAGCATCACCAAGCCGCCGAGCGCGGAGCTGCGCCCGAACCAGACCGATCAGGATTCACTGCCCTCGTACGATGACCTTGACGCGATCATCGAGCAGTATGTGGAACGCCACGAGAGCCCGGCTCGCATCGTGCGTGAAACAGGGCTCGATGCCGCGGTGGTCGCGCGCATCGTGCGGCTGATCGACCTCTCCGAGTACAAGCGCAAGCAAGCGGCGGTCGGGCTGAAAGTCACAAGCGTTGCATTCGGATCCGGCCGTCGCTGGCCGATCGCACAACGTTGGAATCACGATGCGACTTCACACTGAATGAGAGGGCGGGGAATGAGAGGGCGGGCGGTCCAAGCCCTCTTTGTCGGTCAGCACACCGTACCGACGCTCCAGCTCGTCAAGCATCTCGTCGCCCATCTCGCTGTTCAGAGCCGCGAACTCTTGCGCGTACTCCAGATCTCGGAAGTGATAGACGATCGTGCTCTGCGAGGCGTACATGCGAAAGGGCGGCGGAAAGACCCGTGTGTCCAGGATGCCGTACACCGCGTTGAAGATGATCGCGATTCCGACCACCGCCCAGATCGGCGGCATGGAGCCGTACGCCCCGCCGATGAAGACGATCGCAAAGATCATCCCGAAGACACCGATCAGCCGCCCGATGCGCCTGACGAACGACATCACGCGGAAATCGAAGACCAGCCGCCTCCGCACCGGGGCCTTGATCAGCTTCGCCATCGCGGGCATGGTGAAGGTGAACCCGCCGAACTTGCACATGCCGATCGCACCGAGCCGGGCCTCACCGTCGGGCACGCCCCCGGAGATCACGCATCGGGGCGGGAAGAGTGGCCTTTGCTTGCGCGGGAGCGCGACGGCATACATCGGGGCGAAGCGTAGGAACTCTCACCACGCTCCGGCGTACTCGGTGTTCGCACCGGGCGTGTCGCGGGCCGCGAGCTGGTAGAGACGGCGGCTGATCTGACGCAGATGCAGGGCGTCGTGGGCCGCCCAACTCGCCATCAGGTCCCCCGCCGGCACGGGGCCGACTTTCGGATGCACGTATGCGATCGACCAGTCCGGCATCCGGCCCGGCACGAGCATGGATCGCAGCCACTCGATGGAACCGGCACGCTCAACCTCGAACTCCGACAGCGTCCTGGCGAGATCACGCGAGCCGTATCCGCGCAGCGTGGCAACATCGGTCAGGTCGAGCGGAGCCCAGGGACGGGCGGGATCGTCCAGCGTCGACCGCAGACGCAGGCGGAAGTCTTCACGCTCCTCGTCGAGCATGTGGCAGCAGATTTCGAGGATCGACCAGTGCTCCGGACCGGGCTTCCAGCGTGCATCATCGGCGGAGACACAGGTCGCCACGGCTCTCAGCACAGCAGGAAACCCCGCCATGCGCTCGATGATCAGCTCCAGATCGATTGTGCCGGCCTGGCTGGGTTTCTGCTCACCCATCGAGCGCCTCCTCCCCCACTACCTGACCTCGTGACTTCTTGACTCCGTGACTTTCTGACTTCCTGGCTTTGTCACTCCGTCACCGTGTCACTCTGCCACCTCCCTTAACTGCTTCCCTGCCTCATCCGGTCCAGCCCCTCGGGGAACGGGTAGTTCGGGAAGACGCCGACCTGTCCGAGGTTCCACATGGCGGGCGCGGGGTAGATGTCGCCCCGGAAGCCGGCGTGGTACATCGTCTTGAGCACGGACTCAAACGAGGGCTCGGCACCGTCGGCATCGACAAGCCGATTCGCGCGGGCGCTCAGGAACGAGACCGTCGCCACGGGCAGGCGATCGCGTCGCTCGGCGAGCATCTTGTTGACCGTGACGAAGCCGCGAGAGAGATCGTCGAGTGTGAAGTGGTCTCGCCCGCGCGGCCGGAGCAGCGCGAGGATCAGGATCGAGTCAAGATCGAACTTGAGGACGTACGGCTCGCGGTCGTTCGCGGCGTGCACGCCAACCGACTCGTGGAACATCCTGGCGTAGCTCGTGATGCTCTTCGCGGCCCACTGGCTCGTGGAAACCAGTTCGCACAACTGAGCGATGATGCCGTGCGAGTTGTCGCTCTCGTTCACGCCGCAGACGATGGTGCGGTAGCGACCGTCGAGGATGTCGCGGAGCATGTCCTGCCCCCACATGACGCGGACGCGCTGGCCGGGGCGGATCTTGCCCGCGGCACCGGGGAGAAGCGTCAGCCGGTCGGGCGCGGTGTCGGATCGCATGAGGTGATCTGCATCGCCGTCGTAGAGACGTGGGGATTCGGACATGGGACCTCCTTGGAAGGACATCGTGAAGATGGACCTCCCCCAGTCTACGGAGGCCGCAGCCCGGTGTTCATCTGAGCAGGCCCTGAGACGCCACCATCAAAAATGAAAGACCCCCTCCAGGTTTACCTGAAGGGGGTCAAGCGTCGGCGATGACCTACTTTCCCGCGATGCAGTATCATCGGCGGCAATGGCTTAACTGCTGTGTTCGGGATGGGAACAGGTGTTGCCCATTGCCTGTAGTCACCGACAAATCGTCCGATCGATTCTCATCGACCGGCCGAGGATTGTGCCGGATGGTTGTGTCGCGCCACACGAGGTGGTGGATTGATTCGCAAAGAGACGAAGATCTCCGAAGCCGAGAAGGCAAGGAATCTTGTTTGAGGATCACAGCCGAAGCTGTGTCCTCGCACGAACTCAGTCGATGCGGTTTGTGAGAACCGCGGCGGCTGGTTGGTGCGACCCTTCGACCGTTCGTACCGCTCAGCTGAAGGCATCTCTGCCCTTACACCTGCGGCCGATCAACCTGGTGGTCTTCCAGGGGTCTTTCGCTTACGCAAGCAGGCCTTTTCTTAAGGGGGGCTTCACGCTTAGATGCTTTCAGCGTTTATCCCTGCCGAACGTAGCTACCCAGCGGTGCACTTAGCAGTGCAACTGGATCACCAGGGGTTCGTCCAACCCAGTCCTCTCGTACTAGGGTTGACTCCTTTCAAGCCTGCGACGCCCACAGCAGATAGGGACCGACCTGGCTCACGCCGGTCTGAACCCAGCTCGCGTACCACTTTAATCGGCGAACAGCCGAACCCTTGGGGCCGCCTTCAGTCCCAGGATGTGATGAGCCGACATCGAGGTGCCAAACCGCTCCGCCGCTATGGACGCTCGGGAGCGATCAGCCTGTTATCCCTAGGGTACCTTTTATCCGATGAGCTACGACCCTTCCACACGGGATCGTAGGATCACTAGAGCCCTCTTTCGAGACTGCTTGTCCCGTCGGACTCGCAGTAAAGCCGGCTTATGCTCTTGCACTCGACACGCGGTTTCCATCCGCGCTGAGCCGACCTTTGCACTCCTCCGTTACCTTTTTGGAGGAGACCGCCCCAGTCAAACTGCCCGGCACGCACGGTCCCCCGCCCGGATGACGGGAATCGGGGTTAGGCCACAAACGTGAACAGGGTGGTATTTCACCATTGGCTCCATCCGGGCCAAAACCCAGACTTCAAAGCCTCCCACCTATCCTACGCAATTCATGCTCGTGACCAATACGAGCTTACAGTAAAGGTCCATAGGGTCTTTCCGTCTTGCTGCGGGTAGGCGGTATCTTCACCGCCACTACTATTTCACCGAGTCGGTCGTGGAGACAGTGCTCCAGTGATTACGCTATTCATGCGCGTCGGAACTTACCCGACAAGGAACTTCGCTACCTTAGGACCGTCATAGTTACGGCCGCCATTGACCGGTGCTTGGGTCGAAAGCTTCGCTTGCGCTGACCTTCTTCCGTGACATTCCGGCATTGGGCAAGCGTCACTCTGTATACGTCCACTTGCGTGTTCGCACAGAGCTGTGTTTTTGATAAACAGTTCCCAGAGCCTTTTCTCTGCGCCCTCCCATCGCTGGGTAGGGCCCCCTTATCGCGAACTTACGGGGTTAAGTTGCCTAGTTCCTTCACGACCGTTCTCTCGAGCGCCTGAGGCTATTCGCCTCACCCACCTGTGTCAGTTTTGGTACGGGTCTTGCTTTGCCCCCATCGCTTTTCTAGAGACTTCTTCCGCTGGCATCGGCCACAAGGGCCTGGACATCTGACAGTCCCGCCAACCTCGGAAATCCGCACGATGGTTTGATCTCTGCAAGAGCTCAGGAATATTAACCTGATGTCCATCGACTACGCCTTTCGGCCTCGCCTTAGGTCCCGGCTCACCCTGGGCGGATTTCCCTTCCCCAGGAATCCTTGGGTTTACGGCGAGCAGGATTCTCACCTGCTTTATCGTTACTTAAGCCCGCATATTCACTTCCTGACGCTCCAGGCTCGCTTACGCTCACCCTTCAACGCCGACAGGAACGCTCTCCTACCGCACTTACGTGCCCGCAGCTTCGGCTCTCCGCTTATTCCCGATTATTATCGGCGCCAGATTCCTCGACCAGTGAGCTATTACGCACTCTTTAAATGATGGCTGCTTCTAAGCCAACATCCTGGTTGTCACTGCAATCTGACTTCCTTTCGAACTAAGCTGAGATCAGGGGCCTTAGCTGGCGATCAGGATTGTTCTCCTTTTGACCGAGGATATTGTCACTCCCGGTCTATCTCCCGGAACTAGGCTGTTGGTATTCGGAGTTTGATTGGCCGAGGTAGTCGGGTAGACCCCTACAGCCATTCAGTCGCTCTACCCCCAACAGTTGCATACCGAGGCTAACCCTAAAGTTATTTCGGAGAGAACGAGCTATCTCCCAGTTTGATTACACTTTGAGTCCTCCCGTCAGTTCATCGCAGATCTTTTCAACGATCACGCGTTCGACCCTCCAGGCGGCTTTACCCGCCCTTCAGTCTGACCAACGGTAGATCACAAGGTTTCGCGTCTAGCCCGTACGACTTAGCGCCCTATTCAGACTCGCTTTCGCTCCGCCTCCGGCCCGTGGGGCCTTAGGCTCGCCGTACAGACTAACTCGCGGGCTCATTATGCAAAAAGCACGCCGTCACCCCGAAGGGCTCCGACCGCTTGTAAGCACACGGTTTCAGGTACTCTTTCACTCCGCTCATCGCGGATCTTTTCAACATTCAGTCGCCTTACTGATTCGCTATCGGTCGTCGAGGAGTACTTAGCCTTGGAGGGTGGACCCCCCATATTCGATCCGGGTTCCACGAGACCGAATCTACTCCATGGGCTGACCAGCTTCCGGTTACAGGACTTTCACCTTCTTCGGTCGGGCTTTCCAGCCCGTTCGCTCTTCCACTGGTTTATCCGCTTTCGCTCGCCGCTACTCACGGAGTCGCGTTTGCTTTCCTTTCCTCTGGATACTTAGATGTTTCAGTTCTCCAGGTTCGCTCTTCACCCCTATACATTCAGAGTGAAGTACCCTTGCGGGTGGGTTGCCCCATTCGGAAATCCTAGGATCACAGCTCGGTTACCAGCTCCCCTAGGCTTATCGCAGGTTCCAACGTCCTTCATCGCCTCTCGACGCCAAGTCATCCACCGTGTGCCCTTATGGGTCGCACCAACCTGACGCCGCGGCAACCCCGCGCCACGCCGGCTGGATCCGACCCCTCGCCTTCTCAATTCGCTTCAAGAGATCTTCGGTGTCTACTTTGCTTGCAATTCATCGACCGGCACGAACGACCACGTTTGCACGTGGGCTTCCGCCCGGACGACGCGACACTTCCATATCCGGTTGTCACAGATCTTGAGTTCTGGCCCGCCTTGCGGCCTTCCAGACCTCGTTTGCCACTCGGAAAAGTGGCGGGGGGACTCTAGATGCCGCCCCCGAGATGTCAAGCCAACGTGAATGCTTCTGCACTCATTTTTTCGTCAACCGCCGCCGCCCCCACCGCCGCCGCCCGTATCCGGGCGATCGCTGGGATTGCGCCCACCCGGATTCGGAACCGGCTTGGGCTTCTCCACCTTGGGAACCGGCACGCCCTGCCGTTCTCCTAACTTCGCCGAACGCTCCATGCGTCGATACGTCTCAGACGCCCGCTCCGCTTCTGGCATCCGTGCAATCACCAGTCCCGAGGGGCTGCGCAGATACACCTGCTGACGATCTCCGGCGGCGAGCCCCATGGGGCCCGCTTCCGGCGTCACGGGCACACTGGCTGTCGACAAGTACACCGCATCAATCGCGGCCTCGCGATCCTTGGGACCAGGGACGCTGTTCGGAGGCAGCTGGGCTTGAGCTTGCTCAGACGGCTGCGCGACCTCGGAGGGCCTGGTGGCACTGATCCCGCCCTTCCCCGACCCGCCGAAGCCCTCTCGCTCGCCCTGGGGCGATTCTGAGAAGCCTGGACGCTGAGCCGGGGCCAGCGCGATCTGGGTCTCGTCAAAGATCGGCATGAGTTCTGGAGCCGGGAGACGAAGCTTCGCTTCGAGCGGGTCGCCCGGCGTCAGACTCGCGGAGCCGACTCGCCAATACCCGTAGTAGAACTCGAAGATCGAGGCGGATGCCCGCATCCCGCCGATCGCATCCGAAACGCTCGCGCTTGTGACGAAGTACGTCCGCATCGGGTCGAGCGTGACGGGCGGCGTCCATTCGGTCCACCCGCTCGCCAGGGTCGGAGACTCCGCCATTGCTCGCTGGTTCTCGGGCAACGAAAGCGCGTTGCCGAAAGCCGGGTTGTTGATCAGCACGCGAACGCGATAGCGGTAGGTCTCGCCCCGCGCCACGGTGATGTCATGGCCCCAAACCTTGAGGTCGGGAGTCTCCAGTAGTGTCGGAGCGATCTGAGGGCCACGGGTGGTCTGCGTGCCTGTCGGATCGGTTGGCTCAACGCCCATGGCGACGAGTTCTGACTGCTTGGAGTCTCGATCCCTCTTGGCCGAATCGATCTGCCGCTGCACTTGCGCCTTGGTCAGCCGCTTGGTATCCGGGCCGGTGCTGGGACGGCTCGGCTCGCGCCCCCCGCCACCGCCGACCGCTGCGCCGCCCTTGCCGCCTCCGCCGCCCCCACCGCCATCGGGTGGCGGCTGCGATGGGGCGAGTGATGTGGGCGCGGACGCGAGCTCGGATTCGAGCGATGCAAGCCGGACTTCAATCTCCGCGATCTGCTCATTGATTCGGTCGATCTTGGCGCGGCGCTCGTCGAGCTCCTGTCGGCGCACCGCATCGCTCGGCGGGATCCACGGTTCACCGACAAGGTATGGGAAGTAGTCGGGACGGAGCACAGCGTCGGGCGAGACTCGTGCCTGCTCAACGGCACTGCGCAAGAGAGAAACCGTGACCCGTTTGCTGGCCGCAATCTCTCCCAAAAGGTCAACACGCCCGGGCAGCGCGCCGATGGCGACGGGCTCGCTCCACTCGCCGCCGGCTTTCGACTGAGACCGTTCGACCTGAACACCAAGAACCTCGACGCCGTCACGCCACCATTGGATCGGGATCGGGCGAAGCTCGCCAGAGGGGCCGTCAGGATCGAGCTCAAGGGCGGCACGCAGCTGCGTGCCGCTGAAGGTCGCCTCAACGCTCACGGACGCTTTGTCGTAGGGCTGTGCCGCTGGCACAAGCTCGTTGGCCTTCAACTCTGGATACTGCACAATCGTCGACGGATCGAGCGCTCCCTCGAACACCGCCGCAACCGGCTTCGCCGGAGTGGGCACGACGACCTCTGCGTATCGCCCGTCGGCGGCGGGCGCGATCACGCCTCCGCCGATCTTGGCCGGCTCACCGAGCGCGACCCGCACATCGGACTCGAGCAGCGGTCGTTCCGAGCCCGCCTTGAAGTCCTCGAGCAACGTGAGCTTCGGCGACTCGGGCGGCGCGGGCGTCGCGGTAAGCTGGTTCTTGAGCAGGTCCGCCGCGTTCTTCGCGGGCTCGAATGCCTTGGCGGGCGGCAACTTTCGGCCCTTGGCGTCCGGCTGGACGAGATTGGGCTGGGTGGTGAACTGCATCGCGACAACGAGGAGACACGCTGCCGAAGCGCCCGCGAGGACGATCTTCTCAACGTGCTGCTCGATCGGATTGATGCCTTTGAGCTTCATCTGGCGCTCCTGGCCTGAACTTCAAGAACGAAACTTGATGGGAACGATCTCACAAAACCAACACGCTTACTCGCCGCCGTCGTCTGGAACTTCCGCCCCGAGATTGTTCGCAATCGTGGCGGGCATGAAGGGTGCGAGCCAGCTGCGAAGCCAGACCGACTCGATCCCAATCGTCGCCTTCACGACGTGGTCCGGGCCGTAGTAGTACCCGTCCTTGAGCTCCGCCCATGGATCTACGTCCTCGAGATCCAGGTCGATCACCGTCATGAAATTCGTCTGCGAGAACGCGGAGAGCACCGCCTGGAGCTCGTCGCTGGCGACGATGAGTGTGAGCTCAACAACGCGCACGTCGTACACCTTGTTGTTGTCCGCGTCGGTCTTGCGGCCGCTGACGGAGAACGACTTGTCGAGCGGCACGCCCCCCGGGAACGCGAACACCGGCTCGGGCGCGTTCGAGCTCGAACGCTCGCGTGAGGGATCGGACGGCATGGCCGAGTAGATCGGCGGATCTTTGATCAACATGCTGACAAGTCGCTTCACCGGGGCACGCTCGACCGTCAGCGGATCGCCGGATGCGTCCTCGTTCGCTCTCGCCAGCGCGCCGAGCGTGTCCTGGATGACCCAGTAGTCCCACTGGAACACGAAGCACTCGTTCAGCGTCGGCACGCCGCTCGGGCGATTGACCGGCACGGTCGACCATCCTGCCCGTTGCTGATTCGAGTCGATGCTGAAGGCGCCAACCGACGCGTAGAAGCTGACCTCCTGCGCACGACGACGGAGCTCCCCGATTCGACGGTCCGTGAGCTGCTTCGACAGAGCCACGCTCTCTTCGGCCGTGAGCGCGCGATTCCCGTTGGCGGACATCATGCGGTCGCGGAGATCCTTTAGCGCGGACGCAACCTTCGTGGCCTCTGCCCGGTCGCCCGCGCCGACATCGTCGATCAGACGCTGATACGAAGACGGCTGGTTCTGCTCGCGATCACCGCACAGCGCGTTCATGAACGCGAAGATCTTCTGATCGATCTCACGAGCGCGACCCGAGCCGGGAAACAGCCCTTCCACCAGCGGTTTCCGATCCTTGCGGTTGAACGCGGAGGCCTCGGCGACCACGCCCTTGACCTCTGCCAGAACGCGCTCGCGCTGTTCCTTGAACCAGGCGGTCATTGCCGCGGTCGGAACGGCCCGGAGTTCGAGCGGCTTATCACCCGGCATGGCGGCCGGAAGCGTGTAGGTGACCATGGAGTTGGTGACGTCGGTGAGCGCCTTCTTGGCCTCGGCCTCCCGCGCAACTCGGATCTTCTTGTTCCAGCCGCTGGAGAAGACGTATCCAACCGGCATGGAGACCATGATCACGACCACAGAGATCACGATGATGATGTTCGATTTGATCCAACCCAGAATGTTCTTCAACGTCCGCCCTCCGCCTCGTCCGTCGCCTTCGGTGTCACAACCACCCGATACTTCACCGTGATTCTGGCCTCGTCGGGGTATCCTGCGGGCGCGTCGGGCACGATCGGCGCAAGACTCTCAACGACCTCGTTGGCCGCGCGGAAGCTCGTCTCCTCCTGCATCGCAGCCGACGGACCGCCACCCTCACCCACGAGCTGCATCGCGGGGCGCGTCGGCCCACCCGCGCTGACAAACCGCCGGCCGCTGCCCTCGTCCGGTCGCTCGCGCCCACCCTCGTTGAACACGATCGCCTCGGGCGCGGTTGGCGCCGACTTCGGCTTCGCGTCGGTGAACTGCACCTCGCGAATCTCCGGAGGCACGATGATGTATGGCACATCTGCGCGATCGCGATTGCGATCGAGCCAATCACCAACCGTCGCGCGATAGAACTGCTGCACCTGTGGCTCGGGCGTCGCAAAGACGATCTCAATCTCGATGGTCGGACCCGCCGGCCCCCCTGAGCCGCTCTCGATCGGATCCGGCTCCTCGCCGCGGCGTGAGCGTCCCCGGCCCCCATCATTGGGCTGCAAGGCTGGATCAACGACGCCGAGGTAGTCGGTCTTGTAGGAGATCATCCGAAGCGACGGACGGGCCGTGCCCGAGGACTTTGCATCCGCGGCTCGCACCATCAGCCCGAGATCGTTGGCCAGATGCGGGTAGACGCCGCGATCCTCGAGCAGCGACACGATGTTCGCCGCAGTCAGATCGGTGCCCGCTGCACCGGCGACGCCCGCCGCGCTCGCTTCCGACTTGGCCCGCGCGAGTGCGCTGATCGCATCGTCGATCTCGCGAGGCTTCGGAGAACTGGCGACCGCGTTCGAATCGAGCACAGGCCGGATCACCATCGCGCCCGTTGCGACAACCGCAAGCCCCGCAGCGGTCGCGAACCACTTCGCCTTGCTCTTCCACATCGCCTTTCGAAGCACCGTCGTCGGCATCAGATTGGCGTTGATCGCGTTCAGGCCGAGCCCCTGCAGCGCGCATCCATACGCCGTCGCGAGCGTCATGACGTTGTCGTTGAATATCTGAGCCCGATCTCCTTCGACGGACACCCGCTTGAATTCCTCCATGCGGTACACGTCGATCTGGAGCTGCTGCTTGAGGAACTTGCGCAGGCCCGGCAGATGGAACGTCGATCCAAGCCCGATCAATCTCGTCAGCTTCGCCTCGCGATGCAGCGACTGGTAATAGCCGACGGATCGCTGCACGTCCTGCACAAGGTCCTGGAAGACGGGCTTCATCGACTGCATGATCTGGCGTGCGGCCTTGCTCGTGTCCGTCTCGCGCTTGACCTTCTCGGCCTTCGGATACGTGACCTTGAACGCCTCGACAAGCGCGTTCGTGAACTGGTGGCCGCCGATCGGGAACGTGCGGATCCACACTCGCCCCGACTCCGCGATCACCAGATCCGTGGACGTGGTGCCGATGTCGAGCAGTATCGTGCCCGCGGTTTCCTCCGTGAACGAGAGGTCGTACGCGAGCGCGTTGTACGCCGCGACGGGACCGAGCGTGACGATCTGCGGCACGATCCCGACGTCGGCGAGCATGTCCAGCCGCTCGCGGATTCGATCCTTGGTGATCGCAAAGATGCCGACTTCGACATCGGGCGAGTCAGGGCTCACGAATGTCTGGAAGTCCCACTCCACATCCTCGAGCGGGAACGGAATCTGCTGCACCGCCTCGAACTTGACGATATCGGGAACCTTCTTTGGTTCGACGGGGGGGAGCTTCGCGAAGCGGGCAAAGCCCGCGTGCCCGGGAACACTCACCGAAATGGTCGCTCCCGAGAGATCGAACTGGTTCATCAGCGCACCGAGCGCCACGCGGATCGCGTCGCTCTGATCCAAATCGGGGGTCGACAGCACCTTGGCGTGCGGCACGATCGCGAAGTCCACGACCCGCACACCCGTTCCGTCCGACTCGAGCTTGATCGCCTTGATGGCGCCCGATCCAACCTCGATGCCCCAGCTCACGTTCGAAGAAGGCATATCCGAACCTCCGACAAGGGCCATCGGGCGCCCGAGTCATCCAGTATTCCAACCGACCCGACGCCGTCCCGATCTTGAAGACGCGCGGGGTGGCGATGGTACACCGCAAGCCCCCCAATCACAAAGACCAGCCGGCTCACATGCGTCCACCAACCGAACCGATCGCGAGCGCGATCTACCCTTCACATACGATCCCCGTGGCCAAGGGGATGCCCGGCAAAGACCCCATCCGCCACCGGTGACAACCCAGTGACGATCTCTACGAGGAGAGGCGAGAATCGTGCGATTCTCTGAGCACACTCCCGAGTGCGACGACCAGAACAATCGCCGCCACAATCCACCATCGGTCCACTCCCACCTTCAGAGGTGTCCACGATGCGGGAAGCACCCATGCAACCAGGTGATACCCGAGGCCGGTGAGCGCGAACCCGACTCCAACTCGCCACCACGCGCCGCGAACAGCACCCGACTTGCGTGAAAGCCGCCGCCTTCCGGCAACGACCAACGCCAGCCCCGTGGTGGCCAGAACGACACCGATGACCGCCTGCGCGGCTTGGATTGGCGTCATGGCTCAGGCCATCGTCATCGAGACCGACGACACCATGCCCACACCCTGAGGGTCCATCGCGGCGGCATAGTGCATGATCTCCACTGTCTCCGGTTCGGCAATCTGGAGTGCCGCGACCAAGTTCCCGGTGGAGCACCATCGGGTCGGGTTCTGTTGCCAGGCCATCGCTGCGACGAGGTCCTCCGGCTTCTTCTGACGCAACAGTTCCAGCATCTCCCGGTCGTGCTGGAACACACGGTTGCGGAAAGCCACCGCCTCGGACTCGTCGCCTCCGAGTTTCTGCTGATCCCCGAATGCGGGTCCTACGTGGCTGAGGTCCGCCGAACTGACAATCAGGGTCTTGCCGGGGAGATCCGCGAGGATTGTCCGCATCGCTTCAACGAAAGGAGCGAGTGCGACGCCATTTCCGTCGTAGGACTCACCATTGTTGACACTGGGGTCGTGAACCAGGATTCCGACCACCTTACAGAACTTTCCGTCGTCGCCGGTGCCCAGGCAGTGCTGGATCCACGGGATCTGGAGCTCGATTGAGTGCTCTCGCTCGTGGTCGAATCGGTTCGCAAACACCTGATCTCCCAGGTGTTTACGCAAACCCGCGACGATCTGGCCGTCGACTTCGCACGTGCCCAGTGGGCTCTGGAAGCCCTTGTCGCACGCCGTGATCCCCGTCCCAAGCCCGAAGTGGTTGGTGCCCAGAATGATCACGCGATCGGGACGATCGACGACTCGCATCCTTCCCCATATGTTCGCGTAATTGACCCACCCACGGCCGTAGTCCACGTGCGGAGCCACAACCGCTTTCGGAAGAGCATCAAACGACGGATTCGGAGCGGATTCCAGAGCCTTGGCCATCCACTGGTCCATGATGGCCCGCAGCTTGGCAGGCCCTTGCTCTGCCCGCTGCTCATCCGTTGCCTCTTCTCCAAGCTCTTGATTGACAAGCGCATCCGCGAACGCGGCGGTCGACGCAGGTGGGAGCGTTGGCGCCGAATCGAACTCCTCGTGCATCTTGTCGAGCATGCGCTCGAACGTTGGCCCGAACAGCAGTCCGGCATCGTCCAACTGTGCCACCAACTGCTCGAGAATCGGGCGCGTCAGCCCCTTCCCCACTTGCGATGCAATTTCGTCTACCGAACGCTTTCCGTCCATCATCGGAAGGATGAGCTGGGCCGCCGGCATCGTGAAAACGACCTTCTGGGAGATCTGCCTCGCGTCGGCCAGGCCGAGCACCTGCTGCTCTCCCATTTGTGCGGGGAATCCGCGCACCGGTCGGAGCTTGGGCTTCATGTGGTGGTCCATGGTCGCGTCGAAGGGCGGGATGGGGTTCTGTGAGGGCTCGGTGTTGCTCATGCGGCTCAATCCTAGGAAGGGCCGATCCCACTTCCGAGTTCCTGTGAACGGCCCAGCCGCAACACTTGGACCTCCGGAGTCGGCGCGCTAGACTCTTGGCCCTGCTCGGAGCCCTCGCTCCGACGCAACGCACGTTCAACGAGGCATGCCATGACGACGTTCAAGCCCGGTCAACAGGTCAAGTGCACGATCACCGCCTTGCCCAAGACCGATGACCAGACATCGACCATCGAACGCCTGATGCGTCGCGACGCCGATTCCAAGCGTGCACTGAAGAAGGGCCATCGCCGTCGTCAGCAGCAGATGGTCGTCTACAACCGCGGCAACCGCGACTGGTACAAGCGCGAGAAGTGCGGCAAGATCGTTCGTGTCTTCCAGGGCGCGACCTGGTCCATGCCCTACACGCTCGACCTTTCCCACGATCTCGCCGCGGTCTCCGGTTTCGTCAAGATCGAAGCGGCCTGACCGGCTCGCTCGCTCCGGCTGCGGTCGGTGCAGGAGTCCTCACATGAATCCGACTCTACGAGCCGCTGCCATTGCTGCGGCTGCCTTCTTTGCGCTCACATCATGCAAGAAGGGTTTGCCGAGCCAGACCTCGCCACCCACTCAAACAGCCGGTGCGGTCGCGACCGAAATCACGAACACTTATCGTGTGCGCGGCATCGTTGAGTCGCTCCCCGAGGCGGGCAAACCAGCGTCGGAACTCATGATCAGGCACGAGGCCATCAACGACTTCGTTGACGGCCGAGGCGATGTGGTCGGCATGAACGCGATGACAATGCCGTTCCCGGCGATCGCACCGAGCGTCGCCCTCGACGGTCTTGCGGTCGGAGACAAGATCGCCTTTGAATTCTCCAACACATGGTCCGGGCCCGAGAGTGCCCGGCGGCCCGGCTGGACCATCATCTCGGTCGAGAAGCTCCCGCCTGAGACCGAACTCACCTTCGCCAAGAAGAGCACCCCCCCATCGAAGCCGAGCGAACCCCGCTGATGGCGCGCGGATCGGGGCCACACAACTGGATTCCATTGCCCGAGTTGGCTTCGACCCCAAAAACAAACCCGGCACTCAGCCAAAGGCCAAGCGCCGGGTCTCGTGGGGGTCTGGGTTGAATGTCGCGAGCGATGACCGCGTCCGACACCGTTCCTTTCGAGCGATCGGTAGGCGTGGTTCCGGCCTTTCCTGAGGAATTCTCCCCCGGCGATGGATTACGGAGTTTCCCCTAGATTGACACTGTGGATGCCCGTCTCGCCCCCTGACTCAATCCCCCGCTGCACGCTTCGGAAGCGGCATGCCGAGCTTCTCGACGACCTTGAGCAGATCCGACCACACCTTTGCCCTGTTCTCGGTCGTGTACGCACGCAGGAGATATGCCGGGTGGTATGTGGGCATCACCGGAACCTCGAATCCCGAGGGAGCCCGAAACACGGACCAGAGCCCTCGCAATCGCCCCATCGACTCCTCGGTCGCGAGAATCGTGCGCGAAGCGGGGAGACCCAGCGTGACGATCGCCTCGGGCGCAACGATATCGATCTGCTCATAGAGATACGGCGCACTCGCACGTGTCTCCTCGATCGTGGGAGTGGCGTTGTTCGGAGGCCTGACCTTCAGGACGTTCGCGATATACACGTCCTCGCGGCGCAATCCCATCGCGTTGATCATCCGTTCGAGCAACTGCCCAGCGCGGCCGACGAACGGGAGTCCCGACAGATCCTCCTGCTCACCGGGTGCCTCACCGATGAACATGAGGCGTGCGGCGGGGCTGCCATCGCCAAACACGATGTTGGTGAAACTCGTGATGAAGGGCGCGTGGGGTGCGTCACGCTCGTATCTGGCCCGCAATGCTTCGAGCATCTGCTGGCGCTCCGCCGCAGACCGTCCGGATCCGCAGGAACCGACAACGGCAGCCTGCCCCGAGAGTTTTGGCTCCACAATCGAGACCGGCTTTGGTGCTGCGGAAGTGCGATACGCCGGCACAAAGTCGACCCCGAGAAGGGCAGAAGTGCGGGCGTGCTGTGCCGCGAGCCGGGCAAGGCTCGCGTCCCGTGGAGGAGGTGCGCTGGGAGACATGGATCGACTGTACCACGGCGACACCGCCGGCACCTGACTTGAGTGGAAGTCGTGGCAATCCGAGCCCCCAAATCGCCGATCTTGGGTGTACGGACGATCCCTCGGCAGGGTCGTCCTATGCTCCCGCGACGGGACACCCAACTGCGCGGGGTTGTCCGCGCTCGATCGGAGCCGCCCTTCCATGACCGAGACCTCAACGCTCAATCGTTCCTGGGTGATCCGAATGGGGATCATCACGATCGTGTTCCTCGGCTTCGGCGCGTGGGGCTGGTACGACGCGATGATCGCCTATCCCCAGCGAGGCCTCAAGGTTGCCGAGTTCATGGAGAAGGAATACCTCGCGAAGGCGGACGAACAGGGCCGCCTGGTCAACACCAGCGTTCCCGAGCCCGCGAGCACCTGGGCGATGCTCCGAGGCGGCGGCGCGACCAACGAACTCGATCAACTCCGATTCATGTGGCTGGATGCGCTGAGCATCGTGAACCGCCTGTCCCCCGAGTACACCACGATCGGCGATCCCGCCGCCCGCCTCGCGACGCTGCAGACCCAATGGGGATCTCGAACCAGCCCCAAGCGTCTGACCCGCCTGGATATCCCGACGCAGTACCTCATCATGGTGAGCTGCACCACGGTCGGGTTGCTGATCCTCCTTGTGATCTTCAAAGTCTCTCGATCCAAGTACACCTTTGATCCGTCAACCGCGACCCTCACGATGCCCGGCAACAACACCGTCAGACCCGCCGATCTCGCCGAGATCGACAGGCGCAAGTGGCACAAGTACATCGTCTTCCTCAACATCAAGCCCGACCATGCCGGCCTCGGGGGCAAGTCGAT
Organism: Planctomycetota bacterium; assembly: GCA_963204725.1. GTDB lineage: Bacteria > Planctomycetota > Phycisphaerae > Phycisphaerales > UBA1924 > JAHBWV01. The sequence goes on from CAUJHH010000026.1 coordinate 202,196, forward strand.
CAAGATCGATCTCTTGCGCCATGCCAAGGTCGAGCAATGGGTTCTCGCGATGGAGGCCGTCGCGTTTCCTGAAAACGTGAAGCCCGCACCATCAACGGATCAGCCGCACGCACCGTCCGAGTCGGATCCCACCGCAGAGCCGGTTCCCAACCAAGGGAACTGATCCGGTTTCGTCCGACACCGGGGGCCTCGCGAACCGAACAAGGTCCTGGTCGGAATCCGGAGCCGCCCCGTGTGGATCGCCATCTCTGCAGGACTCGTCTTTCTCCTCGTCGGCGTTGCCGGAGTGCTGCTCACCGCGCTGACCCTCGCCGGGCTCTGGCTCCCGATCCTCTGCGCGATCATCTGGCAGGTGTTCTTCCCGGAGACATTCTCCCTGTGGACGCTCGGTGGATGCACGCTGATCTGCCTGGGAGGTGAAGCGGTCGAACTTCTTGGTGCCGCGCACGGCGCGAAACGATCCGGGGGGGGCAGGGCCGCAGCTTGGGGTGCCACGATCGGCAGCTTTCTGGGCGCAATCCTCGGCTCGCTCGTCTTTCCCATCGTCGGCACAATCCTCGGCGCCGTGGTCGGCGCCGGCGTCGGCGCACTCTCAGCCGAGCGAGGGATTGCCGCCAAACCGTGGAGGCAGTCGCTCTCGAGCGCCACCGGTGCGGCCAAGGGTCGCGCTCTGGCGCTTGTCGTGAAGACAGCCATCGCGGGCGTGGTCGGACTCTGGGTGCTCATCGACGCGGTGTTCTGACGCGAATTCGCATCGACCGGAACTCGGAACCCATCGACCCCGAACCGAACAAGTCGATATGCTCTGCACACGCTGCGGCGGAGCCGTCGGCACGATCGACCCAGAGGAAGGGAGTACCGCTGAATGCCCAAGGCATCAGTGAGCCAGGCCAGGCCTGCCAAAGCCGTGAAGGACGCAAGCGACACCGAAACCGGCGTCAAGAACTTCGTCCTCGATACCAACATTCTGCTCCACAACCCGAACGCACTGTTCGTGTTCAAGGAGCACAATGTCATCATCCCGTTCACGGTGATTGAAGAGCTCGACAAGCTCAAAAGAAAGGAAGACGATCTCGGGCGCAACGCGCGAGAAACGATCCGACATCTCGATCGTCTGCGAACGCAGGGACGCCTCACCGACGGCGTCCGCTGGGGAGGCTTCAGCCCCAGAGTCGGTGCCGCGGCATCGGTCGGCACAGACGGCCAGACCGGCACCATCCGCATCGACGTCGGCGAGCGCGACCGCCCCGACGCGATTCGCGAGGAGATGCCCGATAACCGCATCATCGCCGTTGCGTGGCACCTGCAGCAGCAGGGCGTCCGCACGGTCTTCGTCTCCAAGGACCTGTCGGCCCGCATCAAGTCCGACGCACTTGGCATCACGACCGAGGACTTCGAGAATCAGAAGGTCGATTCCGAGCGGCTCTACACCGGCTATCTCAATCTGGAGGTCGAGGACGAACTGATCGATCAGCTCTACAAGGATCGCCTCCTGCCCGTGGATCGTCTGACCAAGGCGTTGACCATCACCGATCCCGAGGGGCACACCTACGTCCGCAATTTCACCGCCAACCAGTTCGCCGCTCTCAAGAGCAAGGAAGACCCCGACCACACCGGGCTCTGCCGCCGGCTCGCCGATACGGACCATGTGATCCCCGTGACCGGTCCGCGCAAGCCTGTCTACGGCCTGATGGCCAGAAACGTGCAGCAGACGATGGCCTTCGATCTGCTCATGGACGACGAGATCCGTCTCGTCACGCTGCTCGGCGGTGCGGGCACGGGCAAGACGCTGCTCGCGATCGCCGCCGGCATGGCGAAGGTCTACGCCGAGGAACGCTACGACAAGCTGCTGGTCGCGCGCCCGATCATGCCGCTCGGCCGCGACATCGGCTACCTTCCCGGCGACAAGGACGAGAAACTCGGCGCGTGGATGCAGCCGATCTTCGACAATCTGGAATACCTGCTCTCCACGCGCGGCGCACAGCTCCAGACCGCGGATTCGCACTCGAGCGAGCAGCGCATCGAGAAGCTCATCGCCGACGGACGCCTGGTGCTCGAGCCTTTGACCTACATCCGAGGCCGCTCGATCCCGCACCAGTTCATGATCGTCGACGAAGCGCAGAACCTCACGCCACACGAGGTAAAGACGATTGTGAGCCGCGTCGGCGAGGGCACCAAGCTCGTCCTCACTGGCGATATCGGGCAGATCGACAACCCGTATCTCGACTCATCCTCGAACGGACTCTCGTACACGGTCGAGAAAATGAAGAGCCTCGGGATCGTCGGCCACGTCACGCTTGCCAAGAGCGAACGATCGGAGCTCGCCAGTCTCGCCGCAGCCCGGTTGTGACGCGGCCTCCATCGTGTCCCAGACGCGCCTCACGGCACTCGAGACGCCAGGGCCGCGGTGACAAGCTGCTGCTGGCGCTCGAAGTACTCGCGGTACTTCGGGTCGCTCTCGATGAGCAGCGCCCGGCGCACCCGATCGAGCGTCGCCTCATCGCGGACGCGGACCATCTCAGCCGAGCGGACCGCGCCCCGCAGCGATTCGATCCGATTCGGATCCCGCTCCAGGGCCATGCCGTAGTACTTGAGCGCATCCGTCGCCCAGCCGCTCCGCACATAGCAGATCGCGATATTCTCCAATGGGCGCGGGTCCGACTGCGAGAGGTCGGCCGCCACCTTGAACGCGCTGACCGCATCGGCGTAGTTCTGCGACTCCATCAGCAGCACGCCGAGATTGTTCCACGCCGCGGGCATGTCACGCCACGTCGAAACGGCACGCTTGTAGGTGTCGATGGCCTTCTCGTTCTCACCCCGGGCGGCCAACCGCTGCGCATCCTTCGCCAGCTCCAGTCCCTTGGACTGGCTCTGCATGCTCGCGTCGATCAACTGTGCCGTGTCCTGCTTGGGTGTCGAGGCACAGCCCGGGCCGATCGCGACAAGGCAGACAACCATCGCCGCAGCCCCACCGATCGGTAGGCCGATGAGCCGCCCCGTTCCCCACCTCGCTGCTTGCATTCCCGTCGTACTCACTGGCTTCGCTCCCATCGTGACAGCGTCACGGTCACTACCCACGCCTGCGCCTCAGGCCGGATCTTGAGAGCCTGCACCTCAAGGCCAGGGATCCCCTCGACGCACTTCTGGATCCAAAGCATGACATTCTCGAGACTCGGGTCTCGGATGTCGTATGGATATCGATACATCGTCGCGCCGCCCTTGGTCTCCCCGGTGCCGCGCCGGTGGTTGAGAGACTGGGTCAGCCCCGCCTCCGTCGCGTACACCTCCAGCCGATTCAGGATCAGCGGGATCGGCGCGCCAAAGCCGCCGGTCGGGTCGCTCGACGCCCGCTGGTCGAACGCGGCCAGCTCCGCCGCGGTCGAGATCACCCGCTCGGCGTCTCGCTGCTGTCGCTTCATGCTTCGTATGGCGCTGGCACGCTTGTTCGTGGCGGAGGCCATGTAGATGAACGATGCGACAAGGAGCAACGTCGCGAGAAGCACCAGATGGCGGGGACGGTTCAGCCGCTCGGTTGTCGATGCCGACGACGCGATCGCGAACCGATCGTCGAGCGAGGCACGCGACGAGGGATCAACCCGGGCGGAGAGCGATGAAGAGCCGCTCACGAGCCGCCCCCCGATCCGCCGATCGCGGTTCTCGATGGCCACAGTCCGGAGAGCGTGCAGCGAACCCGCCGATCGGGGCTGCCCTCGACCGTTCGAATATCCGCTTTCCACGAGATGCTCAATCCCTCAAGGTCGCGGCACGCCGCCTCGATCTCTTGCGCCATCACCGTGTCCGGAACAAAGAACGTTACCCGCCCGTTCGTCGGTGTGAGATCAATGTCCTCGAGCGTCAGCGTCGGCATCGACAGCAGGAATGAGAGCCCCTCGAGCTCACGCATGATCGGGCGAGCGGGCTGGAACGCGTCGGGTGGCATGCTGCGGCGCCTCGCGACCGCCAACTCGGTCTCGAGTTCCTCAGCCATGAACGGGCTGCCGGCGATCGCCGGCCTCACCGCGGCTACCGCATCGCTCGCCCTCGATCGAGCGTCGCGCGCTGCGGCAAGGATCTTGCTCGACTGCGACCCCATTCGCCATGCACTCGCGCTGATCAGTGCCGCGAGAAGCACGATCGCGATCGCGATCCAACGATACATCGACCGATGGGCACGCGAGGGCCTCATCCCGAGCGCGACGAGCGCCCGCTGCGGATCGCTCGGATCGACCGCTCTCGTGTCGACTCGTTCTGCAAGCCGACGCAGCGTGGATCCGATCGGATCCACATCGATCGCCATATCAACGGATGTGTGGGGCATCGCCTGAGCGAGCGCAGATCCAAAGGTCGCCGCGCCGTTCGATTCGGACGCCACCACAACGATCCGCGCCGGCGACGCGCCCGTCTGTACACCCCAGGAGAGGAACGCCGTGGCAAGCCGCGCCGCGTGCTCCGTCGTGAGGCAGGCCTCCACCCTCTCGCCGTCAGTTACCGTTGGTGTGAGCATCGAACCAGCCGCGATGAGACCGCCCTCTCTGGACCAGACCCAGAGCACTCGCCCCGCGTCGGCATCAACGATCACCGTCGCTTGGGTCGATGCGGTCTCGGACACGACGCGTCCGTCCACCTCCGCACCGGGGCTCAGGCGCGTCCACGACTGGTCCCAGGCGAGCGCGACAGCGTGCCAAATGGAGATCGCAGATCCCACCTGCACGCCAAGCGTGTCCAGATCGTCGGCCAGCACCCGAATCGTCGCGTCGGGCACGGCAAGCACCGGAACCCGAACACCCGCGCCGACAACCGCCTTGCTGTCGTCCTTCTTCGCTCCCGACCAGCGCTTTCGCGCCGGTTTCGTCGCATGTGCGAGCGGCTGGAGTCCAACCTCGGCACGATCCCCGAACACGGTCGAAATCGTCGCAATCGCGCTCGGCTGGACGCCGTCTCCATCCACACCCATGGCCGTCCGCTGGCGAAGCACGGCCTCAACCACGGGGGCCTCGAACGAGGGCGCAGCGGTCCACGCGCACGCCGACGAGTCCGCGTCGACGCACAACACATCAAGCTCGGCCCTCGAACGCGAGCCGTTCCGCGATGCGCTCAGCCGATCCCGCAGCCACGCCGCCAACTCCGAGGCGTGCCGAATGGAGCCGGTCGCGATGTCTGTTCCACCCGCTGCGACGGAGGGGGTCCAGACTTCCTCGGCCCGCATCCCGGCCAGGCGTGCGCGTGTCAGACGCACACCCCGATCCGAACGCTCGACATAACAGACGCGCGGGCTGCTCATCACTCATCCCGCCCGAAGCCGCCCTGCTCGTTGACTCGGAATCGATCGCTCCCCGGCGGCCTGATCGGTCGGGCCCGGTCACGAAACTCGGTCCGTCCACGGCGCAAGGCCTCGATCGCCGCCTCACGCGACGGGTCGATGCCATTCTGATCCATCACGCGGTTCTCGGCCATCGGAACGATTGGAGCAGGATCGAGTCTGTTGAGCGACGCACCCTTTTTCTCTGACCGCTCGACGCGCAGGCGGGCTCCCTCCTGTTCGATCTCGACCCCCCCCTCGCCAATCGCGACCACCCGCACGCCCTCGTGCACGCGCCCCTCCCACATCACCACCTGCCGACCTCCGACCCGCATCAGCGCGAGCAAACGCCCCGGTTCCCGGATCAATCCGAGGAACGAGACCTCGTCGGAGACCAACTCCGTATGGGTCTCCGGATCGCCCGGGTCGTCGATTGTCGGCTCAACGGCAACGATCACAGGCTTTGGTGCGTTCGCGACCGTCGCGAGCCGGACTGCGATGCCGCCCGGATCGACAGGAATCGTGCCAGGGCTTTCCGTCCCGGTCGAAGCGTGATCGCTCGGTGTCGTCGCGAGTTCTGTCGGAGGCACCGGCTTTGAAGCCCGACCACCCGGAAGCCCGAAAACCGCCACGGCACCCCCACCAATCGTGATCGCAACCGCCGCCAGACGCGCCGCGCCGGTGACTTTCTGCGCCCTATTCCGATCGATGTTCATCTGGCCCATGGTCCGTGCTGACTCCGATTCAATCTCCCTTGTCGGTCCGTCGCTCACTGTATCGGCAGTTTCTGCCACGTGAGGAACGCGCTGCTCTTCTCCCAGATGCCGCCGGTGCCGCTTCGTCCCGGGCGTCTGGGAGCGACCACGATGTGCCCGCCTTCCCTCCCGACCACCGTTCCGGCCGTTCCACGCCGCAATTCCACCGTGACAAACCACAGCGCCGGCTCGGCGATCAGCACCTCGTTGAGTCTGGCTCGGACCTCGGGCGTCACCGCCAGCGTGATCGCGATCTTGGCGACGTCGGACTGCTGGACCGTGCCCCCGGCGCGTATCGAAAGGATGCGCTGCGCAAACTCCCTTGCGCCGTCACGCCCGCCAACCGAAGTGAACGCCGCTTCCAGCACCTCGGCGGGCGCGGATCGCATGCTGACCGGAACCGGCCCGACCGATCGAGTGAGAGGTGGCAGGGCCGGATCGCGTGCACCCGTCGGCAACGCCGCCCGCATGGTCTGTACACGCTCGAAGTCTCGCCCCGTCAAGCCCGCCGGAGAACCGAGCACGGCCCCCTGGGCATCCGCAAACGAGATCTCGGCTCGGAGTCCCTCGCCAAGGTCCAGCGTCAGCACCCGCTGCCCGTCGACGATCATCGACGCCAGCGAACGCCCGGAGAGCGATCTGATCCAGGAATCGATCAGCTCTTGGTATCCCTTCGCGGCGTGGTGCCGCTGGTACGCCTCGACCTGCCTCGCGATCCCGAGCCGCTGCGTCAACTGGCGCTCAAGCATGACACCCAGCATCGTGGTCACACCCGCTGCCGCCAGTGCCGCGAGCACGAGCGCGTATCCACGCCGCGTGCGTGGACGCCGTCTGGTCAAGATGGTAAATCTGCGTCTCATCGCGGCTCTCCGTCGCGCTCGAACGACTGCGGACGCGGGCGCCCGGTGCGCTGCTGCACGGCCCCGTCGGGCCGCTCGAGTCGATCTCCCGGTTGGCCCCGTCCACGATTCGGCCCCGGGCGAGCCAGTCGGCCCTCGCCGCCCGGTCCACCCTGCCCGCCTCGGCCAGCGCCGTCCTGGGCTCCCCGATCTGCGCGCAACTGCGCCGCGGCACGGTTCATGGCGACCTGTCCGGGCTCCTGCACCGTCGCCCAGCCGAGTTCAAACATCCAGTTCGCGTAAACGCCAGCGGTCGTACGAAGCTCGAGCTGCATGTACGCGGGCAGATCGCCCGAATAGGTCGCCGCATACGCCGGCATCAACTCACGCCCGCGATAGACCGACCACTTGCACGAGCTCACCCCACGCACCAGCGCGACCGCTGCCGGATCCATGCGCGGATCCGCGATCTGGGTCACAGGCGACGCCGCGATGCCGAACATGGCTGCCGACGCGTTCGCCGGCTCCGGGATCTGACGCCACCAGAGCGTCCAGCCCTCTTTCTCTGGGTTCGTGGAGAAGACATCGGGGGGCGTCAACTCCAAGGTGCCCCAGAAGATCGGAACAAGTTCCGACGACGTGGAGTCGTCTTCCGCAACCGCTGCGGCCTCTTCCGGTGTCCCCTCCGTCGACGCCTCGTCCTGCGGCTCGATGACCGTCTCGGTCACGCCTCCATCTGAGCCGTTCGACGACGATCGTGTAGATGATGTGGCCGAAGGCGCCAGGAACGCCTGCTCCGGCAGTGGCAGCATCGTCAGCGCGAACTGGAGCCTCTGAGCCCCTCCCCCCACGCTGGAGATCTCATCCCCCATCGCCGCCGCGGCCATGGGATCGGTCTCCATCGATGCCAGCACCAGCCGAGGCGTCGGCGTAAAGGTCATGCCGGCTGTTGTGTCTTGTGACGCACTGCCGTCTGCGGCCTGGTTCGATCGATTCTGCTGCACAGGGGCGCTGCCGCCAGCCATCGCCAGCGAGCCGAGCGCCCGCCGGATCACAGTCTGCGCACGCTCAAGCTCGGCCGTACGCTCCAGACGCGACGCCGAGCTGCTCTCGGCGCGATCAACAAGCGCGGTGATCCCAAGAATGGCCACCAGCACCAGCGAGCCAAGCGCCGCCGCGAGCATCGTCTCGATCAGTGTGAATCCGCGACGGAACGGGAAGCTCATCTCCCACCTCCCGTGCTCGATGGTGCGCGCCCACTCGGCTGTCCCCCACGCCCGGTTCCCTGGGAACCGTCCGGGACACTGCCCGCAGCGCCGATCGCCTCGAGCAACTGCTGCATGCCGCCCGGCTGACGCAGCAGGTTCTCCGCCGAGTCCGGATTGCGGAACGCCAGCAGGTCGATCAATCGATAAATCTGCGACTGCACTACACCCTCTTCAGACTGCAGCGAGCCGCCGGACTCCTCGCTCAGCCATACCTTGACCGACACGAGCTTGTACCTTCGCTCGGGCGGGATCGTGGTCCGGGTGGGTCTGCCGGAGGTCTGCGCCGCGGCGTCCTGCGCCATGACGGCCTCAAAGCCGACCGGCGATTCCGAGAGCGACCACCGATACCTGTGAGCGCCATACTCCAACGGAGTGATCGAGCTCGGCATCGCCGCCTTGTCGTCCAGATATTGGAGCATCATGCGGTTGGCGAGCTCTGCCGTCGCGAGTTGATGGGTCTGGCGAAGCTCGACTTGGTGCATATAGGTCACGGCGCCGAGCACCGTGCTCGAGAGCAGCGCGACAGTCGCGATCGCGAGCACCACTTCCAGCAGCGTCATCGCCCGTGCAGAATGCCTGTTCCTCCGCAAGGAACCGCATCGAATCCGCGAAATGGACTCCTGGTTCTGCACTCGCACGCTCCGCTGAACGCCCGATCATCCACCCGATTGCCCGAGCGGCGATCGACCCGCGTCTGGGCCTCAGCCCCCGGTCGGCGCGGGCTGATCGATGGTCGCATAGTCAACATCGTCCTCGGTCTTGAACGAGCCGTCCCCACCGGGCGATACGAGATCAAACGGTCGACCGTTCGTGCCCGGCGCCTTGTAGTAGAAATCATTGTCCCAACCGTCCTTCGGCATCTTCTCGAGATACGGCGGCTTTGCCGTGACAAGCATCGCGAGAGACTCCGGATATCGGCTGTTGTCCAGGTGATAGGTCTTGAGCTGCCCCACCACCGTCTGCATGCTCGCCCTGGTCGCCTTGATCTTGGCGCGCTCACCAGCGCCGATGACGTTCACCGCCGCGACGGCCATCAGCACGCCGATGATCGCCAGCACGAGTGTGATCTCGAGCAGCGAGAAGCCACGCCTCGACCCAAACCGCACGCCCGTTCGACCCACGCTCTTCTGCATGACTCAACTCCTGACAGTGACGGGCTCGCGCTCAAACGCTGCGCCCGCGATCTCACTTACTCCGCCGCTCGCGCCGCGGCTGCATCATTCTACGGCCCGTGACGCACCGGTTACGCCCGGCGATCGGGCCTCGAAGCGTCCGAACTCCCCCGCAAACACCCCTGTCTGCTCACGCCCGACGCTAGATATTGGCGCTTGTGGCGTTCATGAGCGGGATCATGATCGCCAGCAGCAACGAGCCGATAAGCGCGAACATCAGCACGATCAGCAGCGGCTCGAGCATCGCGAGCGTCCGCGAAGACTGCTTGTCCACCTCGTCGGCGAGGTCCGCTGCCAGGCCGTCGAACGCCTGCTCCAGATCGCCCGATCGCTCCGCCGCGATGAGCAGCCGCCGAGTCGAGAGCGGAAGCGACTCCACACGCTCGATCAGCACGCGAAGCAGCCCGCCCTCGATCAACTTCGCTCGCAGGGTCACAAGCTCTTGCTTCAGCTTCGGATGGCCGATCGCGTTCACGCTCACGCCGAGTGAGTCCGCCAGCGGAATGCCCGCCCGCGTCATCGCCGCCATCACGCTGAAGAATCGCGCCGACTCCTGCGTCAGCACCACGCCCTTCACGAGCGGCGTCCGCCTCATCCCTCGCATCACAACCGCAGCCAATTGCTTCCGCAGGAACACCGCCCCCGCGACCACGCCCAGCAACACGAGCACAATCAGCAGCCATTGATCGCGAAGGAACGTCCCCATCGCCATCAGCATCTTTGTGAACCAGGGCAGATCGATGCCGCCGCTCATCAGGGCGTTGCCGACCTTCGGCACGATCACCGTGAGCATCATCACCGTGACGCCGATGCTGATCGTCATGACGATCGCCGGATAGATAAGAAGCGTGGCCGCCTTTCCGGACACCGCGAGCTGGCGCTTCGCCGAGACCGAGAGCTGCTTGCACGCCCCCGCGAGATCACCGGTCCGCTCCGCCGCCCGGTACACCGCAATCGCCACGGTGTCGAAGACGCCGACCTGCTGGCACGCATCGCCAAAGCTCGTTCCCGCTGCGACAAGCTCACGCATCCTCACCACAATCGGGCGGCACGCCGCTTGAACCACCGTCGCGGTCACCTCCAGGGCTTCAACAAGCGGCACGCCCCGCGAGAGCAACTGGGCCAACTGGCTGTTCAGGGCCTCAAAGTCCTTGAGCTTGACCTTGACCTCGGGCGCAGCCCAGGCCGGGAGGGCCCAGGTCCGCATCAGCACCAGACGCTCGCGCCGCAGCGTCTCTGCCAGAGCCCGCTCGCCCTGGGCCTGTCTGACGCCGAACCGACGGCCCCCGTGGCTCGTCGCCGCAACAAACAGGAACGCGTTGGGTTTGGACTGTGCCCGGCTCACGACAGCATCCTACTGGCCCCGGCCCGCCCGGCGACCACGCCCGAACTCGCCGACACCACTTCCATATCTCATACCGTCAACTTCATTGATCGGCTCCTCCCGCACGCGGACAATATCGGCCCGGACCAACAACCGTTGCGCCCCCGTGACACCCCGACCACCCCACGCGACGCTCCCAAGGACCACAAAGCATGCGCGCCCTCTACAAGCACCACGCCGGAACCGCTCTCAAGTTCGATCCCGAGCGCGCCAAGCCCGCCTGCGGCCCACGCGACGTGCTCATCCGGGTCTCCAAGGTCGGCATCTGCGGAACAGACCGCCACATCTGGGAATGGGACCAATGGGCGTCGGGCCGAATCCCCGTCGGCATCGTCACCGGCCATGAGTTCGTGGGCGTGATCGAATCCGTGGGTTCCGCCGTCACCAAGTACAAACCAGGCCTCCGGGTCTCCGCCGAGGGGCACATCACCAACTGGATGGACTACAACAGCCGCACAGGCAACGCCCATATCGCGTCGGACACTCGCATCATCGGGATCGATCGCGACGGCTGCTTCGCGGATTACGTGGTCGTGCCCGAAGAAAACGTCTGGGCGGTCCACCCGAGCATCCCCGACAAAGTTGCCGCCGTGCTCGATCCCCTCGGGAACGCCGTGCACACCGTCATGGCGGCCAACGTCAGCGCCAAGAGCGTGCTGATCTCCGGCGTCGGCATCATCGGGTTGATGGCCGTCACCGTCGCAAAGGCCGCGGGCGCGGGACGAATCTTCGCGACCGACGTGAACCCCGAACGCCTGAAACTCGCCATGAAGCTCGGAGCGGTCGAGGCCTTCGATGTCCGCCAGGGCACCGGCTACGTCGGCGAGATCCGCAAGGCCTGCCGCGGCGAAGGCGTCGACGTTCTCCTGGAGATGTCGGGCGCGCCCTCCGCTTTCGACGAGGGCTTCCGCGCGATGCGCAACGGGGGCACCGCCGCGATCCTCGGCATCCCCAGCAAGCCCATCACCTGGAACATCACCGAACACGTCGTCTTCAAGGGCGCAACCGTGCTCGGCATCAACGGACGCAGGATGTTCGAGACCTGGTACCAGATGGAAGAACTGCTCCTCTCCGGCAAGCTCGAGCTCGACGAGATCATCACCCACGAGTTCCCGATCGAGAAGTTCGAGAAGGCCTTCCAAACCATGATGTCCGGCGAGGGGATCAAGGTCGTGATGAACGTCAACGGCTGAGTCGAACCCCGGGCGATCACAGCTTCCGCAACAGATCATCCACAATCGGCCCCGTCTCGGTCGTCGCGGCAGGATCGAACTGCTTGCTCGGATCGCTCGGAAGATAGATACGGAACGCAGTTCCCTTGCCCTGCTCCGATTCGACCGTGATGCGTCCGCCGTGCTCTTCCACAATTCGCCGCGTGACCGCAAGCCCCAGCCCCGTGCCGCGTGAGCCCTTGCTCGAGTTGAACGGCTCGAAGATCCACTGCAACCGGTCGGGCGCGATGCCCGGCCCGTTGTCGATGACCATGATCTCGGTTGAGGGCGCAAGCCCCGGCGCGCCCGCATCCGGCTGGCGATAGGCCGTTCGGATCGTGACGACGCCAGTGGTATCGCTCACCGCCTCCACCGCGTTCGTCATCAGGTTCAGTATCGCCTGGTGCATCAGGTGCGGGTCGATGTGGATCGGCGGCATCTCATGATCAAGCTCGAGCATCATCCCGATCTTCCGCTGCTTGCACTGACCCTCGAGCAGCAACGAGCAATCTTCAACCACGGCGCCGAGTGGCGTCAGCTCAACCTCGAGCATCCGCTGCTTGCTGTACGCCAGCATGTTGAGCGTCAGCCGCCCGATCCTGTCGATGTTCCGGCGCAGAATCGTCCATCCGCCCCTGGCGATCTTGAGATCGTCCTTCTTGAGCCCCATCTCAACGACGTCGGCGCCGCCCCGCATCCCCTGCATGATGTTCTTGATCGAGTGCGACAGCGTTGCCATGGTCTCGCCCATCGCCGCCAGCCGCTCGGTGTGCAGCCGCTGCTGGTACGACTCAAGGTGCGCAAGCGCAAGCCCCGTGTGGAGCGCGATCGCGTTCAAGAGAGCAAGATGCGCCGGCGTAAAGGTGCCCGCCGCCGCCGATGAATCGAGATAGATCGCCCCGAATGTCCGGTCCTTGAAGCGAATCGGCGAGCAGAGCGCGGAGCGGATGTTGAATCGCTGGATGCTGTCCCCGCCGCTCGAGCCGCCGGTGCCGAACCTCGGGTCCGCCATCGCATTGCTCGAGAGCAGCCCCTCGCCGCGCCGGACACAGTGCTGGAGAATTGTCCTGCTGACCTGGATCCGCGGGTCCTCGCCGCGTGCCGGCGCGGTGCGGTGCCGCACAACCAGCGGACGCAGCGCGCCCTCGGCATCGTCGTTCTTGAGCATGATGAAGCCCCGCTCCGGCTTGAGCTCGGAGAAGGCCAGGTCCATCACGCTCTCGAGCAGCTTCAATCGGTCCGTGATCTGCGTCGTCAGCGAAGTCAGCCGGTAGATCAGTCGCAGGTGGTCCTTTGCCGCAGCAGAAGGCCCCTGCGTCGACAGGATCATCGAATCCTCGTTGGACTCAAGCGTCCGCTCGACGCTGGCATCCATCTCGTGCGGATGCATCAGGCGCACCGTCTCCGCCTGCTCGCGCGCCGCCGGGTCTCCCACCCGGAAGACCGACTCTCCAACGCGGATCTCGTCTCCCGGCACGAGCCGTCGCCGATCGCTGATCGATTGCCCGTTGACAATGGTTCCGTTGTGCGAGTCCAGATCCCGGATCCACCACGTCCCCTTGTCGGGCGTCAGCTCCGCGTGCCGACGCGAGACCGTGGTGTCCGTGATCGGCAACGCCTCGCTCGACCGCCCGATGAGCTGGGGAACGTTGCCCGGAAGCTCGAATCTGCGTCCCTTGTCCGGCCCGTGGATGACAACAAGCGTCAGCATGCCTGCACAAGATACGCCGAAGCCGCCGCCGAGGCCGCATACGCTCAATTCGTGACGCATCGCCCCGAGATCGCGGACCCGAAAGAGTGGCAGCTCGCCCGGGGCCGGGCCATGCCGCTGAGCGAGCCCCGCCTGGTCGCAATCCTCAACGTCACGCCGGACTCGTTCTCAGACGGAGGCGTGCTCGACTCGCTCGACGCCGTCGTTCGTGTCGCCCGCGAAGCCGCTGAAGCGGGCGCGGCAATGCTCGATATCGGGGGCGAATCAACCCGGCCGGGGGCATCCCGCGTGGACGCTCAGGAGCAGATCGCCCGCACCATCCCCGCAATTCGAGCGATCCGGAGCGCAGGGAGTATCCTCGGCCAGATCCCGATCAGCATCGACACCACGCTGGAATCCGTCGCCCGTGCCGCCATCGACACCGGCGCAGATGCCATCAACGACGTCTCCGGAGGGCTGGAGGATCCCGCGATCCTCGCGCTCGCCGCCGAACGAACCGCAGGCCTCATCCTGATGCACCGGGAGCGGCCCCCGGACCAGGACCAGTACTCCACCGAATACCAGCACGCGTCCGCGCCCGTTCCCGCCGCCAGCGACATCGTGTTCCGCGTCCGCATAGCGCTCGCGGCCGCACTCGCCCGGGCTGCGCGAGCCGGCGTTTCTGGACAGGCAATCGTGCTCGACCCCGGACTCGGATTCGGCAAGACGGTGGAACAGAACCTCGAGCTCATCGCGCGCACGCCCGATCTGCTGACACTCGGGCGCCCGATCCTCTCCGGGCTGAGTCGCAAAAGCTTCGTCGGCGCCCTCTCCGCATCCGACGGCCAGAGGCTCACCCCTCAGGAGCGGCTCCCAGGCACGCTCGCGCTCTCCATCGCGCACCTCCGTGCAGGCGCTCGCCTTTTCCGTGTGCACGACGTGGCGGCACACGCCCAGGCCCTCTGCGCGACCATTCACTCCATGGGGCGCAGGCCCTGAACATCGCGTGCGCCAATCGGCCGGACTCCCGCCGATGTCACGTTCGCCTATGCTTGGCCATCTAAGCCGGTGACGCGTGAGGCCCGCTCGTTTGCGGGCTCGAACGCGGGGTATCAAGGACCGAACAACATGGCAGGCGCGAACACCAAGACGTTCACAGACGACAACTTCGACGCGGAAGTGCTCCAGTCCAAGGTCCCGGTCCTCGTGGACTTCTGGGCCGAGTGGTGCATGCCGTGCAAGATGCTCGCACCGTCGATCGACGCCCTCGCCGATGAACTGGGCGAGAAGGTCAAGGTCGGCAAGGTCGATACCGACGCCAATCGAGAGATCGGCGTTCGCTACGGCATCCAGGCAATCCCGACAGTCATCATCTTCAAGGACGGCCAGCCCGTCGAGAAGTTTGTGGGGTTAACGGACAAGACGCGCCTGGCGCAGGCGCTGGAGAAGGCCGCGGGCTGAGATCTGATCCGATCGGGCGGCCGGATTCGATCCGCGTCGCCCACCTTTCCAACGCACATCTACACGCGCCGACGCGCACGAGAGATTCGTGATGGCCGACTCGACCGCCGGGACCAACCCCTCTCCTGAGGTCGCCAAGGGTCGGACGCTGCGCTGCGGCGCCGTCGGCGTCGGACGGATGGGCCAGCATCACGCCCGCGTCTACGCCAACGAGCCCGGCTGCGAGCTCGTCGGCGTCGTCGATTCCAGCCCGGAGCGCGCCGCCGAGATCGCGGCGAAGTTCAACTGCCGCGCCTTCCCCACCGAGCAGGCCCTCCTCGACGCCGGCGTCGACGCGGTCTCGATCGCCGTCCCGACCACCGCCCACCAGAAATCCGCCGAGCCCTTCCTCCGCAACAAGGTCGCGTGCCTGATCGAGAAGCCGCTCGCGCCCGACGCGAAGCAGGCGATCCAGTTGAAGGAACTGGCCGAGAGCACCGGCGCGTGCCTCATGGTCGGCCACATCGAGCGGTTCAACCCGATCATGCGCGCCATGCAGCGCGCAACTGCGCAGGCCAGCCAGATCACCCCTCGCTTCATCGAGGTCCACCGCGTCAGCCCCATGACCTTCCGCTCCGTCGATGTCGGCGTCGTTATGGACATGATGATCCACGACCTCGACGTGGTCCTGATGCTGATGGGCGGCCAGGAACCCGACGAGATCCAGGCCTCCGGCGTCGCCGCGATCACCGAGCACGAAGACATCTGCAACGCCCGACTCGTCTGGCGTCGCCCCACCGGCAACTGCGTCGCCAACATCACGGGCAGCCGCCTGGCCCTCAAAACCGAACGCGTCACCCGCATCACCGGCGAGGATGCCTACGTCAAGATCGACTACGCAGCGAAGAAGGGCGTCATCATCCGGCGTCTCGCCAACGAGATCCAGATGAACGAGGTCAGAGAGCAGATCCGCTCCGGCTCCGACCTCACCATGCTCAAGTGGCACGAGCTGGTCAACGTCGAGAATCTGGAGATCGACGACGGCGAGCCGATCGTCATGGAGATCCGGGAGTTTCTGGACGCCGTCCGCTCCGGACGCCGCCCGACTATCGACGCCGCCTCCGGCTCGGTGAACGTGCGCGTCGCCGAACGCATTGTCGAAGCGATCAAAGAGAATCGGTAAGGCGCAGATTCACGCTTTCGAGTGGGTGACATGCCTGCTCACAGAGCAGGCATGTTCGACGTTCGACCGACCTTCGCTGTCTCTTGCCCGCGAAGCGGGCGTGCGATGGTTGCCATACGCGAATCGCACCGCCCCACACAAGGAAGCCGGTCGCCGCTGCGTCTGGTCGAAGCCAGCCGCGCAGCGCATCCGTTGAACTTCACTTCGTCGCCAAAGGCGACGCCGTGTAGGCCCAACGGGCCGCCCCAGCCCAAGAGGATTATGCGGCAAGAGCGCGTCGGCGATCAGCGCGGAGCTGGTTGAAGATCAGCTTGGCCTGGACCCAGAGCCGGACTCGCCGATGGCGTCTGACCCAGCCGGGCAGGCACGTCAGCCCGCCTCCGGTGCTGCTG
>CAUJHH010000027.1 GCA_963204725.1 Planctomycetota bacterium
ACTTCTCGTACGAGATCCCCAAACTCGCTCGATACCGTGTCAACGCGCACAGGCAGCGCGGCACGATCGGTGTGGCGATGCGAATGATCAAGACCAAGGTGCCGCCCCTGGCAGCGCTGAGTCTTCCCGAGGTGATCGCACGCCTCACGTACCTTCCTCGAGGGCTGGTGCTCGTCACTGGCGATACCGGCTCGGGAAAGTCGACGACGCTCGCTGCCATGATCCAGGCGATGAACGAGCGGTACCGCAAGCACATCATCACGCTCGAGGACCCGGTCGAGTACACGTTCCAGAGCGACAAGTGCCTGATCGAGCAGCGCGAGCTGAACCACGACATGCCGACGTTCGCGTCCGGCCTGAAGCACGCCCTGCGTCAGGATCCCGACATCGTGCTCGTCGGCGAAATGCGAGATCTCGAGACGACGGCGCTGGCGATCTCCGCCGCGGAGACCGGCCACCTTGTGCTCTCGACGCTGCACACGGTGAACGCGTCGCAGACCGTTGAACGAATCATCGACATGTACCCGGGCGGTCAGCAGAACCAGATCCGCTCGATGCTGGCTAACACGCTGCAAGCCGTCGTCAGCCAGACCCTCTTCAGCCGCATCGACAAGCCAGGGATGATCCCAGCCGTGGAGACGCTGCTCTGCACGCCCGCTGTGCGAAACCTGATCCGAGAGGCGCGTACGTTCGAGATTCCCAACGTCATCGAGACGAGTCGGGCCATCGGCATGTGCTCGCTCGATACGTCGATCGCGGAGCTCTACTTCAACGGGTTCATCAGTCGTGAGGATGCAATCGCTCAGGCCGCACACCCGGACAAGCTGGAGCGTCAGTTGGTTGCGTGAGTTGACGGCACACAGGCACAAGGCACGACGACGGCGTGTTGGTGCGATCCGAGGCAAATATGGGCAACTACCGCTACCAGATCAGAAACTCATCGGGACAGGTCCAGGCGGGCGTGCTCGCCTCGGACTCGGCGGCAAGCGCTGCGGCACTGCTCCGGAACCAAGGGTGCCACATCCTCTCGCTGACCGCGGTCGGCGCCGAGGCAACCGGCAACGGGCTGCTCGCGAAGATCAAGCAGCTGAACGGCGGCAAGCCGAACCAGAAGCATGTGCTCGACTTCACGACGCAGCTTGCGGTCATGATCCGCGCCGGCATCAACCTCCGCGCGGCGCTCGACGGCATCGCGGACCAGACGACCCACGTGGGTTTCAAGCGCGTGATCACGCAGCTGAAGACCGACGTGGAGGGCGGCAAGCAGTTCTCCGACGCGGTCGCGCGTTATCCGAAGCTCTTCGGCCCTCTCTACGTGAACATGGTCAAGGCCTCGGAGATGGCCGGCTCGTTCAGCCAGATGCTCGACCGGATCTCCGGGTACATCGGTCAGCAGATCGAGACGCGGAAAATGGTGGTCGGGGCGTCGATATATCCCGGCATCATCGGGGGCATGGCGACCACCGTCACCGTCTTCCTCCTGACCTTCGTACTCCCGAAGTTCTACGGGATCTTCGAGGGCAAGGAGGAAGTCCTTCCCTGGGCGACCACATTCCTGATGAATCTCTCAAAGGGAATCGTCGCGTACTGGCCGTACATCCTGGGCGCACTGGTCGGGCTCTGCGTGCTCGGGTTCGTTTTCCTGAGGACCGAGATCGGGCGGTTCTGGCTCGATCGCACGAAGCTGACAGTCCCGGTGGTAAAGGCGATGTTCAGGTCGCTTTATATCAGCCGTTCGCTGCAGACGATGGGGCAGCTGATCAACGCGGGCGTTCCCATGCTGGACACGCTGGCCATTACCGGAGACATCGCGGGCAACATGCTCTACAAAGGAATGTGGCGTCGAGTGCACACGAGCGTGAAGCAAGGCAAGAAAATCACCGCGCCGCTCCAGAAGGACAACCTGCTGCCCAAGGCGGTCGTGCAGATGCTCGCCGCGGGCGAGGAGTCCGGTAAGCTCGGCGAGGTGCTGGACGAGATCTCGGTCTACTACGCGAAGGCGCTCAAGGACCAGATCAAGGCGGTCACGTCGCTTATCGAGCCCGTCATGATCCTCGTGATGGGCGCAGTCGTCGGCTTCATCGCCATGGCGATCATTCTGCCGATCTTCAAGATGAGCCAGATCGTCAAGTGACCGAAGAGGACCACGCGGGTGCGATCTCGGCGCAGGTCCGGGAACGAAGGAGTGAGCATGGCCAGTCCGTTGAGCTACCGGGAATGTGCCGGCGCTCGTCGCTCGCGCCGCATCGGCCGAGCGTCGCGCGGGTTCACGCTGATCGAGACGGCGATGGCAACGGTGATCATCGGCGTCGGTGTGGTAGCGATGGTGGACGCTCAAGAGGCGTTCACACGCAGCACCCTCTGGTCGAGCCACGCGACGACCGGGACCTTTCTGGCCAATGAGATCCGCGAGATGGCGCGCCACATGTCACGCCACGATCCGGTGACCGGACTGTGGCTCGAAGGCGAGACTCTCCACGGTTGGGGCCCCGAGGCCGGCGAAGCCTCTGTGAACGGATTCGATGATCTCGACGACCTCGACGGACTGGCTTTCGGCGAGGGCGGCGACTTTGCCGGCCCGATCAACGCATATGGCGAGGTGATCCCCGAGATCGGCGACGACGGCCAGCCGCTCAGGGACGAGGAAGGCAACATCGTCCCGATGTTCGGCTGGACCCAGCGGATCGTGGTCGAGAAGGTCTCGCCGTTTGACTACGCCACATCGCTCGCGGCGAGTTTCTACGAGGCGCCATCCGGCGGATGGCCGGGGCGGGCGGTCAGCGGCTATCCGGTCAGAGTCACGGTCGTCGTGAGCTATCAGTCCGCGATGGCCGTGGAACCCATCGAGGTCGCGCGAGTGTCCTGGATCGTGCCGGAGTGAGCCGTGACGGGGTGTCATTGGAACGGGGAGGCGAGGGCCGGGGGTGACAGGATGGTACGAATGAATCGTCAACGTCGTCGAGCGCTTGAAAGACTCCGTGGGGCGCGAGGAACGAGAGACCGCCGGGCGGTCGCTTCGGTTCTGGCGATGATGATGCTCATCCTGTTCGGCTCGCTGGTTGCCGCGATGGCGATCTCGAGCAAGGGCAACATCCGAACGGCCGACACGCAGTTGCATGTCATGCGCGCTCTCGGTGCCGCCGAGACAGGCTTGGCCGTTGCGGAGCAACGCCTCATGGAGGCCTCATCGCGATTCGTGGTCTCGCGAGGCGACATCGATTCCGAAGCGGCGTGGGATCTCTGGACCGGCAGCCTTGGTTCACTCGGCACGGTCGAGATCCTGGATGCACCAAGCGGCTTCTCCGAGGCGTCGGATCCCGGCGGGCTCGCGGAGGCGGTCGCGAATCGTCACGCGTCCGATGTGGGCATCATCGTGCTGGATGGGCTGGACTCGCCGGTGATCGGCCCTGCTGCATCGGGCGCGGATCCGGCTGTGTACCGCGAGGATTATTGGGTGTACACACCGCTGGTCGGGCTCGAGAGCCGTCCGGAGGGAGAGAACCCGGTCTCATTCCAGGTGGTGTACGCGCCCCTGCAGGACGGTGCGACCATACGGGCGATCGTGACGGGGTACGACTTCGACGGCGCGCGTCGTGGCCGGCCGGTGACGAGGACGATCAGCCGCGACTTCGCTCTCGTGAAGCGAATCGAGCACGCGATCGTCTCTAACAGCCGCATCATGATCGGACGGAACGTCCACGTCGAGGGCGACCTCGGCGCTCGTTTCACCGGCGTCGAGCACGAAAACGGGCACCCGATCGTGACCCGGTCGGATTTCTACGGACTGGAGGCGGGCCTGGATTCGAAGCTTGAGGCGTTCTACGCGGGCGTCAGAGAGTACGACGTCGACGGCGACAACCGCCTGCGCGTCGGTCACCCGACCGAGACGCTCGGTGTGCCGATGGACACCGATACGGATGGCGACACCGAGCCGGACGGGAGCTATCTGGATGCGACGGGCGATGGCTACATCGACGAGTTCGATATCTTCATCCGCCACTTCGATGCGGATGGCAACGGGCGTGTGACGCTTTCCTCGGCGCTCACGGTGGGGACGCCCGCCGAGGGCTTCACGCCGGAGTTTGTCGGTTCTGACGGCTCGCCGCTCAACGATGATCTGGCGCTCCTGATCGACATGTCGAGCCCCGACCGCAACCGCAACGGCATTTACGGCTTCATCGATGAGAACGGCAATGGCGTTTGGGATCCGGACGCCGAGTCCATGCTGGACTTCGATCCGGTGCGGTCGGTCTATCGCGACCAGGTGCTCGGATACCGAGATGGGTTCATCGACAAGCTCGACCGGTACACCAAGGTGAAGGGACGCCTCGCGTTCAAGGTCACCTCCGATGCGTGGGTCTCGAACCAGGGTGACTGGGCGAACCACATTGAGGGCAGCATCAACGCAGGCGATCGCTCTCCCATCGAATTCGGAATGACCGACGCCGAATTGCCCGGTATCACCGAATCGAGCTTTACTTCGTCAGAGTCAGCGCTCCGATCCGCTGCCGATGGCGAGCCATTCTCGCAGCAGGTCGCGGACAGTCTCGGCGTGTCGACCGATGCGCTGGCGACGTATGTCGAGACGAAGTCGCCGGGAACACCCCGCTACTACCGCATCGACCCCGACTCGGACGGAGACGGGCGACCGGACAACTGGGAGTCGGCATACTTCGAGCAGGTGCCGTTCAACAGCCCCTCGTTCAGCGATTGGTACTACCGGCCCGTGTACGAGAACATGGTGTTCAAGGATGTGGTGATCCCGAAGGGGACCAACGCGCTGTTCCGCAACTGCACCTTCGCCGGAGTCACGTACGTCAGGACGCACACCGGGAACGATCACACCAACTGGACGCTCTACGGCCGTATGCAGATGGACGAGGCCAGCCGGCGCCCGATCCCGGTGCGGACAAGATCGATCTACGGCGATGATGAGAGCGAGGAAGGAGGCGAGGACGCCCCCGACATGCTGCCATCGACGGCCATCCCGCCGCAGCAGTGGGTGCTGCTCGCAGACGAGCCCCTCGACAAGGGCGACCTGCTGCAGAGCCAGGTTGGATCGGTGAGCCCTTCGAGCTACGCGAACCTCCCCGAGCCGCTCGTGATCGATGGCAAGCGCGTGACGGACTCGCGTGCCCACTCCAACAACATCCGCTTCCACGACTGCACCTTTGTCGGTTCCATCGTGAGCGACACGCCGGGCGAGTACACGCAGGTCAGAAACAAGCTCCAGTTCACCGGGGCGACGCGGTTCCTGACCGCGCACCCTGACTATCCGGATGATGGGCAGTACAACCCCGAGGCCGCCGATCTCGGTGAGATCGTCAAGAGCAGCATGATGCTCCCGAACTACTCCGTCGACATCGGCAACTTCAACAGTCCTCCGACCCAGAACGTACAGCTCCAGGGAGCGGTGATCGCGGGTGTGCTCGACGTGCGCGGCACGGCCACGATCGACGGTGCGCTTGTGCTGACGTTCAACCCGGTGCTCGGCGAGGGGCCCATGGTTGACTCTCTCGGCAATCCGGTCGGCAATCCCGCGGGCTTCAACGCAACGCTCGGCTACTTCGGGCCCGAGGACGGCGACAGCGAGTCGTTGGACCCGGCGACGCTGCCCGAGCGTGACGGCGTGAAGATCGTGGGGTGGGACCTGGACGGCGACGGAATCGCGGACCTTGGGCCTACGGATACGCCGACAGAAGAGGAGATGGACGCCGGTGCGGTCCCCGTGCCGTTCCACGGGCTCGGACGCATCCAGCTTCGGTTCAATCCCGACATGACCCTGCCGGATGGCATCATGCTCCCGCTCCAGATCCGACCGAGCATCGGCACCTATCGGGAGGGCAAGCGATGAATCGCCACACCAATGAGCGCGGCCGACACGGTTTCAGTCTGGTCGAGATGCTGGTCGCGTTGACGATCTCCGCCACGCTTCTGGCAGCGACGTTTTCCGCGCTCGACGCGTCGTTCAAGAGCTACAAACGGACGACCGAGTCCGCCTCGACCCACGTCGTTACCCGGATCGTCATGCATCGCGTGATGACGTTGATCCGCACCGGAGAAGCCGGGAGCTTCGGGCCGTTTCCCGACAACCCGATCGAGCTTCCCGAGATCACAACCAACAACATCGAGTTCATGGTGCACGGGCGGGTCGAGGGCGAGTTCCAGGTGATCAGTCTGGAACGGCGTGACGCGCCGGAGGGATCTCCCGACGGGCCCTACGAGCTCTGGATCGTGCAGACCACGATGGTGGACGGAGCCGCGATCGATTCGCTGGAGCGGCCGTTGCTGGTTGGAGTCGTCGACGCGGTCTTCACGCTTGAGTATGACGTGGGACCGACCCTGCGTCGCGCGACGTTCGATCTGACGGTGCTCCCGAACGATCTGCAAGACGCCGCGATCTCCGCGAGTCTCGACACGCCTTCGATCCGCATGGTCGCGAGCGCTAGCCCGCGAAACGAGTAGGGGCACACGCCGCGACGGTCGGCGCGTCAACGCGCAGCGCGCGGGTTCAGAGTCCCGCAAACACCTGGGGTAGCTCGGTCGCGAGCTCGGAGGCCAGGAGGCCCGCGCTCGCCTGGCGAGACGCCGCCCAGCGTTCGGCAGCGAGGCCGTGCGCCAACACACCGATGCGAACCGCATCCAGCAGGGCAAGCCCGGGAGTTGCTGCGCCTGCCCGTGCGGGTCCGAGTCGCACGTGCTGGGCGACAAGCCCCGCAATGACGCCGGCGAGCACGTCGCCGCTACCCGCCGTCGCCAGCGCGGGGTGGCCCGAGGGACACCGCCACGTGTCGATGCCGTTCGTGACAATCGTCCCCGCACCCTTGAGCACCACGATCGCGCCGAGCCGCTGAGCGAGTTGCTCCGCGGCGCTGGGGCGAGAAGACTCCGATGTCGGGTCCGCCGTGATGCGCAGAGCGGCCGCCAGTCGGCGGAACTCGCCCGGATGCGGCGTCAGGATCGCCGGTGCCCGCAGGTCCAGATGCAGGTTGGGAATCGTGGCGAGGGCGTTGAGCGCATCTGCATCAACGACGACCGGGATCTCGGCTTGCTGCAGCGCTCGAAGCGTCAGAATGGCAACAGCGGGGTCGGAGCCCATGCCCGGTCCGATGACGAGACAAGACGATGATCCAGCCGCGCCGTCGAGCACGGCACAAGCGTCCGACACGATGATCTGCCCGAGATCGGTGGTGGGAAGAACAATGCAGGTCGCCGACGGGCACACCGAGAGCACGATGGAGGAGACCTCGCGAGGAACAACAACCCTCGCAACCCCCGCGCCCGACCGAAGCGAACCAAGCGCCGTGAGAGCCGGAGCGCCCGCCATGATCTGATCGGACGTGCAGCAGCCGCCGACGATTGACACCGTTCCAAATGTTCCCTTGTGACCTCGCGGATCGCGCTGGGGAAGGCGGGGAAAGTCGGATGGGATCTGCGCGTTCATGCGTGTCGTTGATGCGGGCCGGCTTGCCTCGCGTGGTCTTGGTCCATGAACATCCACACGCTCGCTTGGCTCCTCGCGGCGTTCGAACTACTCAGCTGATTCGACGTTGATCTCAAGCGAGCCCATCAGCGGAATAATGGCCTGAAAGGCCTCGATCGTTTCGGAGTCTGCGAATGTAACGAGCGAGCAGGCGATGTGGGTCGCATCGAAGGGTCGCTTGTCATCAATCGCCGCATCGAGATCGACCCAGGTTGGTGTGCCGCCGACGTCCAGCAGCGCCTGCGCCCACATGTGGTACCCGAAAACGCCCGACTCGCCGAGGAATTGATCCACGTAGACGAGGCCGGTGACGCCTCGCGCTGGAATGCCATCCGCCCGGAGCATGGCGGCAAGCAGCACCGCATGCTCGGTGCAATCGCCTGATCGAGTTCGAGCGGTCTCCAGTGCCGAAGCAAACCCCACGTCAAGAGACTTCTGGTTGAGGTAGGTGCGGACAAATCGGCGCATGGCCTCGGCACGCTCCGCCTTGGAAGGGCCAGCATCCGTGACTGCCTTGGTGACGAGCGCGTAGATCTCAGCGTCGTCGGACTGGCACATGAGCGTGCTCTTGGTGTTTGCGGGATCGGCGAGATCCGATTCGGGCGCCGCGACCGGATGCACGGTATCGATGGTGAGGCGTGACGCCTGATCGCCAACCCGTTCGACCCGCTGTGCACCCGTGGTGGGAAGCGAGGGCATGTGGTCCGAAGCGATGGAAAGGTAGAGAACCGATTTCTTGAGGTCGCGAGCGCGCTTGATCGGTCGATCGGGCTTGATGAGCGATCGAACCATCACCTCCGCGCCGCCCTTGATGTTCGCGAGTGCCGTCGCCTCGTCGGCGAGAATCGATACGATGCGCATGCCGGCCATCGGCGTCTCGGTGCGCACGGTTGTGCCCTCGGCGTCGAACTCCTCGATCATCTCGACGCCCGGCATGTAGGAAATGGTGCTGCGTGCAATCCGCGTTTCAATCGTGCGATCGCCGATCTGCTCCGAGTCCCTTTGAAAGTCGGTCCGAGTGATGGTGATCGGCGCGAGCCCGGCCGACGGGTCGAGGGTTCGCAGCACGATCTCGGAGGCACCTGCTTGCATGCGCTGCAGCACATATCGCTCGGCGGCGGCGGGGGGCAGCCACGGCTCGGTCGGAGCATCCTGCGTTTCGGTCGACGTCATGCCCGCCTGGGTGCGGGTGACCTTGAGCGAGTCGCCAAGAAACTCAACCATCGTCTTGACGGGCAGCGCTCCGATACGCTGCTCCGAAGACGCCCAGATCGGCTTCCCGTCCAGAGACTCCACAAACGTCGATTCCATCACAATGGACATCTCGACCGGGCCGCGCTTGATCGCAAGACTCGTGCGGCTGTTGGTCGATATCCGGTCTTCCGCCGTTGTGACCGTCTGACGGCTGTACCCGCTCCGGACGCCGTCGATCCAGAGTGTGTACCAAAGATCCCGCGGCTCGGTCTCGGGACCCGTGGCCAGAGCAACCGGCATGTGAGCCAGCAGGCCGAGCAGAGCTACAAGCGCACAGAAAGGCGCAGAGAATCTCATCGGACGGCGTGCGACGGTGGTGATTGGCATGGCGTGATGTCCCTCGTGAGGCCCCATTGTACGGATTCGTGAGGACCGGCCTCGGGCTATCGTGTGCGGGCCGGGATTGGCAATCGGGAGGATTCTGCTGGCGATGCAAGGGCATGATTGACACGCACTGCCATCTGACGTTTCCCGAGTTCGAAGGACGCGTCCCCGAGGTTCTCGCACGCGCCGCCTCTCATGGTGTCGCTGGGGCGATAACGATCTCGACCTCGACCGTGAACGCCCCCGAGTGCCTCGCGATCGCGCGGGCCCACGCGAACGTGTGGTGCACCGCCGGTGTGCACCCCTTGTACAGCGATGATCGCGGTGCGTTGCCCCACGCCTGGGGACGATTGCGCGACGTCGGACGCGATCCGAAGTGCGTCGCATGGGGCGAACTCGGCTTGGACCGACACTACAACGAGCCGGAATTCAGCGTGCAGTTGCGGGTGCTGGAGGAGCAGCTCTCGCACCTGATGACATGGCGCAAAGATGGGTTGGAGAAACCGGTGGTCGTGCACTGCCGCGAGGCCTTTGACGACCTCATCCCCATCTTGCGGGGGAGCGGGCTCGATCCGACCCGCATGGTCTTTCACTGTTTCACGGGGGGGCCGGCGGACATGACCAAGGTGCTGGACCTTGGTGCATGGGCGAGCTTCACGGGCGTCGCGACCTACCGGAACGCGCCAGAAGTGCGGGAAGCGGCGCGGATGGTGCCGCTGAATCGGATCATGGTCGAGACCGACGCGCCGTACCTGTCGCCGGAGCCCAAACGCGGGGTGAGGCCCTGCGAGCCGTGGATGACCTCGCTTACCGCGCGGGCGCTGGCCGAGACACGTGGCGAGCGGTGGCAGGACTTCCACAGGGCGATCAACGAGAACGCGGCACGGTTCTTCGGCCTGCCGCTGGACGCGATGGGACTCGATGACGCGAGCCCGGGGAGGGGCGTATGACCGGATCAATGGTCTCACCCTTGTTGACACTCGCGACCGCGTCGGGCTCATGGATCCACGACATCGGACCGGTGGCTGTCCAGCTCGGGCCGCTCGCAATCCGCTGGTACGGGCTCTCATACGTGCTCGGGTTTGTCGCGGGGTGGTGGCTGCTCTCGAGGCTCTCCAGGCGTGGGTTGATTGCGATACCTCCCGATCGCGTCGGCGATGCCGCCATGTACTTTGTGCTTGGAGTCGTGCTTGGAGGTCGCTTGGGATACGCGATCCTGTACGACCCCGCGCTCTTTGTGACGTTCGGAAAGTCGTTCCCGTTCTGGGCTCTGCTTGAGATCAACAAGGGCGGCATGGCAAGCCATGGCGGGATCGTCGGAACCATCATCGCCAGTGTCGTCATCGCGCGCGGGTTCAAGGACGCCGACGGCAACCGCGTGGGGAAGTGCCCCCCGCAACACATCATGGACACAATCGCCGCGGTCTGCCCGATCGGGCTCGGACTCGGCCGCCTCGCGAACTTCATCAACGGCGAGTTGCTCGGCCGCATCGTCGCGATGCCGGGCAAGGCCGGGCCATGGTGGGCAGTGAGATTCCCGCAGGAAGTATTCGACCAGCACGCACCAAGCCTGACGCCGCAGCAGGAACTGGACATGCGCGCGGTGGCGGCTCGTTACGCGCGCCCCGGCGACGAGACCTTCTCGCAACAGTATCAGCGACTGCTCGACACGCTGCACGCAGGAGGCGAGCGGGCGATGAGCATCAAGCGGGACCTCGGCCCGCTCCTCGCATCGCGTCACCCGTCGCAGTTGTACCAGTTCGCAGCGGAGGGTCTCGTGCTGGGTGCGGTCCTCTGGCTGATCTGGCGGAAGCCCCGGAAGCCGGGTGTGGTTGGGTGCTGGTTTCTGATCACCTACGGCGTGCTGAGGGTCGTGACGGAATTCTGGCGATTGCCCGACGGGCATCTCGCCGTGCAGAGGATCGCGGGGCTGAGCCGCGGGCAGTGGTTGAGCGTGGTGATGGTGGTGTGCGGGCTGGTATTGCTCCGACACTTCACGAGGAAAGACGCGCAGAAGCTGGGAGGATGGGGCGTCAAGCGAGCGGCCACAACACCCGCGTGATGGCCACGGCCAATAGAGACGCGTGCGACAGCGATCGATCGGAGCGGCGAATGAATGTGATGGTGACCGGCGGTGCGGGGTATATCGGATCACACGCGGTGCAGCGGCTTCTTGCCGACGGGCACGACGTGGTTGTGGTGGACAATCTCTTTCGCGGACACGCCGAGGCGATCGAGTTGTTGCGCACCCGAGCAAAGGGCGGATCGCGTCTCAGCTTCGAGAAGCGGGACATCTCGAGAACCGACGATATCGAGGCCGTCTTGCGAGAGCGCAGGATCGAGACGATCATGCACTTCGCGGCATGGACCTACGTCGGCGAGTCCGTGCAGAATCCGATGGAGTACTACGCGAACAACACCGCCGGATCGCTCTCCCTCATTCGCGCGTGCGAGCGATCGTGGAGCGGCGGACACGGAGGCGTGAAGCGGTTCGTCTTCTCCTCGACCGCAGCGACCTACGGCGAGCCGCCGGCGGATCGCGTGCCCATTCGCGAGGATTGCCCGCAACTGCCGATCAATCCCTACGGGGCGTCGAAGCTGATGGTGGAACGCATGCTCGCGGACATGGTGTCGGCCGCGACACGGGCCGGTCGCGAGTTTGGCTCGGCATGTCTGAGGTACTTCAACGTCGCCGGATCGGATCGCACGGGGTTGATCGGCGAGGACCATGATCCCGAGACGCACCTCATCCCCATCGCGATCCAGGCCGCGATGGGAAAGCGCTCGGAGATGACGATCTTCGGAGCGGACTACCCGACGCCCGACGGCACCTGCGTGCGAGACTATGTGCACGTCGAGGACCTGGCCGATGCGCACGCCACGGTGATGGAAGCGATGCGATTGGGACGAAGCGTGGCGTACAACCTCGGGATCGGCCGTGGGTACTCGGTGCGCGAGGTGATCTCCGCTGTCGAGCGAGTTACGGGCAGGCAGATCGCGGTCAAGTCTGGCGCGCGGCGCGCGGGCGACCCGCCCGTGCTCTACGCGGATCCTTCGAAGATCGCTGACGAGCTGGGCTGGCGGGCGTCATATATCGATCTTGATCAGATCATCGCAACCGCGTGGGAATGGATGCGCAAGCATCCGGAGGGGTATCGGTCCTGACGGGCGAAAGGCAGGCGAGTCGTGAGTGCATGCTCAGGAATGAGGCGGATCGCAGGCGTCTTGGTCGCCTCACTCTTCATCTCGGGATCCCTCCGAGCCGAGGGATCGTTAGGCACGGGGCGCGACAACCCCGCTGCAACGAATCTCGCTTGGCGCGACCGGGCAAGCTGGCCCGCTCGCTTTGAGCGAGAGGCCGGAGAATCGACGCAAGGCATCATCGTCGAACTTCCCGCCGGCCGGACGACACACGTCTGGCGAAGCCTCTCCAGCGGGTTCGCGGTCTCCATCGGCGTGTGGAACACAAAGCAGGATGGCGAGCTACTCGTCGGGACCCTCCCCGAGGGAGAAACGCCTCCGAGTTTCAGCGAGGTCGGGCCGGGCGGGTTCGGCTTCGTCCGATCGCTTCGAAACGACGATGAACCGTTCGAATCGCTCCCTCCCGCTGCGGCGATGATGTTCGTAACCGCACGCGAGGATGAAGCAGGTGTGGCGGCAGAGAATCGCAGGGCGCTCACGCTCGAGCGAACATGGTTCTCGCTCTACGACCCGAAAGCAGGGCCGGCGCGTGGCGTCGCCGTGCTGATGCCCGGTCTCTTCGGCACACCGGAGGCGGTGTTCGATCAGGTGGTGCGGCACCTGCAATCAAGGCGGTGGGTCGTTGTCCGCATGATGGCACAGCCATCTCGCTACACCGAAAGTCTGGAGATCGAGATCGATCCGGCGAACGTCGGACCGATGGCCGCGCGCGTGGCCGAGTCGTTCGACCAACGGGCAGCGGAGTGCGCCTATGCCGTGGAGGCCGCGCTCGCATGGGCCGAAGCGCAACGCCCCGAGGTACGCGGGCTGACACGAGTGATCATCGGGGGGAGCGGCGGGGCGATGTCCCTCCCTCCGGTCGCGGCGCGAATGCCGGGAGCGTTCGCCGCGGCGGTCCTCATCGCCGGCGGGGCGGATTACGCGACAATCGCCGCGACGAGCAACTACGAGGACTGGGTCGATTCGGTTCACCTTCGGTGGGAAGGGCGGCGCGGAACAGATGAGGAGATCCGTGCGTTCGGAGAGGCCTATTTGAATGCCTCAATGCTCGATGCGTACCACACGTCAGAATCCCTCCACGGTGTGCCGATGCTGGTGATGCAGGCCACGCGCGACAAGGCGGTGCCGGCGGCTCAGCAGGAATTGCTGTGGGAACGCCTCGGAAAGCCTGAACGCCGGTTGCTCCCGATGGGGCACGAGACACTCTTTATCTCGCTGCCCCTCCGAATGGGTGGGATCATGGATTGGTTGGACAGCACGCTCGAGTCGCGAGATGCGAAAGATGCCGAGGTCGCGCCGCAGCCCGCGAGCGCAGACGGGACTCCCTGACGGCAAAAGGATCCAGTGAACGGAGCAGCGTGAACGTCTTCATCAGTCCATATCACCTTGCGACCCGAGAGCCGCCCGCGATGGTGGGGCTGCTCCTCGCGCGCCGAGCGGTGACGCTGATACCCGCGCCGATCAACGCGAGCTCAAAGGCGGATCTCGAGCGTGCCGCAGCCGTGATCCCGCGCTATCGGGAACTGATGGATCGGCTCTCGTGGTCCCAACCCCTCTTTGTCGGTGAGGTGGCCTCGTCGCATGTCGGCGGCGACGACGCGCTCGCCGACGTGCGCCAGATATGGAGCCGGATCGAGAGCGAGGAGGACTGGCTGCCGCTGCGGGCGTGGATGCGATGGTCGCTGGCGGAGGAGCCCGAGCCGTTCCTCGACGCGCTCTGCCTCGACATGCTGCGTGGCGGGCCTGATCCGGGGATCAGCGTGCCGGTGGCGGCCGGTGCTGATCACTACGCGAGCCGCTTCGGGCTCGTGGTGGCGAGATCGCATCCGACCTCGCTGGCCCAGCGCGCCGAGATGGCATTCGCACGATCGATCGTGAGTTGGACCATTCCAAGCCTCCTGCAGGCCGACGCGGAGCGAATCCTGCACGTCCGAGACGTGATGTCCGAGGAACTCGCGGCGCTGCGACTGGCGGTCGAGAGCGCGAGTGCCGGGCACGGCGATACGGGCGACGTCCGAGCCGCGGCACGTGTGTACTCGGAGCGGTTCGGCGAGCACGAGCAGGATCTGCTTCTGGATGTGGGCGACGAGGTGCGCCCGATCGCGGGCGCGGTGTCGCTCACACTCGTCGCGATGCCTCCGGATGTTGCCCTCCGATCGAGCGCGGACGCAGCGGCTGCGGTCGGCGGCGCGAGAGCGAGGCGCGCGCATCGACCGGGGGACGTTGGAGGAGGCGACGAGGTGCTCTCGCTCCTCGTCAAGGTGCTCGGACGGGACGGAACAAAGAGCGGGTCGCGGCGCGTGTCGGTCGGCGGTCGCTGAGGGAGGGATCGATGTCGCGATCGTCCGGTGAAAGTGCGGCCCATGGACCAAACCGCCTGGCGCAAGAGAGCAGCCCGTACCTGCTGCAGCACGCGCACAACCCGGTGAACTGGTGGCCGTGGTGCGCCGAGGCGTTCGAGGAGGCGAGGCGCAGGGACGTGCCCGTGTTCCTCTCCATCGGCTACTCGACCTGCTACTGGTGCCATGTGATGGAGCGGGAGTCGTTCGAGGACGACGCGACCGCGGCGGTGATGAATGAACGGTTCGTCGCGATCAAGTTGGACCGAGAGGAAAGGCCGGAGATCGACGACATCTACATGGCCGCGACACAGGTCCTGACAGGCCACGGCGGATGGCCGATGAGCGTCTTCCTTGAGCCGACCGGTCTGCGCCCGTTCTGGACGGGGACGTACTACCCGCCGGCGCCGCGGCACGGCTTGCCCTCGTTCAAGCAGGTGCTTGAAGGGATGTCCGACGCGTACGCCGAGAAGCGGCCCGAGGTGATGGAGCAGGCGAGGAGGCTCGGCGAGGCGGTCGAGGAGCATCTGGCGAGCGGCGGAGATCCGGATGGGCGAGCGGTGGCGATCGGGAAGAGCCAGGTGTCGGGCGCAGTCGGCGCGCTGCTGAAGATGTTCGATCGCACAGACGGCGGCTTCGGTCGCGCCCCGAAGTTTCCGCAGCCGGTGTACCTGGATCTGCTCATCGATGCGCGTCGCCACGCGGGCGACGATGGGACCAAGGCAGCCATCGATCAGGCCCTGCGGTTCACGCTCGATCGCATGGCGGCGGGCGGGATGTTCGACCAGATCGGGGGCGGGTTCCATCGCTACAGCGTCGACGCACACTGGACCGTTCCGCACTTCGAGAAGATGCTCTACGACAACGCGTTGCTGCTCGGCGTCTACGCCGACGCGGCCCGCGCGTACGGCGACGGGGCGTACGCGCGCGTGGTGGGCCGGACGATCGAGTACCTGCTGCGGGAGATGGTGATCGGGGGGAGGGCGTTTGCAACGGCTCAGGACGCCGAGGTCGACGGACGCGAGGGGCTGAACTATGTCTGGACGCGCGCCCAAGTGATGGAGTCGCTCGGTGAGGAAGACGGGACATGGGCATGCCGGGTGTACGGACTGGAGACGGGACCAAACTTCAAGGACCCTCACCATCCGAACGAGCCCGCGGTGAACGTGCTGCGCCTCGAGGATCGGCCGGAACGGGTCGCGGCTGGGTTGGGGATGGACGAGGCCGAGTTCGTCAAGAGACTGGACCGCGTGAACGCCGGGCTGATGCGGGCGCGAAGTGGGCGGAAGCAGCCCCACCTCGACGACAAGATCATCGCGGGATGGAACGGGCTCCTGATCGCCGGGCTGGCGCGGGCCGGGGATCTGGATTCGCGAGCCCTCGGCGCCGCTCGCCGCGCGGCGAACTTCATCATCGAGCACATGGTCGATGAAGAGGGCACGCTCTATCGGATCGCGAAGGTCGGCACCGATGGCACGGTGGGGGTGAAGCACGCCGCGCCGCTGGAGGACTACGCCTTTGTGATGCATGGCCTGACAACGCTCGCGCTGCGATCCGAGCAGGACCGGCAGACGGGCGTGACGGTGGCACGGGCGCTCGCGGCGCGGGCACGGGACCAGTTCTGGGATGAGGACGGGGGCGGGTTCTACGACACCATACCGGAAGCCCCGGATCTGTTTGTGCGGGCGAGATCGACCTACGACGGGGCGATCCCGTGCGGCACGAGCGTGATGATCCATGCTCTGATCGATCTCCATGAGCTGACGGGGGAGCGGGCTTACCTCGAGGACGCGGTCGGCGCGATGGCCGCGATCAGCGGGGCGATCGCCTCGTCGCCGGTGTCGACGGCCAACTCGACGCGCGCGCTGCTCCGGCTGCTCGCAGGAGGCATGATCGAGGATGCGGGCGAGCCGGCGCAGGCGGGCGACGACGAGGAGCAGGGACTGCGGACGCCGGTCGAGGTCTACGCGGGCGTGGATCGCGTGAACCTCGGCGAGGACGCGCCGGCTGAGGTCATGCTGAAGGTCCGGATCCTGCCGGGTTACCACGTCATCTCTCCGAGGAGCCCAGTCTTTGAATCGGACGCGGGGAGCCCGTCGCTCGTGCCTCTGCACGTTCACGTGATCAACGGAACGGGCGTGCGTGCCTACGCGGACTATCCGGTCGGCGTGGCGCTCGAGGGCGGAGCCGGAATCAACGGCATCAAAGGAGAGTTTGAGATGC
The DNA here is from genome assembly GCA_963204725.1 of Planctomycetota bacterium. Taxonomy (GTDB): domain Bacteria; phylum Planctomycetota; class Phycisphaerae; order Phycisphaerales; family UBA1924; genus JAHBWV01. The sequence goes on from CAUJHH010000027.1 coordinate 16,825, forward strand.
GGGTCGCGCTCGAGCGAGAGGTCGGGGTCGCGTGGTCGGGGACGCCGCTGCTGGCGATCACGTTCCAGGCGTGCACCGCGACCGAGTGCGAGCGGGTGCGGATGCTGGAGCTCGACGTCGCGATCGACAGGGCGTGAGGGGTCGTGCTATCGAAGCCAGCCGGCGACCGTGCGCAGGCCGATGTATGCAAGCCCGAGCACCGCGAGAACCATGACGATGCACCCGAGAGGGTACAAGTTGTCAAGAAAGGTGCTACGCGTGATGTGGTCCCTTCTCGCGGGAACGTGCTTGAAACCGATTCTGCGAAGGCGCTCGCCGGCCGCGGGCGCCCAGTCCTCCAATGGCTTGTGCACAACGCCGCGCGGCAGTTGCGAATGGATCTGAGCCGGACGGTCTCCATGCGCCGCCGAGAACCGCTTGATGCACGCGCCCGACTCGTCATCGCTTGAGTCACACAGGAAGTACCAGCGCCCTGCTTCGGTCGGATCCTGCATGCGGACGCAGATGCGGGCGATCTGCTCGCAGACGCGCGGGTCGAAGCGGGTCGTGACCGCGTGCGAGGCGAGGCGGTTCTTCGCCGAGGCGAGATCGCCGCTCGCTTCGTCCTCTCGCACTCGATCCTGTACGTTCACGGCTGCAGCACTCCGGGCGGGGTAGTGGGGGAGAGTCGGAGTGTAACTCCAGTCGCATCGGGCTGCGCCCGAGTGCGAGATGAACGTGCAGCGCCGAGTCTGAAGCCCCAAAGGGGCGCTCCAGTCAGAGCCCGGGGCACGGGAGTCGCGAAGCGACGACCAACGCCCCGGGTATGAGCGTGCCCCATCCCTCTACCTCGCTCTTATTCCATGGAGCCCTGTAAGGGCGGCACAAACACTGCCTCATCAGTCCCACACGTACCGTGCGTCGTACTCGACCTCGTGGCGTTCGAGAAACGCAAGGAACTCACCCTGAAACGACGTGACACGATGGTGCTCACGCTGATTCGCGATGTAGGCGCGCACCTCATCGAGGTTGGAGCGTGAGACGGAGAACTCGCCATAGCCGGATTGCCACGCGAAGTCCGAGAGCCGATCGGACTGGGTCTTGAGCCAGCGCGATGTAGAGGTCTTGAGATTCTGAACGGCGTCGCTGATCGAGATCGTGCGACCGAGTTCGTGAAGGATGTGGATGTGGTCCTCGACGGAGTTGATCAACACAGGTGGGCAATCAATGTTCCGGAGGACCGTCGCGGCATACCGGTGGAGAGATTCGCGAACGTCATCGTGAAGGACGGGGAGACGGTGCTTGGTCGAGAAGATGAGATGGACGTACACCCGCGAGAGTGATTGTGGCATGCGTGCATGTTACCGGTTGTCAAAGAACAGTTGTGCCGCCCTTACAGGGCTCGCGAGAAGAAGGAAGAAGGAATTAAGGGCGTTGTGTACCCAGGGCGTTGGTCGTGCCTTCGGCACTCCCGTGCCCTGGGCTCTGGCTAGGGCGGCCCGTTGGGCCTTCGGTTCGCACGAGGATCACTTATTCGGTTTGCTCGGTCCCGGCTTCCGAGGCGGATCTGCCGGTGCTGTTGGGAACACTTCCCTCGGAGGTCCCTTGCGTCCCGGGGGATCGGACTGCGGAACTCGCGGTTGAGGTTGGGGCTGCGGATAAGGTTGGGGTTGCTTTGCCATTGGTAATCACGTCCTTGTTGGCGTTGGAAGTCGGGGCGGCATAGCACAACAGTGCAATCATGCCAGCCAGGAGCAGAGCACATGCTAGCGAGTAACAGATATAGACGCCTCGGACCAATCGCATCGTCCTTCTGTGATGCTTCTTCCACAAATCTCGCAGCCGGTCACGAAACGTCTCCCAGTCGCCGTATCGCGCAGATTCGTTCATGTTTATCGCGAGCTGATGAATCAGTACCATCAGCCATTTTGCGACAAATGAACAAACAAGAGAACCAACTATCAAAATCCACCCCGCCAGCAAGAGCCTGCGAGAACTTGAGTCGCTCGGGCCAAAGGCTGTCAGGAGCGTTACGGACGTCACAAGTGATCCGCCACCCAGTAGCGTAATCGCCGCATCGGCAGGGCGCCAGAACTCTCTCGCAGCAGAACTGAGCTCGTTCTTCTGGCTGATGTAGAGGTTGTATCCGTCAAGTGCTTTGTCGTCCTTCTCGTCTTGAGTCGGGAGAAGATTGTTCACGTCTGCAACACCCCCGTCTTGAACGGCTTCGTGTAATCCCACCCCTGTGCCGCGGCGTTCAACGCCCCGATCAACTCATCACGCGTCCGATGCGGCTCGATGATCCGATCCACCCATCCGCGCGACGCGGCGTGGCGGATGTCCGCCTGCTCGGTGTAGCCGGCGTGGACGGCGGCGAGGATCTGCTTGTGGGTCTCCTCGTCGATGGTCTCGCCCTTGCGCTTGCGGCTGGCTTCTTCGATGGTCGCAAGCACGCCGGTTGCCTGGTTCGCGCCCATGACGGCGCACTTGGCGCCCGGCCACGCGAAGGAGATGAACTGGTCGAACGCGCGCCCGCACATGGCGTAGTTGCCCGCGCCGTAGGAGCCACCGAGGACGACGACGATCTTGGGAACGACGCAGTTGGACATGGCGTTGACCATCTTGGCGCCCGCGCGGATGATGCCGCCCTGTTCGGAGTCGCGTCCGACCATGAAGCCGGTGGTGTCGTGCAGAAAGATGATGGGGATCTTCCGCTGGTTGCAGTCCATGATGAAGCGTGCGGCCTTGTCGGCGGAGTCGTCGTAAATGACGCCGGGCATGTTGGTGAACTTGGAGGGGCCAGCCTTGCCCCCGGGCATCTGACGCTGGGTGATCTTCTTCTGGTTGGCGACGATGCCGCAGGCGTGCCCGCCGATCTTCGCGTAACCACAGACGAGTGACTGGCCGTAGTCGGCCTTGTACTCGTCGAAGTCGGGTGCGAGTGATTCGTGGCCCTCTGCGTTCGGCATCGCACGCGAGTCCACGAGGCACGCGATGATCTCATTCGCGTCGTACTGCGTGCCTGGTTTGTCGGTGAAGATGTCGTAGAGGCGAGCGGCATCAACCGCCGGTGGGCGGTTCACACCGTTGTGTGCGTTGAGCGAGGCGGGTCCGCCGAGTCGTTCGAACAGATCATTCATCATGTCGAGGGACTGATGACCTTGAGCGGCCGCCGACCGGTCCATGTAGCCCTTGACCAACGCGTCAACGTGCGCCTTCCGCTTCTCCTCAACAAGTCGCTTAGCGTCCTCTGGGCTTGTACCGGCAGGAACCTCCTCAGAGTACTGCTGTGATTCGGTGAGCAGTTTGGCAGCGTTGTTGTTCATCGACGACATGTTCGTGAGCATGCGCTGCATCATCGTGAGCCACCGGCGAGCGATCTGCGGCGGATACTTCGCCACGATCTCTCTGATGCGCCTGATGCACGCATCATCATCCGGCTCCTTGAAGTCGATCGTGCCCGAGATGCTCGCGTGCATCGCCGCGCCGCCGAGTTCCTCATCCGTGACCTGCTGGCCGATCGCGGCCTTCACCAACGCCGGCCCCGCGAGATACAACCCCGACCCCTCTGTCATCAACAACGTGTCGCACAACACCGGCAGATACCCGCCGCCCGCGACGCAGTACCCCATGATCGCCGCAATCTGCGGGATGCCATCCGCGGAAATCACCGCGTTGTTGCGGAAGATGCGGCCGAAGTCGTCGGTGTCGGGGAAGACATCCTCCTGCATGGGGAGGAAGACGCCGGCGGAGTCGACGAGGTAGAGAAGAGGGAGGCGCGCCGTGTGGGCGATGGTCTGGGCGCGGATGATCTTCTTGCAGGTCATCGGGAAGAACGCGCCGGCCTTCACGGTGGCGTCGTTGGCGATGATCATGCAGAGGCGGCCCTGGACGGAGCCGATGCCGGTGACAACACCCGCGGCGGGCGCACCGCCGTGCTCCATGTACATGTTGTGGGCGGACCAGAGGCCGAGCTCCTGGAAGGAGGAGCCGGGGTCGATGAGCTTGGCGACTCGCTCGCGCGCGGTGAGGCGGCCCTTTTCGTGCTGGCGTTCGATGGCTTTGGTGCCGCCACCGAGTTTGATTTTGGACTCCTCCTTGAGGTACGCGGCATTGGTGTCGCGGAGGGTGGCGGTCACGGCGGCGGGGGTGGGGGTGGGAGTGGTCATGCGGGGGAGGGTAGGAGAAGAGGCAGCGGGGCAAAGGGGCGGAGGGAAGGGACGCGGAATGGGCGATCACAAGTTGGCGTCGCCTCCGGCGACTCGAAGGCGTTCAAAGGAACGCCGCTGCGCGGCGGCTTTCCCGGAGGTGTCGCTCGGGGCTTCGCCCTCTCCCTCCACCCCCGTCTACTGGCGTGCAGCACTTCCTGCTGCGGAAGTCACGGAGGCACGGAGGCAATGGACAGCGGCACGCGGAGTGGCGTGCTGGGCGGTAGGGCGCGAGTTGTGAGGACGGATCAATCGGCGGAGGACATGGACTGGGTGGCGGGTGAGGAGGTTGGGGAACGCGCTGTTTGGGACGACGATTCGGAGAGCGACGCCGCGGGCGGGTTGATGCCGAGGTAGGCATCCACGGGGACGAGGATCATGAGGGGATCGGACTCGATGCAGTGCTTGAGGATGGGTGCGTGGCCCGCGCCGACGATGATGAGGATGCGGTCGCTCGGCTCGGCGATGCGCTGGATGTTGGCGAACATCCGGAGGTTCCGGTTGTGCCATGCGCTCGTGAAGCCGTCGGGGCCTGGGAAGGCCGTGCCGTCGGAGAGGCGGAAGCCGGAGGAGTAGAGGTACGCGCCGTGGCTGAGCCGGAGCGAATCCGGGTTGTTGATGAGGCGGAGGCGTTGGCGGAGCGTGAGGGACTCTTCGATCTCATCGCTCGCCTTGTACATCTGCATGTAGCGGGCGTCGATGGGATCGTCGAGGGTCCACTCCATGTTCATCGCCTTCGCGGTGGCGATGAAGGCCTCTTCGGTTTCGGGCGTGGTTGTGAGCCACTCGGCACGGGCATCGAATCCGTAGACGCGGGGGTGAGCGCGGCGGTGGGCGAGGGCGAAGCCGATGGTGAGGATCTCGTTGGGATTGGCGCTCTGCTTGCCCTCTTTGTATGAGTCGTACCAGGCGTCGATGTCCTGCTGGTACTGCGGGCTGCGCTCGATCAGGACTTTGGTGGGCGCGAAGGCATTCAGTCGCGCGAGGACTTCTTCGACTTGCGCACGGCCGGTCTCGGAGAATGGGTCGAAGGTGTACTTGGACTTGTGAGCGTCGAGACCGGGGTTCTCGAAGTGGAAGATGCCGAGAAGGAGGACCTGCGGGCGCGTCCCTGCTTCCGGTCCCTCGATCATCGAGCGGAGGGAGCGGGCGTGCGAGGCCAGCATCGCGGATTCCGGGTCGGGGTGTGATGTCGTCGGCGTGCTCGACGAGGGGGCCTGTTGTGAGGTCGGAGTCGATGCGCACGCACTGATGGTTAACGCAAGGAAAAGCACGAGGAGCGAGAGGGTCAGTGTGTGAAGGACTGAGCTTGCGCCGGCTTGTCTCACGTTCGTCACTCCTCGGATCGGCTTGCACGGGCGGGGTGTGGAGGTGCAGCGTACTCGAGGGTGGTTTGGGAGGCGGGTCGGGTTCTTGCGTGGTGAGTGGGTAGAGGATGGAGTCGATGGATGGCTCGCGGATGCCGGTCAGCCGGGCGCGGAGATCGGCGAGTTGTTCGTAGGCGTCGATCTCGGCGCGGAGGGCTGGCGTTGCGAGGAGGTCTGCCAGGTCGGCGGATGAGAGGGAGAGCTGTGCGGCGAGCGGCTCGAGCGGGAGGTTGAGCGCGAGGATGGCGCGGACGAGTGTGTGTGCCTCGGCGGGTGAAGGGGCAGGAGTGGGCGCGGACGCGGGCATGTGGGCAGCGTACGGAGCGGCGGCTTCGATGCAAGTGGAAAGCGATTGGCCACTGACAACAGTATGTCAGTGGTATTCTGGCTGTGCCGCGTAACACAAGTAGCGTCATGTAGTTACGAAATGTAACGAATATGCGCTCGCCGGGCGGTCTGAAGGATGCTCGTTGCGAGCGCCATGCGATTGGACAGGCCTGGGCTTCTGGGGTATTTTGTGTGTGCTGCGTGTCCGGGAGTGCTTTGTACATTTCATGTCTTGCGGCCCCGACATTACGCCGGAGCCGCGTCACTTGTCGAGAGGAGTGACTCGTCATGTGCGAGCGCAATGCTCTTGCGGTGTTGGTGCTGATCGGTGTGCTGGTGTGTGGGGTGCAGGGGTGTGCGAGCGCCCGGGGCGGATTCCCGAAGCGATCGGAGAGCGAGGTGGAGGACCTGCGTGCTCTGGAGATGCGCTACGCGCCCGCGCTGCGGATCACCGACCACTTTCGGAAGGCGGACGCCGACACGAAGAAGGACCGCGATGATCTTGTGAACGGACGCATGGCACTCATCGATGCGAACTACAAGATCTTCGTGAGAGAGTTCGTTCTGCAGAAGCAGTCGGGCGACGTGGCGGCGGACGTGACGGTCATCGGGCTGAACACTGCGGGGGCCTTGCTGGATCCGAGCGGCACGACTCGGATCCTTGCCGGCATTTCCGCGGGCCTTACGGGCTCGAAGGCGTCATACGACAAGCATTTCTACTACGAGCAGACGACCAAGGCGCTCTATGCGGCGATGAATGCGCAGCGGAAGGTTGTGCGTACGAGGATCCTGGAGGGTCTGGCGAAGGAGAGCTACGGCGACTATCCGCTGAGCCGGGCTCTGGCGGATCTTGATGACTATTACCACGCGGGGACGTTTCTCGGGGGGCTGCAGTCGATCCAGCAGGATGCCGCGAAGAAGGACGCTGATGCGCAGCAGCAGATCGATCTGATCCGTGCGCCGATTGTCGTGCCGACGTCGCCGGAGGTGATTGAGAAGAACAAGGTGGTGGCGAGCGCGATTGCGAACCGGGTGCCGGCACTTGATGAAGCGGGCCTCAAACGCGTGCTCGACGCGTTTGCCGCGGCGTCTGGGGCAACCCCAGCACCCGAGGCGTACGCGAGCGGCGTGGCGGCGCGTGACTGGTTCATTCAGTGGCGTCGGCAGAATCGGGAGGATGACAGGCTCGAGCTGATTCACGGCGTCTTTGTCAAGGAAGGCCTGATTACACCCTGAGCGTCCGGCTGCAGAAGGGAGCTGCCCATTGGATACGTATTACATCGACATCTCGGGTGCGTTCACCGTCGAGGAGACCAGCACCGAGATCCGGAACGAGGAGACCGGTTTCTTCTCCTGGTTCAAGGATTGTGTGGTGACGACGAATCGAGAGCGTGTGGTGATGAACCGCGCTGAATTCAAGGAGGACAACAACCGACCGGTTCCGTCGGCGATGATGCTGGTCATCGAGGGCGGGAAGCCACCCGAGGGACTCGCCAAGTTCTGGACCGGCTCGATGGTCGTGCAGGGAAAGATCGAGACTGTTCACGGGTATCGGTAGTTGGCGGGCGCGTGCGGCGTGGTTGTCGGCTCCATGGCGTTCGCTGTGGGCCGGGGCGCGACGCCCCGGTGGATGCGGTCGTGTCGGGATGCGGGGATTCACACGAGTCCGGCCATGCGCGCTGCGGCGATGGTGAGGATCGTGGCGATGATGGCGCGGACGATGGGGAGCGGGAGCCGGTGCGCGAGTGATGCGCCGATGCGTGCGCCGATGATTGCGCCCGGGGCCATGAGCAGCGCGAGGAGGAGGGCGTGACCGATCGACTCGCCGTGGGTGTGGAGGGTGGCGAGTTTGAGCGTTGCGCCGATGAGAGCGGTCATCCACATGATGCCCGCGCTGGTGCCGATGGCGTGGCGGAGGGGGAGGCGACAGAGGAGTTGGAGGGCCGGGACCATCACGACGCCACCACCGATGCCGAGCAGGCCGCCGAGGAGGCCGGCGATGATGGCGATGGCGAGGAGGTTGAGGGGGGAGACGCGTTCGCGGTCTCCGGCGTGGTCGGGCTTCTTGAGGGCGAGGGCGGCGAAGGTGCCGAGGCAGTAGAGGGCGATGAAGGCGGCGAGGCCGAGGCGGAGGTAGCGGCCATCGACGAGGTTGGAGACGAGGACTCCCACGACGATGGCGATGGCCATGGGAGGGAGGATGCGGCGGACGATATCGGACCTGACCGCGCCGGCCTGGCGGTGCTTTCGAGCGGCGGGGATGGCGACGGCCATGTTGACTGCCATGGCGGCGGCCATGTAGAGGTGATGGGTGGAAGGTGGGGAAGTTCCGAAAACCAGCGACAAGCCCGGAAGCATGACCATGCTGCCGCCGATACCAGCGATACCACCGATACAACCGGCACCCAGGCCGATGAGAATTGCTTCAATTGCTTGCAGCAGCGTCACTTGGCGGCATTCTACAGGTTGAACGTCGGGGGCGTGACTGACAGACAGTTGTCAGTGGGGCGCCTCTGGCGAGTGGACAAGGAAGGGGTCTCGGACAGATAAACGATGGGTCGATCGTTCGGGTTGAGGTTTGGATCGGGCGGCGTGGTGGCTCGCCCGGCACCCGAACATTCTAGGAACGTGCAGAACGGGGTGTTGTATGATCCAGAGCTGGGTCAAGGGTATAGTCTTGTCTTCACTTTTCGCCGGCCTGAATGGATGGGCCTGGCTACCGGGGCGGGCAACGAGCCGCGCCAGCGACCGACGGGCAGCACGGGCTGTTCGACGCGACCAAGGCGGGTCATGCGTCAGAGGCGTTGGGCGAGTGGCTGTGGCCGGACGGAGTTTCGTGTTGGCACAAAGCAGCGGCTTCACACCTCGGGCGATGCCCCAGGTGATTGCGAGGCGTTCACTCCGGGTCCTTGCGGCTCTGGGGTTGGTTGCGCTGACGGCGACCTCGGCGATTCTGGCGAAAGAGGCGCGGTACGGAAACGTGACGCCGGCTCCGCTGGCGGAACTGGACCAGGTGTCGTTCGCGGAGATGGCGCACCTGCCCGTGGCGCAGGCGACGGGGGCGGCTGCGGCGCTGGTGATTGTCGATCCTTTGAATGTACCGGCTGTGGTCGAGCGTGCGCCCGCGGCTGCTGTGAAGTCTGAGACGACGGCCTCGGCATTGCCGGAATTGTGGCCGCTCGGGACGCGGTTTTTCAACGGGCGTCCGATTCGTCCTGTGAAGACGATGAAGATGATTGTGACGGGATACTCGCCTGATTCGAGGTCGTGCGGCAAGTACGCGGACGGCCGGACGGCGACGCTGCATTCGGTGCAGACGAACGCGCATCGACTGGTGGCTGCTGACCCTCGGGTGCTCGGGTATGGATCGATGCTGTCGATCCCGGGGTATGACAATGGGAGCGTTGTGCCGGTGCTCGACTGCGGGAGCGCGATCAAGGGCAATCGGCTCGACCTGTTGTTTCCGACGCACGAGCAGGCGCGGAAGTGGGGGAAGAAGACGGTGACGGTGACAGTGTGGGGGTACGCCGATGGCAAGCCAGCGCCGAATCCGCGGAAGGCGCGCGACGGCCACGTGAGGTGAGCCGGAGGGCATCCGGGGGTGCGTGCGCCCGCGAGGGGACTGCCGCTAGCATGTGTGCGTGCTGATCGGACAGGATGCAACTCGGGTCGAGACGATCGATGATCTCCTTGGTCGCGAGTTGTTGTCGCGTCTTGATCGGTTGGACCTGCTGAGCCGCAGGGTGTTCGGCGGGAAGTTGCCCGGAGAGCGGCGATCGAGGCGTCGCGGTCGGTCGGTGGAGTTCGATGATTTCCGCCCGTATGTGCCGGGTGATGATCTTCGGCATATCGACTGGAACGTGCTGGCGAGGCTCGAGCGGCTGGTGGTCAAGCTGTTTCGCGAGGACGAGGATCTTGCGCTCTATCTGATTGTCGATGCGAGCGCGTCAATGAACTCGGGCGAGCCGAGCAAGTTGCTGGCGGCGCACCGGGTCGCGATGGCGCTCGGGTATGTCGGGCTGGTGAATCGGGCGCGCGTGATCGGGGCGTCGTTCGGGGGTGATGCGGATGGTCGCGTTCGCGTGCTCAGGCCGCTGCGCGGGCGGGCATCGATCCAGCGGCTTGCGGACTTTCTGCTGCAGAGTGCACGCGACGGCGCGGGCCAGGGCGTGGGCGGGACACGCGGGGGCGCGTCTGCGGGCGAGACGTTTGAGCGTGCGATGCGTGTGGTGGCCCGGTCGAAGAGCGGTCGGGGCGTGCTCGTGCTTGTCTCGGACATGCTGGTTCCGATCGAGGAGATGAGCGCGGGGTTGTCGTATCTGGCGGGGGGCGCGGGGGTCGGGAACGCGGGGTTTGAGTCGTATGTGATCCAGACGCTCTCGCCGGGTGAGATTGAGCCTCGGAAGCTGGTGGAGAAGGGACTGGTGGGGGATCTTCGGCTGATGGATGCGGAGTCGGGGCGTGCGGCGGAGGTGACGATCACCGGGGATGTGATCCGCCGCTACAAGCAGGCCTTCGAGCGGCATCAGGCGGGGTTGGTCAAAGCGTGCGCGGCGCGTTCGATCTCGCACACGCTCGTGCCGACGAGCGTGGGTGCCGATGAACTGGTCTTGCGTTCGTTGCGGGGGAGGCGGCTGGTGGGGTGACGGCGCGTGTCGCCGGCATCTGATGGGCGGGCGCGAGAGCTTCGAGCGTGCGATCAGCCGGTGGGGAGCGGGAACCTGCGGCTCACGGTGGTTGAGATGGGCGGGTAGGTCATTTCGAAGCGGGACGCGTCGAAGTTGTCCAGCCCGATCTCGATTCGATCGCTGACCCAATCGAGCATGCGCGGGTACCAAGGGATGTGCGCGGTGACCGCGTGTCTGGCTCCGCCGGGGATCGGCACGGCACGCTCGGAGAGCGGGAGCGACTGCTGATCGAAATCTGCTTCGATGTGGGTGTACTGGTAGGTCATGCGATCGAGGAGTTGGGTGGGGGGCGTTTCGCGGACTCGAAGGTCCTTGTGGATGAACATGTCGAAGATGAGGCGCTCGACGGGCGTCTGGAGGCGGACCATGAACCCGGAGGTTTCGGGCGACTCGGGCCGGCGCTCTGCGATCTGGTGGAGGTAGCTGCCGAAGACGCAGGTTGTGAGGCCGGCGTTGCCGACGGGGCCTGCGGCGAGTTCGAAACGCTTTTCGCCGCCGCATTCTCTGACGTTGATCTCGGGATGGTCGGGTCGGCAGAACTGCTTCATCAACTGTCGGTCTGCTTCGCGATCACCCCGGGGATCGAGAGGGGACTTTCTGAATCTCTGCTGATCGCCCGTGGATTTCTCGACGACTTCGTATACGAGTGGCCAGGCACGCTCGGTCAGTCGGCGGAAGCCGAGGTAACCGGTGACGTGTGCGGCGTCGAGCATGGCTGGGTCTTCTTTGGAAGGCAGCACGAAGACGGTGACGAATCGAACCTGTGCCTGGACTCCCCAGTAGGCGAAGGCGCCCTCGTAGAGCTTGCGCCGCGAACGCTCCTGCTCGACGGCGGGGTCTGTCTCGGAGCGGCTGGCGAGGAGCGTGGCGAGGGTCTTGCGATCTCCCCATGCCTCCTGGACCGCGCTTTCGAAGGCGTCGATGGCCTTCTCGGCGGCGTTGAGGGATGGCTCGGTCGCGCCGCGATCTCGGCAGGCGGAAATGAACTTGCCGATGCTCTGTCGGCCGGGGACGTCGCCGACGACCGAGGGTACATCGCCATCACGGACGACTCTTGAGAGGCGCCAAGCGAGGCCACGGTTGAGCCCCAGCAGTCGGGCTGATTCCCTCGTCTTGTTGGGGTCGATGCCAACTGCATCCATGAGCTCGGCGATTGACGCACGAACTGCGTGGAACGCCTCGACCACTTCTGCCAGGGAGGCGGCTGGGGGAGGGCTCTCTCGGAGTGGCATTTTGTTGGGGCTTTGCATGGACTACCTGCCCACACGGTAGCGTGCGCACGGCGAAATGGCAAAGAGATTGGCTCAGGAATTGTCACAATTGACAATTGACGTGACGACAATCGGTGTTATTCTCCTGTCACGAAGTCGGAGGAACTGGTCCGTCCGGCCACGGGTGTCACTTGAAGGAGTATCGAGATGATGAATCGAGCACTGGGCGCGGCGGTCCTGTTCGCGTTGGCCGGGACAACGTCGTTCGCGGGAGATGTGCAGTTCCACCTGTTGGGCGAGTTCTACGCGACGGGTGTCTCGGCCGATGGTTCGGTGATCGCGGGCAATTCGGCGGACTTCTCGTACGAGACGGTTCGCTGGACGGCCGGCACGGGAGTGACGTATCTTGGTCGCGCGACGGTGCCGACGCTGGGCACGGGGGCCGGCATTCCGGATATCTCTTACGACGGCACGCGGATCACCGGGACGATTCTGAGCGATGATGGCACTTACCAGACTCAGGGCGTGTGGACCGAGGGGTCCGGCTGGCAGCAGGTCTCGTCGTACCCGGCGGATGCGGGGATCGTCGATACGGCTCTCGGCTCGGCGTGGGGCATTTCGGGCGACGGCAATCATGTCGCGGGCCTTTACTGGCGTGCCGGACAGCCCGGTGGGATCGCACACGCTTCGATCGGCACGGTCGCCGGCGGCGTGACGGACCTGGGCAGCACGGGAGGGGCGAGCCGCGCGAACAACACGAACTATGACGGTTCGGTGGTGGTGGGTTGGGATGAGGCTGCGGACGGGCACTGGCGCTCGGTCGTCTGGGTGAACGGGGCGCAGACGATTCTGCACGACCTGGGTGCCTTCACGGAAGCCTCGGCGGTGAACGGTGCGGGCGATGTGGTTGTCGGCAACGCGTGGAATGACAGCACCGCGACGCTGGAGGCGGCTTCGTGGCGCTGGAATGGCGTTTCGTGGGACGAGCAGATTCTGGGTGTGCTGCCCGGTACGTTCGAGGGATTCGGTCAGGCGGCGGCGACGGGCGTCTCGGACGATGGCTCGATCATCGTCGGGTTCAACCGGTATGACTTCGGCCCCTTCTCTGACTCGACAGGGTTCATCTGGACCGAGGCGCTCGGGATGGTCAGTGTTGAGACGTATCTGGCCTCGCACGGTGTCATGCTCGATCCGCTGTTCGACATCGGCTCGCTGACGGGGATCTCTGCCGACGGCAAGACGCTGATCGGCTACGGCACAGACTGGAGCACGTTCGAGACTCAGAGCTTTGCGATCACGATTCCGGCTCCGGGCACGCTCGCGATCGGCGGGTTCGGTCTGGCGGCCGGTGTGCGTCGGCGTCGGCGCTGAGATCACGGTTGGGTTGACTGATTCGTGATCGATTGAAGCGGGCGGCTCATCGTCAAAGATGGATCATGCGGCCGGCGACGCCCTCCCGTCGCTTGCCCGATCGATCGGCGATGGGCCGCCTTGTTTCACGGGAACGGGCAGTGAGGATCATTCCGGCTGGATCGCGCGGAGGTGGCTGACCACGCTCTGAGTCTCGGGGTGGTCGGGGAAACGTTCGAGCACTTCTTGTGCGAGTTGGTCGATGAGGGCTCGCTCGTGATCGGGGGACCAATCGGGATCGGACTCCCGCTTTGCGGGAAAGAGCAGTTCGGTCAGCGTGCCACACATGTAGAGTGCGATGTTGGGCGAGCCGTTTGAACCGGTGAGTCGTCGGCGCTGGTACTCGAGCGACTTTTCCGCAAACACGGTCGCGTCTTCGAATCGGCCCCCTTGGATCGCGTCGTGGGCCCGCAGCGAGTTGATGTGGCTGAGCACGCCGTCTTCGAGGCGTAGCTCGCCTTGATTCGCGGAGAGCGCGGCTTCGATCTCCGCGGCTCGGCGAACGTATCTCTGGTGGTCTGCCGCGCTCACACGGGGCTCAGCGATCTCCAGGATCGAGGCCAGCGCATTGAGCAGCTTGGTGTTGTGGATGGTCGACTCCGGGTTCGTTGCGACGAGTCGCTCGGCCCAAGCGATGGCATCCACCATGGCGAGGACGCCCTGGTCGCTCTGGCCGAGTCGAATGACCCTTCGGAGCTGGACGTGCGTCATCGCTTCGAGCGATCGCCAATTGCTGGGATCAAGCTCCACCATGCGTTGCGCGAGATCTGCACACGCATTGTCGTATGCGGCGAATCCCTCATTGGTTGTCACCTGCAGGGAAGCGACACGCCAGTAGCTCCAGAAGAGGTTGCTGAGCAGGCCGATATCCGTCGGATGCTGCTCGGCGAGCGACTCATCGAGCTGGAGGGCAAGTTGATAGAGGTCATGGCCGACGCCGGTGTTGCCGCGGACGATCTCGGTGTCGCCCAGTTTGACGATCGCGAGCGTGTAGGCGTGTCCGATGCGCGGGTCTCGCGATGAGCGTTCCCACAGGTGGGCATAGGCCTCCGTCGCGCGGCGGTACGCTTCGAGCGCGAGATCGGGGAGGTCGCGTTCGCGATGGATGTCGGCGCGAGCGACCTGGAACGCGGCGAAGAGTTCGACGACGCGGGAGTCGTTGGGTGTGCGCGACATCATCGAGGCCAGATCACCCTCGATTTCATTCAGGAGTACGTCGCGATCGTCGAGCGTGCCGATGCGGGGCGCGAGGGGTGAGAGGAGTCGGGTGATGACGGCGTTGAGCGCGTTGATCGCGGAGTCACGCGACTGGGCCTCTCGTTTGAGCGTCACGGCAGAACTCACCACGGACGCGGAGCCCATGAGCAAGCCCAATGCGAGCGCGGCCGTTATGGTCCGATTCCTCGCGCAGGACTTCCGGATTCGATAGTGCCAGCTCGCTGCGCGCGCGGAAACGGGGCGATTGGAGGCGATGTTGCGCAGGTCGCGTGCGAGCTCTGCGGCGGATGTGTAGCGACGCTGTGGGTCTCTCTCGACGGACTTGAGGAGCACGGCGTTGAGGTCGGACGAGAGGCGGCCGCGGACCGGGCGCGCGGGTTCGGCGTTTCGCAGGCGCGTCACGGCCTCACCGAGTGTTGTTGGCTCGTCGAGGTATGGGTGGCGACCGGCGAGGGACTCGTAGACAACGACGCCGAGCGAATAGATATCGGATCGGGTGTCGACGAGATCGGGATCGCCGTCGAGTTGCTCGGGGCTCATGTATCTGAGCGTCCCAATCACGCTTCCCGGCAGCGTGAGGCGCTGGGACGCCTGCGTTCTCGCGCTGACCTCGCGTGCGAGGCCGAAGTCCAGGATCTTGGCGACGCGGTCGTGGGTGACGAGGATGTTCTTGGGGGCGATGTCTCGGTGGAGCACACCTCGGCGATGGGCGTGCTCGACACCGTCGCAGACGCCGGCGAGGAGGCGGAGTCGAGTGGCGGGAGCGGGATCGTGGAGGAGCAGGAACTGATCGAGGGGCAGACCGTCGACGTACTCCATTACAAGGAAATGACGGTCGTTGTCCCGGCCGAGATCCAGGACGGACGTGATATTCGGATGATCGAGCCGGGCGAGCGCCTCGGCCTCGAATTCGAGTCGGCGCATCTCGGTCGCGGGCACGCGATTGGAGAGCACCTTGATCGCGACGTGGCGCTTTGGATGTTGCTGCTCGGCGAGGTAGACGTTTCCGAAACTGCCGCGACCGAGCAGGCGGAGGATCCGGAACTGGCCGAGCGTCTCTGGTGCACGCTCTTCGGAGAGCGGCTGGATGAGCGACGCGGTCGCAGACTGGATCGGAGCGCCGAGGAACTGCCCGGTGGGCGCATCGTGCTCAAGGAGAGAGCGAAGGGCTTGTCGTTCGTCTTCCGAGAGGGATGTGTCGGCGTTGATTGCCTGCTCTCTGGCATCGGCGGGGAGGTCGCGCAGTTGATCGAAGCGTTGGAAGATCCTGCGATGGCTCTGATGGCTCAGGCTCATCATTCGCTCCCGGAGAGGTCTCGTGCGAGCCACGCCTGGGCGCGGCGCCAGAGCGTTCGAACTCGGGTGCGCGGCTGGTCGGTAGCGACTGAGATGCTCTCGAGGTCCATGCCTCCCCAGAGGCGGAGTTCCGCGACGCGGGCGGCGTCGAGATCGACGTTGGCGAGGGCGACGAGCGAGTCTTCGATCTCGAGCGCGTCGACGCGGGGGGGCACCCCTTTGGCGGTGGCTCGGCCGTGCCACGACTGCAGGGAGACATGGGGCGTCTCGCCGCCTCGTTTGTCGGCGGTCTCGCGGCGGGCGATATCGATGACCATTCGGCGCATGATCGTGGCGAGGACCGCCGTGACGCGTGCGGCATCGGCGTGGTCGACTTCGCGTTGGTCGAGGAGCCGGATCATGGCGCGCTGAACGAGGGAGCTGGCTTGCACCCACCGCCGGGCGCGATCGCCGTCGAGCACCTGGACCGCGATCTCGCGGACACGCTCATGGACAAGTGGAAGGACTCGCTGCAAGGCGGTTGCGTCTCCCGACGCAGCGCGCACCAAGTCCCCAGAAATGTCAGGCGTCGGTTCGGTATTCATTGCAGCACAGCCTTGGATCGATCGGTAGACCCTGATACTCCCGTGGGCATTGTAACAAAGTTTGGAAGAATCCGGACATTCGCGCGCCGCGGCGGGAGCCGATTTCGCCATTGGAAGTCATGCGAGTGTCTTGAGGAATGGGACTTCCGATAGAGCGTGTGTCATTCGCAGGACTTGGATCACAACGGGATTCGATGGCGTTGAATGGCGGGAGAACCACTGGCAATGCGGATGGACTCGGATCTGTCATCAGGGGATTGAGGCGTCTGCTGGGGACGCGAATCGCAGGCTGCGGACAAGGTGTGGCGAGGGCGGTGCGGGCGGCTCTCATTTGCCCTCGCCACATTTGGTTCCGATATCGGTGACGAGTACGCGACGATCGAAGCGCGGGGGCGCGTGGCGAATGGTTGGGTATGCTCTCGACGTGTCGTTGAATCGATACGAAGAGGAGTGCCCGAACGATGTCCAGTGCTGCGATCGCGGCCTTGATGCTCTTGACGGGATGGGTCGGGGTGGAGCCGCGGGAGCGGGTGGATGTCCCCGGTTTCGGCGCGTCGGACTGGGTGAGCGTCGGAACCGATTGCTCGCGCTTTTGCGCGGGGGACTTTGACGGCGATGGATTCGCCGACGTTGTCACCATCAATGGCAACCGCGATCTCTGCATCGCGCAATCGGTGTGCGGCTGGAAGGCCGCGCCGTGGGAGGTGCTGGCCAGCGACATCGAGCCCGGGGCGAGCGGTCTGGCGATGGGTGATTTCGATCGTGCGACCCCGGGCACGGAGGTCGTCGTCATCGATGTCGGGGGCGTGGTGCTCCTTTCAGAGGAGCGCGACGGCAGGTTGCAGTCCCGTCGGCGCATTGATTCACCGGTGCCGGACGCGACATTCGCTGTTGTGAGGGTGGTCACCGATCGGCGAGGGATCGAGACTGTGCGGGCCACGAGCGCGGGGCGAACCTGGGCGCTCGTCGATGGCGCGTTCGTTGAGGACGGGGATGCGAGTTTCTTTGATTCGCGGAGTGGCTTGTCGGGCGCACGATCTGACGACTCGGATGATCCCCGCGCGCCGCTTGTTGCCTTCGCAGCGCCGCCGTACGACCGTGATGCGAAGCTTGTTGCTCGCATTGCCGGAGACTTCAACGGCGATGGCGTGGATGATGATGCGTTTGTGTATGACTGCCGCGAGCCGAATCGGTATCGCGCCGTTCGCGTTGTGATCGCAGCGAATCCGGGTGCGACGGATCAGGATGGTGACGGGCTCACCGACGCGGACGAGGCGATCATCGGGACGGATCCCCTCGGGCGTGACACAGATGGGGATGGGCTGCTCGACGGGTGGGAGGTGCACGGCCTGCCGCGCGGGATTGAGTTGGGTGGGCTGATTTCGACCTACGACCATGCGGTCGCGATCGGGGCTGATGCGGAGGCACGGGATCGCCAACTGGACCCGCTGCGTCAGGACATCATCGTGAATGTTTCGTACTTTGAGGGGGTCGATCCTGCAAAGTTCCGGGGAGAGATGGCGAGGGCGCAGAGCGCGTATCGCGGGCTCAACTCGACGAACCCTGATGGCTCGACGGGCGTCGCGCTCCACTTCCGGGAGATCGCGGGTTTCGTGGGAGCGGATGACCAACGGATGCCGTGGTGGGATGTCGGCAACAAGTTCTTTCCCGAGTCCGAGCGAGGATTGATGCACTGGCTGCAGGTGACGCCCCACGGCGGCGGGCAGTCGAGCGAGACCGGCGACATGGGTGGGAGCGGCAACGGATGGGCCGTGTTCGCGCACGAGCTTGGGCATCAGATGTCACTCTCGCATACCGGGGACTCTGCGCCCGGGTGGTGCCCGCTGTACACATCGATGATGAACTATGCGTATTCGTACTCGTTCGATGGGGATGGATCGAAGCCGCACTTTTCCAGCGGCGAGTTCCGCGAGGTGATGCTTGATGAGCGACATTTGGTCGAGCGATTGCCATTCCCGATCGAGCGGCTCGGGTTTCTTTCGAACCACCCGTTTCGCTTTCCGATCAGGGACAACGGCGACGGGACGACGCTCGTCGATTGGAATCAGAACGGCGTGTTCGACGAGGGCGAGGTGGAGGCCGACATCAACTATGGCGGCTCTACCCACGCGGGCGAGCGGCGCACGCACACGCTGGTGGGCTCTTCGCCGTCGCTCGCGTATATCGGCGGTGTGTGCATGCTCGCGGCGTCGGACCACAAGCAGACTCGGGTGACGATCAAGGCGCTGCGATCGGGCGAGGAGTGGACGGATGTCGTGGCGGTCGCCGGATCTGCGACGCGATCCGATCCGGTGCTGGTCGGGGGCGGTGAGCGCGGGGCGATCTTTGTGAGGCGGTTCGATGGGTGGGCGGTAGCGAGCGTGACGCGATCGGAAACAGATGGAAGTCGGCCGAACGTGGGCGCTCTGCAGCCGATCAAGGGTCTGCCGGACTGCGATCTCTCCGCGCTTGCTGTCGGCGATCGGATTCTCCTCGTGTCGCGGCATGACACCGATGCGCTGGAGTGGCGGTGGCTGACGATGGGCGAGAAGCCGGCGGTGGGGGAGCCGACCTCGCTCGAGGCGCGGTCGATGGTGCCGGTGGGGCTCGCGGTGCATCCGAGCGATGGCTCGGTCACGATCGTCGCCGGCGCGCGCCATGAGAGCAACGGACCGTTCTGTCTGCAGGTTTCGGGGCTTCGGTTCACTGGGGTGGGGACGGATGGGGAGGTTGGCCTGGAGATCCCCGCCGAGTGGACGCACAACGGCAGGCGTGTGCATTGCACGAGCCGCCCGGTGCCTGTGTATCGATCTGGAAACGGGCCGGTGCAGTTGGTGGTCTTTCACACGGGCTGGCCGGATGCCAATGGGCTGTGGAGCGGCTGGCGGACGACGCGGATCGGTAACGCTGCGCTCGACGGCGGGTGGCTGACCAGTCAGATCTATGACGAGTGGACGCGAGCGCGCGTCGCGATAGGGTTCGCCGATGGGGCGCAGGGCGCGGTGTACGCCTTTCGCTGGGACTCTGGCGATCATCGCGACTGGGCGACCAACACGATGTTTGTCGCCCACAATGGGTACGGCATCGACGAGAAGCCGATGCGAGACTTCAACGACGGGGCGAAGATCTCGCTGTGGGGGATCCGTCAGTCGATCCTCAATATGAGGCCGCTCGCGCGGGAACCGCGCCCCGAGGGGCGTTGAGCGGTTCTGCGGGCTGGCGATTCCGGCTGCATTCTGTGTCCCGAGCGTGTTTGGGGGGCACTCGCGGAGACATGGGCATCTCCACGGGCAATGATCCACCCCATTTGGCACGAACCTCGCGGCGGCCGGACCGATACAACTGTGACACTCTCGGAGCGATGCATGTTCGGACGCAAGAAGCACGGCGGCGATGACCAGGCACAGGACGAGATGCCGAAGGCGAAAAAGACGCCGTTCCAACAGCTCCTGGAGTGGGTCAAGGCGTTTGTGTTTGCGCTGCTGGTGATGGTGCCGCTGCGTTCGTCGCTGATCGACTGGTTTGACGTTCCTTCGGGTTCGATGGAGCCGACGATCGTTCCTGGCGACCGGATCTTTGTGAACAAGCTCGCATATGGGCTGCGCGTGCCGCTGACGGACGAACCGTGCCGCTGGATCACGAAGTGGGACTCGCCGGAGCGTGGCGAGATCGTGATCTGCTATTCGCCGGAGGTGGGGCACATCCGGCTGGTGAAGCGGATCATCGGCGTGGGCGGGGACATCATCGAGTTCCGGAACGCCAAGTTGATCGTGAACGGCATCGAGGCGGAGTATGGCCCGTTGGAGGAGGAGATCCAGGGCCAGATCGACGGGGGGCGGTTCGGCATCATGCGGTTCGCGCGCGAGTCGATCGAGGAGCGTTCGCATCCGTTGGTGTGGTCGCCGAACGATCCGAAGCAGCGGGGACGAACGGGATTCTTCGCCGGGCCTCCGTGGAACCAGCCGACGTGGACACCTTCGGACTTCGGGCCGATCGAGGTTCCGAAGGGGAAGGTCTTTGTGAGCGGGGACAGCCGCGATCAGAGCAAGGATTCTCGCTACTTCGGCTTCATCGATGAGGGGCAGGTGGTGGGGAGGAGCCCGACCGTGGTCTTCTCCTGGCGATGGAACAAGGGACGGGGATTGCAGATCAAGTGGGACCGGTTCTTCCGCGGCTTTGAGTGAGTGGAGGGCCGTGGTTCACGCGTCGAGGGCCTCGTCGGGTATCAGCCCGTTGTGGTAGACCTTCTGGACATCGTCGTTGTCGTCGATCGCATCGATGAGTCTGATCAGGGTCTGCGCCGGCTCCAACGCGATTTCGACGCTGGTTGTCGGGACCATGGCGAGCTCTGCCTCGATGATCTTGAGACCTGCGCGTTCGACGCCGTCCTTGACGACCTGGAACTCTGTCGGTTTGCTCAGGATGGTCCAGACACGCTCGGAGGTGTCGTCGTCATCGGCGGGCTCCGGCGCCTGCACGTCGTCGGCGCCCGCTTCGAGTGCGGACTCGAAGAGTGCGTCATCCAGGTTGTTGCCCTGTTCGACGAGGATTCTGCCCCTGGTCTCGAACATGTAGCCGACGGAACCGGTGTTTCCGAGATTGCCCCCGTGCTTCTCGAAGATCAGTCGAAGGTCCGTCACCGTGCGGGCCCGGTTGTTGGTCAGCGCGTCCACCACGATGGCCACGCCACCCGGGCCATATCCCTCGTACCTGACGGGGTCCCAGTCCTCCGCGCCGACCTCGCCGATCCCTTTCTGGATCGCGCGGTCGATTGTGTCCTTGGGCATGTTCGCGTAGCGTGCGTCGTCGATCGCGTAGCGGAGCGTGGTGTTCGCGGAGGGATCTGGCCCACCCTGACGGGCGGCGGACATGAGGGCGCGTGCGCACTTGGTCCAGACCTTGCCCCGTCGTTTGTCGACGACCGCTTTGCGGTGCTTGATCTTGCTCCACTTGTTGTGGCCGGCCATCGCGTGCCCCTGTGCTCGAACGATTCGGATGCACTGCTACCTTAGCGCGGCGTCTCTCGAGAGTGGAGGGGCGTGGGAGGCGGGCCCGAGATCGTGGGAGAGGCTTGCGGACTGGATCGGAGGCGCATGGGCGCGATCGCGGGGTCGCCGTTGGCGCGGGCTGCGCTCAGCTTCGATTCCAGAGCGGCGAGGAGTGTGGGGTGTTCGGGATCGGCGCGGCCGAGCGCTGCGAGTTCTGACATGCGGCGTTCGAGCGTTGCGAGTGCGTGCGCCCACTGGTCGATCGCGTCCTCTTTCCGGTCGCCTGCCCAGAGCGCGTCGCCGTAGTGGTCGATGGAGACGGGTGAGCCACCCGACGCGTCGATGAGGATGGCTCGCTCCAGCAGCGTGATGGCTCCTTCGGTGACCGAGCCGTCGGGGTTGGCATCGTCGTCGATGAGGCCCTGCTGGTAGCGGAGCCAGCCGATGGAGTCGATCACGTTGGGGTCGTTGGGCTCGAGACGGAACGCGAGTTCCAGGAGTGATGCGGCCTCGGGGAGGTCGCGTCCCTGTTCCAGGAGCGTGTAGCCGAGGTTGTTGGCGGCCATGGCGTGCGTGGGATCGAGCGTCAGCGTGAGTCGGTAGACGTCGTGCGAGTCCTCGGCGCGGTCCTCGGCGACGGCCATCGCGTTGGCGACGATGAAAGCGATCTCCGCGCGGGCGCGGTCGAGCGTGGCGTCCGGGCGGAGGGCGAGGTCGCCGTCGGGATGGATCGGAGAAAGGACGCTCGTTGCGTCCTCGAGCGTTGTGATTGTTTCAAGGATTGCGCGGAGGTCTGTGGCGTTTCCGGCAACGACGACGAGCCGCACGGCACCGAGCGCGAGTTCCGGGTCGTAGGGATTGCCTTGCTGGAGTTCGTCGATGACGATGGAGAGCGCGATCTCGTTGCGATCGTTGGCGACGAGCGATCCGATTGCGGCGCGCGCCGGACGAGAGCCGAGCGAGGGCGCGTCGGACCGCGCACGCTCGATCGCGCCGAGCAGATCGCGCTCCGTGGCGTCGGGATCCGAGGCGAGCAGTGCGATCCGGATCTCGTGGATGCCCGGAGCCATCGCCTGCGAGCGATCGGCAACGGCGGCGATCAGGCGGACGGCTCCGCGGATCTGTGCGAGGTCCTTGGATGTGGACGCGGCCGGGGCGACATCGGCGAGCATGAGCTGGAGCGTCGCGCTCTGGGTCGGCGTGAGCGTCGCGTCGGCCGGGATGTCGCGCTCGAGCGTGGAGGCGGCGTCGAGGACCATGCCGGCGGCGGCCTGCTCACGCGAGAGCGAGATGGTGGCGTCGATCGGACGGGGGAGGTCGGAGAGTCGGGCGAGGGCGAAGGCGGTTGCTTCGCCGGGGAGCGCGAGCGGGCCTCGGAGCAGCGTCTCGTATGAGCTTGCGATCTCGTCGCTCGGATACTCCGAGAGGTACGACTCGAGGAACGTGCGGGCTTCGGAGGGGGACGAGGCGGCGAGGACCCTCGCGTTGGCGATCGCGAGCGTCGTCGACCCGGGTCGCGAGGCCCGCATGGACGTGAGCAACGCGGTAGCCCGGGCCATTGCACCGGGGTCGGTCTGTGCGAGTCGCTCCCATACGGTGACCAGTGTCTGCATCGCCCGTCGATCATCCGGATCGGACTGGATCAGCGAGGCGAGTTCCTGCTCGGCCTGGCTGAGGAGGTTGCGTTGCACGGCATCCTGGGCGTTGAGCGTGCGGAGCAAGCGGCTCGACGGCACGGCCTCACGCAGGTCTCTGTAGACAGCGAAGAGCTTGTCCTGATCGGCCAGGGGTGCGCCCGGGCGGAAGAGGCCGGCGAGGCGTTCGTAGATTGACTCGTCGAAGGGATCGATCTCCACAGCGCGACGAAGCAGCGTCTCTGCGAGCACGGCGTCACGCCGCAGCACAGCGATCTCCGTTGCGACGACGAGGGACTGGACTGTTGATTCTCTGGTGAGGGCTTCGTCGATGGCGATCGACGCGGCGTCGGGGCGCTGCAGTGCGGCGAGGACGCGGGCCCGTGAGGCGGGTGTGCGAATGGCGGCGAGGAGCGTGTCGGCGAGCGCGGCATCGCCTGCGCCTGCTGCGATCAGCGCTTGGGTGGCGAGCCCTGCGTCGCTTTGGAAGCGAGCTCCGTTGTGGAGCGTGTGGGAGGCGTCGGCCCACTCCCCTCTGGCGTTCCGAAGCGCGGCCAGGAGCGAAGCACGAGAAGGAGAGGTGCGGGCACTTTCTGAGAGTTCGGGCGAAGCGGCGAGGCGTGCGCCGAGCGGAGTCTGAACGAGCTGGAACGCGAGCGTCTGGATGATGAGCGGTTGGCGGTCGATGAGGGACGAGATCGATGGCGACGCGACAGATGGGTTGGCGTCGAGGGTCGAGACCCAGGCCCTGGCAACCTCGGCATCGTGTGGAAACAAGACGAGGTGCGATTCGAGAACGCCTCCTGCACTCGCGGGATGGATGGCAACGGCGGCGCGGGCGAGACGGCTCTCGATGGTCGGCGTGATGCGGGGCTCGGGCGCACCTGCGAGCTGGGCTTCGTGGCGGGCAAGGGCGGGCAGTTCGGCGACGGCTCGGGCCAGAAGCGGGCCGAGATCGGTGTGAGCCGCGAGAGAGCCGAGGAGTTCGAGATGGCGATCATCAACACGGAGACCGGCGTTTGCGATGTCGTCGAGCAGCGTGAGCGCGGCCTCGGCGGGCATCCCTGCGCGGGCGAGAACGTAGACACGGCGTTCGGTGATTGCGGATGGATCGAACGATGGCAAGGCCGCGGCAAGGTCGTATGCGGCCAACGCTTTGGCCGTGTCGCCGAGACGGGACCACCCATCTCCGGCGTCTCGGGCGAGATCGCTCCGACGCCGGGCGAGCGTTTGGAGGTCGGTGCGGTAGGCGGTGGTGGAAGTGAACTGGAGCGACGCTCCGCTGGCTGCCTGGAGTGCTTCGCTTCCGGCGGAGACGTAGCCGAGTCTGTGGAGTGCCTGGCCGAGCACGGCGTAGGTGATCACGGGGATGGCGGGATCTTCGCCATCGGCATGCTGCTCGATGGCGGCGGCGAGATAGCGGGCGGCGGCGGCGTTGTCGGCGCGATCGAGCGCCGCCTGACCGAGCGCGAGGTACGCGCGCGGCTCGACGAGTCCGAGATCGACCGCGCGCTGGTAGGCGGCGGTTGCGCCGAATCGCTGGCTGGTGTTGGAGAGGATGTCTCCGCGCAGACGCCAGATCTCGGGGCGTGTCGGGTCGGCGTTGGCGGCTTCGTCGAGGAATCCGATCGCGTTTGCGGGTTTGTCCGCGTTGGCGGCGACGCGAGCCCGTGCGTACAGCCGGAGGCAGGTTTCTCTGGCGGCGTCGTCGGGGAGGGGATCTGGCGGATCAACGTGCTTTGTCGGGACATCACCGGCGAGTTGCGGCAGGAGCTCACGGAGCGGGGTGAGAGCTTCGGGCGGGGTCGGCTGCAGCCTCGTGACGAGTGAGCTGTCGAGACCCGAGGAGGCGGGAAACTCGGACATCGCCGGCGAGCGAGATTGGCGTCGAGCGAGATCCTCGATCGCGTGGATGGAGGGTGCGACCGCGGGATCGCGGGTTCGCGCGGGTGCGACACCGGCCGCCGGGGGTCGCGTCGCGCACGAGCTCATCGCAAGCGGTAGTCCCGCGACCAGAAGCACTCGCAGCGCCCGGTTGATCGATCTGGTTGGCATTGGTTGAGGGTATGTGCGAGACCGGGTGTGGGGTTGCGGGTCAGGCCTGGGCACGCCTTCGCGGGGTCTTGGGAGCTTTGGGGCTGCGGGTGCCTGTCTTTGGCTTGGCGCCAGCGGACTTTCGAGCGGGCGTCGCGGGCCTATCGGCGTCGAGCATGCGCTCCATGCGGAGATGGAACGCCACGGACTCTTCGGCGCGGATGTGGTGCTCAAGCCAGGAGGCGCATTCTGCGTGGGGCGATGACTCGAGTTCGGCGGGGATGGCTTCCTGCTCCGCGAGGGCGGCGACAACCCGGGCGTCGACCGGCACGGTGTGAGCTCCGATCGCGAGGAGGCAGACGCGGGCGCTCACGAACGCGGGCATGCCATCCAGAGCGTCGAGATAGGCGCGGGCCTCTCGCTTGGGGAGCGTTGCGAGGTGGACGAGGGTGAGCTCGTGCTCACGCCGATAGATGTCGTTGAGCACGGAACGGAGACGCAGCGAGCGTTCCGCGAGATGCTTGTCTCCACGGCCGACCATCTGCTCGAGTTCGTGTGGGAGGCAGACGCGGAGTTCGTTGTAGTCGGCGGTCGCGGACTCGACGCCGGCGAGCGCTCGCTCGGCGGCCTGGAGGCCGGCCTCCCAGATGAAAAAGGCGCGGACCAATTCCGCGACGATCGGATCGAGCGCGTGGGAGGACCGATACGCCGGGGTGGTCTCTTCGCCGAGCGCCGGGAGCTTCTTCATGAACGTGTGGAGCTTCTTGACGGGATCCGCGCTCACTGAGCGGCTTCCTCCTGCGTGTCGGGATCCGAGTGATCGGGTTCGGAGTCAGAAAGCGTAGCTTCGGAAGGATTGGCGTTCGAGTCGATTTCGCCCTTGGCGGCACGCTCCTCGGCGACCTTGGCGAGGGCCTCGAAGACACCGGCTTGCTTCTTCAGTGAGGCGTCAACCCTGAAGTGGAGGTCGGGTGTGTATCGCAGATCGACTTTTTCGGAGATCTCGTGGCGGATGTGGCGTGCCGCAGCGCGAAGACCGTGGAGCGTCAGTTCCTGTCTTTCGGCGGGGAGCACGGAGATCATAATGGTGGCGGCTTTGAGGTCGGGGGAGACGGTGATCTTGGTGATCGTGATGAGGCCGCGGATCCGGGGGTCCTGGAAGCCGCGGGTGAGCACGTCCTGCACGGCTGGTCGGAGGAGCGAGGCGATCTGGTCTGCGCGGCGGTTCATGCGTTTGCGGGTCCGTTCTCGTTCGTCGCTCTTCGGAACATTTCTTCGGCGAGGGTGCCATCGGGGTCGGGGTCGATCGGCGTGATCTCGTCGTCGGGGAGCATCTGGTCGTGGATCACGCGGCGTGAGGTGATTGCAGCCTCCGCGTCGTGCAGCCCGCGGAGCTTGTCCGACACATGGTCCAGGACCTCTCCGACGCGACGGCCGTCGCGGGCAACGACGGCGATGGCGACGCGTGCGAGGTTGAGGAGGTCCGGATCGCCGACTTCGGCGACGGCTGCCATGTGCTCGCGATGGATGCGGTCCTTGAGAGAGGAGACGACGCGGCGTTTGTCCTTGAGGGACGTCGCGTCGTGGATGAGCAGGTCGAACTGGAGTATGCCGATCACCATGGGTGGTTTGGGAGTCGCCCGGCATCAGAGTGTGCGCTTCACCTCGACGTTCTTGTAGCACTCAAGGATGTCGCCCTCCTTGATGTCGTCGTACCCGTCGATTCTCATGCCGCATTCCATGCCGGAGCGGACTTCCTTCGCGTCGTCCTTGACTCGCTTGAGCTGCGCGAGCTTTCGATCGTTCTCGACGACGACGCCGTTTCGTGTGACGCGGATGAGCGCGTCGCGCTGGACCGTGCCGTCGGTGACGTAGCAGCCGGCGATGGAGCCGACCTTGGTGATCTTGAAGACCTGGCGGACCTCGGCGTGGCCCAGAACCTCCTGGCGGAGTTCCGGGGTGAGGAGGCCCTCGGCGGCCTTCTTGAGGTCGTCGGTGATGTGGTAGATGACCTGGTAGTTTCGGATTTCGACGCCCTTGGACTCGGCCACGCTGCGGGCCTTGCCGGAGGCGATGACGTTGAAGCCGATGATGATCGCCTTTGAGGCCTCTGCGAGGATGACGTCCGACTCGGTGACGCCGCCGATCGCGGCGTGGAGGACGCGGGTCTTGACCTCGACGTGGGAGATCTTCTCGATCTCGTTCTTGAGTACGTCGAGCGTGCCCTGCTCGGCGGCCTTGACGACGACGAGGATTTCCTTGACATCGCGGTCGGCCATCTGTGTGAAGAGAGAGTCGAGCGTGACCTTGGGCTGGGCGAGTTGGGTCTCGCGCTCGAGATGGCGGCGCTGCTCGGCGGCTTCCTGAGCCTTGCGGAGCGAATCGACGACGAAGAATCGGTCGCCGGCGTCCGGCACCTGATCGAGTCCGGAGACCTGGACCGGTGAGGGAGGGAGGGCTTCCTTGAGTTTCTGGCCTCGATCGTCGGTGATGTCGCGGACGCGTCCGTAGCCACGGCCGGCGACGATGAAGTCTCCGACCTTGAGCTTTCCGTCGCGGACGAGGATATTGGCGACGGGGCCTCGGCCCTCTTCCATGCGGGCTTCGATCACGTTGCCTGACGCGGAGCCGTCGAAATCGGCCTTGAGTTCGAGGAGCTGCGACTGCAGGTCGAGGGTTTCGAGGAGTTGCTCGACGCCCTGGCCGGTGATTGCGGATGTGCGGACGACCTCGGTGGTGCCGCCCCATTCGATCGGATTGAGCCCATGCTCGGCGAGCTGGCCGAGGGTCTTCTGGATCGCGGAATCGGTCGCCTCGGGGCGGTCGATCTTGTTGAGCGCGACCACGATCGGCACCTTGGCGGCCTTTGCGTGGTTGATCGATTCGATCGTCTGGGGCATCACGCCGCCGTCGGCCGGCGAGCAGACAAGGACGACGATGTCGGTGACATTGGCGCCACGGGAGCGCATCTCTGTGAACGCCTGGTGGCCGGGCGTATCGAAGAAGACGATCTCCTTGCTCTCGCCGGAGACGTCGATGGGCACTCGGAACGCGCTGGTTCGCTGGGTGATGCCGCCGGCCTCGCCCGCGGCAACGCTGGCGTTGCGAATCTTGTCGAGGAGGGAGGTCTTTCCGTGATCGACGTGTCCGAGGATCGTGACCACGGGTCCGCGCGTGCGTTGGTCGACGACCACTCGCTTCTCGAACTCGGCGGAGATCGCTTCTTCGCCGGTCTTGGCTTCGGTGACCTCGAGCTCGATCTCGAAGTCCATCATGATCTCCTGCGCTTTCGCGACGTCGATGCCGGAATTGATCGTCGCCATGACGCCCTGTAGGAAGAGCCTCTTGACGATGTCGGCGGCCTTGACGCCTGTTGCGGCGGAGAGGTCCTTGATCGTGAAGGGTGCGGCGATCTTGACGAGCCCGCCGGTCTCGGCGGCGGACGATGCGCGATCGCCCACGCCCTGCTTCTTGAGCTGCTGGCGGCGCTGCTTCATGAACCCGGCGGCGCGTGCGAGGCGTGCCTCGCGCTCGGCCAGATCCTGCTCGGTCCACGCGTCGGGGTTCTTGGTGACCCATTCCTCACCAGCCGTCGCGCGCCGGCGAGAGGGGACTCCGGCGGCCGAGCGACCCTTGGCACCGGCTGCGCCGGCTCCGGTGGGACTGCCGCCTCGGCGGGGGGAGCGTCCGCGATCGTCGTCGCTGCCACCGGTCTCGGGGCCGCGGCCGGGTCCACGCGGGGGGCGCGGACCAGTGGAACTGCCTCCGCCTCCTCCGCCGTAGCCGCCGCCGCCAGCCGGACGGGGGCCGCGTGAGCGAGGGGCCTCGACGAAATCGGGGGCTTCGACGCGGACGACCTTCGGCCCGGAGAGTTTGACTGGGGCCTTGGATTCGAGTCGTGGGCCGGCAGGAGAGACGACGGTGGGCCGCGTCGGCACGTTCATCGGTGCCGGCTGCACACGGGTCGCGGGTGGGCGGGGCGGATGGTGCGGCTTGGCATGTGCGGGGGAGTGATGTGGGAGGTGCGGCGCGGCGTGAGAGCCGGAACCGTCGGTGTCGGGCTCGGTCGCCGCGGCGGGGGCTTCGGCCTCTGGGGCCTGAGCGGCGACCGCCGGGGGCGTGGCGGGCTTGGTTGGAGCGGGCGTCTCGCTCGCAACGGGTTCGGGCTCGTTCGCCGGAACTGGCTTGGTTGGGGCCGGTCTCGCGGGCTCGGGCTCGGGCTCCGGCTCGGGTGTGCCCGGTGAGTCGGCGTGTGAGTGATCGGAGTGGAGCGGCTCTGCGACGATGGTGGAAGCGGAGTCGTTGTCGCTTGATGGTGAGTCCGACGAGGCGGCGTTGGATTTGACCCGAGCTCGCGCCTTGGGCTTGGACCTGACCGCTTCGAGTTCGATGGGTGCGGACGTTTCGGTGGCCGTGGCGTTTGCGCCTTCCGAGAACCACTCTCGGATCGTTTGCTCAAGTCCCATGGAGACCGTGCTCATGTGGTTCTTGATGACGGAATCGGGGATGCCCTCGGCCTGGCACTTCTTGACCACGGCCTTCGAGTCGATTCCCAGATCCTTGGCGATTTCAAAGACACGCTTGGCCAATCGAAACTCCTGTCGCTTGCGCTCAGTAGGAAACAGCGGCCGATTCCCATACATCAATCCGTCGAACCATCAATCTGCCGGAGAGGCTGCCCGGATCACGCGGGGCCGCCTCCCAGAATGTCTGCGGCGCGCGAGTCGGAATCGGTCGTGCTCGCGGCGGCGGTGGAATCCTCGCCTTCACCCTCGCCCATGAACAGGCGGCGGGCGGTCTCTTCGTCTTCACGCTTGCGGCGTTCGGACGCTTCCTTGTCCTTCTGCTGCTGCTCGGCAACTTCCTTGGCACGGACGGCACAGACCTGCACCATTTGGGAGGCGAGGTCGTCGGCGATCTCGAGCTCAGCGACCAGCACGTCGGCGCCGACCTCCTCAATATCGAACACGGAGACCATGCCGAGAGCCGCGAGGCGATCGACCATGGCCTGCTCGCCTCCGGGGACGGAGAGCAGCGTGGTGGACATGATGTCCAGGCCCTTCTCGAACTCCTCGGGCGTCAGGATGTCGATATCCCATCCGGTGAGTCGCGCGGCGAGGCGGACGTTCTGGCCCCGCTTGCCGATGGCGAGCGAGAGCTGGTCGTCGCGAACGACGACGGTTGCGCGTCCGAGTTCGAAGCAGAGCGAGATCTCGGAGACCTCGGCGGGCTTGAGCGCGTTGCCGATGAGGATCTGCGACGACTCGTTCCATCTGACGATGTCGATCTTCTCGCCGTTGAGTTCGTCAACGATGTTCTTGATTCGCGAGCCGCGCACGCCGACGCACGCGCCGACGGCGTCGACCTTGGAGTCGACGGAGGCGACTGCGATTTTGGTGCGATGTCCGGGCTCGCGGGCCATGGCTTTGATCTCGATGATGTGCTCGGCAACCTCGGGGACTTCGACCTCGAAGAGCTTCTTGATGAGATCGGGGTTGGCGCGGGAGACGACGATCTTGACCTGGCTCCCAACGTCCTTGACGTCGAGGATCAGGCAGCGAACGCGGTCGCCGGGCGCGAACTGCTCGCCGGGGATCTGTTCCGAGCGGGGCATGAACGACTCGGCGCGATCGATCGTGACGACGAGCGCTCCGCCCTCGTATCGCTGGGCCGTGCCGACGACGATCTCGCCGACACGCTTGGAGAAATCGTCCATGATGCTGGCGCGTTCGTCGTCGCGGAATCGCTGAATCATGACCTGCTTGAAGGTCTGTGCCGCGATGCGTCCGAAGGCCTCCGGCGGCATCTCGAGCGGCTCGCCGTGGCGACGGAGTTCCATCGTGCCCCCGATCGGATCGAAGGCGCAGGAGAACTCCTCGGCGTCGAGGGTGTTGAAGTACTTCTTCGCGGCGGAGATCATCGCCTGCTCGAGGTCTCGGACGAGCACGGCGCGCTCGATGTTGCGATCGCGAGCGATCGAGTCGAGGATCCGCATCATTTCCTGGGTGTTCATCGGCGATACTCCGAGAGGCTCAGATTGTTCGAGTTGTCCAAATCATTCAGATCCAAAATCAATCCGATCGCACCCGGAGCGTGTCCGCGTGCGTCAGCAATAGTGGACCCAACCGCGAGACCTTTCGGTCCTGCACCTGGGCGGAATCGGCTCGACGCCGACCGAGTTGAGCATTGGGGACCGCGACAGCCGGCGGGCGTCGCGGCTTCTCGTCAAGAGAGAAGATCGACGGACCGCTCCGGCACGCCGCGAAGCCCAAGGGCTCGCGCTCGCATCGGCAGCGAGTGGTTACAGGCCATGGCGATAGTTCAACGACATGCCATATGACTCCCGAGGAACGGATCCTCGCACATCCAAACAGAGCCCATAGTTTAGATAGGCTGGTGGATAGGGGTCAATGGGAGATCGTGGAAGGGGTCAGACCCCGAGCCCGACGCGATCTGACGGCCCGATGGGGCGGAGCACGCGCAGCGCTAGCTTGTCTCTGTGGCGACCGAGGTTGGCGAGAAACTTGGCCTCACCCCCGATTGAGACCACAATCGGGTGTGTGCTGGGTTTTTCGGTCACGATGACGTCGCCGACGGACATTCCCAGCAGGTCCGCAAGAGAGATCGTGGTATTGGCCAGACAGCCGGTCACCTCCAAGGAGGCGGCGTGGAGGGCGGAGCCGATGCGGCGTTCGTGGTCGTTGGTGCGGGAGCTCTTCGAAGTGCTAAACCATGACTGGGCAGAGAGTTCGTCCATCACCGGTTCGATCACGTTGTAGGGAATGCAGAGGTTCATGGTGCCGGCTCGGTTCGCGAGCTTGAGCTCGAAACCGATCACGACGACCACTTCATTCGGAGGCACGATCTGGACCAGCTGGGGGTTGGATTCCGTGGCCGAGACCGTGAACTGGAGGGGGCGAACGGAAGACCACGCTTCGGAAAGGGCTGTGAGGCCCCTTGCCGAGACGTTCGAGATGAGCCGTGATTCGATGAGCGTCATCGGGCGCTGCGGTATGAACAGATCCTGCGAGGACCCTCCGAGGAGCCGATCGATGATCGGGTAGATGATGAGCGGCGAGATCTCGAGGCAGATCGTGCCTTCCAGCGTGTCGGCCTCGATGAGATTGAATGAAGTTGGGTTCGCGAGGCCCGCGATGAACTCGGCGTACGTCATTTGTTCGCAGGTGGCGACTTTTACTTCGACGATTGTGCGGAGGAATCCGGAGAGCGATGCTCCGAAGTTTCTCGCGAATGCCTCGTGCAGCGTCTGGAGCGCGAGCATTTGGTCTTTGGAGACCCGCTCCGGACGTTTGAAGTCGTAGCTGCGAATCTCGACGGGATCGTCGGGCCGGCGGGTGCGGCTGAAGATGAGATCGTTGCTCGCCTCCTCGGTGACATCGCCGGTGTCGACAGCCGCGAGGAGTGCGTCTACCTGAGATTGGTCGAGTACTTCAGCCATGGCGCAGAGAATCGGTGCTGGCCCCGGTCCGGGGCTTTGGGATCGTGCAGACAGGATCGGACCGAGAGTCCGGTGGGCTTGAGCGAGCCAGTGCGGAGTTTGGCAGGGCGTGACCGATTCTGGGCGGAACAATCAAAGGGCGAGTGCGGTACAAGTCGGGGCGAGAGGCCAGCGGTAGATTGAGCGGCCGGATCAGTCCGAGCCGAGTGGAGCTCTGAATGAAGCGTTTGAGTCTCTGGGTTTTCCTTGTGCTCTCTGCGGTGATGCTCAACGCGAGAGCCCAACCGGCTGCGGGGGTTTCGGCACCGGCGTTTGGCGGGGATGGACCTGTGTCCCTTCGGATCGTTGTTTCAAAGGATGGGGTGAGAGCGGGAGATCAGATCGCGATTGGGGTTGTGTTTGACCTCGAGCCCGGTTGGCACCTCCACACGAACGAGCCGGTGCCGACGCCCGGAATGCTGCGAGAGAAGTTCGAGCCGATACCGACGGAAGTTGGAGTCGGGGGCGTGGTTGGCGCGACCGTGGGACCGATCCAGTGGCCGCCAATTCATACGGTTCCAGTGGATCTGGTCGGGTCCGGACAGCCGGAGCCGTACGGGGTGTTCGAGGGCAGGGCCGCGATCTATGTGCCGGTCATGGTCGCGATCGATGCGCCTTCCGTTGTAGAGCTCGAGCTTGAGATTGCCTGGCAGGCGTGCGACGACAGGGGTTGCATGATGCCGGAGCGGCTTGTTGAGCGTGTCCGCATCCCCGTGGTCTCGGCAGATTCCAGTGTCGGTGCCGGAACGGCGGTCGAGGGGGCGACACCGAGCGAGCCCGGCCTGTTCGAAGCATTCGATGTCGGTGTATTCGGCCGGGCTTCTGCCTTTGGAGCCGAGATCGCGGCCGCCCGAGCGACGGGCGGGGCGAAGTTCAATGTGTTCGGGCGTGAGTTTACGGTGGACACGTCGGGGGCCGTCGGTCTGGCGGGATTGCTCGCGCTGGCGGTGATTGGCGGGTTTGTGCTGAATCTCACGCCTTGCGTGTTGCCCGTGATCCCGATCAAGATCCTGGGCTTGAGTCAGGCGGCGGCGAATCCGGCCCGGTGTCTGCTGCTCGGCGTTGTGATGTCGGTCGGGGTGGTTGCGTTCTGGCTCGGAATTGGCGCGGCGATCACGTTTGTCGCGGGATTCACCGCGATCAACACGCTGTTCCAACAGCCGTGGTTTTCCATCGTCGTGTCGGTGGTGATCACCGTCATGGCGCTCGGCATGCTTGGGCTCTTTGCGGCCGGCCTGCCTCAGTGGGTCTACCGGATCAATCCACGGCACGACTCGATCCATGGGAGTTTCCTCTTCGGCGTGATGACTGCGGTGCTCTCGACGCCGTGCACCGCGCCGTTCATGGGCAGCGCGGCGGCCTGGGCGACGCAGCAGCGATCGGTGATCACGTTGGCGACGTTTGCCGCGATCGGCCTTGGTATGGCTTTGCCTTACCTGGTCTTGTCGGCGAATCCCAAGTGGGTCAACAAGGTGCCTCGCACGGGGCCGGCCAGCGAGCTGGTCAAGCAGGTCATGGGACTCTTGATGCTGGGGGTTGCGGTCTTCTTCCTCGGAACCGGGATCGGGCCCCTCATGATGAAGGAGCCGGGAGATCCGCCGTTGCGAGTCCATTGGTGGCTGGTCGCGGCGATCGTCACGGCGGCGTGTGCGTGGATGCTGTATCGGACGGTGAAGATCACGCGTCGGCCGATTCGGCGGGGCGTGGTTGGGCTGGCTGCGATTCTGCTCGCCGGCGCATCGGTGGTGTTTGCGATTGAGCAGAATGATCGGGGCCCGGTTCGGTGGCAGGCATGGACGCCGGCACGATTTGAAGAGGCGAGGGCGACCGGCAAGGTGGTGGTGGTGGATTTCACCGCCGAGTGGTGTCTGAACTGCAAGGCGCTCGAGGCGAGCGTGCTGCACCGGCGCGATGTGGCCGAGATGCTGAACAGTTCGGGTGTGATCGCGATGAAAGTGGATATCACGGCGGGGTACCCGGCCGGTGTTGCGTTCATGAAGGAGCTGGAGTGGGCGAACATCCCGCTGCTTGCGATATTTGGCCCGGGGATGCCCGAGCCGGCCAAGTATGACTCCTATACCCAGGCGACGGTGCTGGACGCGATCGAGCGTGCGTCCGGGAAGTAGAAGGGGGCTTGGTTCGCACGAGATCGGACTTTGCCCGATCTGGGCGGGGCGCGAGGTTTGCGCAGGTTGAGGCCTCGGCGGGTTGGGAGGGGCGTTGACTCTTGGAGGGGTGGCGTCTAACTTCATACTCGCTTCAGACGAGCCGATAGAACGGCCCGACGGGAGCGAGGCACCTTGCGGGTGTAGCTCAGTGGTAGAGCGTCACGTTGCCAACGTGAAAGTCGCGCGTTCGAATCGCGTCACCCGCTGTCCAAGACGAGACGCCCGGCTCTGAGGCCGGGCGTTGTCGTTTTTGAATCCTCCATGGGAAGCTTGGCGAGCCGGTGTCGATTGACGCGGGCCAACTTCTCTTTAGACTCGGATGCGTCGGCGTTCTCGAAAGAGTGGCGCCGGCGTGGCGGCGGGACGGGAATCCACCGACCCGAATCGGGTGCCGCTCTTTGGTCTGCCTTTGCTCGGATTCCCGAAGTGGGCTTTCCGAAGCGGGTTGCCGGATGTGGATTGGGAGTGTGGTGAGCGACATGCGTATGGCCAGCGGATTTCGAGCGGTGACACTGGAGGCGATCCTCGGAAGAGGGCCGCTGTCGCTGGCGATTGTCGTGCGTGAAAAGCCGGACGCGCTCGGGGGCTGGCTTGTGCGCTTGCGCGAGACGTTTGATGCATCGGTCTGGCTCGGCGCTCTGGTCGACACAACGGGCATGATCCATGACTGGGTGGAGATCTGGTCTCAGAGGCCGGGCTTTTCCGGGTCGGATCCGGCGTCGGTCCGTGGTATCTCGAATGCGGAGATGGACGCGAGATGGGAGCGGAACGCGAGCGTGCTCTCCGAGGCGGAGCCGGGCTCGGTCATCCTGACCGGATATGAGCGGCGAGCGGCTCCCGTGATCGGTCTCGATACGACAAAGCTCGAGGCGGTCGAGCCGCACGGAGCGCAAGCCGGTCCGTGGAAACTTTGTACGGATGATGGTGTGCTCGGGGCGGCCGGGCTCCACGCCTATGGGACCGGCATGGAGCGATACTGGGTCTCCGTGCCGAAGGATGGCCCGGTGTTGCTCGCCCAGTCTGATGTGAAGGGTTCGGCCCGAGAGGGCGTTGTTGCTCACACGGACGCGATCGGGCAGGATCGGATTGTTGTTCATGCGGGCGGCCGCATGATGGTGAGACGATACCGGCCGGCATCGTTTGCGGAGATTGCGGACTCGATGACGACCGGCGCGTGGGCGGCGGACGATGCCGGCGGTGGGATGGCTCGAGTGCCGGTGACGTTCGACGGGCGTTCGATCGGGCAGAGTGGGGCGGAACGCGGCGCGCGGAAGGGGCGTGTTGCGGATGAGTCGCTCATCCTCGCGAGGCGTGGCCCTTGGGGCGCGCTCGTTGAAACGCTTCACCTCAAGCTTCGGTTGTTCGGGGAGGCGATCGGCTGCGTCTCGCGCGCCGTGCAGCGTTCGGAGCGGCCGCTCTTGAATGTGCGTGAGGATGCGTTCCGGGTCTCGATGTGCGAACCGGGGCCGGGTCTGCCACGATGGTGGACGGCACGGGTCTCGCTGGCAGAGCCGGGCGAGGCGATCGAGTTGAGCATCGGCGCGGGTGGGAGTCGGTATTTCATGGCCGCGAGGCCGACTGTCGGAGGGGTGTATCGCCCGGCGGCGATCGCGGGCGGTGCGTCTGTGCGGGGGACGGTGCGCCTGCGAGAGGTTGTGATCGATGCCGATAAGTCGGTGAGCGCGGAGGCCACTCTTGCGTTGCCGTCGGTCGCAACGATCGGTCGCAACGACCTTGTCTGGATCCGGCTGGCGGTGGGAGGGCGGCGGCTCGATCTCAATGGCACGTCTGAGCGATCGAGCGCGATGGCGGCGGGCGAGTGGCGATTCCGCTCGTCGAAGCTGGTGATGGACGCGGGCTCGGCGAGTGCGGTGAAGGCGCTCGAAGGCGTTCCGATCCCCGATGTCGAGATCGAGGTCGTGCCGCTGCTCGGTTCGCCGTGCGATCTGTATGGCCTGGGTGTGCTGGGTGCGAGAACGCTGCTCGTGAACGGCGAGGCGTCGCTCGCGGTTGTCGTGGACGAGTTGCAGAGTCTTGCGAGAGAGGCGGGTGCGCTGGCTGACGGCAGCACTTCGCTTGTGCAGCGGATCCAGCGGCTCGCCAACAACGATCGTCGCTGGGCCGAATCGCTCGGGCCACAGCGATTGACTGATGCGGGGCTCACGGCGGATTCGGCCCTCGCCATGATCCCGGCCGAGCTCTGGTGGGATGTCGTGGGGGCTCTGGTTCGGATGTTCCCGGGTGCGGGCGCGGACGCGATCTGCCGGGATCTGGGCGACGCGCCGGAGAGTTCGCCCCACATGGTGTTTCATTCCACGATGGAAGATATCGAGCGTCTGCTGGTGCGGACGCGTAGTCTGGTGGTGATCGATTGGGGGCACAATCGTGAGGTGAACTCGGTCATCCGAGGATATCTGCTGAAGCACGGCGCCTCGGAGGGTGCCTAGGGATGGTCGCGGGGGTCGACCTCCCGCGTTACGATGGATCAGAGTGACGCTCGTGGAGGTCGCGAGCGATGTCGAATCGAAAGGACGTGTTGTGATGAGAAAGTGTGGATGGGCGGTTTGGACGGCTGTTGCGTTGGCATCGTCGATGCTCGTCGGGTGCGGATCGAGCACGCCGGTGATGGGGCAGTACGACGTGGAGGTCAGTCTCGCGCCGGAACTGGCGGCGAATCCGCCCGCGATCACGGTCGACATCGTCGGAGCGTCTTCGGTGAACGCTGCGGAGATGGCGGCCAAGGACGCGAAGGTCTGGTTCTCGGGCGGCGACGTGAATCGCGCGAACACAACCAAGTTGACGGCGGACTTCGGCCCCGGCAACACCAGCACAAAGGTGCTCTCCCGGAAGGACAAGGGAAGCAACGAGGCGGCGTGGAAGACCTGGCGCGACATGAAGGCGACGAAGCTTTACGTGCTCGTCAACCTGCCCCGCGACGGATCGATCCGCAAGATCGAGTTGCCGCTCGATCGGAAGCGTTGGAAACAGGAGACGATTAAGCTCGAGGTCAACGCGGGCGGCGTTTTCTCGACGAACGGACCGGAGCCCGAGGCAGTCAAGTAAGGGAACGCTCGGATCGCACATGAATGAAGAGCGAGGGCGCAACGCGCAGGCACAGGCATGGCGCGTTGCGCTCACGCCGTTCGCGGCACGGCTGGAGTGAAAATGAGGACGTTCGGCTCATACGAGGCGACACAAGAGATCGCGCGGACCGCGTTCGGGCAGGTGTGGCGGGCAAGGTCCATTGGTGAGCAGGACGAGCGGTTCGTCGCCAAGACGATCGATTGCGGCGAGTTGTCGTTCGTCGCCGACGATGCCATCGTGTCGGGACGGCTGGATGCGTTCCTCGATGCGTCCAAGATGCAGGGCTCGGCCGGTGATGGCTGGGTGCGGGTGCACCAGTCGGGGCGGCTGAGCGATTCGGCGTACGCGGTCATGGACGCGATGCCGCTGAGCGTGGCGAGGCTTGTCGAGGGTCGGTCCGCGATCAGCGGCCACGTTCTGGTGGCGATGACGACGGGGATATGCGGTGCGCTGCGATCGGCACGCGATGGCGCGAAGCGATGGCACGGGAATTTGAAGGGGGCCAACGTCTTCTTCGATCGCGACGCCGAACTTCACGAGGCGAAGATCCTGCTCGCCGATCCCGCGGCGGCCAAGGAATTAAGCGCTGACAAGGGTGAGGTCGCGGATCTGCACGCGATCGGCGAGTTGATCTATCAGTTGGTGGCCCATCGAGCGTTCAAGGCGCTTGGCGGTTGGCCTGTCCCACCGGGGAAGGAGTGGGACCGGCTGGGGAAGGTCGGCAACGGCTGGCGCGAGCTCTGTTCCGAGCTTCTGAATCCCGATCTCAAGCCCGGACAGATCACGCTTGAGCAGATCACGGAGCGAGCGGCATCGCTTACGCCGCCGCCCAAGCCGACTCTGAGATATGTCGTCGCGGCGGTGGCGGTGGTGGCGTTGATCACTGGCGGGTTGTTCGCTTGGCAGAATCGCCCGTGGAAGCCGCTCGAGTGGAACCAGGCGATGTGGAGCGAGGTGTGCGACAACAGCGAGTGGTACGCGATGGTGATCGAGGGCGCGATCGCTGGAGACGCTGACGAGTCGTTTGCTGCGTTTCAGGGGAAGGTGCTCGTCAGCGGGTCCGAGCGTGAGGGACTGTTGGCAGCCACGCCAGACCTCAATCAGATCGATCCAGAGCTTGCGACGGCGGTTCGGGCGCACTTGCGCGCGTACGAGTCGAAGGGGATCGATCCGCAGGCCTGGGCCCGGTTTACGGAGCGGTATCCGGAGGTGGTTGTCGAAGGCGGCGTTGAGCGTGCGGTGTCCGACCTCTCGAAGGACAAGTCGCGTCCGCCGTGGATGATTGGCGACGCCCGGCGATTCACGGCGGCGCTCGGCAGCAAGGTGATGTATCAAACGGCGAACTTCGCCGAGTTCCGCGTGCAGTCGCCGGAGGGAGGCGACGACGCGGTCTCAAAGGCCTCGTACGGGCTCTACTTTGCGAGGTTCATGCAGTTGGAGCTTCAGGCCACGATCGAGGCTCAGATTCAGGCCTTGCGAGATCGGGTGGTCAAGGACGGGGGGGCGGGCGTTCCCGCCCCGCGCGCGAACGAGGAGATTCGGCTTGCCCTTGAGCGGGGCTCGGTTTGGGAACAGTCCACCGTGAGCACCGCGAAGCGGTTGCGGGCGCTGGCGGGTGTCGGTCGCGACGCGGCGAGGTTGGAGTCTGGATGGAAGTCTGTAACCGACGCGGCGGGAGCGCTCTCAAGCTCGGCGGGGGCCTCGGATGCGGTGATCAAGGGATTGCTCGCTTCGGCGACCCAGGAGGTTTCCGGAGCGGATGCTTCGGGCACGCTCTCGGATGTTGTCGAAGCGATCGATCGCTGGGCGAGTACGCTGAAGGACGCGGTGGCGGTGGTCGCCGAGCATGGCGCGAATGAGATTGACTGGAACGCGATCGAGTCCCGCGAATCGCTCGCGGATACCTACGCATTGGCCAAGGCGGGCGTGCTCGACGGCGAGCAGGTCGAGAGATGGGTCGAAGGCCTCAAGGACGAGGGCTATTGGAGGGTGACGGAGCCAAGGCCGACGTTCACCGCGTCGAGCGAGCTCGAGTCTGCGCAACGGGTGCTCGCGTCGATCGATTCGGTTGAGCGAGAGGTGAGTGAGGCCGAGATCGGGAGCGTGGAGGCCGAGATCGCCTCCATCCGCGCCCGGGTCGCGAGCGCAGAGTCTCTGGCGTGGATCCGGCGCAACCGCGCCACGGTGCTTGCGGAGGCGGGCGCGACGCGCTCGGACGCGGAGCGTGTGCATGACTCGGCTCGTGATCTTGTCGCGAACATCACCACGAGCGCGGCGGAGCAGATCCAGCGATGGATGGCGGAGGATCCCGGCGCGATGACGAGTGTCGTGGCGATCCGGGAGAAGTGGGCATCGACCCGTCAGGCGCTCGCGATCCGGCTCGATCCGGCCATCGGCGCAACGCCGAGCCAGTTGCGAGCGGCGCTTCGCAACGCCCGTCGCGTGCTGCTCTGGGACGAGGACGCCCGAACGGGGGCTCCGACGACGGAGGGTTGGGCAAAGAAGCTTGAAGCCTGGGGCGCGGCAGCCCCGGAGACGAGGCCGGTTTCGTGGGACGACGGCGCGTGGCACAATGCGGTGCAGGCACAGAGGGAGCGGATGGCTCGAACGCTCATGAAGTCGCTCGACGGCTGGGACTCGGGCTCTCGGCTGGATCGATGGGCCGAGTACGACGCGGTGCGTTCGACGGAAGAACGCGTGTGGGAGGAGGCCGGAGCGTGGGCGGCTCGCACGAGTGAGATGGCATCGGACTTCGCGCGTGTCGAGACGCTGCGCGATCGCTGGTACGGATTCGATGAGCCCCCGGCCGATGCAAACGAGTCGATTCGGGCGATCGTCGGGCGGTGGATCAGCCAGCCGGAAATGAGTGATGCGGTACGTTCGGTGGCGATTGTCGCAAGCGATGCAGAGAGGCTGCGAACGATACCCGCCTTGGAGCGCACGGAGCTTGCAACGTTGGCGGGATCTGCGAGCGAACCCGCGTGGTCCCGATTTGCGGCCTGGCGGTCGCTCGGCGGCGCGGGGGCGATTGCGCCATGGCCCGGAAACGCAGCGGAGCTCGGATCAGAGATCGCCGTTCGCACGAGCCTTCGCACTCAAGCCGGCCTGTTGACCGATGTGGAGCGGCGACAGCTGATCACGGGCGAGATCGAATCATCCGGTCCCGTGCGATGGTCTGTCGCGGCGTTGCGCGGTGGGGCTTCAGAACTTTCGGATGTGATGAGGTCTCGGGACGGCATGGGAGTGAGACCGGATTCGCCGGGGCTTGATCCGAGAGCCGCGGTCAATATCGCGCTCTACGACTTTGTCGGAAGCGTCCGGGGCCAGGAGGAAGATTCGGCAAAGTCGATGGCATCGGCCATGGTCGCGAGGACGCGTGCGTTGCTGCCCGCGGCGGGGAGCTCCGCGGACCTGGAGCGCGCGATCGGCCAGATCGACAGCACGCTTTCGGGTGGCGTCAATCGCAAGTCGCTCGATCAGATTCTTCGCGAGAACGGCCCGGGCAAGCACGAGAGCTTCACGAGGCGTTCGATCCAGGGCGGCGAGGACGGCTTTAGCGCTCCGGATGCGATCTCGTACGCAAACAAGCAGGGGTTCGAGCTGGAGTTTGTGCGAGTCAACGATTCCGAGGCTGAGCCGTCGTATCTCTGCACCGAGGAGTTCTCGATCGCTCAGGCCGCGGCGTTGCTCGCCGTTTATCCGGGGGGGATGCGTCGGGCGGGACGCACGTGGTACCAGCTCGAAGCGCAGAGCGCGCCGGGCGGCATCATCACATGGGAGTTGAAGGGCACGCGGCTCGTGCCGTTCGCGGCGACGCAGTCCGGATGGTGGTCGGTTGACAACGTCGGGGCTGCCGAGGCTTTCCCGGCCGGCATGGCCGCACCGGGCCCGCCCACACCGGAGACGCCGATTCAGTGGATCGAGCCGCTGATGATCGAGGGGCTTGCGGGCACGATCGGCTGCCGCCTGCCGACGAGTTCGGAGTGGAAGATGGCGTTGGCGCGTGAGCGTGCGGCTGGCAACGGATCCGTCGGTGCCAATTTGCGCGACGCAACCTTTAGCGCGTTTACCGCGCATGTCGCGCAGCTTCGCGAGCGATCGACGGTTCGGAGTCTTGAGTATCCCCATCGGGACTCATACGACCCGGGGGAGCTGAAGGGGCCGACGGTTTCGGAGGGCGCGACCACGGACAATGACGGATCTCTGTGGTTTGAGCCGCCATCGCATCCGAATCGCGGCCGGTTGTTCAAGCACCTGATCGGCAATGTTGCCGAGTTCGTTCATGAGTCGCCCGACGACAAGAGCGGGTACGGCATCATCGGCGGGTCGGCGATGTCGGCGTCGCGTGACGTCGAGGCGGTGACACCGGCGAAGTCGCAGAGCGCCTTCTCGGATGTGGGAGGGCGGCTGGCGTTCTCGCTCAAGGACCTTCAGCCGCCGATGTGGGCCGCGCTGCTCCAGAATCTGGGCGATCCGGTGCCATATTTCTTTGAGGCGGGCGCGGGCGATTGAGACTCAGGGCGCTTCGGCTCGAACGAGGCGTGACTGGTTGTTCCGGGTCGCGAAGACGGCGTACCCGAGTTTGTCGCCCGATCGGGCGTTGGGTGATCGCTGCTGCGAAGCGGAGATCTTTGAGGAAACGCAGCCGGAAAGGGCGCAGGCGGCGATCACGAGTACGGTGAAGCGGATGGTGCGACGCATCGGGGTGGCCTCCAGAGAGAATGATCGATGTGGACGCCCTTCGATCGGCGCGCGAAGTAGCCGGAAGTCGCTCTCTGGGGCGAGCCTGCGCTCCGTAACCTGTTTCGGGACGTGGCGACCGGCGCAGGCGGCCCACGTGCCTCGGACGGGGTCTGGAGCGGTGCGCTTTCGGACTCGCACGATTGGGTTTATGATGTGCGACCCGGCCGGCGGTCGTCGGAGAATTGGGTGGGGCGGGATCGGTGCCCTTGCATGGGCCGGGTTGAAAGGGAGTGCGCGTGTCGGAATCAGCCGGACAAGGACAGCAGGGCGTTGAGGAACTCGCGGCACGGCTGCGAATGATCCAGGCCGATCTCGGCCACGAATCATCGGAAGTTCGTCGCGAGCATCTCTGTGACGAGATCGAGCGGGCTCTTGAGCGCGTGATGCCAGCGGAGCGTGCGCCGTTCCTTCGGGGGCTCTCTGCCCACTTCCCGTCCTGGGACGCGGCGTTGACGGTCGGGCACGAGCGGGAATCGGCAGGGCTCGGTCAGTCAGGAGTGGGAGAGGCGGAGCTGCGCGACCCTGCGTTTCTGGTTGAGCGGCTAGAGGATATCGCCGAGGCCCTCACGCCCGAGCAGCGAACCGCGGTTGCGGCACGCCTGGAAGCGGTGGGGCTGGTGGCCGCTGGCGGCGGGGGCCCTGGGAGTTGGCCAGCGGAGCCGAAGAAGAAGCTTGACGCCGCGCTGCGAGCGGATGGGAGCGAGCAACTTGACACCGCGCGACTGCTCGAGATGTCGGCGATGCTCACGGACCTCGTGGTGCGATTGGATCAGATCGCGTGGAGCACATGGAAGACAATGGCTCCTCGCTCTGAGTTCAAGCGACGCGGGACGACGCAGGAGACGATGCGCCGATTCGTGACCGGCGATCAGGACGTGGCGCGCGGTCAGGTCGCTGAGGAGCTTGAACGCCTGCGTAGCCTCGCCGGCGCATTGATCTCAACAATTGGTAAGGTTGGCTTTCTGTCGTATCGGCAGGTCGCCAAGCTCGCGCCGGGTGAGATCGAGGTGCTCGCCAAGCCGGAGAAGAAGGCTCTCGAGAGCCTCGAGGTTGCGTGCTGGCGGAAGTACCGGCAGCTCGCTGGCAATCTTGATCAGGCGCTGGTCGAGGCGGAAGTTCTCGGTGCCATGTCGGATACCGTCGAGGCTCTGATCAGAGGTCTGAGCCGCTAGAGTCCGCCGCCCCCCTTCAATCGAGTCGGTCCCACGGAGCAAGGAATCGCCGGACATGAGCATGCAGGTGCATTGGCACGAGGGTCTGTTCCTGCAGCCGCAGCATCTGCAGTTGGCGCAGCGCTTTGGACTGGAGGCGGCATGGTCCGAGCGGAAGCTCGCGTGGTCGTATCCGTACGGAGTGGTCGAGCAGCGGCTTTCAACGGACGATCTCGCGAACATGCGGGTTCGGTTTGACCGGCTGCGGGTCGTGATGCCGGGCGGGGTGATCGTGGAGTCGCCGGATTCGGCCGATCTGCCGGCGCTCGATAT
This sequence comes from Planctomycetota bacterium, assembly GCA_963204725.1. Taxonomy (GTDB): domain Bacteria; phylum Planctomycetota; class Phycisphaerae; order Phycisphaerales; family UBA1924; genus JAHBWV01. The sequence continues at coordinate 60,746 of CAUJHH010000027.1, forward strand.
CAAGAAGCCTTTCGAGTCAACGCCATCCGGGCTCACGATCGCGCTCGGCGTGCCGCTCTACTACGCCCAGCGAGCCAACGCCATGGAGCCGGGACAGGATACCGACTGGCGCATCAAGCGGCTCTTCCGGGTCGCCGAGGTTGAGCGGCACGATGAGAACACCGGCGAGAACGCGCAGCCGGTACGGGTTCGGCGGATCAACGCGCGGCTTGTCATCGTCGGCCAGGACGACGCGAGCGATCTTGAGGTTGTGCCGCTGGTTCGAGTGGTGCGGGCGACGGGAGAAGAGAGCGGGCTTCCCAGGGTGGATACCGGGTTCATCCCGCCGTGCCTCGTGATCACCGGCTCGCCGATTCTGCGGGACATGTTGCGAGATCTGGCGAATCAGGTCGAGGCGAATCGTCGCGAGCTCATTGTTCAGACGACGCGAGGGGGCGGCTTTAACCTTGAGACGCTGCGGGGGCTGCAGTGGGAACAGATCTGGCGGCTGCGAACCTTGGGGAGGTTCGCGGCGCGGCTCGGCCCGCTCTCGATGGCGCCGGGAGGCGTGTCGCCGTTCCAGATGTATCTCGAGTTACGGGAGATGCTTGGCGAACTCTCGGCGCTTAGACCGGATGCGGACCAGTACTCGAGCGTGAAGTATGACCACGACAACCCGGCGATCGCGTTCGTCGAGTTGATCACGCGGATCAGGGGGATGCTCAAGTCGGATGGCGCAACCGGGACGTGGGGCAAGGTCCAGTTCAAGAAGGAAGAGGGCGTGCTCGTCGCGGCCCTGGGGCCGGAAGTGCTCGGAAAGGCGAACGAGTTCTTCGTCGGGGTCAAGAGCGGCGAGGATCCTCGCGGATTGGCGCGGCTGGTTGAGGACGGCGACGAGTTCAAGATGATGGCGCGAAGCATGGTGCACCATCGAATCCGGGGCGTCAAGTTGGCCGAGGAGCGGCATCCGCCCCTTCAGCTTCCCTCGCAGGTCGGCCTGCACTACTTCAGGCTGGAGCGTGCGGAGAGCGCCCGGATGTGGGATCGGATTGTGGCTGAGAAGGCGATCGCGATCAAGTATCCGGGGATGGAGTCTCGAACGTTTGACAACGTGTCTTTGTACTACACGATACCTTCTGGCGGGGCCGACGATCGGTGACCGTGTGCGGAGAGTTGCATGACGCTCCTTGAGCTTTGTGAGCCGTTCTTTCAGTATGTCTGTCGCCTCAATCGATCTGCGCGCAAGGGCGTCCGGTTCGAGCCGGCTGCGGTGCGAACCGATCTGAAGTCCATGCTGGCCGAGATGAGGCAGCGTGCGTCCGGGACGCCGGGCCTCGCCGATCAATTCGACAAGATCGAGTTGGTACTGATCTATTTCGCGGACTTCATGATCAAGGAGAGTCGCCTGGACTTTGCGAGGCGTTGGGAAGAACTTGCCCACGAGCGGAACGAGCTGGCTGGGGACGAGGCGTTCTTTGACGTCCTCGACGAGACGCTCGCTGATACGAGCGAGCGAGCGACGGAACGGCTGGCGGTTTTCTACACGTGTCTTGGGCTCGGATTCTCGGGGTTCTACACCGGCCAGCCGGAGTACCTGCGAAAGAAAATGATGGAGATCTCGGCGCGAATCCGCACGATGATGGACAAGGACGACGGCTCGAAGATCTGTCCGGAGGCGTATGAGCACACGGACACCTCGGACCTCATCGAGCCACCCGGGCGCAGCCTGTTCGGGATCGGGATCGCGCTCGTGGGCCTGATCCTCGTCCTGATCGCGATCAACGTGTTCATGTACCAGTCGGCATCCAAGGACCTGCTCGACGCGATGGGCCGGATTATTCGAGCGGGAGGTGGGGCATGAGCGCACTCTCACAGTTCACGGCGTTGCCGATGTGGGCCCGGGGCGTGATGGGGCTCTCCGTGATGGGCGGGCTGTTCCTTGCGGCCGGCGCGTTCGGCGGCCCGAAGGCGATGGGGATCCTTGTCGTCGGGCTCATCCTGATCGGCGTGGTGCTCATCATCTACCGCAAGGTTCTGAAGGTGCTGGACAAGCGCAAGTCGGCGCCGTTCACGGCGCGGCTGAGAGAGAACAGTGCTGCGGTCCCGCAGGGCATCAGCGATCCATCGCACCGGGCCCAATTGGACGACATCCGCAAGAAGTTCGAGCGCGGCCTTGAGGTGTTCAAGGAGCACGGCAAGGACATGTACAGCATGCCGTGGTACATCCTGGTTGGCGAGCCGGGGTCGGGCAAGACAGAGATGATCCGGCGCTGCAACGTCGGCTTCCCGCCGGGGCTCCAGGACACGCTCCAAGGGACGGGCGGCACGGTGAACATGAACTGGTGGTTCACCAACCACGCCGTCATCCTGGATACCGCGGGCAAGCTGATGTTCGATGAGGCCCCTCCCGGGCAGACCACTGTCTGGAAGGAATTGCTGGGGCTGCTCCGCAAGGGACGCCCGAGTTGCCCGGTCAACGGCATGCTGCTGGTGATCCCTGCGGACACCCTGATCGTGGATTCCGAGGAGCAGATTCAAGCGAAGGCGGGGCGGATCGCGGAGCAACTCGACAGCATCCAGCGTGTTCTCGGCGTGCGGTTCCCTGTGTTCGTGGTGCTGACCAAGTGCGACAAGGTGAACGGGTTCCGGGAATTCTTCGACAGCGTTCGCGATCCGCAGCTTCAGCATCAGATGCTCGGCTGGTCGAACCCTGCGGATCTGGATGCGCCGTTCGCGCCGGAGGCCGTGGATCAGCACCTTCAGACGGTGCAGAGCCGCTTGCGTCGCCGGCGCTTGGGGCTGCTTATCGACCCGGTCCACACCGAGGATTCAGTGAACGGGCGTCGGATCGATCAGGTCGATGCGATGTACTCGTTCCCCGACGGCATCATGCAGATTGCGCCGCGGCTGCGCCGCTATCTCGAGACTATTTTCGTTGCTGGCACGTGGTCGACCAAACCCTTGTTCCTTCGAGGGATCTACTTCAACAGCGCGCTGCGTGAGGGCGATGCGCTCGACGCTGATCTGGCCGCGATGTTCAATGTTCCCGTCGATGCTCTGCCCGAGGGCAAGGTCTGGGAGAAGGAGAAGTCCTACTTCATCCGCGATCTGCTGATGAACAAGGTCTTCCGAGAGAAGGGGCTTGTTACGCGCGCGAACAACGCGAAGAAACTCCAACGCCAGCGTCTCGGTCTGCTCATGGCCGCGACCGCGGTTGCGGTGGCCATCTCGATCGGGCTCGTCACGTACAGCGGGTTGCGGTTCCGCAGCAAGATCGGGCTGCACCAGGCGTATTGGGCCAGTGCGGCCGCGGCCGTGGCTGGCGAGACCACGGAGAGCTCGGGACGGGAGGTGATCTGGCCCGCCATCAAGGAGGACGCCGAGGGCTACTTCTCGACGAATCCGCCGTGGTGGAACCAGGAGATTCAGAAGGGTGTTCGCCGGATCGTCGGGGACACGGAGCGAGAAGAGATTCGATACGCCGACGTTGTTGCTTCGATCGGCGCCCGCGCCGGAACGAAGATCGAGATGCCCACGGAGTTCCGCTGGCTGCGAATGTTCGGCGCGTCGAGTCCGAGCGCTCGCCAGGCCGAGGCCGCACAGACGGTGATCGATGAGTCGATCCTTCGGCCTGCGCGCACGGCGGTGCAGAAGAAGATCGATTCGGGAGCCGACGTCGGCGCGCCAGCGATCGCCGAATTGGTGCGATTGGAACGTCTAGCGATCGGCGCCCCACCCCGGAATGAAGCCGCGCCCCAGGCGTGGAACACGGGCGCCATCCTTCGAGAGCTCTCGCTTCGGGTCATCGTCTCGGAAGAGCCGACACGCGAGCCAGAGATTGTGGATCAGGAGATCGCGCTGCTCGACCAGGCCGTTGCGTCGGTGTACGCCCCCGAGACGGGCGTGACTTGGCCTCCGCCGGACGCGACCTGGGCCGCGAAGGGCTCCGGGATGGGATCCATCGAGCGGGCGATGGCAAGGCTCGCGGCGCAGGCCACGACCGGGTCGACCGACCCGAAGTCGATCGCATCCCGTGTTCGTGCCGTGGGCTCGGCGGCTCGTGCGTTCGATGACGCGGAGAACGGCGAGTTGGGTCTGCTTCGGCTTGCGGAGTTCCAGGATGCACGCACCCGGGTGCAGCACGACAAGGCCCGCAGCGTCTGGAGTGCACGGCTCACGGAACTTGAGAGAACCAAGACCGGGCTCGATGCCGCGATGGAAGCCATGGGGGATCTGGAAGAGCTTCCGGTCTCTGAGTGGGTCTCGCGTGCGTCGACGGAGATCGTCGATGGCGCGAAGGCGCGCATGGAGGCGGTCATCGCGCAGACACCGGCGTCGGCCCCTGTTCCTGCCGAGGGAGAGGCCCCGCGCGGCTCCGACCCGGATGCTGTGAAGCTTGCGTCTCTGGGGGACCAGATCTCGAAGCAGCTTGGTGGATTGGGCGACGCGACGCGGCAGTCGTTCGCGGACATGGCACGTCAGCTTGAGTCGATGAAGGAATCTTCTCTTCGCAGGGTTTCGTTTAACGGGACGATGCGACGGCTCTACGACCTGCGCAGTTCGATGTACGCGCGGGCGGATGCGGAGCTGGTCGCAACCGATCGCGCATCGGGCTTCGGCGATGCGGCGGGGTCCATTCTCTCGCTCGACGGAGCTTTGCGCGAAGCGGGTCAGGAGATCGAGCGGATCTCACGCCCCGCCGGCGATCAGCCGGTCTTCAAGCGAGCGATCGAGGTCTCGGGGCAAGTGGTCGCGTCGGGCGGGGCTCGTCGTCGGACGGAACTGATCGACGCGATGATCCGCGCGATCGAGACGCAGTCGATGGCTCAGGTTGTCGCGGCGGTCGCCGCTGAACGATTCGGAACCGAGGCTCCGGCTCGCATCGGCGCCGTGCCGCTGAGCCAGATGCCTGGTGAGGCGATCCGTCCGGAGTACGACCCGCGTGCCGCGAAGCTCGCGTTCGACGCGATCGCGAGCGCGGGCGCGATCGTGGAGACGAAAGAGGGCATCGCGGTGCTGGATGCGGACGCGCTGCGTGAGCGCTGGCGCGGAGCCGGAACACGCGTGAGCGAGTACGTCCAGAGCTACCTCACCGAATGGCGCAGCGTGCTGCAGCGCGTCGAAGGGATCGATGAGGCTCTGTCGACCTGGGCTTCGTTCTCGCAGCGTCTTCGAGAGACGCCGATATCTGACATCAACAAGCCGGTTGCCGACGCGCTCGCGAGGGTCTCTGAGGCGGTTCAGGCCCTTCCGGCAGATCGGCGTGCAGGTGGCGAAGCGGCTCAGATGCTCGCGCGGATCGCGGAGGCATCCGATCAGTTGACGGGTGTGGGTGCCGCGACATTCTCTCCGAAGGCCGAGCAGTCCCGAAAGGCGATTCTTGAGCTCGGGCAGAACGCGCGAGACGCTCGCCGCGCTGTGCTGGCGATGCGGCCGGTTGAGTTCGAGGACAGGGTCCTCGCGGCGTACGCGCGTTCCGAGACTGATCCGAGGCGCGTCCAGTACTGGGACAATCTGATCGGGCATGCGCTCGATGTCATCGCTCGCGATACACAATCGGGCATCGCCGATGCGATCTCTCGGGTGATCGAGCAGGGCAACCGCCTGCCCGTGTCCCGTGGTGCGACTGACGCGATGTCGTACGCGGAGTTTGAGTCACTGGCCGCTTCGGTCGCCGTGATCGGTGTGCCCGGAGCGAGTTCGGAGCCCACGGCACGGGACGACGGCTCCATCGGCGGCGGGCGGCCCGTCGAGCGGCCGGGGATGTCGGCCAGAATCGACAAGCTGATGGGTCAGAGCGCACTGCGCAGCTATCGAGCGTTGATCGAGCGGGTGCAGGAAGTTGTGACAGCGCTCGGCGCCGGCGAGCCCGCGCTCGAGTACGAAGTGGTGGTGCCATCGCAGCCGGCGGAGTACAACGGCACATGGCCGTACTTCCGCTTCCACACCGATCGCGGTGTCTCCGACTGGATGGCCATCAACTTCGAGCGGCCGAACACGGGCGTCAGAATCAAGGCGGGCCAAGGATCTTCGCTCGCGATCGAGTTCTCGCGAATCGAGGAGAACCGGCCTCGTGGCGGCGATGTCATCGAGACGCCGGGCGGCTGGACGCTCATCGCGATGGCGGTCCAGCGGGGGCGACAGGATCGCACCGATCCACGCCTCTGGTTCATTCCGCTCACCTTTGGCGGCCAGACGTGCGAGGTCGGGATCCGATTCAATCGCGCGATGCCGCCCCAAGACAGGTGGCCAAAGTCTGCGGACTGGAACCGATAGTGGAATTCGATCGAGTGCCGAAGGACGACTGACCGAATCTGGGTGCAGTAAATGAGGGTGCCCGCGTGCGAATCGGCGTGTTTGGTCGGATCTTTGGCAAGCGTGACGGCAAGGGCGGCGGCCCCGAGGCCTTTGTCGGCGCGTTCGGAAAGCACCCCGCGTGGAACGACCACATCGAGGACATCGGCCTCGACACGCAGCGGCTCGTTGAGGCCAAACGCTCGCTGTATGTGGACGGCATCGGCGGTAACATCGATGCTGGCGTGTGGGACAAGCTCGAGGACCACGCCCGCCTCGAGGGCTTCGGCCACCTCTTTCTCTGGTCTCAGGACGACGAGTGTCTGATTGGTCGGATGTGGTCGTCCAGCGATGGCAAGGGACGCACCAAGTATCCGATGATGGTGGTCGCGCACCTTCGCCACGCGTCGAGAGCCGCGCTGGCCTCGACCGTGCAATCGCTGCTGGCGGCAGAGACCGCGTGTCGGTCGACATCGGAGCGTGCGGCCGTGATCGAGGCCGTATCGACCGCGCGAGATCGGATTCGAGCGTCGCTTGGCGGAGCTTCTGAGGCCAGAGCCAGCCTGCATCTCGAACCGCCCCAGAGCCTTGACGGCATTCTTCAGAGCGACGTCATGGGACCGAATCTTGCTGGTGTAGAGCGCGTGATCTACCAGATCGAACGCGACATGGGCGCGTACCTCCGAGACTCCGGTTCCGAGTCCGGCAGCAGCCGCCTCAAGTCGATCAACCTGCGTCCGCAACATCTGCGGGTGCCCGCATGCATGAGTGATTCGTGGGAGTCCATCGAGGCATGGCAGGCGTTCATGCTCGACCTGCTCGACGAACTCTGTCCGTTGCTGGTGATTCGTCGGGACGGCGTGCCTTGGGTTGATCTGATCGTCGGCGCGCCGGGACCGGGTGAGTTGTTCTGTCTGAGAGCGGGTCTTTCGGCGGTGCCAGCGGCGACGGAAGTGCCATACACGATCGATGCGGCCCTTGCAGCTCGCGTTCGAGAGTGGATCGCCACGAAGCGTGCTCCTGCGGTGCGTTCGTAAAATAGTAGGATAGATCTGTCCATCCGTTGAGAAATTGGGGGATTGCCTGTATCGTGGGGCCTCTGATTCTGGGACGTTCGTCCACGCACACTTGCGTGTCATGGGGAGTCTTTCGCATGCATCGATTGGGAGTTTGCGGGCCAGGCACTGATCGATTTGGGCTTGGCTTGGGTGCGGCGAGCCTTGTGCGGCTCTTCATGGCGTGTGGCCTGGCGATCGGCGTCACGGGGAGTGCGGTCGGGCAGCAGGTTCCGCCGCCCGTTGAACCGCCGGACGCGGTCGCGCCCGAGAAGCCGGCCGCAGACTCGGAGTTGCCGGAGACTTCTGAGGTGGCGGAGGAGGCCGCGCCCGAAGAGAGGTTGCCCCAGTGGATCAATGCAGCTCCGTTGGCACTCAAGTACTCCGGCAGCGGCGTGGGGCTCCCTTCCATTGAGGAACTTCACGCTGTGACGGTCACGCTCATCTTGACCCCCGAGGGTCTCGCGGTGCCGGGGGAGGGAGTGTCGGGCGAAGAGTTCACGATTGGCCAGCTCTGCGACGGTTCGAGTCGGAGACTGTCGATCGAAGCGGTTGAGCGTGTGTGCACGAGCGTGTTCGGGGTGCTCAACCAACAGGGCCTGGTCGGTGTGCTCGTCGCGCCCGATCCGGATCGTGTGGACTGGCAGACACGCGAGGTGTTCGGCGACGAAGAGACCGAGCTCTCGCTCTATGTTTATGTGGCGGTGGTTGGCGAGATTCGAACGGTGGCGTCCGGCGATCGGATCAAGGAATCCGATCGCGTGAATTCGACGAAGCACGCCGCGATTCGCAGAAGGTCTCCGATCAAGCCAGAGTCGGAGGATCCGACCAAGGCGTACATCAGCCGTCGGCAGATCGATGACTATGTGCTCCGACTGAACCGGCATCCGGGGCGTCGCGTCGACGTTGCGATCGCGCCGACTGCGTCGCGTGACAAGGCGGTCCTCGACTACTTGGTCTCTGAGAACCGGCCGCTGACGCTGTACACACAGCTCTCGAACACGGGCACAGAGGATACGGATGTCTGGCGTGAGCGATTCGGCCTGACGCACACGCAATTGACCGGGCACGACGACATCCTCTCCTTGGACTACATCACGGCCGGATTCTCGGAGGCGCACGCGTTCATCGCCTCGTACGACACGCCGGTGTTCGACTCCGAGCGGCTCCGCTTCCGGCTCTACGGCAACTATTCCTCGTTCGAAGCGTCGGACGTGGGACTTGCCAACGAGCAGTTCAGCGGCGAGAGCTGGACGATTGGCGCGGAATTGGTGTACAACCTCTTCCAGACGCGGATGCCCGGAAAGGCGCAGGACCGTGCGCTGTTCATCGACGCGTTTGCCGGTGCCCGGTGGCAGAGCATCAGAGTGAACAACGAAGTGGCCGAGGTCGAGGGCGACACCGATATCTTTGTTCCACGCGTCGGCGTGCGTGCCGAGAGTCGGAACGACGTCGAGTCGTTCGGCGCAACTATCGCAACGGAATGGTCGATGCCGAACGTCGCGGGCACGGATCCGGACGAACTCGAAAGGCTCGGACGGCTCAACGTTGACGACGATTGGACGGCGCTCCAATTCGATGTCGGCTACTCGTTCTTCCTTGAACCGCTGCTCAACGTCGAGGAGTGGCGCAAGCCCAGAGTTCCCTCGCCTCGTGGCGATGCCAAGCGGTTCGATCCGGGTATGTCGACGCTCGCCCATGAGATCGCGCTCGGCGTTCGTGGCCAATGGGCATTCGACAATCGGCTCATACCTAACGCGGAGCAGGTCGTCGGCGGACTCTACACGGTCCGCGGCTACCCCGAGTCCGTTGTGGCCGGTGACTCTGTGATCGTCGGTACCATCGAGTATCGATTCCATGTGCCACGCGCACTGGCCATCCAGCCCGAGCCGTCGCACCTCTTCGGGCGAGAGTTTCGGGCGCGCCCTCAGCAGCAGTACGGAAGGCCAGACTGGGATCTCGTGCTCCGGGCATTCGTGGACGCTGGCCACGTCGTGAACAGCGACCGAGAGGACTACGAGAAGGACGAGTCGCTCGTCGGCGCCGGACTCGGGGCGGAGTTGCTGCTCTTCCAGAACGCAAGCTTCCGGGTGGACTGGGGGATGGCGCTTGACGACGTGGACAACCAGAACGTGAAGGCCGGAAGCAATCGGTTCCACTTCGTGTTCACACTGCTTTTCTAGTGCGTTCAGTCCGGGCTTCGCGGGGTGTTGGATTCGGGATCGATTCGCGAGGATCGAGAACTGGCAAGGGAGATCGCGATGTTGGATCGTTCGAGTGTGATGAACCGTGGCTCAGTCCGCGTTCTCTTGGTCGGTCCGATGATGACGGCCGCCTCATTGCCCGCGTGGGCGGGGCCGGAGGGGCAACAGGTCGTCGCAGGATCGGCGACGTTCGCGCGCAACGGTGCCCTGACGACGATCACTGCGGCGAACAAGACGATCATCAACTACTCGGGATTCAACATCGCCGGTCATGAGACCGTGCGGTTTATCCAGCCGGACGCTTCCTCGCGCGTGCTCAACCGCATCAACGGCGGCTCGCCGACGCAGATCGACGGCTCGCTTATCGCCAATGGAATTGTGTACATCGTGAACCCGGCGGGCGTGGTCTTTAGCCAGGGTGCGATGATCGATGTCGGGGGGCTCCACGCCGCCGCAGCGAGCATGACCAACTCCGACTTCACACGCGGGATTGATCGCTTCACGGACGCTCAGGGCTCTGTGATCAACAGGGGCACGATCGTGTCTCCCGAGGTCACGCTCTTCGGGCGTGCGGTCGAGAACACCGGTTCGGTGATCTCCCCGAACGGTGTGGTCGCATTTGTTGCCGGCGAGGATCTTTATCTTGGTGAGCGTGGCGGCAACCTGTACATCAAGGTCGAGGGTGTCGGTGGCGAGGTTCAGGCCGGCGGCGTGCAGAATCTGGGGAGCGTTTCCGCGCCGGGCGGAAAGGTCATGGTTGGCTCCGGTGATATGTTTGGCGTCATGCTCGCATCGTCTTCGCGCATCGCGGCGAAGGACGTATCGATTCGGGGTGGCAGCGGTGCGATCACGAGTATCTCGGGATCGATTGACGCTTCTGCATCGGCCCCGGGTGCAACCGGCGGCAGCGTGGATGTCAGAGGTGATCGCGTCGGACTCTTCGACGCGACGATCAACGCCTCCGGACCCGCGGGTGGCGGCGACGTGCGGATCGGCGGCGATTTCCACGGCGGGTCTGGTGAACGCGCCTCGCGAACCTACGTCAGCGAGGGCTCGAGCATCCGCGCGGATGCAACGAAGGCCGGAGACGGCGGCTCAGTCGTCGTGTGGTCCGATGAAGTGACCAGATTCGCGGGACAGATCTCTGCCCGCGGAGCGGGCATCGGCGCCGGCGGCGAGGCGGAAGTCTCCGGCAAGGATGCCCTTCTCTACACCGGGTTTGCCGACCTGCGCAGCTCGAATGGAGCGAAGGGAACGCTCCTGCTCGATCCGAAAAACATCATCATCGAAACCGGCGGAGCCGACACGCTCCCCGGCAACACCGCGTTCACCGATGTCTCCACGCTCGATCGAACATTCAGTCCGGCCACGATCGAAGCAGGTCTCGATGGTGCGAATCTGACGCTACAGGCCAACAACGACATCACGATCAACGACGATGTCGACGCCTCGGGCAATGCGGGCGTCGGTGATCTGACGCTGCAGGCGGGTCGAAGCGTCATCATCGACGCGGACGTCACGCTGCGCGGGTCGTTCAGCGCGACAGCCAACGACACGGACGTCTTGCTTGTCGCGGCCGAACGCGACGGCGGCGCAGCCACCATCACGATGACCTCCGGCAGGACGATCGACACGTCGGCAACTGGTGGCGACATCACGCTTCGGGTGCTCGAGGGTGGCGCGGCGGACACTTCCGCCTCGACGATGACCATCGCTTCGCTGAATGCAGGCGCTGGCGACGTGCTCGCACGCTACGCTGGACCGACAGCGAATCAGGGGATCCAACGAGCCGATGGGGCTTCCACCATCACGGCGGCGACGGCCGCATTTGCGACCAATGGCGCCGGAGGCGGCGGATTCGTCGGGACCTCCGCCGAGCCCGTTCAGCTCAGCGTGGACAACCTGGAAGCCGTTGCTCAGCGGAACGGCGCGTTCTTCGCCAATGACAAGGATCTGGTCGTCGGAGGCGCGGCGCTCGGCGGACTCACGGGCATCAGCGTCACAAGCGCCGCTGTTTCTGGTGATCTCGGGCTGGACGTCGCGGGCGCGATCAACGTCACGGAGGCCATTGCGACCGCTGGAACTGCTGCGATCCTGGCAACCGACGGGGTCACGCTCAACGCGAACGTGACGACAAACTCGGTGATCGCTGGCACGTCGACCATCAACTCGGATAGTGATGACGACAACAACACGAGTGCGAATCCCGATGCGTTGGTCGTCGCCAATGGGTTTGTCCTCAATTCGAGCGGCAACGACCTAGCGCTCACGGTCGGCGATCTTGACATCAACGCGACCGGATCCATCAACACCGGAGCGGGCAATCTCTCGATCGTCGGCTCTGCCGCTGCGGACCTCATCGGCATCGGCAGCGGTGTGGCGGGCAACGACATCACCATCTCGAGTGCCGAACTCGCGAACATCACGGTGAACAACCTGACCATCGGCGATGCAGGCAGCACCGCCATGCAGGTGGGAGGGGTGGCGGCGACCGATCTGCCCGGCGTCGGCGGCACGATCGAGCTTGCATCCGACAACATCACGTTCCAGTCAGATGCCGAGTTCCCGAACGTGACTGCCAGAGCCACGGATTCTGTCATCGTGCAGGGGAATCTCAGCACGGCGACTGGCGATCTTGTGCTTCAGGGCGATTCGGACAGCATCGCGGGCGGAACGGACAATGTGCAGATCGCAGCGAATCTCACGCTGGGTGCCAATGTCGGGCTCGATGTATCCGCCACGAACGGCATCTCGCTCTCGGGTGGCGCCGGCACACTGGTCACCTTCGCGGGCGAGACGGTGACGCTCTCCGATGTCGCGTCCGCCGCGTCGAACGTCAGGATCCAGGCCGGCGGAAACATTGCCGCATCCGACGTATCCATTGGCGCCGGGACGCTTGCGATCGAGCTCGACGCGGGCGATGTCGGTACGTTCACGGCCGACGTCGGTCAGATCAATGCCGGCTCGGTCTCCGTCGCCGCGGGCAGCAACGACAACGTCACATTCACAGGCACAATCACGACTTCGCTCGCAGGGGGTGTCGACATCGATGGCGGAGCGATCACGTTCCAGGACGATGTCACGGCCAATGGCACCGGAATCGTCCGGGTCACAAACGTCGGGGTGCTCTCCATCACGGAGAGTGCGCCCATTGTTGCCGGCGGCGGGTTCACACAGGACGGCACCGGCGCGGTCTCGTTGGGCGCCAACATCACCACGACGGGAGACCCGGTCTCATTCCTGAGAGCCGTGACGCTCGCCGACACCACTTCTGATCTCGTGACGATTGACACCACAAATGGCGGGGCGAACGCCGCAGGCGCCAATGTCACATTCTCCAGCACGACCAACGCGACGTCTGCGGGCGCCCAGTCCCTGACGATCAACGGCGGCACAGGTGGAGACATCCTGTTCACGGGCGGCGTGGGTTCGCTCGCGCGAATGGGAACGCTCCGCGTCCAGAACGCGCGCAACGTCACGGCGACTCTGGCCGTTCAGGCGAACGCGATCGAGCAGGTTGCGGGCACGGGGCTCACCACATTCAGCAGCACAGTCTCCGCCATCGGCGGCGGGATCGACCTGAACGGCCAGGCGTTCACGTTCTCGAACACCGTGAACTCCGCGAGCGGCGGCGTCTTCAGCGTGACCAACGCGGGTGCGCTCATCATCGGCCCTTCGGCGGCCATCACGGCGACGGGCGGCTTCATTCAGGACGGCGCGGGCGCGGTGTCGCTCGGCGCGAACATCACGACGACCGGCGACGCGGTGTCGTTCGCGGGAGCGACGACACTCACCGATACGGCCTCGGACCTGGTCACGATCGACACGACGAGCGGGCCAGCGCCGGCGGGCGGCAATGTCTCATTCGGCTCGACGCTGAATGCCGCGGTCGCGGGTGGGCAATCGCTCAACATCAATGCGGGCACGGGCGGCGATGCAACTTTCGCGGGTGCGGTCGGCACCACACGACTCGGCACCTTGACGATCACCAACGCACGTGACTTTATCGCTTCGTCAACTGTTTCGGCCAATGCCATCCGACAGGTCGCGGGTCAGCGGCTGACCCGGTTCGACGGGGTGGTCACCACGTCCACAGCGTCGGGCGTCGATCTCGACGGCACCGGATTCACTTTCAATGACGATGTGACCGCGAACTCGTCCGGCATTGTTCGGATCACGAACTCGGGCCTCTTGACGATTGCCGAGGGCGCTCCGATTACTGCCGACGGCGGTGTGACACAGGACGGGGCGGGCGGGATCTCGCTGGGTGCAAACGTCACGACCACCGGTGACGCGATCTCGTTCTCCGGGCCGGTGACCCTCGCGGATACCGCGACGGACCTCGTCACAATCGACACGACGAGCGGGAGCGCGGCGGGCGCCAACGTGTCGTTTGGCAGCACGCTGACCGGCACCGGTGCTGGTGTGCAGTCGCTGACCGTGAACGCCGGAACCGGCGGGGACGCGACGTTTACCGGAGCGATCGGCTCGACTCGGATTGGCACACTTACGGTGACCAACGCACGTGACTTCATCGCCTCCTCCACCATGACAGCGGCGGCCATCCGGCAGCTCGCCGGCCAGCGACTGACTCGGTTCGACGGGATCGTGAACACGAGCGCCGCTGCAGGCGTGGATCTTGATGGATCGGCGTTCACCATCAACGACGATGTGACTTCGACGGGCGCGGGTATCTTCCGCGTGACGAATTCCGGTCTGTTGACGATCGCCGACGGAGCGCCCATTCTGGCCCAGGGTGGGTTCACTCAGGATGGGGCCGGTGCGATATCTCTCGGCGCAAACATCACGACCAACGGTACTGCCGTTTCGATGCTTCGTGCCGTCACGCTCGCCGACACCGCGGCCGATCTCGTCACGATCAACACAACCAACGGTGGCTCCGCGTCGGGCGCCAACGTCTTGTTCTCTTCGACGATTGATGGTGCGGCCGCGGGTGCTCAGTCTCTGGCAGTCAATGCGGGTACCGGCGGCGACGTGACCTTCACGGGCGCGGTCGGCGGAGCGACCCGGGTCGGCACGCTCACGATCACGAATGCCGAGGATGTCATCGCGTCCTCTACGATCGCCGCCGGCGCGATCAGGCAAGTTGCTGGGCAGCAGCTCACACGCTTTGACGGCGTCATCGACACAGCGACCGCGGCGGGCATCGACCTTGACGGGTCTGCGTTCACGTTCAATGACGATGTGACCACAACCGGATCCGGTCTCTTCCGCGTGACGAACTCCGGCGCGCTCACGATCGCGACGACCGCACCAGTTGTTGCGTCGGGCGCGGTCACACAGGATGGCGCAGGCGCTGTGTCGATCGGAGCCAATGTCCTCGGTTCGGGTGTCGCCTTCTCCGGCCCGTCAACATTGGCTGCTCCGGTCACTCTCACGGGTGGAACAGGGGGCGTGTCGTTCGGTTCCACGCTCGCCACCGGCGGCAACGCGCTGACGATCTCGAGCGGCGGCGATGTCGGCTTTGGGGGTGCCGTCACGGGTGCAGGCGCGACGCTTCTGATCAGACCCACGCTCGCCTCCACGCCAATCGATCTCGGCACGATCACGGGCGGATCTGCTGCCGGAACCATGACGCTGAGCGCGGCGTCGGCCGCAAATCTGGATGGGTTTTCGGCGATCACGATCGGCTTCGACCCTTCGGTCGCATCGCACGCGATCCGTGCGGGCACGGTCGCTTTCAACGATCCCGTCACAGCCCGCACCGGCTCCGCAGGCTCGATCGAGGTTCGCGACGGCGGCATCACGGGCGCCGGCGACTCGACAGTCACGCTGATCGGCGCGACGACACTCAACGCAGGCATCAGCAACCCCGGCCGTGGCATCACTGTCAACGGCACCGTTCAGGTCGGACAGGGCTCGACCGCTGCGATCTCAACAGGCGCAGGCGCGGGCAACATCGTGGTCACGGGGGACATCGATGGCACCGCGGGGGGCGCCTCGGAGGCGCTGACGCTGACGGCGGGCACCGGGACCATTGACCTTCAGGGGAATGTCTCGGGTGTCGACGGTGCAGCCGACGCCACCGGCCTGACCTCGCTCACTTTCGGGAGTGCGGCGGGTGTCGATGTCCAGGGCATCGCGATCACCGGTCCGCTGACGACCACGTCGGCGCTGACCGGACCGTTCGTCGCGGACGCGACGGTGTCGGTCGGTTCGCTGGATATGGATGGAACGGCCTTCACGTTCACAGGTGGCTTGTTCTCGACGGGTGGCGTCAGCATCACGAACTCCGGGCTGCTGACGCTCGTCGGCGGGCTGACGACCAACGGCGCAATCGAGTTCACTGGTCCGGCTTTGCTTGGCGGCGTGTTCGACTCGACGGACAACACGATCATGCTTGGTGGCCCGGTCACGCTGACGACCGACTCGGAATTCGACGCTGGCACGAGCACCTTCACGCTTGGCGCGTCCGGCTCGATCGACACCGATGGCAACGCGCTCACGCTGACCGCGGACGACATGGTCCTCGCCTCGGCGGCCGGATCGATCTCATCCGGCGGTGACGGTGGGGCTGTCATCATCCAGCCCGCAACGGCCACGCGTGGCATCTCGCTCTCCAGCCCGACAACCAACCCTGCGGTCGGATTCCTCGGGCTCTCCACTGCGGAGGTCGCGACGCTCGCAGGCGGATTCGACTCGGTCACGATCGGCCGCGCAGACGGTCGCCACGAGATCCGGGTCGGCACCCTTTCGTTCAGCGATCCGCTCACCATTCGTACCCCCGTCGGGGGCTCGGTGTTCGTCGGAAACGCCGGCATCACGGGCTCGGACAACGCCTCGATCTTGATCGACGGCTCGGGCGCGACCACGACGCTTGCG
Organism: Planctomycetota bacterium; assembly: GCA_963204725.1. Classification (GTDB taxonomy): domain Bacteria; phylum Planctomycetota; class Phycisphaerae; order Phycisphaerales; family UBA1924; genus JAHBWV01. The sequence goes on from CAUJHH010000027.1 coordinate 77,121, forward strand.
GCGAACATCACCACAGATGGTGATGACATCGTCATCAGCGACAGCGTGCTGGTCGCGGCGAACGTTGTGCTCAGCACCGGGGCTGCAACTGCGGGCGATGTGACCATCGCAGGAACGATCGATCAGATCGGAACGTCGCCCGTCGGCACATTCGGTCTGACCGCGCTGGCGGGCACCGGAAGTGTGAATCTCCAGAGCGCGACCGGCGCGAACAGGGCGATCGCGTCGCTCACGGCGACGGGCGCCGACATCAATGTCGCGAGCATCGGCGGCTCCAGCGATGGCGTGTCGGGCGCGACCGCGCTGACCGCGACGAACGCACTCTCACTCACCGGTTCGGCGTACCGCTCCGGGTCGCTGTCGCTCCAGGGCGGAACGATCGCCGTTCAGACGCCTCTGACGACCGTTGCATCCAGTACAGGAGCGGTTGAGTTCACGGGCCCGGTCGCGCTCGCCGACGACGCGGACCTCGACGTGAACGCGGCGACCAACGCGACATTCAGCTCGACGGTTGATGGCACGGCCTCCGGGCCGACGGAGGTTCTCAATGTCGTCGCGGGCGGCTTGGCCGATTTCAATGGGGCGATCGGCGCCGGCAGCCCGGTGCACTCTCTCGGTGTGAGCGCGAACACGGTCGACCTCGGTGCCGTCACCACGACGACCTCACAGACGATCGAGGGCACGGCTGGTGTGACGCTCGGCGCGGATCTCACCAGCATCGGCAACGGCGGCATTGCTGTCACCGGTCCGGTCACGCTGGGAGGTCCGGTCACGATCACCTCCGCCGGTGCCATCGGCGATGACATCGCCATCAACGGAACAGTCAATGGTGCCGCCGCGCTCTCGATCGCTGCGGGGGCCGGCGATGCGGCCCTCAACGGTGTGGTCGGAGCGACGACGGCTCTGGACTCGCTCACCGTAACCGCCGCCAACATCGCTCTGGAAGCGATCGGTGCGGCCGGCGAGGGAGTCAGCGGCATCACCTCGATCGTCGGCACGACTTCGGTCACGTTCAACGGCCTGATCTATCGCGCAAACCAGCAAACGTACAGCGCCCCGGCCAAGACGCTCGCGGCCGGATTGACGCAGTTCTTCGCGAGCGGCGACTCGATCACGCTCTCGGGCGGCTCAACGGATCTCACGGGATCGACCGGGCTGAGCATGGCCAGCCTGAACGGCGCGATATCAACGGACTCGCTCGTTGGCACCGCCGCGGGCCAGACCATCTCGATCGACTCCGGCACGGGTGCGGCAACGCTGGGTGGCATCGCGATCCGCAGCGGTGGGGGGGTGGGCCCTGCGATTACACTTACAGGCGATGAGATCGATATCACCGGCGCCGTCGCTGGAAGCACGATCGTGCTCCAGCCCAGCACACCGAGTCTCGGAATCAACATCGCATCGGGCGCGTCCGGAGCGCCGCTCAATCTGACCATCGCCGAGCTTGGATTCCTCGCCGACGGATTCACGCAGATCACGATCGGACGCGAGGACAACGGTGCGCACGCCATCGTGACGGGGCCGATCACATTCCGTGACCCGGTTCGCATCCTGACACCCTTCGGCGGTTCTGTGTCGGTGAACTCCGCGATGGTCGGCAGCGACAACGCTTCGATCCTCATCGATGGTCCGGATGCCACCACGACGCTCAACGCCGGAATCACCACAAACGGCAACGACATCACGATCGATGATTCGGTCATCGTGGGCGCGAATGTCGCGATCTCCACGCAAGGCGGCGTCGGAGCACCGAAGGGTGGCGATATCACGATCACTGGCACGACCAACGGAGCGAACACGCTCACGCTCGATGCGGGCCTTGGTGCGGTGCTGCTCCAGAGTCTCGTCGGCGGATCAACGCCCCTGGCATCCTTCGTCGCAACCGGTGGGAGCATCACCGTTCCCGGTGTCTCGACGACAGGGCTCCAGGCCTTCAACGGCTCAACGATCGCAACCGGCGCAACGCCATCGTTCACAACGGGCGGCACCGCGGGCGATGACATCTCGTTCAACGGTACGCTCGATGCTTCCGGAAACCTGGTTGCCAACGCAGGCACGAGCGGGATCGTCACCTTCGCCAGCGATGTCGGCGGCACGACTCGCCCAACTTCTCTTGTTTCGACCGGAGCAGGCATCCGTTTCGGCGGATCGCAGGTCCGCACGGTTGGGCTGCAGGATCACAACGGTGCTGCAACGACATTCGACGCCGGCGCGGGTTTGCCCGGCACGATCGTCTTCTCGACCGATGGCGGCTCGGGCGCATCCATCGACTTCTCGAGCACGCTCGACGGTGCGAACAACCTTGTGATCAATGCGGGCGCTCGCTCCGTCGTCCTCGCGGGTGTCGTCGGTGGATCGACTCCCTTCTCGTCGGTCGATATCTCCGGCAGCCCGATCTCGACGGTCGGCGTGAACTCGGTCGGCACGCAGATCTTCCGCGGGCCGGTCAGTGTCACGGCGTCCGACGCGACCTTCGCCACCGCCGATGGCGGCAATATCGCGTTCCAGCAGTCGCTCAATGGCGCGTCCAGCGTCACGGCTCGCGCGCCGCTCGGACAGATCACGTTCGGTGCACCGGTCGGGGGCACGACGCCGCTCCAGTCGATCGATGCCCAGGCTGCCACGATCAATCTCGCGAACACGAACACCATCGGTTCGCAGCGATTCATCGGCAGCAACTCGCTCGGATCCGGCGCCATCACCCTCACGACCGGTGGCGGCGCAGGTGCAAACATCACGCTTGGTGCAGTGGACGGCGCGCAGAACCTCACGCTGAATGCGGGCTCGCTCGGCGACATCGCCCTCACACAACCCGTGGGCGCCTCGACGGCCCTGCTTGATCTTGTGATCGCAAACGCGAGGAATGTCAGCACGGGCGCGGTGACCGCTCGCTCCATCTCGCAGGTCGCGGGGGCCGGGCTCAGCGCATTCTCGGGTCTGCTGAGCTCTTCCGGCGTAGCGGGCATCGATCTCAACGGCACGGCATTCGACGTGCTCGGTGGGATGAACGCGGGCGGTTCCGGGTCCATCGCGGTTACCAATACGGGCCAGCTCCGCCTGCCCGCATCATCTGCAGTCGCCTACGGCGGCTCGTTCACGCAGGACGGCCCCGGCGGCGTGCTGCTCGGCACAAATCTCGTGAACGGCGCAACGCCCATCTCGTTCTCCGGCCCGATCGGACTGACCGGCAACGTCGTGCTCGAGGGAAGCCAGATCTCGCTGGCTCAGGACGTCAACGCGAGCGGCGGCGCTCGCTCACTCGAAGTTCGCTCCACTGGAGACATCTCTCTCGCGGGCGTGGGCAACGGTTCGCCGCTCTCGAGCTTCACGATTCGTGACCTCGATGGCACGGCCATCTCGACACTCGGCGGGGACATCAACGCCGATGGCTTCGTCAGTATCGAGACGCCAATCCTGCTGTCGATGGACATCGGCATCACCGGCCTCGGTGGCGTGGCCTTCGGATCGACGATTGATGCCGCGCCGAGTTTGGACGCGGGCCTGACAGTTCAGACCGAGACGCTTGCCGTGAATCTGCCGTCGAATCCCGAGACGATTCCGATTATCGAACTCGGTGGCGACATCGGCGCGACCAGAGCCCTGAGCCACTTGGAGTTCAATCCGATCGCGAGAGATACTGTCCCGCAGATTGCGACGATCGTCTCCCGGCAGGGAATCTCGATCGACTCAGGGACGCGATTTGAGATGGGGCGCAACGACAAGCTCACCGCCTTGGGCGACATCAACATCTCCGCCGATCAGGCGATACTCGGCGACCTCTCCGCGCTCGGTGACATCTCGGTGCAGGCGGGCAGCATCACGATTCTCACCCGAGACGGCGGCACGATCGTCGGGCCCCAGGCCCCCGGAACGGATCAAGGTGTCGACTTTGTCGCGAAGGATCGGATCGACTTCTCGACGACGCCGACGCTGGATCCGGACGGCCTGGTCTTCTTCGCGACGCAATCGGGCGGCGGATTCTCGCCATCACTCAGCGGCTTCTCCCAGCGGGCGTTTGGTTCGGTGGATGAGAGCCAGTTCTTCAAGGCGGGCACGACGCTCGTGCTTGACCTTCGTGCACAGGGCCCGACCAACACCAACGTGAGCGAAGCGATCGCCGGTGCCGCGCCCCGTGAGTCACAGAGCGGAAACGTCCGTCGCGGAACCTCGATCGGCGGTGCCCAGGAGGATCAGCTCCGCGAGATCGGCGTCGATCCGCGTGGGCTGGATGTACAGACTCTGGTGGAAGCCCTCGTCGGTCGCGCGGTCTACGACGATCTGCCGGAGATCCCGGACTACAAGCCGCGTGACACACGCATCACGGAGAGCCGCCTGACCCAGTCGGTGGTGACGTCCGCGCTCCAGACCGTTGCCGAGGTGCTCGGCGAGAACAACTCCGAGCGCCGCGCTCAGTTGAAGGAGCACCTGCTGAATGCGGCCGACGCTTATCTCGAAACGACCGACGAGGTCCGCGTGACCGATGGCGTCGCATTCCGCCGGTTCGTCGAGTCGAGCCCCGAGCACTCGGATGCTCTGGCCGATCTTCAGGGGCTCGAGCGCCTCTTCGCGCAGCTTCGACTCCTCGCCTTGACTGACTTTGAACTGGAGAAGGCGTGGCAGCAGATCTCGAGCAGCATCACGGATCGCCGCCTGCCCCCCACGTATCTGCGTCAAGCCGTCGAGCCGAACCGCAGCATTTCCACCGATGAGGAAGCGGAGTTCGATGAGGGCACGCCCATTGAGGAGCCGCCGGTCGATGCTGAACCGACCACAGAGGAGCCCGCGATGGCGGAGTGAGCGATTGGCAGCATCAGCGATTGGTGCGAGTCAGAGATCGGATCCAAGACGAGGTGACCGTTGAGCGTTCTTGATGTCGGCAAGCTGCTTGAACCCATCCCCGGCGATTCGCCCTGTGGCGAGGATCTCGCGTATGACGCCGCATACGTGACGCTCTTGAAGGATGCGGAGGGAACGCCAGAGCGCCAGACGGGCGACTCCATCATCCCCGCCGAGGATCCGCACTGGCCGTCGATCAAGTCGACGTCACTGGAACTCTTCGCACGTTCCAAAGACCTGCGGCTCGCCATGCTGGTCGCGTTGTCCTGCACGCAGACGGACGGCTTGGCCGGACTGGCTTCCGGCCTTCGGTTGACCGCGGAACTGCTCGACAAGATGTGGCAGACCGCATTCCCGCGCCTCGATCCGGACGACAACAACGACCCGACAGAGAGAGCGAATATCGTTTCCGCGCTGGCGGTCTCGCCCTCGACGTTCGGTGACACATTCAGGTTCCAAGAGCGAGCGGTGCGTGTGCCGCTCTGCGCCTCTCCCCAGCTGGGCCGCTTCTCGTTGCTCGACATGCGACTCTCGACTGGAGACGAGCAGCCCGCACCCGAAAAGTCGGCACCAGAGCCCAGCGTGATCGAGGCGGCACTCACCGATACGCCGGTTGAAGCGCTGCAGGCGACGCGTGCGGCTGCGCAAGAATGCCACGATGCCGCAAAGGCGATCGAGGCCGCGTTTCTGACCCACGCGGGTCCCGGAATTGGTCCTTCGCTCGGCCCCTTTCGTGCTTTGTTCGCCGACATGACCAAGCGGCTCGACAGCCACCTTTCGGCGAGACTTGGGACGCCTGGACCGGTAGAGGCGGAGTCCGGCGGCGGCGGTGCTGACGGCGCGGCGAGGGGCGTCTCGGGCCAGATTCGCAACGCTGAAGACGTTCGTCGTGCGTTGGACCTGATCTGCCAGTACTATGAGCGACATGAGCCGTCGAGCCCAATCCCGATTTTGTTGCGTCGCGCGCAGCGATTGGTCTCTCGGAGCTTTCTGGACATTATTCGGGATATGTCACCCGAAGCGTTGGACAAGCTTTCCACCATCAGCGGGGAGAATCTGACCGAGCAGACCTAACGGTCCGCGTTCCCCTTCGCGCCGGTCCTCCAAGGAGTTGTCATGGCCAAGCAGAGCAGCCAAAAATTCATCGCCCGTAACCGGGCTCCCCGCGTTCAGATCGAGTACGACCTGGAGTTGTACGGTGCGGAGAAGAAGATCAACCTGCCGTTCGTCATGGGTGTCATGGCCGATCTGTCGGGCAATCCTGCCGAGGGGCTCGCACCCGTCGAGCAGCGTAAGTTCCTCGAGATCGACATCGACAACTTCGATGAGCGTCTCAAGGCGTCCAAGCCGCGGGTCGCATTCCAGGTGCCCAACACGCTCACCGGCGAGGGCAACCTGAGCGTCGACATCACGTTCGAGAGTATGGACGACTTCTCGCCCGCCGCCGTGGCTCGCAAGGTTGATTCGCTCAACAAGCTGCTCACGGCGCGAACACAGCTCTCGAATCTCCTCTCGTATATGGATGGAAAGGCGGACGCGGAGAAGGTGCTCGCGAAGGCACTCAGCGATCCGACGCTTCTGCAGACGCTCGCGTCCGCGCCCAAGTCCGCTGGCAATGAAGGATCGGAGAGCTGAACATGGCCGAAAGCAACCCCCAGGCAGAATCGCAGGCAGCCGCTGGAACAGTCGAGGTCGGAGAGTTTGAGTCTCTGCTCAAGTCCAGCTTCAAACCCAAATCCGATCGCGCCCAGGAAGCGATCAAGGACGGCGTCCAGACCCTTGCGGAATGGGCGCTCAAAGACACCAAGATCATCTCCGACGATGTCGTCAAGTCCGTCTCGGCGATTATCGCGGAAATCGACCGCAAGCTCAGCGAGCAGCTGAACCTGATTCTTCACCACTCGGACTTCCAGAAGCTCGAGGGCACGTGGAGAGGTCTCAACTACCTCGTCAGCAACACCGAGACCGACGAGACGCTCAAGATCCGCGTCATGAACATCCCTAAAAAGGATGCGGCGAAGGTCGTCAAGAAGTTCAAGGGTGCGGCGTGGGATCAGAGCCCGCTCTTCAAGAAGCTCTACGAGGACGAGTTCGGTACTCCGGGTGGAGAGCCGTTTGGTGCCCTCGTCGGTGACTACGAGTTCGACCACAGCCCGCCCGATGTGGAGATGCTCTCCGGCATGGCGCAGATCGCCTCCGCGGCCCACGCCCCCTTCCTGGCTGCCGCTGCGCCCGGGCTGCTCAACATGGAGTCCTGGCAGGAGCTCTCAAATCCTCGGGACCTCACCAAGATTTTCGGCACGGCCGAGTATGCGCCGTGGCGATCACTCCGTGAGTCAGAAGACTCCCGTTACATCGGCCTCGCCATGCCGCGATTCCTCTCTCGAATCCCATACGGATCGAAGACCAATCCCGTGGAAGACTTCGCGTTCGAGGAGGACACCGAGGGCGCCAAGCACGACAAGTACGTCTGGTCGAACGCCGCGTACTCGATGGCCGCCAACATCACCAGATCATTCAAGCAGTACGGCTGGTGCTCACGCATCCGCGGCGTCGAGTCGGGCGGCATGGTCGAGGGGCTCCCCTGCCATACTTTCCCCACGGACGACGGCGGCGTCGACATGAAGTGCCCGACCGAGATCGCGATCACCGATCGCCGTGAGGCCGAACTGGCGCGGAACGGCATGATGCCGCTCTCACACTGGAAGAACACGGACTACGCCGTGTTCGTCGGTGCCCAGTCGCTCCACAAGCCCGCGGTCTATGACGACGCCGATGCTTCCGCGAATGCGCAGCTCGGCGCTCGCTTGCCGTATCTCTTCTCGACGTGCCGTTTCGCCCACTACCTCAAGTGCATCGTCCGAGACAAGATCGGCTCCTTCAAGGAGCGTCCGGACATGGAGCGGTGGCTCAACAACTGGATCATGCAGTACGTCACCGCAGATCCCAACGCGTCGGAAGAGACCAAGGCCAGGTATCCGCTGGCGGCTGCCGAGGTCAAGGTCGAGGAAGTCCCCGGCAATCCCGGTTACTACACCTCCAAGTTCTTCCTGCGGCCGCACTACCAGCTCGAGGGCCTCACTGTCTCGCTCCGTCTCGTCTCGAAGCTGCCGTCTGTGAAGAGCGGCGGATAAACCGGTGCGCGCCGATGCGTGCATCGAACGTCTCTCTTTCGCAGCGGTCGCACAAAGTCAATCAGAAGAACTGAACATCCAATAAGGGGATTCACATGCCTTTCGACGCATTCCTGAAGATCTCGACCATTCCCGGAGAGTCCACCGACGATAAGCACAAGGACTGGATCGAGATCCTCTCCTTCAGCCACGGTCTGACGCAGATGGCGGGCGGCTCGCACTCCAGCGGCGGTGCTCGCACCGCGGCACGCACCGACCACTCCGACTTCGCCGCCGTCAAGGCCCTCGACAAGGCCTCGCCCAAGCTCAACTACGCCTGCTGCAACGGCGAGCACATCCCGGAAGTCACGGTTGAACTCTGCCGCGCGACCGGAGACAAGCAGCGCTACATGCAGTACAAGATGTACGATGTGATCGTCTCCTCCGTTCGTCCCGGCGGCAGCGCCCAGGGTGGCGAGGCACTTCCGCTCGAGGAGATCAGCTTCAACTACGGCAAGATCGAGTGGATCTACACCACGACCGATCACAAGTCCGGCAAGGCCGCCGGCGATGTGAAGGCCCACTGGGATCTGGTCGGAAACAAGGGCGGCTGATTCGAACCGCATTTCCAAACGCCGACACCCTCCGACGAGGGTGTCGGCGATTTGCTTGCGCCTCCCTCCGGGCGCATCCGCGTAACCTGTCGGTGCAACGAGCTGGGAGCATGAAACGATGGACGCCGCCGCCGCCTCGCTACTCAAGGAAGGCAAGCTCGCCGACGCGCTGGCGCGACTCCAGGAGCAGGTGCGAAAGGAGCCCGCCAAGGCTCAGCATCGCGTCTTCCTCTTTCAGTTGCTCTGCGTGACGGGTGCTTGGGATCGGGCGTTGACGCAGCTCAATGTCGCCGCGGACCTGGATCCATCGACGCTGCTCATGGCCGAGGTCTGCCGCCCGGCCCTCGCGTGCGAGGCGCTTCGCAAGGACATCTTTGCAGGCAAACGCAGCCCGCTGCTCCTTGGCGAGCCACAGGAATGGATTGGCTGGCTCGTGCAGGCCCTGCATCTGCAGTCCCGGGGGCAGGCCGCGGCCGCCGCAGAGCTTCGGGCCCGCGCGTTCGATGCCGCGCCGGCTTCGAGCGGGACGATCAACGGCGAGTCTTTCGAGTGGCTTGCCGACGCCGACCAGCGACTCGGCCCTGTGATCGAAGCGATCATTGAGGGGAAGTACTACTGGGTGCCGATCAACCACATTCAGGAGGTCGCGATCGAGCCGCCCGCCGATCTACGCGATGTGGTCTGGACGCCAGCGGTCTTCACGTGGACCAACGGCGGTGTCAAAGTCGGCCTGATCCCGGCTCGGTATCCCGGTTCGGAAACATCGAGCGAGGACGCGATCCGGCTTGGCCGCAAGACCGATTGGATCGACGCCGGGGCGGATCAGCAGGTCGGCCTCGGTCAGCGGATGTTCGCGACCGACACGGGCGAGGTTCCGCTGCTCGAAGTGCGATCGATCGTGATTCCCGGCGACAGCTCACCCAATGTCGAGGGTTGATGCAAAATGCCGGAGCTGACGCCAAGCGAACGCCTGCAGCCGTGCCTTCTCGATCGGCTCACCGACGAAGAGCCGAGCTCCGCCGTCGAGGGACGCGACAAGCGGATCATGTCCATGCGTCTCTATCGCAAAGCAGTGCTGCGGGACCTTGTGTGGCTGCTGAATTCGCCCAACAAGACGCTCACCGGCGAGCTCGATGATTACGAGAATGTGGCGAGTTCGGTGCTGAACTATGGCATGCCGGATCTCTCCGGCCGCTCATCCACCAGCCTGCCGCCCGATCAGCTTGAGCGTCTGGTGACCGCGTCCATCGAACGCTACGAGCCCCGGATCTCTAGCGCCGGGCTCTCGATCCGCGTCGTGAGCAGTCCCGGATCAGGTCCCTCCATCAGCATCGAGATCGAGGGCGAACTCTGGGCCTATCCGCTTCCCGAGCGGCTCTACCTGCGCACCGAGGTCGATCTCGAAACCGGCGAGTGCCGCGTCAGGGAGGGCGCCGATGGATAACCGCGGCCGCCGCCAGTTCCTTGACTACTACGAGCGGGAATTGGCCCATCTCCGCGAGTCGTCCCACGACTTCGCCAAGGAGTTTCCGAAGATCGCGCAGCGTCTCTCGCTCGAACAGTTCGAGTGCAGCGATCCATACGTCGAACGCCTCATCGAGTCCTTCGCATATCTGTCCGCCCGTGTCCAGCTCAAACTCGACGCCGAGTTCCCGCGATTCACCAACGCAATCCTCGACAGCGTCTGTCCGCACTACCTCGCGCCGACACCGTCCATGGCGGTGGTGCAGGTTGCGCCCGACCTCGAGGACGGGGGGCTCGCGCCCGGCTTCGTCGTCCCGCGTGGGACATCGATGCGCAGCCAGATCGGCCGCAACGAGCAGACGGCGTGCGAGTATCGCACCTGCCAGCCGGTCACGCTCCTACCCCTCGCGATCTCCGAGGTCTCGTACCACACCCGCGATGTCGAGACCCTCTCGCTTCCGCGCGTGGGTGTTCGCCGTGCCGCGCTCCGGATCAAGCTCCGCTCGACCGCCGGACTCTCGTTCAAAGAACTCTCGCTCGACCGCCTGACCATTTTCCTCCGGGGTTCCGGCGATGTGCCCGCTCGGATCTACGAGGCCCTGCTCGCCCACGCCGAGGGTGTCATCACGCGTCCCGCCGCGCGACCCGTCGGATGGCAGGAGCGCGTGGGGAAGGCCCACGTCCGGCGAATGGGCTTTGACCCGCAGGACGCCATGCTGCGCTTCGGGCCGAGGTCCTTCCACGGCTACCGGATGCTTCACGAGTACTTCAGCTTCCCGCAACGGTTCATGTTTGTCGAGCTCTCGGGGCTACAGGCGGGTGCGAAGCGCAACGGCACCAACGAGATGGAGATCATCGTCCCGCTCAAGGCCGAGGATCCCAAGCTCGAGAAGATCGACCAGAACAACGTGGCCCTCTTTGCCACTCCCATCATCAATCTCTTTCCCAAGAAGCTCGATCGCATCCACGTGTCCGATCGCTTCCACGAGTTCCACGTCGTGCCGGACCGCACACGTCCGCTCGATTTCGAGGTCTATCAGGTCGAGCGGGTGACCGGCTACGGCGCGGGCTTCGAGGAACTCACCGACTTCAAGCCTTTCTACTCGGCCACCGACCTCGACGCGGACAACGACGCGCCGGCGTACTTCGGCGTGAACCGCCTGCCTCGGACGCTCACCGAGCGAGAGAGGCAGGGCGGCCGGCGGTCGAGCTACGGCGGCTCGGAGGTCTACGTCTCGCTCGTTGACGCTCGGGCCGCGCCCTATCGGGGGGACCTTCGTCAATTGGCCGTCGAGGCCCTTTGCACCAATCGTGATCTGCCGCTGCGCATGCCGATCGGAGTGGGTGCGAGCGACTTCCAACTCGACGTTGGTGTCGCCGTGGAATCTGCCCGAGTGATTGCGGGCCCGACGCCACCGCGACCCTCGTTCGCGCAGAGCGAGACCGCGTGGCGGCTCATCAGCCATCTGGGTTTGAACTACCTGTCGCTGGCCGACAGCGATGAGAGCCAGGGTGCCGCCGCGCTCCGCGATCTGCTGACGCTGTACGTCGATCCGGCGGATTCTGCGATGTTGAAGCAGATCTCGGGTGTGCGATCGATCAGCGCAACCCCGATCGTCCGGCGTGTCCACGCGACCGGCCCCGTCTCGTTCGCACGAGGATCCGAAATCCAGCTCAGGCTTGAGGAGCAGCCCTTCGAGGGGCTGGGCATCTTTGTGCTCGGCTCGGTGCTCGACGCGTTTTTCTCGCAGTATGTATCGATCAATTCGTTCACGGAGACGCTCGTTGTCTCCAACGAGCGTGGAGAGGTGATGAGGTGGCCGGCGAACATCGGGCAGCGACACACGATCTGATCGAACGCCTGCGCCAGTCGCCGCACGCGTTCGATTTCTTCCAGGCGGTGCGCCGCCTGGAGGCCGCCGATCCCGCGCGCCCGCGCGTCGGCCGTGCCGATCGGATCGCCGAAGACCCGATCCGCTTTGGCCAGGAGGCTTCGCTCGCGTTCGCCCCGTCAACGATTTCCCGCATCACCGGCGCGGATCCCGTCGCGCCGGACTCGCCCGCCCGTATGCTCGTGTACTTCCTTGGCATGCTCGGTCCGAACGGGCCGATGCCGATCCACATCACCGAGTACGCCCACGATCGAGAGCTGAACTCACGCGACGAGACCATTCCTCGCTTCTTCGATGTCTTCAACCACCGGATGATCTCGCTTTTCTACCGCGCGTGGACGGTCGGCCACCAGACCGTCAGCTTCGATCGCCCCGACGACGACCGATTCGCCAACTACGTGCTCTCGCTCGCCGGGTATGGCACGCCCTCGCTCCAGAGGAGAGACCGCGTCTCCGACCTGGCCAAGAGCCACTTCGCGGGGCGGCTGGTCATCCAGACCCGGAACCCCGAGGGGCTCGAGTCGATCGTCGCCGGCTACTTCGGCGTTGGATGCACCCTCGAGGAGTACGTCGGCCGTTGGATGAGTCTTCCCCCCGATGCGACCTGCCAGCTCGGCAGCGATCCCGCCAGCGGCACGCTCGGCAAGACCTGTATCGTCGGCTCACGCTTCTGGGATGTCCTTCAGTCGTTTCGGCTCCGTCTGGGACCGATGGGGATCGAGGACTTCGAGCGGTTTCTGCCTATCGGGAAGAGCTTCGGACGACTGACCGACTGGATCAAGAATTACTGCGGACAGGAATTCATCTGGGATTGTCGCCTCATCCTCAGGCGTGAGGAAGTCCCCGCGGTCTGTCTGGGGAAGGCCGGTCGACTCGGCTGGACGACATGGTTGAATACCAAACCGCCCGAATCGGACGCGGATGACCTCGTGCTGCGTCCGACGGCGTAGGAATGTAGAGTAGTGAACGCCCCGACTCCGGGGCTCTGGGAGCGTGCCATGGCAGAGATCTCGCGTGCGGCGTTGTTCGGAAAGCTCAACAGTTTGTGCTATCGCGCAGCCGAGGCCGCCACGGTCTTCTGCAAGATGCGAGGCAATCCGTATGTCGAACTCGAGCATTGGATCCACCAGATCCTCCAACTCCAGGACTCGGATCTGCTCCGCATCATCAAGCACTACAAGCTCGAACCGAGCCGAATGGCCTCGGACATCACCGCCGCGCTCGATCGCCTGCCGCGCGGCGCATCGTCGATCTCCGACCTCTCCGCTCAGTTCGAGGAGTCCGTCGAACGCGCGTGGGTCTATGGCTCGCTCATGTTCAACGAAACCGCGATCCGGAGCGGGCACCTGCTGATCGGCATGCTCGAGACGCGCGACCTCCGAAACGCGCTCCGCAGGATCTCGGCAGAGTTCGACAAGATCAAGTCCGAGGATCTCAACGAGAACTTTGCCAAGATCGTCTCGGGCTCCGTCGAGGACACGCTCGCGGGCCGCGAGGGTGGGGGCGTTCAGTCCGGCACACCCGGTGAAGCGAGCGGCTCGATGGCCCCGGCGCAGATGGGCAAGGGCGAAGCGCTCAAGCGATTCTGTGTCGACCTGACCGAGCAGGCCCGCACCGGCAAGATCGATCCCATCGTTGGTCGCGACGAGGAGATCAGGCAGGTCGTCGACATCCTCATGCGCCGCCGCCAGAACAATCCGATCCTCACCGGCGAGGCGGGTGTTGGCAAGACCGCGGTCGTCGAGGGCTTCGCGCACCGGCTCGTCCAGGGCGATGTGCCGCCGCCCATGAAGAACGTCTCGCTCCTCGCTCTCGATATGGGCTTGCTCCAGGCCGGCGCGAGCATGAAGGGCGAGTTCGAGAACCGGCTTCGTCAGGTGATCGACGAGGTCCAGGCCTCACCCAAGCCCATCATCCTGTTCATCGACGAGGCCCACACCCTGATCGGTGCGGGGGGTGCCGCTGGCACGGGCGATGCCGCGAATCTTCTGAAGCCCGCGCTCGCACGCGGCAACCTTCGCACGATCGCCGCCACAACGTGGGCCGAGTACAAGAAGTACTTCGAGAAGGATCCCGCGCTCACGCGCCGCTTCCAGGTCGTCCAGGTCGATGAGCCGACCGAGGACAAAGCGATCATCATGATGCGCAAGATGGCGGGGATGCTCGAACGCCACCACAAGGTGCAATTGCTCGACGAGGGCATCGAGTCCGCCGTGCGTCTCAGCCATCGCTACATCCCGGCTCGCCAGCTCCCGGACAAGGCGGTGAGTCTGCTGGATACCTCTTGCGCTCGCGTCGCGATCGGGCAACACGCCGTCCCACCGGAGGTCGAGGACACCCGTCGTCGCATCCAGGCGCTCGAGACCGAGCTCGAGATCCTCGGCCGAGAAGAGGCCGTTGGCGTTGAGCACACCGCGCGCAAGGCCGATATTGAATCGCGGGTCGCCGAGGAACGCACCAAGCTGGCTGCGCTCGAGAAGCACTGGGATGATGAGAAGGTGCTCGTCGAGAAGATCCTCGGCATCCGAGCCCAGCTCCGAGGCCCGGATCAGGACAAGCCGGCCGATCCGAATCCCGCAGCGCCTCCGACCAGCGAAGAACGAGCCAGACTCCTCGAGCAGCTGAAGGTGCTCCAGGCCGAACTCGCGACGCTGCAGGGCGACACGCCCCTCATCATGGCGAGCGTCGATGCCCAGGCCGTCGCCTCGGTCGTCGCCGATTGGACCGGAATCCCCGTGGGCCGGATGGTGAAGAACGAGATCGAATCTGTGCTGAATTTAGCGACCACGCTCGGTAAGCGAGTCATCGGCCAGAGCCACGGGCTTGAGGCGATCTCGAAGCGCATCCAAACTTCCCGTGCCAAACTCGATAACCCGAGCAAGCCAATCGGCGTCTTCATGCTCGCCGGGCCCAGCGGCGTTGGTAAGACAGAGACCGCCCTGACTCTCGCCGAATCGCTCTATGGAGGCGAGCACAACCTGATCACCATCAACATGTCCGAGTTCCAGGAGGCGCACACCGTCTCCACGCTCAAGGGAGCGCCCCCCGGGTACGTTGGCTATGGCGAGGGCGGCGTGCTCACCGAGGCCGTGCGCCGAAAGCCGTATTCCGTTGTGCTGCTGGACGAGGTCGAGAAGGCCCACTCCGATGTCCACGAGATCTTCTTCCAGGTCTTCGACAAGGGATTCATGGAGGACGGCGAAGGCCGCCTCATCGACTTCAAGAACACCATCATCATCCTTACGACGAACGCCGGCACCGATCTCATCATGAACATGTGCAAGGATCCGGAATTGATGCCGGATGTGGACTCCCTTTCCAAGGCGCTCCGCGAACCCCTTCTCAAGGTCTTCCCGCCCGCGCTCCTCGGCCGCATCACGGTCATCCCGTACGTCCCACTGAGCGACGAGATGATCCGGAGCATCATCCGGCTGCAGCTCGATCGCGTCGTGAAGCGAGTGGCCGCGAACCACAAGGTCAGCCTCGCCTACGACGACGCAGCGGTGGAGCTCATCCGCAGTCGTTGCACCGAGCATGAGTCGGGTGGCCGCATGATCGATGCCATCCTCACCGGGACATTGCTCCCCGCGCTCAGTCGCAGGTTCCTCGGCACGATGCTCGAGGGCAAGGCCCTGGCGGAGGTCCGAATCACGGCCAAGGACGCCGATTTCGTCTACGACTTCGCGTAACCGTGCCGCGTCCGGCCTCGTCCCGCGCCGGAGCCGCGATCTCGCGACTCTCTTGGGGGGCGAGCCCGCGTCAGCCGGGTGGGATCGTCCGTTGGTCTGGTATAGTGGGATCTCCGCCATCGTGGCGGAGTGTTCAGGAGCACGGAAATGGCCAGCCCAACCCAAACGCAGCGGCTCATGGCGCTCGGCACGCCGCTCGGCGAGGATGTGCTGCTCATCGAGTCGCTCCGCGCGACGGAGCAACTCAGCCGCCCCTTTCGCTTCGATCTGAAACTCTCGAGTGTCGATGGAGAGGTCAAATTCGAGAAGATCCTCGGCGAGCGGGTCGTGATCCGCCTGGAGCGAGGCGACGCCTCGAAAGGCACCGAGTACTTCAATGGATTTGTCTCCCGGTTCTCCCAGGTGGAATCCGAGGGCGAGTTCGCTCGCTACGAGATGACGGTCGTGCCCTGGCTCTGGTTCCTGACCCGGACCTCGGACTGCCGGATATTCCAGGAGATGACGGTCCCCGACATCATCAGAAAGGTCTGCAACGACTTCGGCTTTTCAGATCTCGACACCAGCGGCCTCACCGGCACCTATCGCGCCTGGGAGTACTGCGTCCAGTACCGCGAGACCGCGTTTAACTTCCTCTGCCGCCTGATGGAGCAGGAGGGCATCTACTACTACTTCAAGCACGAAGAGAAGAAGCACACCCTGATGCTCGCCGACGCGCCGAGTGCGCATGGCCCAATCCCCGGGCTGGAGTCCATCGTGTACCGCCCCGACCAGCGCGGCGCCGCGATCCGCGAGCGCATCGACTCGTGGGTGGTCGAGCATGCTGTCCAGCCCGGCGCGTACGTGCTCAAGGACTTCGACTTCAAGCTCCCCAAGAAACAGCTCCTGAACAAGGCTGCCGAGCCGAAGCAGCACGCCGCCGCCGAATTCGAGATGTACGACTGGCCGGGTGAGTATGTCGAATCCGGCGATGGCGACAAGTACGCCAAGATCCGCCTCCAGGAACTCCAAGCGGACCATTCCGTGGCCCGCGCCGGCACCGATGCCAAGCCCGTCCGAACCGGATACACGTTCGAGCTCAAGGAGCACCCACGCGCGGATCAGAACAAGAAGTACCTGATCGTTGGCGCGTCGCGAACCGCGACCGTCGGCGAGTACCGGAGCGGACCCGGAGAGAGCACCTCCGACTCGCACCAGTGCACGCTCCTCGTCATCGATGCGAAACAGCAGTACCGACCGGCCCGCACCACGCCAAAGCCGCTCATCAGCGGCTGCCAGACGGCAACCGTGGTCGGCAAGTCGGGCGAGGAGATCGACGTCGACGAGTTCGGACGCGTCAAGGTCATGTTCCATTGGGACCGGGACGCGAAGGGCGACCAGACCAGTTCCTGCTGGATCCGGGTCTCGCAGACAGTCGCCGGAAAGCGGTGGGGCTCGATCCACACGCCGCGCGTCGGGCAGGAGGTCATCGTCGAGTTCATCGAGGGCGACCCCGATCACCCCATCATCACCGGGCGCGTCTACAACGGCATCAACAAGCCGCCCTACGACCTCCCCGGCATGAAGACCATCAGCGGCAACAAGTCCAACTCGAGCAAGAGCGGCCAGGGCTTTAACGAGATCCGCTTCGAGGACAAGAAGGGTGACGAGCAGGTCTTCATGCACGCCGAGAAAAACCTCGACGTCCGCGTCAAGAACGACCGCTTCGAGTCTGTCCTCCACAATCGCCACCTCGCGGTCGACAACGACAAGTACGATCACATCAAGAACGATCGGCATGAGACCGTCGACCATGATCACATCGAAGAGATCGGCAACGATCGAAGCCTGACCATCAAGGGCAAGCAGGCAGCGAAGGTCGCCAAGACGTTCTCCCTGGCAGTAGCGGGGGATGTCGCCGAAGAATTCGGAGCGAACCACTCGGAGAAGGTCACGTCGGATTATTACCTCAAGGCCAAGAACATCTGTCTTGAGGCCGACACCAACATCACCATCAAAGTCGGCGGCACGGCCATCGCGATCGAGAAGACGAGCATCCTCATCACCGCCGATCAGGAGATCGAGATCAAGTCCAAGGTCGACCTGAAGACCAAGTGCGCCAAGCTGGAAATGAAGTCCGATGCCACCGCGAAAATCGAGGCCGGCGGGATGGCCGAACTCAAGAGCCCGAAGACCGATGTCAAGGGCGACGGCATGCTGACCCTCAAGGGCGGCGTGGTCATGATCAACTGAGGCACACGCATGGCATCGCCGAAAGCCGGAAAGCTCTGCACACTCGTCCCCCCCGCCGGGCCCAAGAAGCCCCACGAGGCAGACAACGCCAACCCCGGCGAGGTCGAAGAGGTCAAGGCAGAGCAGCGCAAGACAGAATCCGGCAAGTACGGCGAAGCCGCGGTCTCCGGGCACAAGCCGGCGGAGACGGAAGAAGAGAAGGAAGAGAAGAAGTCGTGGATCGAGATTCTACTCCACGACCAGGACGATGAGCCCGTGCCCGGCGAGCCATACCGAGTCACGCTCCCGGACGGCTCGACCGTTGCCGAGGGCACGCTCGACGACGAGGGCAAGGCCCGTGTGGACGGAATCGACCCCGGCGAATGCAAGGTCACGTTTTTCAAGCGAGACAAGTCCTGCTGGAAAGCCCAGTAGCCAAGCGACAGCAGATCAGGGAACAGGCCCGCCATGCCGACGACAGTCATAGCTGAACAAGGAGACACGCTCTGCGGCCTCGCCATTGGAGCGGGCTTCCTCGACTGCGCGCCCCTGCGCGACGCGAACCCCGGCAAGCCCTTCCTCGACCGAGAGTTCCTCCTTGCGGGTGAAGAGGTCACGATCCCGGACATCGACGAAAAGGAAGACTCGAAGGCCACCGAGAAGACACACAAGTTCAAACTCCTGTCAGCGCCGCCCGTTCTCATCCGCTACACGCACGGCTCGGCAGACAAGCCATATCGTGAAGATGTCGACATGACCGAGTTCCACATCAGCAACTTCCCGACCAACAAGGGTGGGCTGAAAGCGGACAAGGACTTCCCGAAAGCCACGAAGTTCGATCAGCGTGGCCATGACGACGTGGATGCGTTCAAGATCGAAGTCGTCGATCCCGCCGGCCCTGCAAAGGTTGAGGTCGTGCTCGAAGCGATGAAGCCGGTCCTCGTCGACAAGAAACCCGTGATCGTCGGCGGCGTGCGACAGGTCGAGCAGTTCCCAGTTGCCGAGCGTGCCAAACGCCAGCAGAGGGTCTCCTGCGAGGCGGTCCCGAGCAAGGTGTGCTATCGATCTGCGTACCTTCGTATGGTCGTCGACGATCCGGACAAGTCGGGCGGCCCGGGCCGTCCGTTCGATGCGCAGACCATTCTCGTCGCCGAGATGGCCGATGGCAACGGTGGCGACAACGACGCGGTGGAGATCCTCGACCAGGTCGTCCGCGCCTCATATTCCCGCCCCAACTGCCCAGCGCCGAAGAAGTGTACGGTGACCGCGGATGCTCCTGTCGGAACCGATCGCAAGCGTGTAAAGCTGATGTGTCACATCTTGAAGGACCCGACGACCGGGGCGCTCCTCGCCACCAAGAAGCAGGTGGCGCTGACGTGCCTGCTCTACCTCCGGCAGGTCTACGCGCAGGCCGACCTCGGTATCAAGTTTGTCGCAGAAACACGCGAGATTGTGGCACCACGCAACATGATCATCATCGACGAAACCACCGGGCGCGCCGCGACCGGAGGCCGAGAGGTGAAGGTGCGCGTCAAGGCAGATCCGGCCGTCGACATCGTCGCGTCGATCATCACGACTCCGGGTGCCTCATGCGCCCAGACCGCCGCCGATCTCGCCGCCGCGCTCAGAGCCCAACTGCCCGCGGCGATCAAGGTCCGTGACTCCGCCAACCCGCCCATCATCGGAGCCGTCACCGGCTCTGCGGACGTGCTCGTTGGCGATCCGCTGACCCAGAACGTCCGCGTGACGGTCGAGACCTCTGACGATCCCACGCAGGACGTTCGTGCGCTGCACCTCACCTCGGCCGGCTTCAACACGGGAGACGGCACGGTTCGCCATGTCGGGCACGCCAACAGCCGGCTCCTCCTCAAGAACTACGACACAGGCCGCGATCGCTTAGATGTCTTTGTCACAGGGCCTCTGGACGGTGGAAACACCCTGGGACTCGCATTCTGTCCCTTCAAGAAGTACACCGACAAATACGGCCATGGGGCGGCGAATGACGACATCGCCAACTCATTCCTCGTCGACAAGGACACACTCCACCAGCCCGGCCAGCCCGAGAGCTTCTACACGACGGTCCCGCACGAGATCGGCCACGTGCTCATGGACGCGATCCACGCCAAGAATCGCAAGATCGAGCTCATGGGGCCCGGCTCACCCGTCGGCGTCAATGAACGGGTCGTCAACGGCCCCAAGAGAATCAGCGATGGATTCAAGGTCGATTTCGACCTGAACACGTCCGATGTACCCGTCACAATGATCCGCGAGAACACCACCGAGGTCTTTTCCGGCTGGGAAGACATCTGATCTTCCGGCCGCAAGGGCGAACCACCCGATGCCCATCATCGATCCATCCACCCTCGAACGTCTCGACGCCTACCTGGAGGCGGACACCCGCTACGACGTAGCGCCGATACCGACACCACTCGACCAACTCGTGGCCGAGCCCGTCTGCATCTCCCGTATCACGCCCGACGCAGAACTCCAGGTCATCGAGCGGCTCGCCGATCTGACCTCTTTCCACACCTATCGCCGGACCGCCCCGCAATGGAAGACGATCATCGCGCGCCCGTATGAATCGTCCGCACAAGACTACCGCCGCTCGGCCGCCGCGATGATGGCCCTCGCGTGGCTGGGTGAAGACGACCAGCGTGCGCACGCGCTTAACCATTACAACGGGCTTCTCGGTCGCGCCGACCCCGCCAAGGCGCAGGAGCCGATGTTCAAGGCCTGCTGGGCGCTCGCGCCCGCCGATGGAGCCGCGGGCCTTCGGGCGTGGGCGAGGCGAGAGGCCGATCGGCTCGGCGCGGAACTCAAGCACACCGATCCGAATCAGGCCCCGGGCGCTGTGCGAACCCTCGAGTCCCGCCAGGACATGCTCCTCCAGTTCGCCAATCTCGACACCGCACGCCTCGATCGCGACCTCGCGGCCCGTCGAGAGATTGAAGCGATGCCCACGCCCGCCCGGGCACGCCGGCTCGCTCGTGTGTACGCCCGGCTCGACCCGGCGCCGTCAACCGAACTGGTCTGGTGGGCAGCCCTGACGCTCAACCGACTTCCCGCCGCAGAGCCAAAGGCCGCCGAAGTCATCCAGACCGAATTCATCGCCATCGCCGAGGCACACAAGGGCGAGCACGGCGAGCGCCAGCCCCAGATGGACGCGATTCGGGCGCGTGCCATCCGAGCCAGTCGGTACTTCGGTGGCGTTCCCCAGCCCTCAGATCTCATCTGGGCGGCCAAGCAGCCCGATCCAGGCATCGACCTCTTGGTACTCCGGCCAGATTGGGAGTATCCCGCGCCGCACACGCACGGAACCAAAGCACCGCCCCCCCCCTGACGCTGCACCCATCGTCGTCCGCTACCCTGCCGCGCCACTGTCCATCGCAAGAGACATCAGCCCATGGGAATGCCCGCCGCAAGAGCCTCCGACATGCACGTCTGCCCGATGTTCGACGGCCCGAAGCCGCACGTCGGTGGTCCGATCCTGCCTCCCGGATGCCCGACCGTCCTTATCGGCGGCATGCCAGCCGCACGAATGGGCGACATGGCGACTTGCGTCGGCCCGCCCGACGCCATCGCCATGGGCTCGGCTACGGTGCTTATCGGGGGCATGCCCGCCGCCAGAATGGGCGACTCCACAGCCCACGGCGGAACCATCGTGCTCGGCTGCTTCACTGTGCTGATCGCCTGACCGTGCCTCAGGTCAAAAGTGAACCGCGGCCGACATAGTCTTGCCCATGACCGAGCCCGACCGACCCGGAATTCGCCTGGACCTCGTCATCGCGGCCGCACTCGGGCTCGTGGGCCTCGCTTCCCGCCTCCTCTTTCTGTTCTCATCGATCGATCGCCAGTGGCCGCACTCGGTCCTCTTTGAAGGCGATGCCCCTCTCTGGATCGATTGGCTCCGGGCGATCAGTACCAACTCACTCTTCGAGTTTGGCCTCCCCATCCATTCTCCCGCCGTAACGCATCTGCTCGCAGCACTCGGCGCCGCGAGCATCCCCGCCGACTGGACGGGCTACAAAGTGCTTTGGTGCGTCATCTCCGCGATGACGTGCTCGCTGCTCTATCTGGTCGCGCTCCGCTCGCTCGGGGCTGTCGGAGATCGGCGATTCGCTCGTCCAGCCGCCCTGATCGCTTCGCTCTGGTTCGCGCTCTCATTCCACGCATCGGTTCTCGCCACTTCGCTCAATGGCGAAGCGCTGTACACGCTCCTGCTCGTCACGATCGTGTGGATAGGGACATGGACGGCATCGGACCGACGGGTCGGGTTGCTCCTCGCGATCACGCTCGGCATCCTGCACGGGCTCGCCACCCTCGTGCGTGCCGAGCACTCGCTCCTCATGCTCATGCTGGTTGGGTGGAACGTGATCCGCTCCGCGCCGCGTGCGGTGCCGCATCCCCGGAACCGCCGCTTGGCGCTCGGTGCACTCACCGTCACTTGCTCGATACTCGTCTGCCTCCCATGGAGCGTCAGCGGCACGCGTGCCACACACCGCATCAACGAGCACGCCGAGCGTCTTCCCGAGTACGACTCGCTCCGGCCCGTGTGGACTCCGGACGCCCGAGCGTACATGGATTCCCTTCCCGCATTCGCACGAATCGACAACGCCGCGTACCTGAGCGCGATCGCGAGCGCCGCACGAGAGCCGGAGATCAACGAGGCCCGAGTCCGGCGGTACTTCGCCGATGAGTTCGGATACACGCCGGAGCCGCTGAGGGTCCCGGTCTTTGTCTCCAGCCAGGGACCGCTCTGCTTCGCTCTCGCGAATCACCCAGATGCAGGCGGCGGGTTCTCACGCGCCGCGTTCGACACCCGATTCGGCCCCGATCCCAACCTCACACTCTCGCTCCCAAGCCATCTCCGCCTCTACAACGAGGGCTACAGCGTCGGCCTGGGATTCATCCGAGAGGATCCTTCCGCATGGCTCACACTCGTCGGCCAGAAACTCCTCCGCTTCGAAGGTGGCATCACCGGCGGGCTCGGCACCACAAACATGCCCTTGGGCCGCACACTCGTTCGCCAACCCGTCGATATCGCCACTTCGCCGATTGGGAGCAAGCGATGGTGGAGCATCCCGATCCTGTCGCTGGTCGCAGTGGGGGCGTTGCGCCTGATCGTGGAGCGGAAGGGCACCCCGTGGTTGATCGTCATCGCGGCGAAGCTGATCGTAACCATCGCGTTCTACGGCTACGCACGCCAGAGCGCTTCCATCTTGCCCGCGTTCGCGGTCCTCATCGCGTACGCGATCTCATGGCCGATCGATCGCCTCTCCCATGCTCGGAAGGCGATCTATGTTGCCGCTCCGCTGATCGCGTGCGGAGTGCTGATCATGGATCTCGCCGAGTACTCGAATCCGCGTCTTCCCACGATCGAAGCAGATCATGACAAGGTCCGGCCCGCTCGCGTCAACGCATCCGAAGGGGCGTTCGAATGCGTCGCCCCGATGTCAATCGAGTACCTCGACCCCTCGGCCGAGGGCCCCTGAGATGCCCCGCCTCAACCTCTCATTCGGCCCGTGCCACATATGCTGTGCGTGTCGGTAGCACACTCGATCACGTTTGAACTGGTCCGGGCACGGCCCCGCCGACTGCCCGAGCAAACAGGAGTCCCCATGCTCGCCCGCAACCTCGCCGCGATCGTCGCAGCCTTCGCCTTGTCCAGCACGTCCAGCGCTCAATCGCTCGCGTACGAGAGGTACACGCTCGACAACGGCATGACCGTGATCCTGCACGAAGACCACTCGCTGCCGCTCGCGGCGGTGAATCTCTGGTATCGAGTCGGCTCCAAGGACGAGGCGAAGGGGCGATCCGGCTTTGCGCATCTCTTCGAGCACCTCATGTTCATGGGAAGCGAGCGAGTGCCCGACAACCAGTTTGATCTCATCATGGAATCCGGCGGCGGCGCCAACAACGCCTCGACCTCGTACGACCGCACGAACTACTTCGAGTCCGGCCCGGCCTCCCTGCTGCCGACGCTGCTCTGGCTCGAGGCCGATCGGCTCGAAGACCTCGGTCGCACAATGACCCAGCAGAAGCTCGATCTCCAGCGCGACGTGGTTCGCAACGAGCGTCGCCAGTCCTACGAGAACGCGCCCTACGGCAAGTCCTACCTGATGGCGACTCAACTCATGTTCCCCGAGGGCCACCCGTACCACATCCCCACGATCGGTACGCACGAGGACCTTGAGGACGCCACCGTCAACGATGTGAAAGACTTCTTTGCCTCGTTCTACGTGCCCTCCAACGTCTCTCTCTGCATCGTTGGCGACTTCCAGACCAGTGAGGTGAAGCCGCTGATCGAGTCGCTCTTCGGCGATCTTCCCGCCGGAGCCGCGACGACCGGCTCAAACGCATCGCCCGCAAAGCTCAAGGGCGTGGTCCGCCTCACAACCCTCGACAAGGTGCAACTCCCGCTCGTGACCTACTGGTACCACGCGCCGGCGATCTACACCGACGGAAACGCCGAGATCGACCTCGCCGCCCAGGTCATCGCCGACGGAAAGTCCAGCCGCCTGTACGAGCGCCTCGTCATCGAAGAGCAGCTCGCCGCCGAGGTCGAGGCCTACCAGGATTCCAACCTTCTCGGCTCTATTCTGTCAATCAGCGTCTACGCGATCCCCGGGGTCGACTTGAATCGCGTCGAGGAAGTGATCGACGAAGAACTCGAGCGGCTCGCCAGCGAAGGGCCGACGGCCGACGAACTCGAACGATTCAAGGCCTCGCGAGAGCTCGCCATGGTCGCGTCGATGCAGGATGTCCTCGGTCGCGCCGACGCATTGAATGCATACCAGTTCTACTTCGGAGAGCCCGATTCATTCAAACGCGATCTCGATCGCTACCGCAACGCAACCCCACAGTCTGTCCGCAAGTGGGCGGCACAGGTGCTCACGCCCGACGCCCGCCTGATCGCCCGAGTCCTGCCGGAGTCTCCCGACCGAGAATCAACCGCTCGCGACGAGCAACCCTCGCTCGCCGACAACGCCGCGTGGATGCCACCAACCCCGGTGACCTTCACGCTCTCAAGCGGCGTGCGAGTCATGCACTTCCCCAAGCCCTCGATCCCCATGGTCTCCATGACGGTGCTCTTTACCCCCGGAGCTCCGATCGACGACCCGGCGCGCCCGGGAACGGTCACGCTCGCCGCCGACATGCTCGACGAGGGAGCGGGCGATCTTGATGCCCTCGAATTCGCGGATGCGATCACGTCGCTCGGAGCAACCTTTGACGCATCGGCGAGCGTTGAGACCGCGCAGGCTTCAATGACCGTCATCAAACGCAATCTCGACAAGGCGACCTCGCTGCTCGCCGACGCGGTGATCCGTCCTGCTATGGAAGAGGACGACTGGGCCCGCGTGAAAGCGCTCCACCTCGAGAACCTCCGCCAGCAGGACGACAATCCGCAGGTGGTCGCCGCGCGAGTCGCCAATCGTGCTCTCTTCGGCGACGCCAGTCCCTACGGACGGCCTCTCTCTGGTGTTCGTGCCAGTGTCGAACCCATGACGCTCGAGGCTGTGACCGCCAAGGCCCATCAGGTCTTCAGGCCCGAGCACGCAACCATCCTGATCGCCGGCGATCTCACCGCGGACGAGGCCAGGGATCTTCTGGAACGCAACTTCGGAAAGTGGACCGCGCCCCGTGCGTCCGCCCTCGCCCCATTCCCGGCCGAGTCCGCATCCACCGCATCCCACGGCTCGATGCGTGTCTATGTCGTCGACCGGCCCGGCGCGGTCCAGACCGTCGTTCGCTTTGCGATGCCAGGGCCGAAGTATGACTCCCCGAATCGCGCCGCCAACGCGCTCATCAATACGCTCTTCGGCGGCTCGTTCACAAGCCGCCTCAACCAGAATCTTCGTGAGCGCAACGGCTACACCTACGGCGCTCGATCCTCGTTCGCGCCGTCGCGCACGACCGGTGCGTTCGTCGCGGGCGCCGCGATCCGCGCCGACGCAACCGGGGCAGCCATCGCCGAGTTCATGAAGGAGTACGAATCCCTTCGATCCGGCACCATCTCGTCCGAAGAAATCACCAAGAGCCGCGAGACCGTTCGCAACGACACGGTGGAGGGCTTCCAGGGCCTCGCCGCCATCCTCGCCAGCGCCGCTCGCCCTCTCGCGGCAGGGGCCGCGTACGACACGCTTGGCACGGACCTGGCCTCGCTCAACTCGATCACGCCCGATGGGATCAATCGAGCCGCCGCCGAAGCCGTGACCATCGACCAGGGTGTTCTCGTGCTCGTTGGCGACAGGGCATTGATTCTGGAGCAGCTCAAGGGCCTGAACCTGCCCGATTCGGTAGAGATCGACGTCTACGGTGCCCCGAAGCAGCGCTGACTAGGCTCCGGTAGTCCCGTTTGCCCCAGACCGCTTTCCGTGCGAACCCCGGGCCGGGCATCCTCCAAAAAGGCCACGACCCCGGGGCTCATCGCTCCGGGGTCGCTTTCGTTGACATACAGGCGAAGGGACTCGAACCCCTAACCTCCTGATCCGTAGTCAGGTGCTCTATCCAATTGAGCTACGCCTGCCAAGTGCCCTCTTCGGACAAGGCCATACGGTAAGCCGGGACCCATCGTTCGGCAACTGGAACCGGTCCAACTCTTGAATTCCGGTCTCCACCGCCCAATACTTCCCTCCCAGCCCCGGTCCACCCCGCGGGCCCGAAAAGAGGTTGTCTCCCGTATGGCTCACTCACTCTCTGCCCGCAAACGCGTCCGCCAGAATATCAATCGCCGCGCGTTGAACCGCTGGCGTCTCCGACACATGCGTTCCGCCATCAAGGACTTCAACGAGAAGCTCCTCCACGGAACCAGGGCCGACGCGACCGAGGCCTTCAAGGTCTGCATCAAGACGATCGATCGCTCCGCGCAGCGCGGCGTGCTCCATCGCAACCAGGCCGCTCGCCGCAAGAGCCGGCTGAATGCTCGCCTCAAGAGCAAGGCCTGATCCGATCGTGTGCCACGCCCGAAGCGTGAGCGCACCGTCAACACCGTGAGACTCACCCACCCGAACCCCGCCCGACGCGGGGTTCGCGTATTGTTGCGTCCATGCCCGCAGCGAAGCGCCAACCCAAGACGAAGCCGGGTGCAAAGCCGTGTCAAGCCGGAAAGGAGTTCGCGTATGCGGACCTCTCCGCCCGTCCGCTCCATGTACTCGTCTTCCTCGCGCCATTGCTCGTTCTGTATGAACTCGGATCAATCCTGTATCTGTCGAATCCCTCGACCGGTGCGGTGGAGACCATCAGCGCACGCCGCATGATCTCGACGTTCTTCGAGGCCTTCGGCGCCTTCGGTCTTTATCTTCCCGGACTGGTGCTCGCCACCGTGCTCATCGTCTGGCACGTCCTGCGAAAGGACCGCTGGACCGTGCACCTTCCCGTCATCCCCGTGATGGCCATGGAATCAATTGTCTGGACGATACCGCTCGTCGTTGTCGCGTCGCTCATCCCCTATCTCCTCCCCGCGGTCCAGCTCGCGCACCTGTTCGACGGGCCCGCCACATCGGACATCCACCGGCTCTCGCGAGAAGCGAGAATGACCATCGCGATCGGCGCCGGCCTCTACGAAGAGCTCGTCTTCCGCGTTGTGGGCATCGCGATCGTCCACCTCGTTGTGGTCGATGTGCTCGGTGCCAGCAAGCGAGCGGGAGCCATCGCAGCCGTGGTGGTGTCGGCGGTTGCTTTCGCCTTCTATCACAACCTCCGGACCGCAACCGGGGAGTTCAACATCCCGCTCGCCGCCTTCCTGCTCTTCGCGGGGCTCTATTTCGGGCTCCTCTACATCTGGCGCGGCTTTGGAATCGTGGTCGGCGTGCACGCCCTATACGACGTCGTCGCCCTCGTGCTTCTTCCCAGCGGCCAGTAGCGGCCCTCTTCCCGAATCTGGTCTGATAACGATCGCAGACCGTTAGGGTCGCCACGGGATCGTCCAGCGAGTTCTCCACGCTCACGCTTCTCACTGGATTCGACTCGCTCCGCTTCGCTACACTCCTAGGGGTCAGAGAGTCCCGGAGCGGCTTCTGTTCGATCGTCCCGGGTTGATGGAAGCGTGATCCAACGCCGCGCCACACTCACGCGGCTCGCGCACCTCAGCGAAAGGGCTCGCCAATGGGACTCGAATTTGCGATCGACGAGTTGTACGCGACCGGCTGGAGCACTCTGGACTCGCAGGGCTGTGCCTATCACAGCGACGGACGACCGTTCCCCAACTGCTCGCGAGTGCAGGAGGAATTCGTCGCCTCCGGATGCACGCTTTCTATCCGGCGCATCCAGCTCTTCGATTGCCATCGAGCCGAGTGGATGGATCAGACCGGCGTGCCAATGGGCGCGGTTGTCGGGCACACCGAGTCTGAGGCCGCGGTGTACGCCCTCTCGCAACTCCGACGCGCCCACGTCAGCGCACCCTGCTGAAACTTCTGTCTCACAAAGCGGAGATCAAACCATTCCGGGACGGGGGCTTGACCGGAACCCGAGACGAGTTATCGTCTCTCCGCACGATGGCCCCATCGTCTAGCCTGGTCTAGGACGCCAGGTTCTCATCCTGGAAACCGGGGTTCGAATCCCCGTGGGGTCATTCCCAAAACGGACCGCCTTCATCGGCGGTCCTGTTCATTTTTGCGCTATAGACGGGATTCGCAACGCCCCAATCAGGGAGTGTGCCTCACTTTTGATCACTCGTGTCAACTCGGACCGGTTGCTCGCCGATTTCCGATCAGGATCGGAGTCGCCATGGAAGCCCGTAACCAGAGCCACATGCCGTTGCGCAGCGAGTTCGCGGACGATGCCGACATGCTCGAACTCGTGGAGTTCTTTGTTTCTGAACTGCACGAGCGGATTGCTCGTCTGGAAGCCTGCTTGAACGAGCATCGATTCGGTGATCTTCGTTTCGTGGCGCACCAGCTCAAGGGCGCGGCCGGGGGATATGGCTATCCAGATCTCAGCCGGTTCGCGGGCGTGATCGAATCCCAGTTGACGGCCGATCCGAGCGGCAAGGACCTCGCCTCGTTGTCGCGGTCAGTGGCGGACCTCGTCGAGGTCTGTCGTCGTGCCATCAAGGGACACACCCCGATTGCCTGACGCGGAGATGCGCCCACCTTGAGGATCGAAGCAGCCAATCTCGAGTCCACGCGCCCGCTCGTGCTGGCGATCGATGACTCCGCCGATGTTCTGCGGCTGCTGAAGAGCCGCTTGCGTCACGAAGCACTCGAATTCCACACCGCGAGCACGGGGAAAGAGGGGCTCGCGATGGCCCGCCAGCTCAACCCCGCTCTTATCCTGCTCGACATTGAGCTCCCCGATCTCGACGGCTTTGAGATCCTGCGACAGCTGAAGGAACGCTCCGAAACGGTGCAGACTCCGGTCATCATGCTCTCGGGACTCAGCAGCGCTCATGACAAGGTCACCGCGTTCGACCTCGGCGCCGTGGATTACGTGACCAAACCATTCGAAGTCGCCGAACTCCGCGTGCGGATCAGGTCCGCGATCCGCACGCACCTCCTGCTCCAGATGCTCTCGCAGCGTGCCCAGATCGATGGCCTCACCGGCCTCTGGAATCGCGCGTTCTTCGATCGACGCTTCGGCGAGGAACTCGCCCGATGCTCGCGCCACGATCGCCCGATCTCGCTGGCAGTCTTCGATCTCGATCGATTCAAGCATGTCAACGACACCTTCGGCCATCCGGCCGGCGATGCCGTGCTGACCGGCTTCGGCAGCCTGATCCGGCGCGAGATCCGCGAGACCGACATCCCGTGCCGCTATGGCGGCGAGGAATTCGCGCTCATCATGCCGGAGACTTCACCCGAGGACGCATTCGGCGTCTGTGATCGCATCCGCCACACGTGCGAGCAGGTGGCATGGCCCCGGCATCCCGGACACGCCGTCACCGTCTCTATCGGAATCTACGGTACCAACGGATTCAACGGCACCAACCTCTGCCTGAACTACTCGCCTGAGTATTGGGTTGAATGCGCAGACCGCAACCTCTACGCCGCGAAGACCACCGGGCGCAATCGAATCATCTGGAACACGACCGAGCTGGCCGGACGGACGTTGCCCCGAGCAGGCTGAGACGCCAACGCCGCCTGGTCAGAACGGAAAGATCAGGCCGCCGTAGATCATCAATGAGTCCCGATCCGGGTTCTCGTCATCCCCCTGCGTGCGGGCGTTCGAGATGTGGTGCCAGCGAGCGCCGAGCTGAAGCCGCAGGCCGGCATCGTTCAGCCGCCGCGTCACTCCCGCGCCCGCCTGCGGCATGAAGTTGAACTCTGTTCCGCCATCCGGCACCTCGTCGCTGGCTCCCATCACGCCGATGCCCGCATCGATGTACACCGTCCACGGATCCTTGCGGATGAAGTGCCAGCGGAAGATGGTGGAGATGCTCGCGCCGACGGCGTCATCACCCTTCTGGGCGAAATACCACCCATCGAGCTCGAGTGAGAATTCAATCCCGTCGCCGAGGAAGTAGCTGTACGCTCCACGAATGGGAATATCGGTCGAGCCGTCGAAATCGTCGGCGATACCCGTTCCCAGCGTCCACCATTTGGTCTCCGCCTTGGCGTACTCAGCTGCGACCGGTCTGACCTCGGTGCCCGATTCGGGTTTGGGAGCCTCGGGTTGGAAGGTGAGGCGGCCGCCCGTGACCTCCAGCGCCCGAGCATCCTCAGCGCTCGAGGCGGAGGCATTACCGCTGAACACAGAAGGGATTCCCGCGCACAGCACGGCCCAGGACATCCGAGACAGGCATCGATCGGCGGTTTGAGTCGTCATATGGTCCGTAGAGTAGCGATGCCCGAGCCGTTCGTGCCACCCGGGGACGTCCAACCAAGCTCCCAAGGATTCCGCCCATGAGCAGCGAGCCCGGTCAGGATCGAGAGCCGCCCATCGCCGATCGCGTTCTGCGCCTCGAAGAATCAGCCGCGTACGCCGATCACGCATCGGAGCAGATCACCGCCGAGATGCTCGCGATCCACCGCCGACTCGATGCCCTCACCCGCCGGATCGACACGTTGGAGCGACGCCTCGCCGACGCCGCCGCGATCGATGACCAGCACGCCGCCGCTGGCTCACCGACCAACGAGCAACTGAAGCTGAACAAGCCTCCGCACTCGGCCTAGCCCAGGGTCTGCCGCTCGGCTCATGCAATCAGCGATCGTCCCGTCATCTCAGGAGGCGGCACGAGCCCCATCATGTCAAGAGCCGTCGGGGCGATGTCAGCGAGCCTCCCTCGAGCCGCACGGGCTCCCGGGTTCGTCCAGTTCTCGACCCGGTTGTCCCCCCGCAGCGTGCGACTCTTGAACGCCTCACCGACAACCACCAGCGGCACGTCGAACGTCGTGTGAGCCGTGTGTGGAGCGTTCGACGCGGGATCCCACATCTGCTCGCAGTTCCCGTGGTCCGCCGTCACAATCGCCGATCCACCTCGCCTGAGCGTCGCATCGAGGATCCGCCCGACGCACGCGTCCACCGTCTCGCAAGCAACGATCGCTGCCTTGAGATTGCCCGTGTGCCCGACCATGTCGCCGTTGGCGAAATTCACAACGATCAAGGACTCGCAATCGGGGCTCGCCAATCGCTCCAGCACCGCCTCGCAGATCTGCTGCGCCGCCATCTCCGGCATCAGGTCGTACGTCGAGACCTTGGGGCTCTGCGGGTTCTTGCGATGCTCCCCCTCAAAGGGCGGGTCGCGATAGTCATTGAAGAAGAACGTCACATGCGGGTACTTCTCAGTCTCCGCGCACCGGAACTGCGTCAAGCCGAGCTGCGAGACGAACGCTCCCAGGATATTGACCATCTTCGGTGGCTTCGGGAACGCGACGTGTACGAGCCCCGACAGCTCCTCCCAGTACGCGGTCATCGTCACATAATGGAGGTCGAGCCGGGCCCCACGATCGAACCCGTTCTTTCCCGAGTCCGGCGAGGGCTTGACCCTCGCCCAGAGATCATCGGGAAAGACGAACGCCGCGGAAATCTCGCGAGGCCGATCGCCCCGGTAGTTGTAGAAGACGACCGAGTCACCATCCCGGATTCTCGTCTCCTGCGCATCCTGATCACTCGCCGCGATGACAGTGGGGGGGATGTACTCATCGCCCTTGAGATTCTCCGCAGTCGGCGCGTCGTAGTACGCCTGGATCGCCTCTCCCGCCGTCATCGCACGGGCCGATTCCCCCCGCCCGGTCAGGCAGTCATACGCCCGCTGGACCCGCTCCCAACGGTTGTCGCGATCCATCGCGAAGTACCGCCCGATGATCGACACCACACGCCCGACGCCGATCTCCGCGCACGCGCGTTCAACCCGCCTCGCGAACTCCAGTCCCGAGAACGGCCCCGTGTCGCGGCCATCGGTGAACAGGTGAATGAAGACTCGATTCCCGGGCTGCCCCACGGCCTTGCACGCCCTCAACGCCGCGAACAGGTGCTCCAGCAGCCCATGCACACCTGCATCCGAGCAGATCCCCATCAAGTGGACGGCGCTCCGCTTGGCCAGAGCCGCGCCCACCGCCGCCGCAAACTCGCCGTTCTTCTCAAGCCCCGCCCGGCAGGCTTTCGTGATCGCGACCGATTCCTGATCCACGATTCGTCCCGCGCCGATGTTCTGATGCCCGACCTCGGAGTTGCCCATCGTCCCATCGGGCAGCCCGACATCCTCGCCGCTCGTCTTGATCAGCGTCCATGGCCACTCCGCGCGCAGCCGATTATCTACCGGCGTGCTCGCCAGCTTCACGGCATTGAATCCGTCATGCTCGGGGTTCGGATTCTCGCCCCAGCCGTCGCGGACAATCAGCACCAGCGGCGTGTTTCGTGTAGCGGTCATGGATCCTCCATCGCTTGAACGAGACTCAACGAGTTCGGCACGCGAGCGAACGCCAGACATGCCCCGCGCGCGTACTCAGGCGATCATCGCCAGAATATCCCCGAACTTCATCGCGTCCTTCGGCTCCCGACTCTGGCTGAACCGCACCTTGCCCTTGCCGTCCGCCGACTGCCCAATGACCACCGTCCCCCGGTGTGTCGTGTTCATGTCGGCCCAATAAAGGCCATACGCGCGGCACACCTGCCGGTGCTGGTCCGAGAGCAGCGCGTGCTTGTACCCCTCGGCCGCGGCCCAGGCGCCCAGTGTGAACGTGGAATCGCACGAGACGCCAACAACTTGCGCCCCTTTGGCGGTCCAATTCGCCAGTTCCTTGCTGATGCAGTGCATCTCCGTGCCGCACACGCCCGTGAACGCGAACGGAAAGAAGCACAGAACGACATCGCCTTTCTTGATCGCATCGGACAACTTCCACTCTGAGCGGGTTGTCGTGAGAAGCGTGAATCCCGGGGCGACCTCGCCCTCGCCGATCAGTGTTTCGCGGGCGGCCAGACTTTCGTTCGACATGAGCACTCCTGATTGATGGCCCGGCCAGGGTAGATGGGGCTGTTTCCCGCCTTCCGGACATCCGGCTGGCCGACGCGACCCGAACCCCGGACGGGGCTTATCCTATGTGGTCATGGACCGAGGCCGCGCCGGTGGAACCGGTTGCCGCACCGTGATGGACCTCAGCGTCCACCCATTGGCGGGCACGAGCATGGAGGCGAGAACGCGATGATCGATATCGACCTGGTCGCGCTGGACGAACGCTACGCCGCGATCCGCGAGCGGGTGGCCCGCGCAGCCGCGAAGTCCGGCAGGCGTCTTGACGACATCATCCTCGTCGCCGTGACCAAGTTCGCAGAGCCAGAGCAGATCCGACGCCTGATCGAGATCGGCCACCGTGACTTCGGTGAGAATCGGGTGCAGCAACTTGTCCAGCGTGCCGCGATGGTCGAGGAGCATCTCACCCGCCTCCGCGTCCTCCCGCAGACTCTCGGCCGAGCCGGTTCCAGCCACGCCGGCCGCTCGCTGATCGACCTTGAGAAGGCCGCGATGCCCTCGATCGGTTCCGGGGGCAAGGAGCCCGTCCGCTGGCACATGATCGGACACCTCCAGCGGAACAAGGCCCGCA
Source organism: Planctomycetota bacterium (assembly GCA_963204725.1). GTDB lineage: Bacteria > Planctomycetota > Phycisphaerae > Phycisphaerales > UBA1924 > JAHBWV01. Next base: position 110,914 of record CAUJHH010000027.1, read on the forward strand.
AGGCCTGTGAGGTCGCCCGCCTCATCCACTCTGTCGATTCACTCCGTCTCGCCGAAGAATTGCAGATCATCGCGCTTCGACGCGAGAAGCCACTCGACATTCTTATCGAAGTCAATTGCTCTGGCGAAGCGAGCAAGCAGGGCTGTCCGGTTCCAGCCGCCGGCCCTCTCGCCGAGCAGATCGACACCATGATCAACGTCCGGGTCCGAGGGCTCATGACAATGGCGGCCCCAAGCGATGATCCTGAGAGTGCCCGCGACACGTTCGCGCGGTGCAAGGAACTCTTCGACGAAATCCGCAAGACGGGCGTCGCGGAGGGCGCGTTCAACCTGCTCTCGATGGGCATGTCCGGTGACTTTGATGTCGCGATCGAAGAGGGAGCCAACATCGTCCGTGTCGGCACAGCGATCTTCGGCGAACGCGAACTCGAGCCGGATGCCGCCGAAGACGATGGCGATCCCGACGATCTGGATTGAATCGGTTGCTTTGTCGAACAATCGAACCGTTGTGGTGGTCGTTTACGCGCGTGCCATGCGTCCATTCGACGCACGCGTCATTGTCATGTACGACTGCAGCGAACGCCCCGGACACGCCGTGGGCCGCAGCTCTTGGTGCGTGTAGACGCCCCGAACCGGTATGCGATACTGGCGCATCTGTGCCGCGACAAACTGATCGAGCGACCCAAGCGCCGCCGGAGTGGGCGACTGGCTGTCAAAGTTCCCCATGACCATGATGCCGAGGTTGCCGGGGTTGCCGTCCTTGACGTGCGCGCCCTGCAAGCTGATGGGCCTGCCCTGCCACACACGACCCGCCGGATCGATCACGTAGTGATACCCGATGTCCGCCCACCCCTTGGACACGTGAGAATTCCGGATCGACTCCAGACGCCTCGCCGCATCCGACTTTCCCGTCGAGTAAAACGGCGTCATGCCATCGTGGTGGATCGTCACCTTATCGATCCGGCCCATCGAGTCCGCCAACGCCCTGATCGGCTGCGCTCGAGTCCATTCCGTACGCGAGATCACGCCTTGGGGCACAGAGATTGCCGGCGCGGCGGGCGTCGAACGGGGCACAGATGCGCTCCGGGGCTCAGGAACGCGCCGGCCGGTGTCCGAAGGCCAACTCGGTCCGGGGAGCGACGCGGCCTTGCTGCCGCCACCCTCGCAGCCCGAGAGAATGACAACCGCGCCGGTCGCGAGCCCGACCTGAAGGAATTGGCGTCTGGCAATCTGATCCATGCGGTCCTGCTTATCGACCAACGAGGGCAACCGTCCGCAACTCCGGCGCGGGCACCTCTACAGTTCGCCCCGCACTCCGTGCAGGAGTCCCATCCGTCCCAATGGTAGCAGTTGGCCGCCGCGATTCAGGTCCAATAATCCGCGACTCGACGTGCCTCGACGTCCGCCTCCGTGATTCCCCAGCTTCTTCCCACGCCGGTCCGCCGGATGGAGCCCCAGGATGCCTTTCCCGAACGCCATGATCTTCCTCGCTGGCCTCCTCGCACAGGATGCCGCGACCGGCGGGGCAGAGCCGGGCACAGCGACGCCGACCGTCGCCCCCGCCGTGACCGACGAATCGCTCTTGGGCACGCTCAGCCGATTGAGGTGGCCCGAGACCGCCAAAGAGTGGGAGAGCGTTCTCATCCTCCTGTCTGCCCGGGTGGTGCTGCCCCTGATTGGCGTCCTCCTCACCTTCGTTCTCGCGATGCTTGCTGCACGCCAGATCCGCAAGGCAACCGAACGGGCGTTGGTCCGTGGGAAAGTCGAGGTGACGCTCAGCCGCTTCCTCGCCAAGATCGCGTCGTGGGCATTCATCGCCCTGATCGTGCTCACGATCCTCAGCACGGTCGGAGTGAACGTCACGAGCATGGCCGCCCTTCTGGGCGCGAGCGGACTGGCCCTCGGCCTCGCGATCCAGGGCGCCCTGACGAATCTCTCTGCCGGCGTGATGCTCCTGATCTTCCGTCCCTACCGACTCGGCGACGTGGTTCGAATCGACGGCGAGCTCGGCACCGTCGCCGATATGGAACTCTTTACCACCCGCATCGACACGCTCGACAACCGCCGAATCATCCTGCCCAACAGCAAGATCTATGGCAACAAGATCGAGAACCTCACCCGCAACGCCCAGCGACGCGTCGAGATCCCCGTCGGCGTTTCCTATAAGGCGAGCTTCGACGACACCCGGCAGGCTTTGGAAGCAGCGGCCGCCGCCGTACCGGGAATGCTGTCAACCCCGGCTCCCGTCGTCATCGCCACCGGTTTCGGTGACTCGGCGGTCAATTGGGAAATCCGCCTCTGGTGTGCGCCCACTGACATCATCACGGTCCGCAGCGAGGCGATTCGGCTCATCAAGCAGGCGCTGGCCGATCGCGGCGTAGAGATCCCATTCCCGCAGCGCGACCTCCATCTGGACGGCGATGTGCAGGTCTCCATCCGAGAACACGTCTGACTCGAACGGCCCGACGTATCACACACCGCGTCGCCAGCGGTTCCAGATTCCCAAGCTGAGCAACGCAAAGAGCCGCTGCGCATGGTCGCGCCTGCTCGATTCGTGCTCGGCCAGCATCCGCTCCACAACACGTCCATCAATTGCGACGCAGATTCCCTCAAAGGTGTCCGGCGTGCGGAGTGTCTCGTGCAGCAGCGTCCGAAGCGGTCCCTTCGCCCTGAACCAGTCGCCGATCGGAACAGCGAATCCCGCCTTCTTCGCACGAAGCACCTCGTCCGGCAGCACCCCTTTGGCCGCCTCGCGCAGCATGCCCTTTCGCCTGCCGCCGGGCATCAGCGTCTTCAACGGTGTTGCCGCTGCTCGATACACAAGCTCACGATCCAGCAGCGGAGCCCGCACCTCGAGCGCGACCCGCATCGACGCCGTGTCCACCTTCCGAAGCAGGTCGCCCGGCAGATACGTCTCGAAGTCTCTCCACTGCGCCATCCGCGGCACCTCAAACCTGTGCACGGTTTCCGTCTTTCCGGTCAGGTGCGCCATCTGTCTCGACGGATAGATCGCGACCAGATCCGCATAGCCGGCCCCCGAAGCGGCATCGCACAGTCGCCCAATCTTCGACCCCAAAGACTTCGGATCGCTCGCAGGCCAGGGAATCAAGCCCATCGCCCGCAGCGAACTCCGGTATCGCTCCAGTTTCGGTGCGGCCGCGTGCCGCTCGTACCCGCCGAACAACTCATCCCCGCCGTCTCCTGAGATCGCCACCCGCACCCGCTCGCGCACCGCGCGGCTCAGCCAGTACGTCGGCAGAATCGAACTGTCTCCGAACGGCAGGCCCATCCACTCGATCAACGCACGGATGTCAACCGCAGCATCCTGTTCAACCTCAACAGTCGTGTGATCGGTGCCCAGTTTGCGTGCCGTCAATTCCGCGAGCGCCGTTTCGTCGTACGTCGCGACCGGCATCCGCATCGTAAACGTCCGCAGACGCTCTCCCCTCTTCGCAAGGGCACGCTGCGCCGCCGCAGCCACCAGCCCCGAATCCAGTCCGCCCGAAAGCAGGCAGCCGAGCGGCACGTCCGCTTCCAGCCGCTGCTCAACGGCACGCTCGATGAGCGACCACGCGGACCGCGTGTCCAGAGCGAGCGACCGCGTCGCTTCTGCTTCCAGGCTGAGCCGCTGCCGCCCCGTGCGGCCGAGCGCATCGAACCACGCGAGCTGCCCCGGCTTCAGCTCTCGGATCCCTTCCCAGGGCGTTCCCTCTCCCCAGCCGAAGGCGATCCACTGCCGCATCGCGGCAGGATCGATCGCGATGGCAGTCTCGATCGCGCGCCGAATGCCCTGGTCCCAATCCTCCGTCTCGGCCTCGCGCTGCATCATTCGGAGCACGCCATACACCGCGCCCGCAGAACTTGCGAAGACCACGATCGCGCCCGATCCATCGGTGCCGCTCCCGTGCCGAGGCCGGATCTCCGCGAAATACAGCGGCTTCTCGCCCGCAAGGTCGCGCATCAGCACCAGCGAACGCTCACCCCCATCCCAGAGCCCAACGGCGTACATCCCCTCCAGCCGCCCCTGAAGCCCACGTCCCCATTCGCGATGCCCGTGCAGCAGCGTTTCCGTGTCGCTGTGATCACTCGTGAACGCATGCCCAAGTCGCTCGAGCTCGGCGCGGAGCGACCTGTGGTTGTAGATGCACCCGTTGAAAGTGACCGCGACCTCGCCCGCGCCATCCCCCCGCGCGGGAATGGTCATTGGCTGCCCACCGCCGGCCAGATCGAGGATTGCCATCCGCCGGTGCACCAACGCGACGTGCGCGACGCTCCCCTCCGGACCCGGGGCTCTGGTCCGCCACCGGCCAGCGCCGTCCGGCCCACGAGCCATGATCGGCGCATCGAGCGCATCGAGCCACCGATCCGGAATCGCCACCTCCGGCGAAACGATCGGCGCGACCCTCATGATGCCCGCGATGCCGCACATGCAGGCGCAGCGTACCGTGCCCCTTGCACGCTGTCTCGTCGCTTGCCACACTATCCATCCGAACGCCCCCAGCCCGAGAGGACCCCCGGATGCCAGATCGCTACGCCCCGACACCAAAGGACAAGTTCACCTTCGGCCTCTGGACCGTCGGGAATACGGGCCGCGACCCATTCGGGGAGCCGACGCGTCCACCCCTCGTTCCAGCCGAGATCGTGGATCTTCTCGGGGAAGTGGGGGGTGTCCACGGTGTGAACTTCCACGACAACGACCTCCTGCCGATTGACGCGTCGGAGGCCGAGGCCGCCAGAATCAAGGCTGATTTCGCCAAGTCGCTCAAACGCAACAAATTGAAGGTGGCGATGGCCACCACGAATCTTTTCTCCGACCCCGCATTCAGAGACGGCGCATTCACCAGCAACGATGCGGAGGTCCGCGCATACGCCCTCCAGAAGACCATGCGTGCGATGGAGCTCGGTGCCGAGTTCGGCGCCCAGATCTATGTCTTCTGGGGTGGCCGCGAGGGTGCGGAGACCGACGCAGCCAAAGACCCCATCGAGGCCACGGTCAGGTTCCGCAACGCGCTGGACTTTCTGTGCGCGTACTCCATCGATCGCGGCTTCGGGTACAAATTCGCGCTCGAGGCCAAGCCCAACGAGCCCAGGGCCCACATGTACTTCCCAACCACCGGCCACTACCTCGCGCTCATCCCGACTCTCAAGCACGCGGACCTCGTCGGCGTGAACCCGGAAGTCGCTCACGAGCACATGGCCGGGCTGAACTTCACCCACGCCGTGGCCCAGGCCATCGGCGCGGGAAAGCTCTTCCACATCGACCTGAACGACCAGGAGTTCGGACGCTACGACCAGGATCTCCGCTTCGGCTCCGCCAATCCAAAGGCCGCCTTCTTCCTCGTCAAGCTCCTCGAAGAGAGCAAGTACCAGGGCTTTCGCCACTTCGACGCCCACGCCTACCGCACGGCGGATCGGGCCGACAGCATCGAGTTCGCGCGCGGGTGCATGCGCACCTACCTCATGCTCAAAGAAAGGGCCCGCCAGTGGGCCGACGATCCGATCATCAAGTCACTCTTGAAGCAGATCAACCGCGCGGGCAAGGACATGGACGCCCTCTCCGCGAAGTACTCCAGGGGCCACGCCGAGACCCTGCTCGCGATGCGATTCGATCGCGCCGCGCTCGCCGCACGCCCGCTCCCCTATGAACGCCTCGACCAGCGCACGATGGAGATCCTCATGGGCGTGTGAACCGCAGTGCCAAACGCCTCATGATTCAACCGGCTCGCTCTCAGGTTCTGCGCCAACGGCCGCGGGCCTCTCACCCACAATCGCGACATCGGGCTCGCGTTCGCTGTGCGGATTGTTCCGGAACCGTCCCGTCCGTAGACCCCAGATCGTGTGAACGACGCGCGTGACCACGATCCCGGATGCGAATCCGAACACAAAGGCCCAACTCGGTTTGATCCCCTGGTGCTGCAGCAGGTACATCAGCCCGCCCGCCACGAGGTAGTAGAGCGGCGAGAGGATCGCCCGCTCAAACTGGATCAGCGAAGCATCCTTGAAGAATGCCCGCTTGCTCTTTCGCACCTTCGGCCGCCGCGACGCCGGTGTCCAGTGGTTGGCCAGCCAATGAAGGCCGTAATAGAGCATGACATCCGCGACCATGTCGAGCGCCGCGGCACACACCGTGATCAGAAACTTGTGCTCCGGTCCGATCCAATCACTCACCAGCGCGACCGGGTACTTTGCCGCAAGGATCGCCAGCAGACCCGCAGCGATCACGTTGAAGTTGATGTTGAACACGCGGCTGCGCTGGTAGAGTTGGAACAGTCTGTCTGGCATCACATCGCTGCTCGCGTTTGATTCCGGAGCCGCCACCCGATCACGCCGGACGCACGCTGCTGCGTCCGACGGAGTGATACGTGTACCCCGCCTGCGCCACCTGCGAAGGTCGATACAGGTTTCGACCGTCAAAGATCGTCCGGCCCTTGAGCGATGTCGCGAGCCGCGCAAAGTCGGGGCTCTTGAACTCATCCCAGTCCGTCGAGATCACCAGCGCGTCAGCACCCTGGGCCGCCTCGTACATGTCGTCGACAATCGCGACCGCTGAGCCATGAGACGTTCCGAGGTCGTGGCGGGCATTCTCGTTCGCGACCGGGTCGAACGCACGCACACTCGCGCCCGCCGCCAGTGCCTTGCGCATCAGAGTCAGCGCTGGCGATTCGCGGATGTCGTCCGTCTGAGGCTTGAACGCGATCCCCCAGAACGCAAGCGTCTTCCCCTTCACGCCGCCCATGGACTCGAAGTGGCGCTCGATCTTCGCGAAGAAACGCTCCCGCTGGTGCTGGTTCACATCGTGAACCGCCTTCGATAGCGGCGTCGGCACGCCCGAGTTGTCGCCCATCATGATGCAGGCCAGGGTGTCCTTCGGAAAGCACGAGCCGCCGTACCCGAGGCCCGGGTACAGGAACGCCGAACCGATCCGCTTGTCCGAGCACATCCCCTCGCGAACCCGGTTGATGTCCGCGCCATACGCCTCGCACAGCGACGCCATCTCGTTGATGAACGAGATCTTTGTCGCAAGGAAGTTGTTCGATGCGTACTTGACCATCTCCGACGACGGAATGTCGATGATGAAGATCGGGTGACCGTTGCGCACGAACGGGTCATAGAGCGTCCGGAAAAAATCGCCTGTAGAGGGATCGTCAACGCCGCACACGACGCGATCCGGTTTGATGAAGTCGTTGATCGCCGCGCCCTCTTTCAGGAACTCCGGGTTGTTCGCGATATGGAACTTGGCTTCCGGGGCCGCGGCGCGGATCCGATCTCGAACCGCCAGCGAGGTTCCCACTGGCACCGTGCTCTTCACGACGACGGTCATGGCCGGGGCGTTCGCGGGCCGCGACTTCAGCACCGTCGCGATATCGTCCGCCGCGGAGTGGATGTACTTGAGGTCCGTCTGGCCGTCCGCATCGGTCGGCGTGCCGACGCAAATGAAGATCGCATCGACGTCCCGGTAGGCTTCCTCCCGCTTGGTCGTAAATCGCAGCCGTCCCGCCGCGATGTTCTTCTCCATCAATTCGGTCAGACCGGGCTCGTAGATCGGGCACTCGCCCCGGCGCAGCTTCTCGATCTTCTTCTCATCGATGTCGAGGCAGATCACGTCGTTGCCCGTATTCGAGAAGCAAACACCAGTCACCAACCCGACATATCCGGTTCCAACCATCGTCAGACGCATCGCGCACCTCTCAAATAGAGCCTGCCGCCGACGCTCCGGGCCAGCGGGTGGGACTATAGCCCGCGCGACAGACCGCGCCCGACTCCGTACACTCTCCGCCCATGCCAAAGCCACCGAAGAAACAACGCTCGTCCACAAAGCCCACTCGCGCCCAACGAGCCGATAAGCACGACCTCTATCAGCGCTCAGTCCAAGACGTTGAGTCCGAGATCGACTTCGTCGATGCCCAGTTCAAGCGAATCCGCAAACGCCGCGCCGCGGTCCTCCGCGAGGACTTCTGCGGCACCGCGAACTCCTGCTGCGAATGGGTCCGCCGTCGCCCCGGCAATCGCGCGATCGGCGTCGACCTCGATCAGCCCACGCTCGACTGGGGCGTTGCGCACAACCTCTCCACCCTCCGGCCCTCCCAGCGCGACCGCATCACGCTCCTCAACCGCAACGTGCTCGAACCTGGTCCGAAGGCCAAACGAGTCGACGCGGTGCTCGCCATGAACTTCTCCTACTGGATCTTCAAGACCAGGGACGAACTCCGCGAGTACTTCTCGACTGTCCGGCGTTCACTCGTCAAGGACGGCCTCTTCTTCCTCGACTTCTACGGTGGACCGGACAGCCTCAAAGTCACGCGTGAGCGTCGCGACTGCCGCGGCTTCACCTACATCTGGGACCAGGCCGAGTACGACTCGCTCACCGGCAGCTACACCTGCCACATCCACTTCGCCTTCCCCGATGGCTCACGTCTCCGCAACGCCTTCACCTACCAATGGCGCCTCTGGAACCTCACGGAGATCCGAGACCTCCTCGCCGAGGCCGGCTTCTCAAAGTCCACCGTCTACCTTGAAGGCGACGACGGCGAGGGAGGAGGCGACGGCCAGTTTGCCCCAGCCAAGGTCGGTGAGAACTGCCTCGCGTGGCTCGCCTACATCGTGGTCGAGCCCTGAGCGGCTCTCGCCCCAACCTGCGCTATCATTTCAAGAAGAATTGAAAGTGGGGCCTCCACGCCCCAGGAACGACCGGAGCGTTGATGAGAGGCGTCGTCCAACTCAGTCCCGAACTCGAAGGCGTCCAGGCGTTGCTGATCGCATCGCTCGCACTCGTCCAGCGCCGTTTCGCCGACCAGCTCCGGACCGACCTCCCCGTCGTCAACGAGCTCTGTGCCCACGTCGAGCGTTACCACGGCAAGATGCTCCGTCCCATCCTCGTCCTTCTCTCCGGCCTCGCCGCGCATCCGGATGCCACGCACGCCGCGCCCGAATCGCTACTGACCGAAGACCACGTCACCATGGCCGCCGTCTGCGAGATGGTCCACATGGCGACGCTCGTGCACGACGACATTCTCGACGAGGCGGAAACCCGCCGCCGCGGGCGCACGCTCAACGCGCTCCGCGGCAACGAGGCCGCGGTGCTCCTCGGCGACTATCTCATCGCCTCCGCCTACCACCTCTGCTCCCAGCTCGCCTCGCAGGACCACGCCCTCGCGATCGGCCATGTCAGCCGCGTGCTCTGCGCCGGGGAGCTCCTCCAGATCGATCACCGCGAGGACTGGTCGCTCGACGAGCCGACCTACTTCCAGATTCTGGAACGCAAGACCGCCTCGCTGATCGCCGTTGCCTGCGAGCGCGGCGCGCTGATCTCCGGCGCGTCACGCGCCGCCGCCGCCGCTCTCTCGCTCTACGGACGGCGGCTCGGCGTCGCATTCCAGATCCAGGACGATCTCCTCGATCTGACCGGCGAAGAGGGGACAGTCGGAAAGTCCGTTGGCAAGGATATCGAAAAGGGCAAGCTCACCCTGCCGCTGATCCTCCACCTCGCCACGGCCGATCAACGCGAGCGAGCCGAAACGATCCGGCTGATCCAGAGCGCGGCACATCCGAATTCCATTGCCGAGCGAGCCAGCCTCGCCGATCGGCTCCTCGCCTCCGGCTCCCTGGCCCGCGCGCACAACACTGCGCTCGACCTCGTGGCCGACGCAAAGGCCGCGCTCGAAACGCTCTCCCCGACGCCCGCGCGCGCCGTCCTCGAGCGCATGGCCGACGCCGCGATCGATCGCTCGCTCTGATCGACGCCCAAATCGCCTTGGCTCACTCCAGCGTCGCCAGGAACGCCCGCAGCCCACCCAGCAGCATCTCCACCGAGATCGCCACCAGCAGCATCCCCATCAGACGCTCGATCGCGATCAGCGTCCGCTTCCCGATCCTCGCAGCAATCCGCATCCCGACAACCAGCACCACCGCCGCCACGAACCACGCCAGGCCCACCGAAGCCAGGCGGCTCGTCATCGATCCCGTGCCGCTCGTTCCCAACAGCAGCACCATCGCGATCGCCGACGGCCCCGCGAGCATCGGTGTCGCGAGCGGCACGATCAGTGGCTCGCCCGCGCCCTCCGTCTCAAAGCTCAGCTTGATCGACGGAAAAATCATCGGCAGCGCGATCAGAAACAGGATGATCGCCCCCGCCAGCGTGAGCGCCGGCTCCGAGATGTGCAACGCGCCCAAAATGTGCCGCCCCGCGAAGAAGAAGAGCAGCAGGATGGCAAGCGCGATCACAAGCTCCCGCATCAGAACCAGCCCGCGCCGCTCCGGCGCGACACCCCGCAGGATCCCCACGAAGATCGGGATCAGCCCGAACGGATCGATGATGAAGAAAAGCACGACGGCATTCGAGATGACGCTCGAGAGCATGGCGGCATGGTAACCGGCCCCGCCGCCTCGCGTCAGTACATGTCGCTCATCCACGGTGTCGAGCGCGCGAAGACGCTGTCCGCCATCGCCAGACCCAGCTCATCTCCGTCGGCAAGGCCGAGGAGCCGCGCCTGTCGCGCCGTGTTGAAGCCGGAGTAGATTGTCGCCAGCCCGCGAGCCGACACGCGAAGCGAGCCGCCGCCGGACAATTGCGGCTTACCTCTCTCCGCAATCGCCCGTCCCTCCGCGATCCGCACACGCCACGTGCCCACGTTGCCCGAGACCACGTCGTCGGCGACTTCAATGTTCAGCGTCGCATCGATCGCCGGTGAATACCCGCGCGACTCGATTGCCCGCTTGACATCCACGACACGGATCAGCCAGTCGTCTTTCAACTCCACCTTGTGCCGCTGCTGCTGGAGCAGTTGCAGCGCGGGGTGCGTCGGCCCCCCGGCAAAGGTCAGGTCCTCACCCATCATCGAGAAATCGTGCAGGAATCCCCACAGCCGGCGACCCGCCGCCTCGTCATTGAACACAAAGTCCGTCAGCGCGACGTTGAACCTGCCGAAGGGGCTCGGTCGCTGCTGGCACAGATACAGATACCCGCGAAGTGTTCCCGCCCCGTCGCGCACGCCGAACCCGCGATACGTCTCTTCACGCATCTTCCGGACCCGGGCCCAGATGTAAGGCCCGCGATCGAGCATCCCCTCATACATCGACGCGAACGCGTTGTAACAAGCCCGAATCTCCGGGTCGTCCGATTCATCGAGCGCAACGACCCGCAGCGAGCCATCCCCGCCGCCACCATTCATCGCACCCTCGGCGTCGATCCGCACCAGGGGCACGGTGTATCCAAACCGATGCCCAGCTTGCTCGTATCCGAACTTCCGATAGAGCCGGTGAGTGGAGGCATAGAGCCCCGCGAGCGCCCACCCCTCTTCCGATGCCGACTCAACAAATCGCTTCATCATGAACGCCGCCTGCCCGCGACCGCGTTCCTCAGGAGAGACCGCAACGCCAGCCACACCCAGCAAGGGCACGCTCCGTCCGCCAAAGAATGCGCCCATTGGGATCCGAAGCAGGGCCGCGACCGTCCGGGCATCGTCGCGAACGACACGCAGATGCTCAACGCCCGCCTTCGTCAACCATTCGCGGCTGCCCTCCGGCGTCCCCCCGAACGCGAGTGAGATCATGCGCGTCACCGATTCCTGATCACGTGCGTCATCAAATGTCTCATACGCCCGGCTCATCGGCTGTCGCCTCCCGAACTCAGACTCTCAGGTACCCGAGGTGCAGTGCCGCGTGATTCAGGTGCATCCTCATCCACTCTTCCTTGGTCAAACGTCCGAAGACCGGGTTCGGCCCCGGCTCGCCGGCTCGGAGCCGCTCGACAGCGCGCCGCAGCCGCCCCGCGCCCTCCTCAACGCTCATCTCCTCAACGCCGTACGTCCCGTCGGGCGCGCCGTGGATCCTGAATCCCGGCTTCATGCGTGCCTGCCGCATCATCATCGGCTTCATCATCCGGCCGATGGCGCGCACGAACCACGGAGGGCTCATCGGATACCCATCGAAAGAGTAATCGATCCACGCCGCGAGGTGCCCCAGGATCTTCCCGGCCGACCACCTCCCACAGGTCGCCAGCGTTCCCGCTCGCGACGCCTGTTCGACCGCCCGGATCTCCCGCTCCAGGTCCTCCCACGAACGCAGCGTCAGCTCGCGGCAAAGAGCACCCGATTCTCCTCGGGCCCCGGTTGAATCATGTGTTCCCATGGCCACATGCTACCGCCGGCGCACCCCGCGCGCTGCAGCCAAGCCGTGCCCGAACCCGCTGATTCGACCCGCTTCAAAACAGGAACCTGACGCCCACGACAAACCCCCAGTCAACCTCCTGCCGCTCATCCACGGCGCTGTACACAGGAATCCGCGCCCCGAGCTCCCCTGCCCACCGCCGTGCCTCGTAGAGAAGCCCCGGCGCGAACAGAATCTCGTTGTCGCCGTTCGTCTCGTAGAGGCCGTTGAGCTCAAACACTGCGTACAGCGCGGCGTCGCTCTCCGCACCCCACGCGCTCGGCACCAGCCGGTACACATACGACGCGTCGTACCGCAAGGCGTCGGCCGGCCCGTCCCCGCCGAGGTTGTGCGTCGCGTCTCCGCCCGTGTTGAGCTTGAAGCGAGCCGCCGCGTTGAAGCCGTGCCGCCCTCGAATCGTCGTCGTCGCGGCACCGATGATCGGATCGACCGAGCCCGAGGTGAAGTTCCCGTCACCACTCGGGATCTCAGCCCCTGCCAGGAGCACGACACGCAGCGTGTCGAGCGTCCCCGAGTCCGACTTGTAGACGCGATACTTGAACACGATCTCGGGATCCGCAAGGCCGAACGCCGTGTCCGACCCGCCCCCCTCCATCTGGTCCTCGCGTCGTTCGAACGGAATGACGGCCGTCAGAGCCAGGTCTTTCGTCAGCCCGGCGACCATACTCGTCTCCAGACGAAGCTGGTTGGTGGATTCGGTGTGATCGTCCGTCCCGCTTCCATACGGCGAGCGGCCATACGCCGTGAACTTTGCTCGCTCGTAGAGGTATACCACGCCCGGCGATGGCTGCGTCGCCGAGTCCATATTGAGGGCCTCCTGCCCGAGCACCGAACGACAGATGCCGATCGCCACGATCGCCGAAGTCGCTACACATCTCATGGTGCGGCCTCCTCACTTCTTCTCGATCTTGATCAGCGTGAACCCCGCCTGATCGATGGCTCTGGCGAGCATCGCCGGGGAGGGACGCGGCTCGCTCAGTCCCAGGTCGATCACGCCCGCCGCGAAATCGATCTTGATCTTCTCGACGCCTCGCACCCCCTCAAGCTGCTTGTCGACATTCGAGGCGCACAGCGGGCACGACAGCCCGTTCACAGCAAGCGTCACCTGCTCCGCATCGATCGGCTGCTTGGACGTCAGATACGTCCGCTCAGCCTCCGTCGCCGTGTGAACCACGCCCTCGCCCGGCTCGGCCTGCGCCGCCGCATCACCCGTACCTGTTGTCGCGGGCGTGCTCGCGCACCCGGCCACCGCCAACCCGCAAGCCAAGAGAACCGTCGCGCCAAACTGCCAGTGCTTCTGAAACATGTGTATCTCCCGCGAGCCCGCGCCTGGGCACACGATGGTGTCCCGGCGCACGTCGCGCGCTGCGGCGGCCGTGCACACGCGTCGCGTGCGCAACATGGACCGCCAATGGGTCTAAGAGTTGTGATCGAATACTCAGGATTGATCGACGTACATACTCGTCACACCCGGCGCGCGGAATCCGCGCCGGGCGCCGACGCTACGTTCGCCACACACAGTGCGCCGCTTGCACGCTCTTTCCGAGCAAGACGTGCACCGGCGCTCCATCCAATGCCGCCGATACGGCCGGGAGGGCATCGACCCACCCGACAACCATTTCGGTCGTCGGCTCGATCCCCAGCACGATTGGCCGGTTCGAACCCGAATCGCTCGGTTGCGCCGGAGCCGGTTCCCGATCAGGAACCCCCGGAGCTGGCGACATCTCGCACCCGCAAGCCGATGGCCCGCAGCAGCATCCGCACGTCTCAGTCGCAGCATCTCCAGCCGGCTCCACCGCGCAGGCGTCAACCTGCCCGGCTCGTCCGAGTTCGATGCTCTCCCCGCCGATACCCAGCGGCATCAGCGATCGAAGCACGAGGAATGTCACGAGGATCCAACGCATGGAGCTTTCCGAAGGCACTTGACGCTTCACATTCTACCGACGACCGGGGCTCGGCGGTTCACGCGAATCTGATGCCCCGCACCGCTTGGGGTTTCAGTCCAAATCAGCCCACCAGGCGTTCCGCTGCTCTTCGGAGCGGCGGAACCACCATGAGGGCAGTCGGCAGCGCCACCAGGAACCCGATCGCCGCACTCCGCATCCACACCCGCACGAACCCCGGCTCAAAGCCCCGGTTCACAATCGTCATCGCGAGCGACATCACGGTGCACATCACCACGCACATCAGCACCACAAACACGAAGTTCACCCGCGACCTCGACGACATCCGCCGAGCGTAGGCCGAGCCTCGTCGCCACATCTCTCGGCTCGCACCCGATTAGCCGCCGCGTCGTTCTGTCGCCGGGCCCTCTCCGATAAACCGGCCCGCTGCTGGCAGCGTCTCCGGGTCAACCCCGATCTGCCACACCCAGTCCATCAGGCGCACGCCCCAGCACATCTTGACGCACGGTGCCGCGACCACATACCCCAGGGTCGCGCCGACGAGCACATCTGTCGGGTAGTGCGCGCCAAAGAGAATCCGCGAGCATCCAACCACGCCTGCGAGCGACCACGCCATCGTGCGAAGCTTCGGATACATCGCCGCGAGCCACACGCTCATCACGACCGCGTAGACCGTGTGCGAAGAAGGCATCGACCAGAGGTCCGACGAGATGTTCGCCCAGAACTCCCACGCATGCCGCACGCCAATCTCCGCACCGAACGGGTGCGCACCGAACGGACCGAGGAAGTCCAGGCTGCCGTATGTCTCGAGCATGTCCGGACGCGGCCGGGGCCTGCCCGTGAGCATCTTCATCGGGAGCGTCGCGATCGCCGCGAGCAGCATCGCCAGCAAGTAGTCCAGCAGCCGCCTTGCGTTCGGGCGATCGAGCTTCCACACCAGGACCGCGAGCAGGATCGCCATGCCGCCCTGCCCGTACTCGCCGAACCACCCGACAACTCGACGCAGATCGCCGCCGATCGGTGCGCTCCGGGCCAGACCGGCGATCACGCCGTCCAGAGGAAGCAGCACAGCGAACAGGAGAGCCGAGATCATCACCGGCCGCGCCCACCAGCGCCGGCCCGTCGCCCCGGCCCACGTCCACGCGGGATCAAGGGGACGTGCCACAATCCACGCCACAGCGTGCGTCGCGCGGATCGGCCACGCAAGACCTCGGTTATAGTCGCGGACCATGCGTGAACGGCCGATCGGCATCGAGTCTCATTCCGGGCGAACCGCCTGGGCCGCCTCGCCGCGCGCCGGGCTCTCGCTGGTGCTTCTCTGCCTCGTATGCTATCTCCCCGGTCTCTTCAGCATCCCCGTCATCGATCGGGACGAGGCACGATTCGCCCAGGCCTCGCGCCAGATGGTCGAATCGCTCCTCCTCCCGGTCGACCAGCGCGACCCCGATCTGCACTCGGGCGGCATCATCGTCCCCATGATCGGGGGCAAGCCCCGGATCAACAAACCCCCCCTCGTCTACTACCTGCAGTCAGTCAGCGTCGCGGCCTTCACGCTCGGCGATCCAACCCGTGACGCGATCTGGATGTACCGCGTTCCCGGCGTCTGCTGCGCCATCCTTTCCGTCCTTCTCACGTGGCGTCTCGGCCTCCGCCTCTTTGACCCTCGTGCCGCGGCCCTCGGAGCCGCGCTCCTGGCGGTCTGCCCGCTGATGGTCGTCGACGCCCACATGGCCCGCGCCGATCAGTTGCTCCTGCTCACTGTTCTCGTCACGCAGCATCTGCTCTGGAACGCCTGGCGCGCCATCGAACGAGACGGCCGACTCGCGCTCGCCTCAGCTATCTCACTCTGGGCGGCAGTCGGGATCGGCGTCATGGCCAAGGGGCCGATCACGCCGATGATCGCGATTCTCACGGCGATCGCTCTCGCGTTCGCCTCCGGCAAGTGGATGCTCCTCGGGCGTCTGCGCCCCGTCACCGGCCTCGTCGTCGTCGCCGCCATCTGTGGACCATGGATATACGCCGTGGGATCAGTGCTCGGATGGGAGACGTACCTCAAGACCATCCTGGATGAGACGCTCGGCCGCGCCGGCGAGGCAAAGGAAGGCCACTTCGGTCCGCCCGGCTACCACACCGTCCTCTCGGCTGTACTTCTCTGGCCCGGATCGCTACTGACCCTCGCCGGATTCGCCCGCGCATGGCGGCGTGGAGGGCTTTGGCGCCGTCCCTCGCGCCGAGTTCTCGCCGCGCGCCCCGCCGAACGCTTCCTTCTCGCGTGGATCGTCCCCTCGTGGATCGTCTTCGAACTCGTTCTCACCAAGCTCCCTCATTACACCATGCCGATGTACCCGGCTCTCGCGCTCATCAGCGCGCGGGCCGTGCTCGGGGCGGCGCAGCTGCCGGGAATCAGGGGCTTTGGCTCACGGTTCGGCGTCCGGCTCTGGGGCGTCATCGGCATGGTCGTCGCGCTCTCCGCCTCTTACGTTGTCGCGCGCGACCTCCGCGGCCTCCCGTGGTACTTCGGGCTCATCTACCTCCCATGTGCCATGGCCGCAGGCACCCTCTTTCAGACGTTCCGCGTCCGCCGCGTCGGCACCGATCACATGGGACTCCTGAACTCCGGCATCCGCGTCTCTGTCGCGCTCGCTGTTGTCCTTTTCCAGCTTTCGCTTCCGCTCGCGACCTCGATCTGGAACACCGACCGCATCATGGACGAGGTGCGCACCATCGATCCAACCGACGCGCGCCCTCTCGCCTCCGTCGGATACCACGAGGACAGTTTGGTCTTCGCGACCCGCGCCCGCGTCGATCGCATCAATATCGAGCACGCCGAGGCGTGGCTCGCCTCTCGCCCCCATGGCCTGCTCATCGTGCCGACGAACCGGGTTTCGGATCTCAAGAACGTTCACCCGCTCACCCCCGGCTGGTCCTCCTTCCCGGGTTACAACTACTCCAACGGCAGACTGACCGACCTGACGATCGTCGAGCACGCAGGACCGAAGCCGTGAGCGACACGCCCGCTCCCGAGCCAACCCTCCCAAGCGGCTTCGTCGTCGTCGACAAGCCTCTCGGCATGCGCTCCACACAGGTCGTCCGCTGGGTCCAGACACGCGTCCGCGCCGGCCTCGACCCGCGCATCGATCCCAAGGCCGGAACGCGCAACAAGGTCGGGCACGGCGGCACGCTCGATCCCCTCGCCACCGGAGTCATGGTCGTCATGGTCGGTAAGGCCACCAAACTCTGCGAAAGGGTCATGGGCCAGCGCAAGGGCTATCTCGCCGAGTTCGATCTCTCGCGATGGTCTATCACCGACGACCATGAGAGCGAGGCCCAGCCCGTGGAGAGCCCGCGCCGGCCCACGCTCGCGACCGTCCACGAGGTGCTCGCCCGATACCTCGGCACGATCGAGCAGCTCCCTCCCGCGCACTCGGCGATGCGCGTCGATGGGAAGCGGGCCTACGACATCGCCCGCACCGGCGCCGATCCGGGCCTGAAGCCCCGGCCCGTCACCATCTACTCCATCGATCTCCTCTCCTACGAGTTCCCGATCCTCTCGCTCGACATCGCCTGCGGACGAGGAACATACATCCGCTCGCTCGCCCGCGATCTCGGCCGAGACCTCTCCGGCGGAGGCATGCTGAACGCGCTCCGACGCACGCGTGTCGGCGTGTTCGATCTTGCGTGTTCGATCGCCGTGGAGAACGGTCCCGAGATCATTCGGTCCGATCAACTGCTCCCCCTCACAACGGTTGACCGCGGTGATTGAATCAGACAAGCAAGTCCCGAAGGTCCTCAGCAACCGCCTCATCGTCGGTCGCCCAGTCGATCGATCCGCGTCCGACGCGGATCTCCAGACGCACCGGAACGCTCCCGATGAGGACGCACGGGGCGTGGCTCTCAATCTCGCCCGGCAGATCTGTTGCCCGGGCCTCGAGCACGCGGCTCGTCGAGCCGGGGCCATTGAGCGAGAGAGACGTGATTGAACGCTCCGCCAGCATCCCCGCGATCGCGGCACAGCGGTGGGGCAGCGCCTCGATCGGGAAGATGCCCCGCCCGGCGAATCTCACTCCGAGCCCCCGCTCCGCGCCGTGGTCTTCATCGCCCGGACCGAGCGGTCGCCCACGCTCGCGGATGAGAGCTCATCACGAGCCGCGCCCACGTGCTCGGGGAACCAAAGTTCGCCCCAGTCCTGGCCGTCGCTCGCCTGACGCATGATGAGATAGAGAATCGTCGAGCCCGACACGTACGTCGCGAAGACGCTCGCCACCGCGACCATCCATACCAGCCCGATCCAGACATCGATGATGCCCGCAGCGAAGCCCCGAGTCGCGGCTGGTGGCTCGGCAGGGTGCGAGGCCGCGTCCGGCCGGACGATCGTTGAGGCCGCCTCTCCGAGCCAGGCACCCGTCGCGCTCCGCGCCAGATACTCCGTTCCGCCCGCGATTGCGAACGTCGCGCCGATTGTGACCGCGAGGATCACGCCGAGCACGATCGAATACGCGACGAGTCGTCCCGGCTTCGCGAGCACGTACGCGTACACCCGCTGCAGGGCGTCGATCGCGTCGGTTCCCTCGCATGCGAGTGCGGGGACCAGCATCGAGTGACCGAGCAGGAGCCCGAGCGTGAGGGCCGCGCCCAGGAGCGAGAGCAGAACCACAACGACAAACCCGATGGCGCCGACGATGTCCAGCCCGGGGAGTTGCAGGAAGACCACGCCGAGCACCGCGAGCGTGAGCGCAATGATGCCGATCAGGATGGGGGCACCAAAGGCGGCACCGAGGGCCGACGGCCAGCGACCAAGAACAAATCCGAGTCCCTCGGTCCACGCCATGCTCACGCCGGCGCTGAACTCCGCGGCGACCATGCGCGAGATCGCGCCGATCCCGATTGCCAGCGCCGCGACAATGGGGACTCCCTGGAAGAGAAGACTCAAGGGGTGCTCGGTGACCAGCCTCCCGGCCCGCGTCAGCGCTTCGGCGACCGGGTTGCTCACGCCGGCCATCCCGCGCGACGCGGGCGTGCCGAGCGTGCCCGCCACGACCTCGAAGAAGCTCGGGCCGTCGCTCCACCATGTGTTGGCGATCCCGATCAGCCCCACAACCACCAGCGTGAAGAGGGCGATCCCGATCCGTCCCGGCTGGAGCGCGAGCGGAGCGGCCCGGAAGAGCTTTGGCCACAGAAGGTCGTCGAGGAGGTCCGGCAGCGTCAGCCGCGACTCCTTGACCGTGATCACCCGTGTCCCTGCCTGCTGCGGATTCGTCTCGGACATGACTGCTCCCGTCGGCTGCTCGCCTTCTGGGCTGCCGCAACCGCTGCAAGTCTACCGACCGATCGCCGAATGAGTCGTTTCGGTATGATCGTGCTCGCCGGGAGTCTCCCGGCCTGTGAAGGAGGTTGCCATGTCGGGTCTGATCATCGGGCTTGTGATCGCCGGTCTGTTCGTCGTCGTGCTCATCTGGTTCGTCGCGATGTACAACGTGCTGGTGCGTAAGCGCATCGATTGCGACAACGGCTGGTCGCAGATCGACGTGCAGCTCAAACGCCGCTATGACCTTATCCCCAACCTGGTCGAGACCGTCAAGGGGTACGCTTCGCACGAGAGCGAGACGCTGGAAGCCGTGATCTCTGCCCGGAACCAGGCGATCGCCGTCTCCAGCGACGCGGCGCACGCGATGGAGAAGGGGAAGGCCGAGGGGGCGCTCACCATGGCCCTCGGACGTCTCATGGCCGTCGCAGAGGCCTACCCGACCCTCAAGGCCGACACCTCCTTCCTGAATCTCCAGGAAGAGCTGACCGGCACCGAGAACAAGATCGGGTTCTCGCGCCAGCACTTCAACGACGTCGTGGCTCGCTACGAGGAGTCGCGTCAGACGTTTCCCACAACCATCGTTGCCGCGCTCTTCAGCTTCCAGAAGCGTGACTACTTCACCATCGAGAACGAGGCCGAGCGGTCGGCGCCGAAGGTCTCGTTCAAGTAATCGAGCCACGGAGTCCACGCCTTGTCGGAAGCGGCACTTTACGATGACCAGATGCGCGAGCGGATCAAGGCTTATCCGGGCACGCTCACCTACGTCGATCTCATTCGGCGCAACAAGCGAGAGAGCGCGGTCCTCGTCGTGCTCATGATCCTGCTCGGAGGAGCGATCGGCGCCATCATGGGGGGCGCGATCGCGATGGGGGCGAGTTCCAAGGACCTGGCCGCCTCCGCGGCGGTCGGCGGCATCGCGGCCCTGGTCTTTGCCGGCTTCGGCGCTCTCTGGTCGTGGTTCGGCGGATCGAACGCGATCCTCCGCATGTCCGGTGCCGTCGAGATCACGCCCGAGGCCGACCTCGAACTCTTCAACGTCGTTGATGAGATGCGCATCGCGGCGGGCCTCCCCATGCCCAAGGTCTACCTCATCCCCGAGACCGCGCTCAACGCGTTCGCAACGGGGCGCGACCCGGAGCACGCGGCTGTCGCCATCACCACCGCTCTCCGACAGAAGCTCACACGCGACGAGCTGCAGGGCGTGATCGCGCACGAGGTCGCCCATATCCGCCACTTCGACATCCGCTTCGCCATGCTCATGGCCACCATGGTCGGGCTGATCGTCTTCGCCTGCGACGCACTGCTCAGGACCTCTCGCTACGGCATGATTCGAGGCGGCCGAAGCTCCAACAAGAACGAGGGTGCGGCGATGATCGTCATCCTCGTGGTTGCGCTCATTCTCGGCATCGTCGCCCCGATCCTTGCAAAGATGATCCAGATGGCCTACAGCCGCAAGCGCGAGTACCTCGCCGATGCCGGGGCCGTCGAGCTCACGCGCAACCCCCTCGGGCTGGCCGGCGCGCTCCGCAAACTCTCTGAAGACGCCGAGCCGCTGGTCGAGGCGGCCAACCGTGGCACGGCCCATATGTTCATCATGAATCCGCTGCGCACGAGCCGTAAGGCACGCGGCGAACGTACTTCGGTCTTCTCCTCCCATCCGCCCGTGAGCGAGCGGATCGCACGCTTGCTCGCCCTCACCCGATGAGTTTGTGCGCCCGAGCCGCACCTGGCGTCGCGGTCCACCATACGCTCGGCTCATGAGCATCCGCCTCCACCTCCTTCTCTCGATCGCGTTCGCGATCTCGTGCCCTTCTTGCCATCCTCGCCACGCGGAGCCAGCCGACTCTCGGGAGGCCCCCGCCCAGCCCGAACCCGCACAGCCCGCCGCCCCCAGTGAGCCACCCCCCGCCCCCTCGCCCAGCGCGGCGGCGGCCGCCCCGACCGACGCGTGGTACGAGGCAGAGATCCGCGCGTTCGAGGCCTCGGACCGTGCATCGCGACCTGCGCCCGGGATGATCCTTTTCGTAGGGAGTTCGAGCATCCGTATGTGGGAGACGCTCGAGCGTGACATGGCTCCGGCACCGGTGCTCAACCGCGGGTTTGGAGGATCGAAGACTTCGGAGGTGCTCGCGGTCTTTGATTGCGTCGTGCTGCCCTATGAGCCGCGCGTGATCGTCTACTACTGCGGCGACAACGATCTGGGAACAGAGAACAAGGATGCCGCGGGCGCGGCGGAGGGGTTTCTTGCGTTCGAGAGGCGCAGCCGCGCCGAGTGGCCGGGTGTTCGGGTCTTCTTCATCGCGATCAAGCCGAGCCTTGCGCGATGGAGCAACTGGGAATCGATGCGGGAGGCCAACGAGATTGTTCGCGCGTACTGCGAGCGCACGCCGCGCGCGACGTTTCTGGACATCGCCACGCCGATGCTGGGCGCGGATGGAAAGCCGGACCCGACGCTCTTCAAGAGCGATGGGCTGCACCTGAATGGGAAGGGGTACGAGGTGTGGACGCGCGTGGTGCGCGGACCGGTGGTGGAGGCGTGGGAGCAGGGGAAGTAGGGGCGGTCTGCGATGCGTGCCGATGTCGGGCTACCCGGGGCGCGACTATCCAGAACTGGCCGATCCGGAATTGGGCGGGCCGGTGGCGGCAAGGGTGGGTGAACCGTGGACGCCGAGGGATTCCAGATCTGAGAGATCGATACCCATTGATCCGGCGATCGAGGTGAGCTGGGCGAAGAGCGCATCGAGGTCGGTGATCACCTTGGGAGATGGATCGACCTTGATCATGTCGGGCGTGATGCCGGCACGCGCGGTGAGTTGCGCGGCGCGGGTGAGGGGCCGGACGGGGGCCGCGATTGGAGTTGGGGCTGGGGTTGAACGCACCGGTTGGAGCTCGTGACGCGGCGCGTCAGAAACGGGAACCGGTGGTACTCGAGTGGCGCTGGTGGTGTCGGATCTGGCGCGGGAAGCGGAGGCCGCGGGCATTGGTGCGGGTTCGTG
>CAUJHH010000028.1 GCA_963204725.1 Planctomycetota bacterium
GGTGTTCATGGTCTAGAACGATCTCAATGCTTCAGTGATTGGCAGTCGCAGGCACCGCACGGCCGGCGTCATCGGGCCGACAAGTACGACCAGAAGCCCCCCCCCGTCCCCGGGAAGCATGACGGGTGCGTCGAGTACCAGAGCGAACGCTCCCATCGAAAAGCGGACCGCGACTCCATCCAGCACGATAAGCCCGATGCAGGCGCCGATGAGTGATCCGCACGACGCGACGAAGACAGACTCCTCCGCGAGGCTCGCCACGATCGCCGCTCGTGTGAAGCCGAGCGCCTGAAGCATGCCGACTTCGCGGACGCGTGATGCAAACGCGGCGTACATCGTGTTGAGACCGCCCAGGATGCCGCCCGAGGCGATCAGCACGGCTGTAACGATGATCATGGCGCGGATCGGCCCGTAGAACGCGGCAATCGACGAGTAGTACTCACGCTCGGGAAGCGCGGCCAGCTCGAGGTCGAGTCGGCTCTTGGCGAAGAGGTCCACGGCGGCGAATGTCGCTTCGTCGAGCGTGACGATGACGCACGAGACGGAGGCCGGACGGTTGGTCGCAACCTGGAGATCGGTGAGCGGCATCCAGATCTCTGCGTCCATTACTGTGTTGGACGCGCGGAACCGGCCGACGATCGTCCACTCGCGTCCGTCAAAGAAAAGGGTCGTGCCCGTCGCCAGTCGCGCCGACGACAGCCCAAGGCGCGTCGCGACCAGCTCGCCCACCATGATCTCTTCTCGTCCGGCAGTTGGGAAACGTCCTTCGACAATCTCGACCTCGGGGTGCACGAGGAGAGCCACATCGCGAACGCCGCGCACGACAGCGTTGAGGTCACGCTCGCTGTGGGCCGACTCGCGCACGGGCAGCGCCGAGTGGATCTCCGGCGATGCGAATACAACTCCGGCTCGCTCCTTGATTCCCCGGATGCTCGCGGCGGCGATCCCCTCGACGGCGGCGTCGATCTGCGAGCGCTCAACGCTCTCCTCGCTCCCGGCCCCGAGAATCATGATGTTCTCGTGGAGGCTTGCATCCTGCGTGAGCGTGAGCTGCATGCCCCGGACGAACCCGCCCGACGCGAGAATGAGCAGCACCACCAGCGCCGATCCGATGAGCGACGCCGCGAGGCGCACCCTGCTCCGGCCGAGGTTCCGAAAGGCATAATGGAATGGAAGTTGACGCACCTGCTTGATCCTCACGCCGCCCGGAAGCACTCCGCGATCTCCCGACGCGACGCCTGCCACGCGGGCACGAGCCCCGCGAGCACGCCGATCGAGCCGCACACCAGAACGCCCGTCAGGAGCAACGAGGCATCAGCAACAACTGGAATTGAGGCTCCTTCCACAGAAAGGGCGAAGTTGCCAAAGCCCGCGATGACCCACGCAACAATCGCCCCCATCGTGCCGCCCATGAGCGAGAGGATCACACCCTCGGCGACAATGAGCCCTGCCACCAGCGGGCCGCTGAAGCCGAGCGTCTGAAGCACCGCGTGTTCCCCGACGCGGCTCTGGACGCCCAGCACAATCGCGTTCCCGACCAGCGCCAGCACCGCCGCCAGGCAGCCAATCCCGAGCCATCGGGCGAAGCCCACCAGCTCAATCACATCGCTCGCGACATGACCGATGAACGCCCGCTCGCTGAACGTCGACGTTGGCTCCTGAGCGACTCTGAATGTCTCATCAATCTGGTTCGCGACGGCGTCGAGCATAGAAGCGTCGGTGACTTTCACATTGAACTGCGTGACGATGCCAAGCTGATCGCGCCCCGCGAGTTGCACGAACTCAAGCGAGGTGTACGCGACATTCTGGTCCTGCGGATCGGACGATCGCACCACCCCCGCAACCCACGCCGTGATGCCCGCCGCGTCGAAACGCATCCCAGGGCGAAGCCCCCTCCGATTGGCCAGCGTTTCACCGACGAGAGCGGCATCCGTGCGGCTCGTCCACTCTGCGATTGATCCTGAGACAATCTCCAGCGACGCCCCTGGGCCCCTCAGAAACTCTTCCTTCGGCACGCCCCGGAACGTGACAACATCCAGACTGGTGCGGCAGTTAGAGACCACGATCTTCATAGGGAGCACGCTGACCACGCCCTGAATCTCCGAGATACGCCGGTAATAGTCCTGTGGCAACTGGCTGGTCGCGGGGCAGTAGCGGTCCTCGCGATACACAACGAGTGTCGTGTCGTTGGCTGTCTCGCGTGTAGCGAGCGCAACACCGCGGTTCATCGCCTGTACGGCGGTGAAGAGGAACATGGCGATGGCGATCCCCATCACCGTCAGCAACGAGCGGACCCTATGCCGTGTCACCTGCCTGAGCACGTATGAGCGACATTGCAGCAGTCTCATGCGGGCACCTCTTGCGGTGCCGTTTGAGGGGCCGCGCCGCTTACAAGGCGCCCCTTGTCCAGATGCAGCGTGCGCTTGGCGTAATCCGTCGTTCTGGGATCGTGCGTCACCATGATGATCGTCTTCTCCATGTCCCGATTCAGACGTTGGAGCAGCTCCATCACCGCGTGTGCGGACGGCTTGTCCAGGTCGCCCGTCGGCTCGTCCGCCACGATGATGCCGGGATCCGTCACGATGGCCCTGGCAAGCGCAACTCGCTGCTCCTGTCCGCCCGATAACTGCCGCGGGTAGTGGCCACTTCGGTCCGCGATGCCAACTCGCTCGAGCGCCTCCTCGATCCGAGCGTGTCTCTCCTTGCGGCCGAGCCCGTGCAGCAGCAGCGGGAGCTCGACGTTCTCGTACGCCGTGAGCACGGGAACGAGGTTGTAAAGCTGAAAGACATACCCCACGTTCGCCGATCGCCACGCCGCGAGTCCATTGCGGCTCAGCGTGGCAAGGTTGACATTCTGAATCATCAGCTCACCGCTGGTGGGCGAGTCGATCCCAGCGATCAGATTGAGCAGCGTCGTCTTGCCGCTGCCGCTCGGGCCCATCAGCGCCAGGAAATCCCCCTTCGGCACGACCATGTCGAGTTCGTCGAGAGGCCGGATGATGTTCTCGCCCTTGCGATATTCGCGTGTGAGCTTGCGGGTCTCGATCATGGCTGCTTGCCCTCTCTCGGATCGCTCGCATTGAACCGAACGACCTGCCCTTGGCGCATACCTTCCGTCGCAGATGCGATCAGTGAGCCGGGCTGAAGCGCCCCGACCACAGTGACCCATCCCTCGGCGCTCCCAACCGCCGTCACCAAGACCGGATTCAGAACGCCGCGTCCGTGACTCCGATCGCTGACGAGCCAGACTCGTGACTGTCCGTCACGATTGTCGAGAAACGCTTCGGGAACCTTCACTCGCGATCCGCTCCCGCCCACCGCAGCACGGGGCGGCCCGTCCGATCCCGTCCCGGGCAGAAACGTGACGCGCGTCAGCATCTCCGGTCTCAGCAGCGTTGATGGCTCGTCCACCCCAACCTTAACCTGCAGCGTGTTCTTCTGAAGATCTGCCTCATGCGCCACACGGAGCACGCGCCCGGCAAACGCTTTCCCCGGCAGGATCTCGACCACGACCTCGCAGCCTTGGCCTACAACGATCGAACCGGCATCGGCCAGCGGCACGTCAACCCGTGCCTGCATTCGCGAAGGGTCATACACAAGCAACACCTGCGACGAATACGGATCATCCATCATTCGCGCGACCTTATCGCCGGGGCCCTTGAGTCGTCGTTGCACATACCCCGTGATTGGCGAGCGGATGACCATGCGCTCGAGTTCTAGTGCCGCCTCGTCGCGTGCCGCCGCCGCCGATTCCACGGCCGCCTGCGACCGGGCAAACTCGGCCTTGGCCGACTCCAGCAGTCGCCGATCCTCTATCCGTAGGTCGAGAGTCCGCTCGGCTGCGCGTACCTCTGCGGCAAACCGCTGCACCCGCGCAGCGAGCAGTGGCTCGCGTCCTACCAGTGCCGCAACATCCGCTCTCTGGCCGATCGCTCGCTGCTGCGCGCCGATCAGTTCCAGTTCCGTTGCCGCATTTCCCGAACGGGATGTCTCTACCCGCGTGAGTTCCTGTTCCAAACGCTCCAGCGTCGCGCGCGCAGACTCAAGTATCGCTGGCAACTGGTCAAGTTCCGCCTGGCTCTCCCTGAGCGCCGCCGAGGCCGACGCAATGGCCCGCTCAAGCTCGATCGGCTGGTCCCAGGAGAGCTGCGCCGCACGAACCTCGGCCTCCGCTCTTGAAAGCTCGGCTTTCATTGTCGCAACATCCGCTTCGGATCGGCGCAATCGCAACTCCGCATCCCTTGCCACGAGCGTGGCGACGACCTGGCCCTCCTCGACGCGATCGCCCTCAAGAGACTTGACGCTCTCCAGCACCCCGTCTGCAAGCGCCACGCAAGGAATGGAGAATGGTTCCGCTTCGAGCCACCCAGCGGCCTGAACCTGCCTGCCGTCTGGCGACGGACTCCCAGGCGCCGCAGTCTGGCTCGGCGAACCATCGGAACTGGAGAGAACCGGGATCGCCTGAGCCACTGTCACGGCGCGAGCCGGACGGATCAGCGGCCACGCCGACCAGATGATCAGCGACGCGGTGGCAAACGCAACGCCGACGGGAATCACGATCGCCGAGCGGCGGCGAGAGGGCAGAACCGACAAAGCTTGCGCGCGATGACTCGCTTTCATGGAACCTCCGGAACTCGACGGCACAATGGGGCGTGATCACGCCTTCAGGTCGCCGCGCGGAATCTCGGAGGTCGCTTCAAACCCAAGAGGTTGGGTGGGGCCGGTTCCGCTTGAGTGATGGAAACCGGAATGGTGCCAATGGAGCCCGCGAGTCCAATCTCAATCGTGGGCGGAACGCCGAGTGGAACCGTCAATGAACCGAGACAGCACCGCAGGGGACAGCCACAGTCGTCGCAGGGCTCGTGCGTTGGCTCGCCGCCGGGCGCGCCGGGTTCTTGAGCGGACGAGTCGGATTCGACCGTCGGGATCTCTCGCCCGCAGCAGTCAAACGCGACCCTCGTCGGGGATTCGTCGCCGATCGCTGCAACGGCGGAGATCTGGTTTCCGCCCGATCCACAAGCACCTGCCGCAACCCAGCGGATGGGCACTGCGAGAGCGAGCGTTGCGAGAATGAGCAGCACGATGCGCACCCGCAAAGCATAGCAAGACTTTGCTGAAATGGCGTCCGGATGCACCACTCGACATCGAGCGGGCATACGCAACTCGCGTATTCAGCGAGACTGACGGAAATCGGGGTGACAGGACACCAGTTGAACTTGTTGTGACCCAAATTGGCCTCTGGGGCTCAGAAACCGCGAGATCACTTCGGCATTGAACGGGCCATTCCGGAGGCCGATCGTGACCAAGTCAGCAGAGCGACGAGCTCACGATCGCCTTGAAATCAGCTTGCCAAGAACGTCCCCCTTGGTGTAGACTTCAAGTACGGCTTGAAGACGCCTCCGGACCCGCGGGAAGGGTTGAACCCACTTCCAAAACACATCCCGATTCTGCACGCTTCTTCGTGCCACCTGAATGCGGGTCCAGGTGAGTTGCATGGAGAATCGTTATGAGCAAGCCGCTCCCCCACCGTCCAAATCTCGATCACCTTCGTCGCCAGGCCAAGACGCTCCTCGCAGGAGTCCGAGCCGGGGACCCGGAGTCGATTCAAGTCTTCATCGACTATTTGCCAGCCGCCAAGGGCCTGCCAGCTGATGAGATTGCGTCGGCGGGCCTTCGTCTCGCTGATGCCCAGTTCGCAATCGCGCGCAGCACGGGCTTCGGCAGCTGGCCCAAGCTCGCACAGCATGTCGAACTGCTGCGAAAACTCGAGGGAGCCTGGGCCTTCGATTCTCTCGAGGTCGATGGCAACCAGATTCCTTCTTCGCAGACCCAGCATGCTCGAATCCTGATTGATGGAGATCGATTCAGAACCGAATCTCCCGAGGCGATCTACGAGGGTGTCTTCAACATTGACGCCGAAGCCTCGCCGCAGCACATCGATATCGAGTTCATCGCGGGCCCGGAAGCTGGGAACTGGAACCATGGCATCTTCAGACTCGATGGAGATCGACTCGAGATCTGTCTAGATATGAACGGCAACCCGCGACCGAACGAGTTCGGCACCGCGCCGGGCCGTGGCCACGCGTACGAGGTGCTCAGGCGTGAATCGAGCACCGCGCAACAAGCTCGAAGTAGCTCAGGAGATCGTGCAGAGTCCCAAAGCTGCAGCACAGACGGAATGCCACCCGCGCCATCTGGTTGCCGTTGCGTGGCATCGGTCAACCGCCTGGTCCCATTCGTTCATGTCACAGATGTGCAAGCATCGCTCTCGTTCTACTCCATGCTTGGATTCATGCAGGTGAATGCGATGAAAGACAAGCATGGAAACATGTTTTGGGTGCTCGCTCAGAGCGCATCCGCCGAAATCATGCTCGCACAGGCATCCGGCCCGATTGACGCCGAGCAGCAGGCGGTGCTCTTCTACATGTACAGCCCTGACCTGAGCACCCTGCGGGCGACCTTGATCGAAAGCGGATTGCGAGACGCAGGCGTCTATCGCGGGATCCGCAGTCCGGATGACACGACGCAAATGGTCCATGCGATTGCTCATCCCGCCCATATGAAAGGCGGCGAACTGCGCGTCATCGACCCCGACGGCTATGTGATCCTCGTCGGACAATTGGCCTGATGATTCTCGACTCAGTTGAATGCAAAAACCCCGCAGGCGATAGCCTTGCGGGGTTTTCGTCAAGACCGGGGTGACAGGACACGGTTTGAACTTTTTGTCCAAGGAATCCGCCTCTGGACGCCAGAAACGCGGTTTTTGCTCGCCGTGAAACCCTGAAAGGGGGTTGTCCGTCTCGTGCTGGCGGCTAACGACCCGCGCAGGATTCACGTACACACCCACGCAGCCAGCGATGAGCCAAGTCAGCGTCCAGCCGGGGGTGCCAGAGCATTGAGACCCTGATTTCCGGAATGGAGACCGGGAGCGGAAAGCTCTGCATTCCATTGCGCAGGATCCCTGTGTGGTGCTCGGGAACACTCGCGATGAGGTCGGAGGCCCGAGCGAGAGCCAGCGCCGTCGAGAAGCTACTGACGATGGTCGCGATGTTCCGCTTGATCCCGAGCGGCTCCACCGCAATATCGATCGGCCCTTTGTCCAGACCATCACGTGAAATGCCGATGTGCCTGCCCGCCGTATAGCGGGAACGGGTCATCTCGCCCTTGCTGAGCGGATGGCCCTTTCGTACTACGCCGACGAAACGGTCTTGGAACAACGCCTGCATTCGCAGTTCCAAGCCAGTCGTCTTCACGACAACTCCGGTCTCAAGATCCACCGTCCCATCGCGCAGCGGAGTGCTGTCCCTGTCCGGCCTTTGCACAAAGCGGAGCAGCACGCCCGGTGCTGCGTCTCCAACTCGAGCGAGAAGATCCGGACCAAAGTTCTCCACAAATCCCTCGCCGGTTCGCAGCGTGAAAGCCCGGACCAGCCGCTTTAGGTCGAGATTCTCGGCAGGGCGTAGAACCTCGCGCCCGTCCTGTACAAGTTGACCGACCCGCTCGCGAAGTTCGATCGCTCGGGGGGTGGGAACAAGGCCTCGTCCGGCCCTGACCAGGAGTGGGTCGCCCGTTGCGTCGCGAAGTCGCGCGAGCGCCCGGCTCATCGCCGAAGGGCTGAGTCTCAATCTCTTGGCGGCTCGAGCAACGCTGCCTTCCGCAAGCAGCACATCGAGAGTGACAAGCAGGTTGAAATCGGGCTTGGACATACACCCACCGTAGCACCGCTTGATCATGGTATAGCGTCAGACGCATGAATAGAGTGCAACTCGTGCATTTGTCGCCATGTGCCCCAGGGACTACGTTCTTGGCAACTCCGTTTCTGGAGTGCAAAGGAAATGGAGCCAATATGGAATCGATCACCGCAACACGAGCAGCGCCAGCGGTTGAGGACACGCATAGGACCGCGTCGGTTCGCTGGGTGCTGGCCAGCCTCTCGCTATCGATGCTGATGTCCTCGCTGGACACCAGCATCGCAAATGCCGGATTGCCGACGCTGGCCCAAGCGTTTACCGCCACATTTCAGGATGTGCAATGGATCGTCTTGGCGTACCTCCTTGCCATCACGAGCCTCATCGTCAGCGTCGGGCGCCTCGGCGACATCCTCGGGCGCCGCCGGTTGCTCCTGATTGGGATTGCCCTGTTCACGATCGCCTCCGCCCTCTGCGGAATTGCGCCCACGCTTTGGTTCCTCATTGCCGCTCGAGCGGGGCAGGGCATCGGAGCGGCGATCATGATGGCGCTCACCGTGGCCCTCATAGGCGAGACGGTCCCGAAGTCGAAGACGGGCAGCGCCATGGGGCTGCTTGGAACAATGTCCGCGATCGGCACCACGCTCGGTCCATCCCTCGGTGGCATCCTGACCGCCGGATTCGGCTGGCGCACGATCTTCCTCGTCAACGTGCCCATTGGCATGCTCAACATGTCTCTCGCCTCTCGCTACCTTCCTCCAGACCGCCCCGGACTGAAGACTGAGTGGACACGATTCGACGGACGTGGCACGCTGATGCTTGCTCTTGCGCTCGCGTCGTACGCCCTCGCCATGACGCTTGGACGCGGCAGTTTCGGTCCGCTCAGTATTGCCTTGCTGCTGGCGGCGGTTGCCGGAGTCGGCCTCTTTGTACTCGTGGAAGCGAGAGCCCAATCACCACTGATCCAATTGGCGATGTTCCGCGATCCGATCCTGAGCGCGAGCCTCACGATGAGTACGCTCGTCTCGACGGTGATGATGGCAACGCTGGTCGTTGGCCCGTTCTATCTCTCCCGTGCGCTTGGGCTCCAGGCGGCTCTTGTCGGACTCGTCTTGTCGGTCGGTCCGCTTGTCGCCGCTCTGGCCGGTGTGCCGGCCGGTCGAATCGTGGACCGCTTTGGCGCAGGACGCATGACCATACTGGGGCTCATTGGAATGGCCACTGGATGCATCTTCCTTTCCATGATGCCGACAGGAGTCGGTATCGCCAGATACATCGCGCCCATCATTGTCATCACGTCCAGCTACGCGTTGTTTCAGGCCGCCAACAACACCGCCGTGATGACGAACATCAACCCGGACCAGCGGGGGGTCATATCAGGCATGCTCAACCTGTCGCGCAACCTTGGGCTCGTCACAGGCGCCTCAGTCATGGGCGCGGTGTTCGCCCTGGCGGCGGGAGCCATCGACATCAACAACGCCCTTCCGGAGGCCGTCGCCACCGGGATGCGGTTCACCTTCGCCGTGGCGACGGTTCTGATCATCGCTGCGATCGCTGTTGCGATCAGAAGCGGTGCATACCAGCTAGGTAGTCCCCGTCCATCGTCGTGAATGGAAGGCAGGGAACGCCTTTGGGTGGGTTGCCGGCGATCGATGTCCGCACATCAGGTTGGAGCAAGTTGAGCCTTGGACACCATCCGCACCTTTGTGTACTGCGACAGAGAGTCATGCGACGCGGGCGCGAACGTGTCGAGGAAGATGGGCTATCCACGAGGCTGCCGATCGTCGACAACTACCTCGGTAGCGTCAAAAGAGTTCAAATCTAGCCCGTTGTTCATAGGATGACAGGATCTGATTGAACTACTCCGTAAACACCGATGGCCCCGGCACTTGCCGAGGCCATCAAGCCTTCAAAGTCGGGGTGACAGGACAGGGTTTGAACTTTTCATGGCGCAAATCGGGCTCTGGAATCTTGAAACGCGGATTCTATTGCAGCCTCCCACGACCTGCCTAGGTCATGTGCGCGACGACACCCTCCGTCCTCGGTAAACATCCACGAATCCGGTGGGCCGCTCATCGATCCTCGGTCCTCAGATCTGGTTTTGTTGTCCACCGAGGCTTCCAGTCTGGTCGTTCGATGCGCGTCCTGAAGACCACGGTGTTATCGAGGTCCAGGTCCTCGGTCCAAATCCACTTCGCCCCCGAGAAGTCGTGCTGGAAGAATGGCTCTTTCGGATCGATCCGGCTCTGCGGATACACGGCCGCGTGGGGCCATTCTGAATCGTCAAGCTCCGGGCCGAACCACCTGTCGGGAAGGGGCGTGGTTCTCACGGTCGGGTTCGTGGTGTCGCGGTTGACGGGGCCGTGCATGAAAGTCTTGGCCTTCCACGATGCATCCGTCACCGTTCCATCGCCAAACTTCAGGATGAAGCCTCCGTCGCCGATCCGGTTGCCGTATTCACAACCGGTTTCCGGGTCCGCGTTGTCTTTGGCCAGCACGGCGATCGTCATCGGGTACTCGGGCAGGAGATCGACCGCCACGACATTGTGCGGCAGGAAATCGATGCTGTCCACGGCGACCTGCTTCCCGTTGATGTACATCACGAACCAGTTATCCGCGTACATGACCGCGCTGATCGTGTCGTCCATCGAGGGCTTGACGACCTGTGGGTCGGCCCCGGGTCGACGCGGCCGTTCGGCCTCTTGCGGGCTCCCGTTCTGGGGCTGCCCGGCCTCTGGAGCACCGCTCCCTTGACGGGCGTACCGCACATCCAGCGTTGCTGTCGCCAGGGTGGTCCCTTCGATCTCCGCGAGCAAAGCGTCTCTCGAGAGATCGCCTTCGGTTGCCTCGACTTGCGCCGAGAGGGCGTAGAGCGTGATCGTGTACTCCTTGTCCCCTGGCCCCTTTGAGCAGGGCGGGGTGTACGCGTTCCTGCGGTTGACAGTGTTTGGGCCCCAGATCCCCGCCGCCTTGCTTCCCGCGCTCAACTCCCGCGACGACGCGGGAAGATTCGCCACGACCATGTACACATGCGTCTCGCCGTCCGGGGGGACGTGGTGCATCACGACCGCGAGGGCTTCGGTGCCCTTTGGGGGCACTCCCCATCGCAGCACCGGCGCGCGGCCTTCGCCATCACAGGTGCAGTCGATATTGAGCCGACCGTCAATCACATCCGGGCTGGTGAGTCTGAAGTCTGATTCCGCGGCCTTTGGCGCGGCGAGCTGGTCCGCCTGGGCATTTCCGCGAGGCGGTTGGCGATCACCGGGTGGCCCGTCACGGCCGTCGCGCTGCGGCGGGTTATCGCCCGCCGGTCGGTCACGCGGCGGCCTCGCCGTGTAGGTCTCGGTCTTTTTCGTGCCGTCCGGGTCGACAAAGTCGAAGACGTACCCTCCGCCGTCCTCGATCCGGAAGTTCACGAGGTGTTTATTGCCGGAGGCCGTGTACTCAAGCGACCATGACCTCTCCGCCAGTGTCTTGAAGCCCGTGATGCTCGCGCCCCGCACCGGCTGGAGCCACTGGCGCACGGGGTTGGCCCGCGGCTGCGGGTCAATCTGGTCATCATTGACGGTCACTTTGCCGCGTACGCCGCCGTTAATATAGGGGTACGCAATGCTGGCGTGGTAGTGGTACAGACCCTTTGAGCCGGCAGCGTTCAGGCCGAAGTGACCGTTGAGTTCGTCGAGTGTCTCCGTGCCCGCGAGCGGGCAGGATTTGTCCTCGCCCTTCTTCGCCGCCGGATCAAAGAGGCCATAGAGCGGGAAACCGTCGAGTGCGTAGGCGATCGGTTTGTCCTTGCCCACGATCTTCTGCAGTGCCAGGGGAGCGATGTGGTAGTGGTAGTCGTCGCCCCTCCCCGCGTGCCCGCCGTACTCGTCCAACTCGCCGACCTTGAACGTATCGTCGCCGCGGTTGTTGAGGGCGTTGAAGATCGGCACCCCGTTGGCAGCCAGCGCGATAGCGCCGCGATAGAGCTGGGTCTTGCCCGAGATCGGCTTGTCCGCGAGTTCAGGCTTGAGCGGGATCTGCCACGCGTTGTTGCCGGTGTACGCCTGGGGCAGCGGCACCTGCTGCTGCCAGGACTCGATGCCGACCATGAGCGGGTAGGCCCACGGCTCGTGCGGAAGGCCGTCAGACTCGACGTATAGCCAGCGGTCGTCCCAGCGCGTCTTCACGAACGGAGCAAAGAGGTCGAACGGTGCGGCCTGGGGAGGCTTCACTTCATTCGTGCCTCTGCCGTCGCCCCCGGGCTGCGGCGCGCTCTGCACGCCTGCGGTGGCCGCCACGGCCAGCCGCTCATTGATCGCCTTGACCTGGTCGATTTGCCGCTGCGCTTCGGTGCGGTCCGCCTCCGCCAGTTCCGCCAGGGGGAACACGACCACATCGCCATTCTCTCGCTCCATGCTGACCTTGACGGCTCCATCCACGCTCCTTGCAGCAAGATACGCGCCGCGCACCACTTCTCCCGTCTTTGCATTCGTCCAGGTGCGCATGGATGCGGGGTCGGCATGGTGGTGCCCCGCGTCATCGTGATGGCCGTCAGACTCAGGTGGATGAGCCCGAACGACTGTCGCGATCGTGCACGCGATCACCAGAGCGCAAGTACAGCCGTTCAATCTCATGAGTATGCTCCAAAGGCCCCAAAGAGAGGTTAACGTCTGAGCAGCCGAGGTATTGCCGGGCGGCACGGCGAAGCCCTTCGGCGCGTTCGGAATGCGTGCAGTTCAAATCCCGTCAACAGGCATCCCGAAACCGGTCGTTTTTTGATCATCGGCAAGCGCAGATTGAACCAGCCAGGAGGAGTACAAAACACCTTGAGCTGAAACGAAAAAACCCCTCGACGTGCTCGTCGAGGGGCTTCTCGTACAGAAAAGTCGGGGTGACAGGATTTGAACCCTGCGACCTTCTCGTTCCGAAGCCCAAGCACGTGCCGAACGAATTCCATAACTCACGTTAAACGCTGCAGTTACGAAAGGCAACGGATGTCGCTCTCGGATCTGGTCGCGGCCAGTTTCGGGCCGTTGCGCAGTGTACATCGCGCGACATGAACAGCCCCATGGATGTGCGAGACCATGCTCGATGCATTCGCTTCCAGATCTCGATCAAGAGCCGCAGGATCTCGCATCTGTGGGGATCGAACTGAGCCAGATCAGCGCGGTGCACACCGCGCGAACTGCCACAGAGAATCTCACTTGGAGGATGGCGGCTGAATCCGCCCCATCGGTTTCGTATGCTGGCACCGTGAGGAACCCGCCGAATGGGTGAGATCACTGAGTGCGTCAACGGTCGGAGGCCCGAGACATGGCCGCGTGTGTACGTGGAGATGCGTCGCCTCAGCTCTTCAATTCTGCAGCACGAGTGCTCCAACGCCCGGCGTGAAGGCATCACCGCAGTTGTGCACGAGGCGTGGGCAAGGCTGCAGTCCAGTCCGCCTCCGATGGGCTGGGATTCGAGAGCGCACTTCTTCGGCTCTGCCTGTCGAGCGATGCGTCAGGCTCTCGTTGATGAGGCGAGAAAGAGCGTCGCGGCAAAGAGACGCACGCCGGGCGGGAAAGCAGTGGGGGCCGAAGAGGCATCGGATCTTCGATCCATCGGTTCGAGGGCGGAATCGGTGCAGCGGATCCTTGATGTGGATGCGGCCGTCGCAGAGCTCGCAAAGGCTGAGCCTCGATGGGCTGCCGTTGCCGAGATGAAACTCTTCGGCAACCTTCCGAACGAGTTGATCGCCGAGCGGCTCGGGGCGTCTCGGCGCACGATTGAGCGAGACTGGGAGTCCGCTTCGCAATGGCTGCGAGATCGTCTTGGCTAGTGTGTCGCGAATACGGGTCGGTTGCGCATGAAGAGGGTGCAATGGTGAGAGCTCGCCGATGTCCGTAAGGCCCGAGGGCCAGCACGCTTTCGATCCCGACCCGATCGAACCGTTCTTCACGTTCGATGTTTCGGGCGGCGGGGACGCCGCGTACACGGATCGTCCGGTCGCCGGGGATTCGATCGCCGGGTGGAGTATCGCTCGAGTGATCGCGCACGGTCGCCTGGCATCGGTCTACGAAGTCCAACGGATGGCCGATTCGTCCGCCGCACCGTCACCGCAGGACTCAACAGCGATCCCACCGGTCGAGGCAGAGCGTGCGGCCATGAAGGTCTTCGACCCGCACTCGATGGACGAGGCGGCGATGAGGCGGTTTCGCCTGCACGCAACGCTGCTCGGCCAGTCCATCCATCCCGGGCTCGTGAGAGTGCTGGCGTGGGGCGTGACGCCCGCTGGCACGCCGTATCTTGTCATGGATCTTGTCGCAGGATACACGCACGATGAGTGGATCAGGGAGCGGAGCCCGAGTGCGGAGCAGCGGATCTCGCTCATCGCGATGGCGGCGGAAGCGGTCGGGGCCGCGCACATTGAGTCGGGGCTCGTGCATCGCGATATCAAGCCATCCAACGTCATGGTTGAGAGTGGCGCAGACCCGAACGACATGCCACGTGCTCGCGTGATCGACTTCGGCGTCGCGATGATGGCCAGTGGAAGCGGCTCTCCGCTGCAGTCGCTCCAGACGGAGGGCGGTGCGATCGTGGGTACACCCGCGTACATGGCGCCTGAACAGTTGCATGCGGGCACCAGAGCGATCGATCCACGTGCCGATGTCTATGCCCTCGCCGTGATGCTGGTCGAATCGCTCGCGGGTCGGCGGCCGGTCGTTACAGAGGGCCTCTCGCTTGTCGATATCGCACGCGAGAAGGAGCGGGCTCGCCCGACGGCATCCATGATTCGGCGTTGGGCGTCCGGCAACGGAATGTCGATAGGCCGCTCGACCGCGACAACCCTGGCCAGCGCGCTGTCGCCCGAAACCGAGGACCGCCAGGCCGACGGGCGGGCGTTCGCTATCGGTCTTCGGCGCGGTCTACGCGGCATGAAACCGGTGCACCGTCCGGTGTCGGTGCTTCGACGTGCCCGCCGATTCCTCTCGAGAGAACCTCGACTTGCCATCGCTTTGCTCGTGTCGGCCATGCTCGCCGTCCTCAGCGCGGCCGCGATTACTGCCCTTGCGGTTCGAGCGGATCGCGCTCGGCGTGCGGAACAGGCCCAAACCGACCGTCTCGTCGGCTTGGTGAAATCTTGGTCCAACGGTGCGTTCGTTCGTGCATTTCAGACGCCGGGCTCCGAGGCGGCGCTCGTCACAGTCACCGAGTCCGTAATCAACGCGTTGGAAGAGGCCAGCAGCATCAGGCCAGACGACATCGAACTCATGGACCAGCTCGCGCTGGCTTACACACAGCTGGCCAGCGTGGTCGGCACGCCCGTCGGTCGGAGTCTCGGAGACGAGGCCAGATCGAGAGCCCTGCACGACAAAGCGATTGAGGCCGCGACGCGATCCGCCGCCCTCTACGCCGAGCAGGGAAAGGCGAACGCCTACCTCGCCAGATTGTCGATCGCAAACGCGATCAAACGTCGGATCGGCGTTACGGCCGATGAAGCGGAGCGGCGCGACCTGCTCGCTCAGGCGATCGACTTGACCAGCGAGATCTATTCGCAGCATGCCGATGACGAGATCGTTGTCATGACGCACGCGGGCACCCTCGAACTCTGGGCACTTGAGCACGCTGGCGATGACTCAGCGACCGCGGCGCTCGAGAATGCCCTCCGGTTGGTCGAGAGCCTGCCGCCCGGCGGTCCGCGTGCCGAGGCACGCGCCCATCAGGCGATGATTCTCCATCTTGCCCTGGCGGGCGAACTTGCATCAACTCTACCGCGGCGTGCCGAGGTCGAGTTGGGGCTCGCTGAAACGCTACTCGCTGAACGTACCGCCGGCTTGGATCTGGATCCTCTCGCGCCATTTCAAGCCATGTTCCTTCGGCTGCGAGCTCGATGCCAGATGATCGCCGCCCAGATCGCCCACGCCGACGCCAGGTGGGACGACGCCGAATCACTCGCCGATGCGAGCACGGCCGAGACCGCTCGGCTCGCGGCAGCCGATCCCGGCAGTGGTCCCTCGGTCCTCGACCACGCGACCCGCCTCAGAGAACGGGCGCAACTCCTGCTCGCCAGATGTGATCTCGAGTCCGACATGCCGCATGCGTTAGAGGTCCAGAGGTTGGCACAGGCCGCCAATGCATTGCAAACTGCGATCAGTTTCGTACGCGGGTACAGACCAGACCGGCCGCGCACGCGATACGAGCAGGCCGAGATCGACCGATGCCAGATACTGGCTCTGGATGTTCGACGGAGGCTCGAAGAGATCGGGTCGCTTGGGGAGTGAGGGCCAGGACTCCCCAGAGGCTTCCGAGCCCAGGTAGCACGGACCAACAAATCTGTGGAATCTCACTCGGACCGTGTCGCGGCCGGGAACGGTCTGCGCATGCCGTCATGGTGTCGGACGGTCGGAGGGGACTCGTCGTCCCTCTCTGGCCATCCGATCGGATGGACTGGGCTGCTCGGCACGAGCGTGATGATCCGAAAGTCCGCGGATCGCGACGGCTCGGCCGCTGACGAGCCATCAGCAGCAAGTGCGGCCGCGCACTTGATCCACCGAAACGACCAAGTGCCGTCGCGAGCAACACGATGCTGGGAACGCATGGCCCACACGGATCGTCATGACGCTCGTCCTGGGAAATGAAGGAGATCGCGGGCATGCCATGGAACCGAAGCGCCGGAGCAGTTGCTTTAGCCGCCACACTCATCTGCATGCCGGTCAACGCCCAGACATCTGCGGGCTCGCTGAGCCTACAGGGCCGGGTCTCAGGCGTTGCGGACGGCACGCACTCACTCCAGATCCGCTTCTACGACGCGGCGTCCGACGGCACGCTGCTCGCGACAACACCACCCGTGAACACAGCCGTGACCGGCGGCATCTTCTCGGCGGTCGTCGCGCCGCCCGTCTACACATTCTACGGCCAGACTCTCTGGTGGGCTGCGGTTGTGGATGGCGCGGAGGTCGGGCCCCGGCAACTGGTCACGAGCGTGCCGTACTCGTTCAGAGCGGGCACGATCGTTGACAACCGTGGGTACGCGATCATCGGCAACGAACTGGGCACCGCTCGTCTGGGCGTGAACACCACGCCAGCCGCGCTGGTTCATATCCAACAGTTCGCACAGGATCCTGCCGCCTTCTGGGTCGAAGGAAGAGTGGACAACGAGCCTGCGCCCGCCGTTGGGTTGTTCACCATGCTCGACGTTGATCACGTTCCCTATCAAGGCGGCGGCGTGGCGTTCCTGGAGAAGACCGGCGAGAGCACCCACAATCTCATCAAAGCCTACTTCAACGACTCCAACAAGTTGGTGCTCTCCAACTCCGGCGAGTTGTGGCTCGCAGGTAAGGCGTCGGTACCGGCACTCGAGATCCGGGGCGGCTCAGATCTCGCCGAGCCATTCCCCACATCACCATCACCCTCGCTCGAGCCGAGGCCCGGGTTGATTCTGTCGATCGACCCGGAGCACCCGGGGGCTCTCCGCGTCGCAACCGAGCCCTATGACACCAAGGTTGCGGGCGTGTACTCGGGAGCCAACGGCCTGCGGACCGGCATGGTCATGGGTCAAGACGGGTGCGACCTCACCGGCTCACGCGAGGGCAGCGTTCCCCTCGCGATGACCGGGCGGGTATGGGTCTACGCGGACTCGTCAAATGGACCCATCCTGCCGGGGGATCGGCTCACCACGTCAGGGACCAAGCCCGGGCACGCGATGCGAGTCTCGGACGACGCGCGGTCCATCGGGGCTGTGATAGGCAAGGCAATGACGCCCGTCGATCCCGAGACCGGCATGGTGCTGGTGCTGGTCAACCTGCAGTAACGCACTTCCGGAGCGATGCCATGAACATGATGCTTCCTTTCAAGTGGGTCTCGCTTCTCGCCGTTGCTGGAATGGCACCCCTCCAAGCCGCTCGCGGCCAGCAGATAGCACCCCGCGAGCCCCTGAAGCAGATCGTGATGCCAATGGAAGCCACTTTCCGTGCAGGTCCAGGTTCAAAGCAGGACGAAGGCCGAGGTGTTGTGGTTGCTGTTGAGAACTCGGATGTTTGTCGAGTTCAGTTCAAGAGTTGGACTCTGCCCGACGGCGTGCGCGTTGTCATCTCGAGCGGGCAGACGGGTGAATCAGCGGCACTAACCGCGCGCGACCTCGACCATTGGTCCGGTTTCTCTCCCCTCTTCAACGGCGATTTCCTGCTGGTCGAGATCGATGATGGGGGCACGGGACTCAGCTCCCAAATCGAGCTCTCCGCGGTTGTCAGCATTGGCGCTCCAAGGAATTCCTCTCTTCCGTCCTACAAGGGCATCTGTGGCGCGGACGATCGGGTGCGGCAGACGGCCGCCGCCGTCGCCCGGCAATGGAATGGCCCTGCCGCCCAATCTGGCCTTTGCACCTCGAGTCTCATCATGACGGGGGAGCACTTCATCTCGGCCGGTCATTGCGGCCCGATGGAGGCCGGCTCTCTTGTGGAATTTGATCCGCCTGATTCCACAAGCGAAGGGAGCGTCGTTGTGGCCCCTCCCGAGAAGCAGTTCCCGATAGATATTGACTCCGTGAGACGCGATAGTGATTGGATTCAGGACGCCAACGGCACGATCATGAGCTTCGGTGAAGGCGACGATGCCCTGGCGTATCGCGTGTATCCAAACAGCCTCGGTCAAACCCCAGGAATGGCACGAGGCACTTACATGCCCATTCATTACACCTACTCGCACCAGTCCGACACTGCTCTGCTGAAATGGGGCAACGGCGTATCGGTTCCCAAACCCAGTGTCACCAATCGGACCATGAAGGTCGTCAATGGGTTCTTTGACGGAGTTACGCGACATGGTTCCGGCAACTGCCTCTATTCCGCGTACAGCGTGGATCAGACGGGTGGCGACAGCGGCGGTCCAGTGGTTGATCTGTCGGTAGGCGGCCGCGCGGTTGCGGTCGTGAGCTATTCCGACAAGTCGACATGTGAAGCGGCGGGCGCATATGCGCTGGCAAATGCGTCCTTTCAGATAATCATTCAGGACCTATTCGGTGGTCCTGCGGGCAACCGATTCGTGGACTGGAGATCCGATCCCGCAGGGCTCAGCGACTTCGTGGGTTCAATCTGGAACCCAAGCCCTTCTTTCGGCAATATCGACGAAGGACTGTTCGGCGGCACTGTCTATGTTGCGCCGGGCAACTACACGGTCACGGATGGAGTGCTGGACTCTCGTTGCACGATTGTGGCTCCCTTTGGCCCCGTGACATTGACGCACTAGCCGCGAATGGATGTTCTCCAGCCGTGCCCTCATCGACACGGCCGACCACTCGTAGCAGCCACGCTGATGTAGCTCTTATGTTCGCCCGATCCAGAACATGCAGCATGACTCTGCCCCTCTCGTTCGCTTCGCTGTCGAATGGCCTTGTGCCTACAGGAGATCTCTTATGTATAGGCGTCCTTCAGCCCTAGTCATCGCCGCGTGCATGCATATGGCGAGCGTTGGCAACGCGATCGCGCAGGCGTCTTCCGACTCGCTGAGTCTGCAGGGGCGCCTCTCCGGTGCCGCGGACGGCACGCACTCGCTGCAGATCCGCTTCTACGACGCGGCATCGGGTGGCACGCTGGTTGGAACCACGCCCTCGGTGAACACATCCGTCTCGGGAGGCATCTTCTCTGCAGTCGTCGTGCCGCCTGCGAGCATGTTCAACGGCCAGTCCCGCTGGTGGACGGCCGTCGTCGATGGTGTTGAGACCGGGCCACGGCAGTTGGTCACGAGTGTGCCGTATGCCACGAACGCCGCGAGCGGGGGAAGCCCGCTTGCTGCCGGCGGGGAACCGACCGTGAATGATCGCTTCAACATTCTGTCCTTTGACACAGTTGGCCGCCGCTTCCGGTCTACGCACAATTCAAACGAGTTCTACGGAATGCCAGCCTTCTTTGATGATCAACCGGAAGAGGTGGTGACCAACTGGCGAGGCACGGGCTACGCGGCTTCTTTCTACAGCGTCGCCGGCGGACCGGAGCGACACACCGGCTTCGGCATCTTGAAGGGCGATCAGATTGCCTCACCGGTGGTGTGGCTGTACTCGCCCTATGGTCGCAACGCGTTTCAGATCCGGGGTATCGACGGATTCAGGGGGAGCCCCGTCGACCCCAATACATCTTCCGCTCTCTTCACGGTTGCAGACATCGGCGTGGCCCGCGTCGGCGTGAATACAGATACGCCCACCGCAACACTCGATGTCGTCGGTACGACGAAAACTCACGTACTGCAGATCACAGGCGGAAGCGATCTCGCCGAGCCGTTTCCCGCGTCACCATCACCCTCGGTCGAGCCGAGGCCCGGCCTGATCCTGTCGATCGACCCGGAGCACCCGGGAGCTCTGCGCGTCGCGACCGAGCCGTATGACACCAAGGTCGCCGGGGTCTACTCGGGTGCGAACGGCCTCGCCACAGGCATGCTCATGGGGCAGGAGGGCTGCGACTTAACCGGTTCGAGCCAGGGCAGCATCCCGCTTGCAATGACCGGGCGAGTCTGGGTCTACGCGGACTCTTCAAATGGAACCATCTTGCCCGGAGATCGACTTACCACATCGGGGCTCAAGCCCGGGCACGCGATGCGAGTCTCGGACGACACTCGGTCCATTGGGGCTGTGATAGGCAAGGCAATGACGCCCGTGGACTCCGAGACCGGCATGGTGCTGGTGCTGGTAAACCTGCAGTAGAAGAGAACGGAGCTTTGAATGCTTGCTATTCGCGCCTCGTGTCGAATGCTCTTGGCATTGTCCGCGATTGGCTTGGTATGGGGAACGCAGGTTGTTGCACAGCCGCTTGAAGACAATGACCAAGACGGGATACGAGATGCCGAAGAGAGCCGCCTGCTGTCCTTGTATGCACCACTGTTCATCCTCGATACGATGCGCAGCGAGCCGCGAGAAGGCGTAGCGGTGCCCTCCACCGTTGCGCGAGCAATCCAGCACTGCGTGTTCCGACGCTCGTGCGAGCCAGACCCGTGTGACAGCTCGTTCGCCAGCGTCGACGCCGCTCTCGCCTGGATATCGAGCCTTGGTGACTACGGTGCCTCGGCCAACATGCGCCACGTGACCGGCGACTACAGGTGGGGCTGGTCGGATCTTCCTGGTGGCAGCACGTCGTGGCCCGACGCCATCGCGAACAACAATGGGCTGTATGCTCGCGCGTGGCGTCCGTGGCGCGGGACGGGCGAGTCCTATGCCGACGTGATCTCTCTCCAGTACTTCATTTACTTGACGTGGAACGAGACTTCCATCTCGGGAGAGATCGGCAATCATGAGGGAGACTGGATCTGCGCGGACATCGCCATCGATCCCCGCGCAAACCCGCTCTACCCGACGATCCTGCACGCCGTGGTCCACAACCACGGCCGGCAGCACTTCCTGGAGCCCCGAGCAATCGAGTTCCGTGAGGGGCATCCTGTCTTCTATCTCGAGAACGGCGTGCATGAATTGTGGCCGAACGCAGGTGAAGGCAGCGCTTCGTGGAGCGGAGATTCGTGGCCGCAGCGCGACGGCTTTGCCACAAACTACAACTTCGATCACGAAGGAACGCCCGAATTGGCATCCGAAGCAGAGGTGTGCCGCGATCACTTGGGAGAGGGCAACGAGTGGCGGACATGGCAGGCACCCATCAAGAACATCGGTGGATATGACCCGATTGTGGGAGATGGCGAACTCGATCCGTGGGCCGCAAGATCGCTCTGCGGGGCCGAGGG
The DNA here is from genome assembly GCA_963204725.1 of Planctomycetota bacterium. GTDB lineage: Bacteria > Planctomycetota > Phycisphaerae > Phycisphaerales > UBA1924 > JAHBWV01. The sequence continues at coordinate 21,369 of CAUJHH010000028.1, forward strand.
CCTCTTTATCCTGAAATTCAAGGGGCGGTGGGGCGATCGCCATGGTCCCGTGCTTGGCGAACCACCGAAGGGGCCACCGTTCGAGGGCGGTGGCAAGATGTGGTCGCGTCTCTGGAAGATCAACGTATTTGGGTCTCATCTCGGACCTTGGGCGGGCGAACGAGCCGGAAGTCTCATCCCGGGCGACACGCTCGATCCGTTTCAGTACCCGTTCTCGAGCTGTGTGGCAGGGCCCGGGAGTTACTCGTTCTGCCTGTGGACAACATCTGGCTTGGGAGGCAACTACGGTTTCTCAGTTCCTAGTCGCCCGTCCGTCGGTCAGGGGCTCGCGTTCTACGTTGACGAACGCGGGAGTGATCATGTCGAGGGTACGAGCGTCCGTCCGTACGGGAGTCTCCAACAGGGCCTCTTGCGGGTACCGCAAGGAAGCGAGTTGCGCCTGCTGAGCAACAGCACCGGCTTCTCGGGCTCGATCTCGAGGCAGCTGACACTCAAGGCCCCCATGGGCACGGTCACGATTGGGCAGTAGGTCTCGTTCGCCGCGCCTGTCGGCCCGGCAAGGAGGTTTCGGTGATGATTACGAATGCGAGGGACATCCTCAGGGGCAACGCCGCCGCGGCTGCGGTCGCACTCTGTATCACGGTGTCGTGTCTACCCACCGCTCATGCCGCCGCTCAGTCCATCGTGGTCGCGGCCTTCACCTCCGGAGGCCGCTCCGACGCGTCGGGCACCATCCTCGTCCTGGGCCAACCCTTCACCGGTGATGCGTTTGCCGCGCCGGTCGCGGGGAGATTCGGCCTTGTTCCCGCGATGCTTGGCTCGATCTGCCACGCGGACTACAACGCGGACACGGTCCCCGACATCCTGGACTTCCTCGACTTCCTACAGGACTTCTCCGACTGCTCCGGGCTCGCCGCTCCTTGCGGCCAGTTCGGAGCGGCCGACTTCAACGGCGACACCATCATCGACATCCTCGATTTCCTTGACTTCCTGCAGGCATTCAGCGACGGGTGCTGACCGCGGGCATCGGCGCTCACCCTGACCAAAGTCTGACCGATCCCGGCCGGGCGATTTCGTATAATTGCGCTGTGTTTCTACGGCGGGAGCGGAGCCGACACGTGTTTCTGCCTCCTTCACCGATCTTGGGAAGGGCGAATCTGGGGCGTCGCGGCACAGCGAGATTCCGATGTACATCCACAGCGACGCTGTGGTAGACTCGAACGCGACGAGGTGCCGCGTGAACATGGCCAAACTCACCGCCATCTGGGCCGGAATCGGGGTCGTACTCGGACTCGTCCTTTACTCGCTCGCATATTTGTTCCGCGAATCGTTCGCCGCCGCTGGAGAGATGAGCGCGGATCTGCCCTCGATCGCCGGCAGAGCGACTGGCGTGCTGCTGGTGCCGGCGTTTGCAGCTGGTTGGGGGGCGTTCGCACTTGCATCGTGCATGACTGATGATGCGGGTCTGCGGAGATGGGGTCCTGTGCTGCTCGGCATGATCGTTGCGGTCGGCACTGCCATCACTATGGAGCAGCAGTTCGTTGAATCGATGCTGGACGTTCTGGTAGGCCCAACGATCTGGTCGGGACTCATCGCGGCCGTAACGGTCGGCGTTCGTGAATGGATCGAGAGATAGCAGTTTCCGCTTCCCACACCCTTCCCCTCATCGCACGCACCACCGCCGTTGGCTGAACGTGATCGAGATACCTGATCGTCGTCATCAGCGAGCGGTGCCCGAGTTGGCGGGAGATGATGCCGACATCGACGCCTTCCTCGCGGAGTTGGGCGGCATGGGTGTGCCGCAGCCCGTGGGCTGGACGCGCTTGGCGATCCCGGCTTGGCGGCCCAGCCGCTTCATCAGCCGCCGGACGTACCCGGTGGTGACGGGCGTGCCGTAGGCGGTGCAGCGAAGGGGACCGGACGAGGGTGGGTTCCGCTGGCGATCGCCTACCCCGATTCACGCATAGAGCCCCGCAGGTCAAGGACTTGCGGGGCTCTTGTATTTGCGAGTTTGAACCGGAGCTATTCGCGCTCGGCTCGGGCCCCGTGTTCGCTCAGAGACATCTTTATCACCGCGTCGCACGAAGCAATTCAGAAGGCTGGCCCACGCCGCGCTTCTGGGGAACCCCCCTATCTGCAGTCGGCGTTAAACTCGCTCAGGAAGACGACGAGGTCTTGCTGATCGATTACGCCATTGCCGTCGAAGTCTGCGCTTGTCCGACCGGCGGAAAGGGCGGACATGAAATCAAGGATATCTTGGACGTCAACCGTCCCGGAGTGGTTGAAGTCTGCAGCACAGGGGACGAAAAAGATCTTTGGTTGGAGGCCTGCAACGGTGCTGTTGCGTTCGAGCAGGTCGGCGAGCCGGGTCTGCTCGATCATCGCGAGCTCGGCGGGTTCGAATCCCGCGGCCTGATACCAGAAGCGGTCGCCGTCGCGCAAGCGGACAAACTGATCGGTGATGACTGCGGCGGCCGTCGGGCCGAGGCTCGAGCCGGGCGCATGGTCCTCGGCAAGCATACCGACCCAGGCGTCGACGTTGCTGACGCTGGAGTACAGCTTCCCAAGCGTGGCCGCCCGCTCGGCATTGGATGTGATCTGGTTGAACGATCGAACAGGGCGAAGTCCGAAGTCCGCGCGCACTCGGTTGTAGCTGGGGATCCCATGGTCGCGGCCTCGCTGGATGTTGAGGGAGGCGAGGTCGAATCCGCCCGCGCCCGGGGCACCGAAGAGGAAGTTGCGGAGGCCACCGACGATCGTGCTGTCCACCGCCTGCGCGTGGTCGACCGCCATATAGCGGATGACGGGCTCAATGCCGCCGATGTACGGAATGACCCCGGGGTTGAAAAAGAGGTCGGACAGTTCGATGCTGTCGACTTCGACGAAGTCCTCATCGAGCACGCCAAGGTCGGGGCCGACCTGCGAGTGACCGAATCGGTACGCGGCGGTGGCGAACGTGTTGCTCAGCCCGGAGTTCACGCTTGCGCGGTATCCACGATAGGGCGGGAGAGGGCGACCGAGGAGCGCGGGAAGGAACTCGTTGTAGGTAATCACCTGCATCGTTGCCCCGACGATACGACGCGCTTCCTGGTAGAGACGCTCGTCGTCCCAGTCGCGATGCAGCGCGGCGAGCCTCCCGGCCTGGCGGTTGTGCTCGCGCAGGAAAGCGATGTGCAGTACGGTCAGGCCGGTCTGCTCGTTGGCCCGCACATCGCCCGCGACACTCAGGGAAGTCGCGGGGGCACCGACGGGATTGTCGTTGGCCTGGGTGCCGTCGTTGAGCGGAAGGAGGACGCCAGCGGCGGTGTCGCGCACCTTGAGTCTGCCGCCGGTGAAGGTGCGGAGCCATGCGGCCCTCACCGCGTCAGAGCCATAGATGTGCGACGCGTCGATGAAAGAGGTGACCGTGTTGATCTGCTCACGCGGGGAATGGACGCCCGTTGCTGGATCGAACGCGGAGCGATCCATGTAGATGAGAGCACCGCCCGTGCGCATGGGGTCGAAGAACGGATCGCCAGTGGGAACGGCGATGTCGAACCCCTCGCTCGAACCGCCCTGCGCCAGCCCGATGTCGTGATCGAGGAACTGGCCGAACTCGTAGATCGACGTCGAGAGCCCGCGCTCGTCCTGAGTGGAGATGACCCCCTGATCCGCAATCGCGTTGCTGATGACTCGGGCGCTGTGCCGGCCAGCGCCCGCGGGGGAGGACCGTCCGTCGGCGTAGTCCGCGCCGCTGCGCTCACGCAGGTAGTTCGAGCCGGCACTGCCCCACCGGGGATGGAGCAGGTTGTTGCCGAGGCCATCGAACGAGCGGTACCGCGACGCCGGCGACGGCGCCGGCTTCCCGCCCGCTCTCTGGCGGTCGCCGCGCTGCAGCTCTCGCCATTGTGCACGCTCGCCCGGCCCGGGATCATGGGCGAGGACGGGCACGACGCCCACAATCGCGAGCAAGGAGAACGTTGCCGCGACTCGGAGTGTACGAGCGCGAGCATCTGCAACTGCATGCTTGGTGTCCATGAGTTCTTCCATTGCGGGCGACGCTTAAACCTGCGCTGGGCCTTGTCCCGTGTGACTCGCCCTCGGCACGGTTCGCACGATTCAGCGGCTCATCGCTCGCTGTTCCCGTGCATCGCAATACGCACCATCGAGTGCGTTGTTGCAGCGAGCAGTCTTCTTCGCAACAGTTGGCCGGACATGACCCGGCTCGTCCATGTTTCACCGCTTCGGTCTCCGCAGCTTCTCGATCCCGGAGAGCCAAGCCTGAGCTCCTTGCCCGAGGAGCCCGGCCGGTGGCCCGTCACACCCCAACGACGATTCCAGTTCTCGCATGTCCTTGCGCCTCATTCGCGTCCCGCACAGTGCAATGAACGGCGCGGGACAGCGTTCTACATCGAGGAGCACAGCGGTACGTAGCGCGAGCGTGCCCTGCTCTTCAACCTACCAGCTTCGCACGGAGACCCAGACATGCACATTCATGCCCCCCATCTTCTTGCGGCCGCGCTCGCTTTGGGCGCAGTCCCGATCGCAGTCGCACGGGCGCACCCGCCCGGCGACAGTCAAGACCATTCGTCGCACGCCCTCATGGCCGCGCCGATAGTCCAACCCGAACGCCGGCCCGGGCGTGCACCGGAGGGACCGGCGGGAGTGCCGGGCGGGCCGCATGCTCCGATGGAGGTCGTCGCATTACCCGAGCCCACGGTCTCCGTGACCATCGAGGGCCCGTTTCGCGTCGTTCGCGCGAACGGCCTTCCCGCTCACGCTGTCGGCAGTTTCCCCAATCGGGACAACCCCAACGCGCTGCGCCCCCAGAGTCACGAGATCCGCTTGCCGCTCGAGCCGAGAGTCGGCGAGAAGCCGATCGAAGCGCGTCCGGAGTTCGGCATCGCGCTGAACGGCGTCATCTTCGATTCGGGCACCGGCGAGTTCTGGACCGCCCAGAGCGATCGCGCGTTCGGCGGCGGCTCGCCCTGGAACTACGACGCGCTCGGCGCCGGTGTGCCGTTTGGCCTCGACCAGAACAACGCCCACGTTCAACCCACGGGCAAGTACCACTACCACGGCGTCCCTGTCGGGCTCCTCGACACCCTCGTCCAAGAGAACGGCCCGAACACAATGATCCAGCTTGGCTGGGCCTACGACGGCTTCCCC
>CAUJHH010000029.1 GCA_963204725.1 Planctomycetota bacterium
CCCTTCGACAAGCACGGCCTCGTTGAGCCACGCCTTCAGGATGCGATCGAGCACGGCGAGCTGCAAGTGGTGCTGCTCGACGCGGATGCTCTTGTAGTACACCTGGTGGTCGAGGCGACCGCTGGCGTAGTTGTACCCCGACGAGTTCCCCGCCGCGACGTTGAACGGCATGTTCAGGCAGCGGGCGATCTCGTTGAGAACCTCGCGCTTGAACTCACCGAACGTGGTCGTCGGCTGCTCGGCGTGGACCTGCCCAAGCTTCCAGCCGCCGGGGAGTACCGTGGCGAGACGCTGCTCGAGTTCCACCTCGTCCATCGGCTCAAGCGGATCCGCCTCGCCGTTGGCGGGGCTGTCGGTGTAGATGACGGCGGCGAAGTTGGCGGCGGTCTCGGCGGCCGCGATGGTCGCGAGCGTGTACCGGCGGAGTTGCGCAAAGAGCGGGAGCGCCGGTGTGATGTCGGGGATGCCGCGGAGTTGGCCGGGCCGGTCGGCGCGGAAGTAGTGCACGACCGAAGCGGCGGGGAGCGTGTCGTAGGCGAACAAGTCGTCGATCGGAGCGTTCAGCGCGCGGAGGAAACTGCTGTCCCCAGGGTGGCGTTTGAGCACGCGGTAGGCGGAGGGGTTGCCCCACTGGTCCAGGAGGATGCCGTCGATCTCATCGGTGCGGCCACGCTGGAGCAGCGGCGTGCAGACCTGGTCAGCCTCAATGAGCTTGAGATCCAGCGACACGGGTGACGCCACGCCGGGGTTGTTCACCAGCAGCGCGAACGCCTCACCGGTCTCGGCACGGGCCATCCGCATGGTGCGGAGCTTGCCGGGCAGATCGACGGCCCGCGACCACTGTTCGAACGCGTCCTCGATGCGGGCGTTAGCGTCGGCGTCGCCAGACAGCATTTGCAGCCGGGGACCGGTGCCGATGGTGTCGTTGGCGAGCGTGAGGACGATGCCCTTGGCGTAGGAGTTGTTAGCGACCTCGTAGCGGGCGCGATTCCGGAGGACCCGCCGCACTTCGGGATTGATCGCAGCGTTGGGCGAGAGGCCGTCCGCGTTCGCCCAGTGCTTGCGGTTCTCCGGCGTGGTCTTGGCTGAGTCGAACTTGGCAACGACCAAACGACGGCCGCCGCGCGATCCGCCTCCATGCGGAGCACGCGACGCCGCCGGGGAGGGAGAGGCGGGCGGAGCTCCGCGACCGACCCGGCTCATGATGTTGGCAATGGCTTTCAGCATGGGCGGGTCAGACAGAACCGGGGGGGACGATCTTGGCGAACTTGATGCCGAGGCCGGGCTTCCTCGCGGCGGCCTTGGACGCGAGGTAGCGGTCGGCCTCGATCTGGTCCTTCAGCGGGTGCTGCTCGACGGACTGGCCGTCGACGGACGCCTTCGCGGGCTGCGACGCGGCGTCGCGGAGGGCCTGGTCGGGATCCGGAGATGGTGGGGCGTCGGGCACAGCAGGCTCCTCGTCTCGAAACGACGAGACGTCTCCCGGCTACATACGCCGTCGCTGGAGCCGCTGTCCGCTTTGCGCAGCGCTTGGGTCAAGTCATTCGATAGATCGAACGGGCTACGCCTGGGCTTCCCTGGTCGAGACACGCCGCCCGCAGTGCCGGCACTCCCGCCGGCGCACAATCGCACCGGCAATCCGCTTGAGGTAGAGCACTCGGAAGTGCTGGCATCCACAGCCACGACACACCAGCCCGAGGGGCTGGTCCTTCTCCGTCGGGACGACTCGCCGCACGCGTGGCATCAGCGACGGTCTCCTCGGATGGCCGACAGTCGAATGCGTGGCCGGTTTGGCACTCGGGCATCAGTGCCAAACAGCACCGCGCCCTGCATGGACGCGGCGACCGCCGCGCCGACCAACCCGTCGAGCCAGTGATTGTCGAGCCCTTCGACACGGAGCTTCCACTCGTCCACGGTGCGGCCCCGGCCCTCCGTCCGCACGCGGTACTCGCTGGTGAGGTGTTCCGACAGCAGGCGGTGTGGCTCGGGTTTCTGGCCGAACAACGAGAGACCTCCGGGATCGCCCATCGGAACCGCCAGCCTGGCATGCACAAAGGACTTCCAGTAGTTCGTGTCGAACAGGACATGCCGCACCGCCCGCTTTCCGGTCACGATCGGCACGCGCCAGTTCAAGCCGACCCGCTCGCCGCGCTTCCGCTTGTAATCGCTGAACGGGAGGCTGCTCGCGCCGACATAGCGTCCGTGGCTGGGCGTGAGCACGCTCGCGTGCGGGCTCTGGCGACAGAACTGATAGACAACATCCGTGGATGAACCCCAGTTGGCGTCGATCAGGCATCGGTCGATCCGCACCATCGCGCCGTCGTCGCGCCGCCATTCGCGAGCAACAGTCGCCTCGATGAGCCGCTCCAGGCCGCCGTAGATCGCGCCTTCAACGCCAGCGCGTGGCGAAGCGGCTCCGAGCGTCCGGCGCACATCCCGAAGCGTGAAGTACGCCTGCTTCTGGTCCGGCTCGGTGCCATAGTCGATGATGTGCCCCGTGAAGTCGTCTTCCCAGGCGGCTACGAGGTAGAACAGTGCCTTGCCCTGCACGTCCACGAACATCGTCAAGTGCGAGCACCCGAGTGGGACAAGCCCGCGGGCGTGCCCGTTCACCTTCGCTGCGATCTGGTCGGCGCTCAAAAGGTCGTCGGCGACCTCAACCTCCGGCAGCGGCTCGTTCTGATACTCGGCGAAGAAGGCCGCCTCGTTCTGCAGCCGGAGATTCATGGCGTGCTGCACCGCCGACAGCTCGTCGTGATTGAACCGCTCCGGCCAAGCGATCACCGCTCCGTCATCCATCGCCGCTCGGTGCTTGCCGTAGAACACCGTGGCATCAATGCTCCCGCGATCGGCGCGAAGCCCCTCGGCCCGCACGCGGGCGTACTCGGCCCAGAGCTTCTCGTTCTTGGGGAACGAATAGACCATCTTGGTCCGCTCGCCCTGCCACTGCGGGTGCTTGTCGCGATCGAGAATGCGGTCTGCCAGATCGTCAGGGCGGACCACCGTCAGCGTCATCAGGCCGGCGATCTTCCGTCCGGGTCCGGCCATGCCGAGGATGGCTCCGGCGAGGATCCGCTCGCGGTTGGCGCACTGCGAAGGAGAGCGGGCGCTCTCGTCGGTCTGCGGGTCGTCGATCAGTACGAGCGACGGGCGGACGCTCACACCGTCGACACGCTTGTGCTTCATGCCACGGATGCGGCCCGTGATCCCCGCGACACGGATGATCGCCCCCGATGCCGCGGAGCCCGGGATCGTGGGCAGCACGATCTCTCGCGCGGTCCACCCGATGTGGGTCTGCTTGCCTTGGTAGAGCTGCCCTGAAGCCCGCTGGTGGATGCCTTCGAGCGAGCGGATCGGGTGGCAGACCTCTGGGAAGTCGCCGCCGAGAATCTCGCTGTTCTCCAGCTCCGCCTTGATCGAGTCCAGCATCCCCGCCGCGTGCTCTTCGTCCGACCCCACGAGCGCCACGAACTCCCGGTGCCCGTACACCAACGCCCACAGACACGCAATCTCGCAGAGCGAGGTCTTGCCCGAGCCGCGCGGCATCGCCATCGCAAACAGCCCGCCCTCGAGCACCGCCTGTTCGATCTTGGCGATGACCTTGAGATGGTCATCCGACCATTTCAGGTGAAACGTCTGCGGGAAGTACGCCTCGCAGAAGTACCGGAAGTCCCGCGCGGCTCGATCTCGCCTGGCCGGGTCCGCAACCGACGGCAGATCACCAATGTCCCGTCCCGACAGCGACAGCATCGCGTTGCGGAGCCGGGCACGCTCCTTCATCGCGTCGTATCCCGTCAGACCTTCGGGCGCATTGGCAGCATCGGCGATCGCCTCGTGCCGCGTGGTCGCCAGCCACGCCACGTATCGGAACAGATCAACCTTGCCCGCATCGCCGTCGGCCGCGACGCGGAACCCGGCGCGCGTGCGATGCCGGTGGAGCTGCCGCTCGCTGATCACCTCGCCCAGCGTCGTGCTGTTGAGCAGCCGCGCGAGTTCGCCGGGCTTGAGTTTGCGCGGGTCAATCGCCACCTGCGGACATCTCCTTCACGAGCCACGCGGCGTAGTGCACGAGGTTGACGCTGCCGTCGGCGTTGGTCGGCGCGCCCGCATCGATGTCGGCGCGGAGCATCGCTTCGGTCACGGGCTTGCCGCCAAGCCGGGTGAGCACGCGGGCGGCGTCCGCCACGGGCATCGCCGCCGGGTTGAGCCGGGACATTCCCTGTCCGCTCCCCGCAGGCTGGGAACTAGGCGCGTGTTCGGGAGTCATCGCGGACCTCCCGCGCGAACTTGCCCACATGGGCGGAAGAGTTGCCCACATGTCGCAGAATCATCGAGAAATGCAGGCCGATCGCCTTGCCTGTTTCCCATCAGCCGGCCAATGTGTGTCATACGCGAGCGGGAACAACGCACCCCCCGCACGCGACGGAGACCACGACCATGAACGCGACCACGAAGACCACGCTCGACCTCGCCAAGACCCTCGCCAAGAGCGGGTTCCATATCCCCGCGATCGAGATCCACACGCTCGACGGACGCACCTGGAACATCGCGACGGTCCCCGCCGGACGCGGCCGCCACCTCGACGGGCACTGGGGACCGCGCCCCGGAGCGCTGGGCGGCTTCCGCCTCTTCGAGATCGACCGCGATACCGACGCGCCCAACGAGCACGACGCGATCGACGGTGACACCTGGGCCGCCGATGAGTTGGTCGACTACCTGCGGGCGGTCGGCCAACCCAAGGACACGACGAGTTGGGACCGCAAGAACGACAACCACCCGACCACCTGAAGCCCGCGTAATGCGGGCTTCGCTGTTTACCAGAGACCACCAACCCAAAGGAGCACGACCATGACGAAGCGCACCCCCAAGACCACCAAGCCCGAACCGACCGCCGCAGAGACGTACGCCGCACGCCGCAACGACATCGCCCGCCTGATGGACGTGCTGCAGATGGAACTCGACAAGCACGCCGAGGGGGCGAAGGCCGACCCACGCAACTGGGGCTTCGCGGGAAGCCTCGGGAAGGTCCGCAGCGACCTGATCGATCTGGTCGGGTTCCTCAGCAACATGGACCCCGAGCACGTCGAGGCCTTTCTGAACGACGCCGAGTGACCAGAACCACCAGCCGCAAGGAGCACCGCCATGACCATCAAGACGATCGTGATCGAGGGCATCGACCAAGACATCAGCATTCGCCGCACCGAGCGCGGTGCGGAAGTGACCATCGAGCAGAACAGGCGGCGATCGGGCAGGCAGGACATCTGCATCGCGCACATCGCCCGCGACGAGAACCGGGAGAGTCGCTACGCAAAAGCCACCGAGGTCGCCAAGTTGGTGTACGGCACCGACCGCCGGGGCCAAGCCGCCGCCACCAACTCGATGGTCCACGAGGTGCTCAACGAGATGGAGCGCGTCGCGGGCTGCTGACACACGCCACGCGGCGTCGCGGGGAACCGCGACGGCCACGCTTTCCCGCCGCAATGTGCGGCGGGGGTTCCAACCCCCAGTTCGGAGATGACCATGAGTACGAAGACGAAGAAGCCCGCCAAGCCCCGCACCCCCCGCACCCCGAAGATGTCCAAGAGCGCCGCCCGCGCCGACGGTGCCGCCAAGACGGACCGCCTCCGCAAGGCGGCGCTCGCCGAGATCAACGACCGTTTGGCGGGCGGAAAGCAGGACCACGAAGTCCCCAGCGAGAAGGAGGTGGCCAACAACGCGAACCTTGGTGCGGCTACCAAGGGCAAGAAGGCCAAGGGCGAGAAGGCCCCCAAGACGCCGAAGGCCCCGAAGCCCGCAAAGGAGCCCAAGCCCAAGCGCGTCAGCGCCCTCGACGCGGCTGCGCAGGTGCTCGCCGCGAGCGAGGTGCCGATGCGAGCCAAGGAGATGATCGCCGCGATGGAGGCGAAGGGCCTGTGGACGAGCCCCGGCGGCAAGACGCCGGAGGCCACGCTCTACGCCGCCATCATCCGGGAGATCGCCGCCAAGGGCACCGCCGCCCGCTTCAAGAAGCACGAGCGCGGCGTCTTCGTCGCGGGGAAGGGAGCCTGAACCATGAGCGCCACCCCCGCCCCGCAGCCCGCGCCGACCCAAGCCCAACTCGATGCCGTGCTGCAGGCCGCGCTCTACCTGCTCGGAGCGCGGCAGGACCGGATGGTCACGATCGAGGAGTGGACGGACCTGGCGCGGGCTGTTGCCGCCTGCCAAGAGCGCAAGACGGCCGACGACCTCACCGAGCACGACCTCGAGGACATCGCCGAGCGCTACGCCCTTGAATGGGACGAAGCGACCGACGGGCCTCTGCCCACGCTCGACGAAGAGTGAAGCGCCCATCACGCCTTGCTCCCAGCCGCGACGCGCGTCGCGGCTTTCTCTTCGGCCACACCCTTTGCCGGGAGTCGTTCCGCCTTGCGGCCCGTGAACTTCTCCCAGCGCTGCACGATGACATCGCAGTAGAGCGCATCGAGCTCCATGAGGAACGCGTGCCGCCCGGTCATCTCCGCACCGATGAGCGTTGAGCCGCTTCCCCCGAAGAGGTCGAGT
>CAUJHH010000030.1 GCA_963204725.1 Planctomycetota bacterium
ACGAGCACGAGGATCGCCTGGCTTCAGGACGAGGAACCTGTCCAATAGAGTGGCTGCAACTCCCCATTGCTTGTGTGCGAGCGCCAGCCCCGCAACTCCGCCAAGAACGTCCGGCTGGTCCAGAATGCGGGCGGCTTCCGACAGTTCCGCCACGCCCTTCACCGGGTCTCCATTCTGCAGAAGTCGCTGGCCGTGGATCTGCAGCCAAAGTGGATCTGTGGGATCGCGCAGTTGCTGCAGTAACTCATCGATCCCGTCAGTGCGCCCTGCTTTGAAGAGTCGAGTAGCAGACCACAGCCGCGCTTGGCGATCCTCCGCACCTACGAGGGAAGGTGCTAGTGCCTCGAGCTGTTTCTCCGCGGAGTCACCAAGCTGCTGGGCAAGCTCCATCAATAGACCGTGCAGCCGTTTGCGTTGATCGCCGGTCGACGCCTCTTCCGCAAGTCGCAGTGCGCTTCGGAACGCCGCATCGCGTGTGTCGGCGTGCTTTCCCTCGAGCGCCGCCGCCACGAGACGCCGATCAAACGACGTTTCCCCTTCAATGCGGAACCGTTGTGGCCAGTCAGCCCCTGCCTCGATGCGCCCCCGCACTGCGAGTACTCCGAGAGAGAGTTCCAACGGACGACGCTTCGCCAGCTTGGGCACGAGCCGTATTACCTCGACCGTCTTATCGAGACGTACCGCGAGTTCAAGTGCGAGTCGGAGTATGCTGTAATCTAGCTCGTGTCGTGGCTCATCAAGCGAGCACACTTCGTCCACCAGCGGACAGATGAGTTCATGGGAGCGTGCGAGTCGCGCACGAACATCTGATGCCGGCGAGGTAACAACGTCCATCGACTCATCGGAGAGATCGCGAAGGGTGCCCTCAACGAAGAGTAACAGGCACATCTTCTGCTGACTCGGCCGAGCGTTTGTCACCGCCCACACAAGCAATCGCTCGACCTCACTCCACTCTCCACACCATGCGAACGCGACGACGCCCTTTTCGACCCACTCAGATAATGGCGCAGTTCCGCGGATTAGGTCGGCGGCGTCGCCGTAGCGCCCCGCGTCGCACAGGATCGCCAGCCTTCTTCTGATCGCATATGGGTCCTGCCGACCATCTAGGCAAGCCAATCCGGCGGAGGCCCCCTCCAGTATCGATGCGACGTAAGCTGCATGACTAGACATCCTCAGGCGATCCGGTTCTTCAAGCTTCGCCAGCAGGGGATATATCCGCTGACCGATCCGTTGAAGACGTCCCAACGCGCCCTCTCGATCACTGTCTCGAGCCAGTTTCGCTCGAACAATCGCCTCCTCAACGAGTCGCTCCAAAAGCTGGGCATGGACGGCTGCGGGCAGGTTGTCGCCTCGACGAATCAACCATGCGTCACAACGATCGGCAAAGCCGCGAGTACTGGCATACTCCATCTGATCAAAGAGCTCCTGGAGCCGCGTGGACCTGAGCGCACAATTGTCGGTCTCATCGGTGGCCGAAGAGGCAAGCGCTTCGTCCGATGGCCCCTTGTCAAGTTTCGCGCAAAGCTCATCGAACTTGTCGTGCAGGCCACTCACCCCGTCAGCCACACCTTGCACCGCCACGTCAAGCTGCACGAGCAGCTCGGACTGTCGTTCCAGTGTCGCGAGCGTCTGCGGGTCCAAGCTCGAAAGCCGCGTCGAGACACCGTTGAGCAATGCCCTGACAGCCGGATCCTGCTCCGTCAGCGTAGCCAGACAATCACTCGGAGCGGACAGAAGCCTGTAGAGCGTGGCGGCTGCTTGTTGATTTGCATCCGGATCCGCGGCTCGGCCTTCAGCAATCGCTTCTATTGCTCCGTCAAGCCTGCCATGTCGTCGGACTAACTCTTCCAACCACAACTCGATGCGTGATAACCGAACATCAGGCTCTAGTGCTTCCGCTGCCGATTCCGTGACGACACATGCGGCAATTATCCCCATTAAGCCCGCGACGCCCACGGCACCCATAGGTCCCCCGGTGGCTGCCGCCATCGCCATCCCCGTGGCTGCGCCACCGGTGTAGTTCGCCGACATTCGCACGAGTTTGAGAGCCCTCGCAATCATCGGGTCCCAAGGATTGTTCTGCATTAGAGGCTCCATCAAACCCGTACAACTCTGACTCCAAGAGCGGTGGCTTGCAACTGAAGGCGTTTGAGGTGGTCCATTCCGGCAGCGGTAGACAAGAGCGAATAGGTGCCTGGCGCCTCCGCGGCCGGGTCGCCTTCCCCCCAAAGGTGCGTCATTGCAACGCCCCATCTCACTGTGGGACGGTGCTTGCCTCCGCCGAGGTCCGCAAGTCGGCAACCCAAGACCAATCGCTCTCGATACGGCTCACGCCAAGGCCAGAAGTACACCAGCACTTCGGCACCGTTTAGCACTTGGACGACTTCGCTTCGAATCGAAGCCATCGTTGCTTCGAGGTGTGGGGGTGCCTCACGGTGAATATGGACTGTCGGTCGACGCGCGCCGGAAGGTCGTGTACATGCTTGTCGTATGCACTCTACGGCAAATGCCTTGCAGTTCTCGTACGGCATCGAGAGGACCAACATGTCCGAGTGTCTGAGTATGAGTCGAAGGGGTGCCACAGCGTCGGCCATCGTCTTGAATTGTGGCGGCTCCTCATGCAGAACGCTCCAGAAGTCCGACGCCATCACCGCTGCCAGTGGTGCACGGGGCGCATCGTCTGGAACGCTTTCGATCCGCTGAGCAAGAATGCGATGGAGCGGTTCAAAGCGGTGAGCCATGGCCGCCTCCAACCCCCAACCTGGTTCCTCGTCGCCTGGCCAATCCTGCGCGGGTGCGCGCCTCACCAAGTGCTTTGACACCTGGGTAAACAGGGCTTGTGCGTCACGTCGTGACTCGTCATCCGAGATGGTCTCGATGAGGGCCCGCGTAGCGCCCTCCCAGCCTGACTCGTCGCCGTCCCAATGCATGCCGGCCACAACAATGGGCGGGACTGCCGGAACTCTAAAGACAGAAAGAATGATCGCGCGGATGTACTCACGCCACCGCGGATCATGCGGCGACGCGTTTGGATCAAAGACCTGTGGCGTGAACGCAAACTCCTTGAGCATTAGGTGAACCTCTCCTTGAAGTCCTGCTCAAAGAAGTCGTCAGGCCAGGGGTCGACCAGATCCCCATTCACATCGACATCAATGGCCTGGGCACGTGACACTGAGCCCTCGCGCCGGACGTACTGGATCCGAAGCTGATCCGGCGTGAGGGACTGTCCCGCCACTACCTGCTTGCGAGTCGTTTCTCGAATTCGTCGCAAGAGTCGAAGTATGAGGTGCTCGCTGTGTGTCTCAACGAGCAAGACTCTGCGCGGCGTGGCTCCGATGCCCTTTATAAGCGCATCGCCCAGAGCCGCCTGTTGACGCGGGTGCAGGTGAAGTTCGGGTTGCTCCAACGCGACCAGAAAGCCGCCGGGAGTCAGGAGCGCCACGATCACCGGAACAATCTGAGAAAGTCCGACCCCAACGTCTTGGGGTTCCAGAAGCAGATTGCGACCCACATCGCGAAGGACAATCCGAGAGTGTTCCGGCAAAGACCTGATCGTGTCGGCCAAATACTCGACTCGATCAACGAACTCCGCACTTGAGACCATGGCCGCAACAACTGACGGCACCTGCTTGAACTGCAGCCGCTCCAAGCGGTATCCGGTATCCAAGCGGTCCTCGGCCTCAAGCCACCTACTAACCTGATCGATCAGAGCGCCGGAGCCTTCAAAGGGAGCGGCGACCATATCGTGACCGTGAGCCAGTAGCTCCCAAGCCTGTAGGCCGGTTGACCAACGACTGCGACCAAGTCCCTCTTTGGGCTCCGCGTGCCGAGTGGGCATTTTCCGGAGCGGCCCGACGTGACGAAAGTCGCGCAGGTGCCCGGCCAATGCTGTCGCAGGCCCGAGGAGCAGCATGGACAGCAAAGACTCGAACTCCCACACCTTCTTGAGATCTTCTTCCGGCCGATTGACGATCGAGACTCTCGAGCCGAAGTCGGGTAACGGGCCGTGCGGATGCGGGATCGTGATGGCGGCATCTGGAGCTGGCTCTCGCCCCATCTCGGCAAATCGAATCGCGAGCGTGCCGAGGATCTCACTAATGTCTGGATTGTGATTGGGACCAGAGGACCCCGCTTCCCCTCCCTCTGTCCCCGTTCGCGTGGCGTCCGCCGTACCGTCACCGAGGGCCGTGCGCATCTTCGCGATGGCCTCCCGCTGTGATGGGTCCAGCATGAAGATGGGATGCATCCAGTTGATCTGTCGGATCTCGGCGTGTGGGCGCTCCTTGGGCATCCAGAACTCTGCAAGATGTTCCCCATTGATGCTAACCGTTAGTGCGCGCAACATTGGCGGATCATCGGTGTCGATCTCAATGGCAACGCGCGCGTTCTGGACCTGATCTCGCACTCTTTCGAAGTCGTCGGGAAGTTCCTCACCCGCAAACGGCCAGTAATCCGGAAGCTCTAGCCCCATGAGCGAGAACTCGGCGGCGAGGCGAATAGGCCTTCCAACTTGCCGCGCATGCACGAAGTTCCGAATACCCCCAAGGTCAAGCACATCCCCGCCGGACCACGTGCGATGCGCATCCAGGTTTCCCTCGCAGATCACTTCGCGAAGATAGTGCAGCGCGTGGGACACGCTGCTCTTGCCGCCGCTATTGGGGCCGAAAAGGAGCGTGATCGGGCGGAGCTCGATGCGCTGGCGCTCGCCGAAGGCCTTGAAGTTCTCGATCTCAATAGCGCTCAGCACCAGTCGGCTCCTTCCCGTTAAGCCTCAAGTCAGCCGCCAGCCGTCGCGTTCTCGCCCATGCTGGACGCGAGCAGTGGCAGGTCCATCTCCTCCAACGTCGGGAGCGTACCGGATCCGATGATTGCCTGCAGATCCCCATACATCCCGTGAATGGACAGGACGCGCCTTCGATCTGCTTCTCGCGGCTTGCCCATCGCCTTGATGATCTCGATCTTGGTCTGGAACCTGGGGCATTGGATCGTGCTCGCGGGGAAGGGTTGTTCATGCCGGGCGTGATTGCAACGCCCGTGCCAACCTCTCACCGTGGGGCACGCGGCGCCAGCTCGGCCTAGGACACAAACCGCGTTGTGCATGCACAGGGGGAATTCTGTGTCGCTGGTGCCGGGAGACATGCGGGCTCCCCCGGCAACCCATCACTCATGAGTCGATCCGGTCTGTTACCATAATCGACCATGCAATCCACCCTCGTCGCAACGCCTTCAATCTGGGACACGGCCGGGCTGCCTTTCCTGCTCAGCCTCTTCGCGTCGATCGTCGCGGTGGTCTTGCTGTGGGCAAAGGAGCAATGGCGACTCGCTTCTCGTACGCAGCATTACGTCGGTCAATGGGACCAGTTCACGATTGAGGGCCGGCAGGAGGTCCGTGATCCGGAGAGCTGCACGGTTGAGATCGCAAGGCCCAGCCGCTGGAAACCGGATGTACTCCGGCTCCGTGCGAGGCACACCCCACCCGGTCAATCTCAAGTTGAGCGTGTGTGGGAGGGCGACTTGGTGATTGATCGAAACTTGCACACTCGGGGAGTGATCGCGTGGGCATATACCAGCCCTCCCGAAATCACGGAGTTCGGCATCTACAACGTGCTGCTGCACGACAACGGCGAACTGTTTGTTACCCCCGCGCTGCCGCCGCTGCAGGGTGACTACCTGCGCTTTGTTCTCCGACGCGTCAATGGGTGAAACGATCACGGCCCTGGATTGTCATCTCCGGCCCGCGGACGCCGAAGCCAACTAGATCCAACAGCGATCGTTCAACCGATTCCGCTCATCTTTCCATTACTCGAACAGCGATGCGACCCACGGTCCTGCTTCCGGGCGATCGCGGCAGTCCAACACCGCCTCTTGCCCCTGACGTCCTCTAGGACGGAGCAGGACTTCATTCTCACCTACGTCGCTCCACCACTCCGGCCTCGGAAACTGAGTCAGCCACGGCCGCGTTGCATCACCCTTAAACCAGCGCGGCAGTCTCCACACTGATCGACCGCCGATGCCACTCGCTGTGAGCACCCTTCGCGGGTCGAACGCACGAAAGACACCCGCACCGGCTTCCGAACCGGTCGGCACGCCGGGCAGGCAGAGCCGCTCGCTCGCGGCGTAGATTGCATTCGCAGCGGGACTCAAGCCGAGATCAGTCGGGAAGTGCAGATGCGGATGATCCCGCAACCATGGGTGGTTCGGGAACACTCTCTCCGGGCTGGTTGCATGCACATCGATCACCTCGCCGACCTGAAGCCAGCCGAAGGTCATGTTGATGTCCGGTGCCTCGGGCTGGTAACGCCATCGACCGGTCTGGTCGCGACAGACAGCACGGAACCAACCATGGAACAGGAACACGTCTCCCACCCCGATGTTCTGATTCGCAAGATGCACCTGGGCTGTTTCAACCTGTCCGAATGCCCCTCGCCAGCCGGGCAGGCGTGGTACAGCTGCCTTATCGAGGTCCGGATCGAGGTGGGCAAGAGAATCGCGCCGAACCCGGCCCGCCGTGAGGTGTTCGACAACGGTCCCCATGTCGGAGCCATCCAGGCCAACACCGTTTCCGATGTTGGCATATCGCATCTGAGCGCCCGGCGCGTATGGAATGGGTAGGGAGTAGAACCGGCTGTTTGGAAAGATGGGCGATGCACAGCCGCCACTTCCCGAGTCGAAGCCCTTGCGGCTGAGTACAAGTTTGAACCCAAGCGTGCCCATGCATTCATCCTAGAAGTGTGGCTCTCTGAGGCATCACACGGGACGCGTCCACAGTTGATCGACCGCAACGGCGCATCGATCGTCGTTCCTCGTCGTCGGTCCCTGAACGATGGGTTAACGCCGCCGGGCCTTCGATGGCGATCGTGATATAGCGAGCGTGGCCGCGCAAAGGACTACGGCTTCTTCTTTGTCTTCAACCGCTTGAGCATGTCCTTGTGCAATTCTGCGACCATGTTCGCGTGGGTCGGGCCGAGACGCTCGTCTCGCACTTGGTAGTACCGCGTGGCTCCGCTCCATTTGCCTCGATTGTTGTTGAGCGCCGGAGCTGAGACATGGATCAGAAACGTTTCCAGCTGATTGATGACGACGCTCGTCTTGGCGGTTGCCGCGGCCTTCACCATGCCGAGCTTGTTTGAGTCGAGCACTCGTCGAGTACCGAAGAATGAGAATCGATCCCAACGCTCAGCGAGATCATCGTCACAATGCTCGATCAATCGCTTGAGAAGACCTCGCTTATCGATCTGACCCGCATAGACGAAGTCGTGTCCGGAGTACAGTGCGTAAATGCCTCTCTGGTCGCGAAAGTCGATGAGCGGGCTCCGTGCACCCGTGCGTCCCCACAGGGCCCCCTTGTTGGCTCTGCCTCCCCCCGTATGCACATCATCCCAGCGCCAGAACAGGCCATAGCACTGGACAAGGCGTGCTGCAGCCGCCTTGGAGGACCTCTTGGCTTTCTTCTTCGCCTTCTTGCTGGCCTTCTTCGCCATCTAGAGTTCTCCGCGAAAGGCGCGCTGGACGAGGGAGTTGAACAGAGTGTCAGTCTCCGTCTCACGGCTCACGAGGTCGGCGGAGAACCGTTCGATGCGGCGGTACACATCTGCAAACTTCTTCTGGAGCGGTCGCGGCGGCGTTACGACTCTGACCGACTTGATGTCATCGAAGTTCAGCCCCGCCTTGACGGCGGCCCGGTTCTTTGCTGTGAACTGCCGCTGCCCGGCGGGCGATGCGAGGAACTGCGACAGGAACAGAGGTTCGATCTGCGTGCTGCGAAGTAGCACGATGTGCTGATTGATATGCGCGGGACCGAATCCTTCGGGAATCACTGCCGTCCGACCGAGGTCGGCGGTCACGGTCACGAGCACGTCACCCGGTTGGGTCGCGGTGCGGCGGGATTCGGCGCTGTCCTCGACCTGCACATACTGCACGTCGTCGAGAAGCAGGCGGTTCCGCCCGACGTTCTGGATTCGTAGGAACATCCGCCCGGAGTTCGCGTAGAACGCCGCCCATCCGCGCGAGCCGCTGGTCATGAAGTCGAGCATTTCCCCGAGCGGGCGCGTGGGCCAGCCCTTGCGATTCAGCACCGGATCACCGAACATCTCGTAGAACACGCTCGGGATGAGCGTGTCGGCGAGGCGGGCGGCCTCTTGGCGGCGGCGGCGGATGGCGTCGGCCTTGTCCAGGATCGCCGCGATCCGCTTCTGCTCGGCGAGGCTCCGACGCGGGTCGTCGGGGAAGGGGATCGGGATCTCAATGTCGGCCAAGTCGCGCACGGACAGATGCTTGACGGTTACGTATGGCGTCTTGTCCTCGATCGACTTCAATGCCTTTGGCAGGTACCAGAACAGATAGCCGTCGTCGAGCCTGTCGGAGCTGCTGCGAATCTTGCAGACCCGCTGATTGAGCAAGGCCGGGCCACCCTGCCAGCGAGCAAGGTTGAACTCGCCGTCCATGCCGATGAGCATGTCGCCGTTCTGGACGATGTACCTGTCCTCGTACGGGCCTCCGTAGTTGGTCTCGGACTTGCCGCGCACAACGTCGCGGATGCGAACGAGCGGCATGCCGCCGGTCTGCCCGAAGAGTTCGGACTTGAACGCGAAGCCTGAGAGAACCGTCGTGAGATTTCCGAGCTTGGAGAGCTTCAACGCAGCATCCCCTCCAAACCAATGAGATCCTTCGCCTCGGCCTCGTTGAGGGCCTTCAACTTCTTGAGGATCGCGTGCGGGGGTTCGTACTTGACCTCCTCGTACACCGTCTCCCGGTAGCGGTTGATGGAGAGGTCGTACTCCGCGGTCCGGATGTCCTCCACGCCCACGAAGAACGCCTTGGCTTTGCGGTCGAAGTAATCCGGATTCGACTTCGGAACGCCGAGTACGCGGGGAATCGTGGCACCCTGTGCCATGTGGCGATACTCAGGGTCCCTCGCCAATGCGGCCTGTTCCTTGGGGTCACGCGGTACAAGTCGGTTCGCCCAGCTGGTCCGCACATCGGGGAGGTCGTTCTCCGGGATGTCGTCGCGTTTGTCGTCAAGAGACTTGCCGTCGGCCTGCACGTCGTAGAAGAAGACATCCTTAGTCTTGCCGCCCTTGGTGAAGATGATGATGGCGGTGGAGACGCCCGCGTAGGGCTTGAAGACGCCCGCGGGGAGTTTGATGATGCCTTCCAACTGGTTGTCGTCGATGAGCGCCTTGCGCAGGTCGGTGTGGGCGTTGGAGGAGCCGAAGAGCACGCCGTCGGGCACGATCACCGCCGCGCGGCCGCCGAGCTTGAGCATGCGGAGGATGAGGGCCAGGAAGAGCAGCTCGGTCTTGCGGGTCTTGACGGTGCGGAGGAGCCCGCTCTCGACGGCCTCGTAGTCGAGCGTGCCCTTGAAGGGCGGGTTGGCCAGGACGAGGTCGAAGTGGTCCTTGGCGAAGCGGGAGAGCTTCTTGTCCTCGACGAAGCGGTTGGAGAGCGTGTCCATGTACTCGATGGCGGGGTTGTCCACGCCGTGGAGCATGAGGTTCATGGCCGCGATACGGAGCATGGTCACGTCGAAGTCGAAGCCGTGGAACATGTCCGACTGGATGTGCTTGCGGTAGGGTTCGAGGAGGTCGCCGGTGAAGACCTTGACCTTCTCGCCATCGTTGACTTCTTCAACGATCCCCTGGGTCGAGGTGTACCGCTCCAGCAGGTTCTCCATGACGGAGACGAGGAAGCCCGCGGTGCCGCAGGCCGGGTCGGCGATGCGGTCGGTTGGCTTGGGCTCCATAAGATCGACCATGAGGCGGATGATGTGCCGCGGCGTGCGGAACTGGCCGTTGATGCCGGCAGTGGTCAGCTTGCTGAGGAGGTACTCGTAAAGGTCGCCCTTGGTGTCGCCCTTGTCCAGGGGCAGGTCGTCGATGAGTTCAAGGGCCTTGACCAGAAGCGAGGGCTTCTGGATCATGAGCATGGCGTCGTTCATGTAGCGGCCGAAGGTGGACTCGGCGCCGGCGATGTCCTTGAGGTGCGGGAAGACCTCATCGCGCATCGTCTTGAGGAGGGCGTCAGCACCGAGGTTCTTGAGCTGGTGCCAGCGGAGATGCTGCTGCTTGGCACTGAAGAGACGATCGAACGGCTTGCCGGTGCGTTGGGCCTTCTTCTCGTTGCGGGACTCGGCGATGTCCAGCAGCCGGATGAACATCAGGAAGGTGATCTGCTCAATCACAGTCAGAGGGTTGGTGATGCCGCCCTGCCAGAACTCAAGCCAGAGCTTGTCGATTTTGCTGCGGATGCTGCTGCGGGTGATCATTGGGGATCGTTGTCCTTGTGCGGCGGGCGGGAGGCGGACTGTGGTGGAGGCGGCGGGGCGGGCTTGAAGGAGTTGATGATGTCGAGCAGGTCGCTGACCTGGGACTCATCTTCGAAGACGCCGTCGAGCCCTTCGGCGCTGATGGTGGTGAAGGGCTGCTCGTAGAGGCGGCCGATCTCGATCGCGCCGTACCTGGCGATGTGGTTCTTGAGCAGATCAAGGAAGCGGAGCTGCATCGAGTTGACCGTTGGATGCTTGCGGACGAAGCCCTCGAAGCGTTCGTGTACGGACTTGGCATCGAGGCCGATGATGCTGCGGATCGCCATATCGAGGTGGCCAGCGGTCTCGGGGTAATAGTCGACGAGGTCGTTGAGGTCGAGGTTCGGGTCCTGGGTCAGCACCAGCGAGACGAGGGCCTTGAGATCGGCTTCGCTGACGGGCTGGCCAGCCTTGATCCGCTGGAGCGTCGGGTTGTGAGCGAAGAGCTGGTTCAGAACACCCTCGACGCGCTGGCGATAGGCGACGAATTCCAGCCCTTCGAGCTTCGGCTTGTGCTCGCGGCTCTGGAGCCCGGCGGGGTCCTCAGCGACATCGATGATCTTGGCCGGGAGGCGATCGCTCGTTCGAGGCTGGCGGTACTTCATGATGCCGCGGAGGGATTGGCGGACCTCCTCAAGCGAGGCGAGCGTGACGGAGTCCCAGAAAGCGGCGGACTTGACCTTGCGGATGTCCTCTTCACGTTCGCGGACTGGGTTTAGGTTGTATTGAAGGTCGGCAACCAACGCCTCGATCTCGGCGCGACGGTCGGCGAACCGTCCACCCACGCCGGCGCCCCTGATCAGATCCGTTTGTGCGAGCGCGACCAGGTAATCGAACTGGTAGGCGGCGGTGTCGCCACGAATGTCCCGCCACTGCATGAGCGGCGCAATGACCTGCGAGAGCGTGGCTCGCGTCGAGGCATCAAACCTCTTGACGACTTCCGGATTCCGGCAGGTTGTGACCTGACGCCATTTATCACGAACGGAGATCGTGGTGTCGGGCAGGTCGGCAACGTCGGCGGCAATGAGTCCGGCGATCGTGTTGAACGCGTTGACATCGGGTTTGCGGAGGCACTCGTCGGCAAGAGCGAGCCGGGCATCAAACAGCCGCTGAAGCAGAGATGTCTGCTTCGACGGTTCGGTCTCTTGGTAGGTTTCCTCGAAGTACTTGAAGTTCTCCCAGTGGTCGAAGATCTGGAACTCGGTCTTGTCCTTGCCGGGCCCGAAGAGATCCTTGCAGAGGCGCGTGCCGCGACCGATCATCTGCCAGAACTTCACGAGCGAGAAGACCGGCTTGGCGAAGACCAGATTGACGACTTCAGGCACATCGATGCCCGTGTCAAGCATGTCGACCGACACGGCGACGCGCAGATCGGACGTGGCATCCTTGAACTCGTCGATCAGCGACTCGGCACGAGGCTCATAGTTGTCGATGACGCGACAGACTCGGCCGCCGTACTGCGGGTACAGCTCATCAAAGACACTCTGGAGGAGGATGGCGTGGTCGTGGCTGCGGGCAAAGATGATGGACTTGCCGACGAGTGAACCAGAGGCATCGCGAATGCCATTCTCCATCAGGTTCTGGATGATCTTGCGGGTGGTGTCCTTGTTGAAGATCTGTTTGTCGACCTGGTGCTGCTCGTACTCGATGGCTTGGGGATCGCGTTCCTGCTGCTCGAGTTGCTCGCGCTGCTCCGGAGTCATCTGGGTGTACTTGATGCCGCTGGTGAGAAAGCCGGTGGTGACAGTCGTCACCTTGAACGGAACCAGATAGGGCGGGATGTGATGGATAGCGGCTTCGTAATCAAAGAGCGCAGTGGGGTTCTCGTTCTCGCAGCCGAACAGGTCGAAAGTGTTGCGGCTGATGAACTGGACAGGCGTGGCGGTGAGGCCCACCTGAAGGGCGTCAAAGTAGAGGAACAGGTCGCGATAGCGGTTGTAGATGCTGCGGTGCGACTCGTCGGCAATGATCAAGTCGAAGAACCCAACGTCGTACTGCTCGAAACACTGCATCATCGCCGGGTAGGTGGCGAGATAGATGCGGTGTTCTTGATCCTGAGACGTATTCGCGTTGATGTACGTGAGCGGCTCGTTGGGCAGGTACTGCGTGAAGACGTTCTTCGCCTGCTTGCGCAGTTCGCGGCGATCACAAAGGAAGAGCACTCGGCGGGCCCATCCGGCTCGAATGAGTGCCTCGCAAAGCGAGATCGCGACACGCGTCTTGCCCGTACCCGTGGCCTGGACGATCAAGGCCCTGCGGTGCTTCGCGCCGAACCGCTCGATCACTCTCTTGATGGCCTCAATCTGGTACATGCGATCCGCGATTTGCGGGTCAGGGGCCACTTCGTTGGACTGCAAGCGCTGCTGACGGCGTGAGACCATATACAGAATGCTGTCCCTTGAGTGGTAGCCGTAGATCTGCCGCGGAGGCTCGCCATCTACGTCGTTCCAGATGCTCACGTCGTATCCATTCGTGTAGTAGATGACCGGCCTGCGGCCGTGCATCTTCTCGAAGCCGTCCGCGTAGCACTTGGCCTGCTGGCGGCCTCGCTCAGCGTTCTCTGCGGTCTTCTTGGCCTCGACCACTGCAAGAGGAATGCCGTCTTCGCCGAGCAAGACGTAGTCCGCAAAACCTTCCCCCGTTGCGGTCGGCTGATATGTGACTGGTTCCTCGATCCGCACGAGGTCCTTATTGGATACGTCCCAGCCGGCTTCCTTCAGCATCATGTCGATCAGACGCTTGCGAGTCGTCCTCTCGTCGAAGCCGAGCAGATCGGCCGATCGCTGGGCCTGTGATCGTGCGGCGGCCAGCTCGGCTTCAAGCGCGGCGCCGGCCTGACGCGCCGCGTGCTCTCGCTGACGCGTGGCATCCAGATCGGCGAGTAACTGCGCCATCTGGGCCTCTTGGGCCGCGAGCTTCTCCAGGACAGCCTTCTTCTCACGCTTGAACTCTGCCTTGGAGTCGTCTCCAGCTCCGGGCTGCGGCACGACAAACGAAGGCAGATCCTCAAGGCGGCCCTCTCCATACGTGAGCTGGAACCACCGCGCAATCTCAAATGCCTCGCGGAGCGCCGACAGGGCAATCTGCCCCGTCGCTTTGCCTCCGTGCGCCGCCTTGTTGCCGGTGATCCGGATCGTGTGCAGCTTGGAGACAACGACCTGGGGGATCGCCTGCTGAAAGGTTCGGTCATTCAACAGGTCGTTGAGCGAGGCCTGGTACGGCTTCGCAAGCTGGTGCACCGAATAGATGTGCTCAACCACCTGCTCGGTCAGAAGCCGAAGCTTGATGAGCGAGCTCTCGGGATCAGGGTGGCAGTAGTGCTCCGCGAAGCCTGCGAGCGACGCCAAAGGCGGCCACTTCGCGCGGAGGAACTCGAAGTTTGTGGACTTCATAAGCTCCCCCCGTTCACGATCATCGGTCGCGTGAGGCAATCGGGATTCACCAACTTGTGCCGTCGCCTGGGGCATAACCCAAGCCATTGCAACTGCCGTGCCAAGGGCGAATAGGGTGGTGGCGGGATCGGAGATGTTGAGTCAGCCTGGTTCATTCGCCACCCCAATCCACGCTCAACCGTTCCAACTGAGCGGCGAGCGTCTGGTAGTTGGGATAGCCAAGGAGTTTCGCCGCGACGGTCTTCTTGCCTTCCGCCTCCTGCATGGCACGAGCAAGAAACCGCCTTTGGACATCTTCCAAGTGCTTTGTGAGCGAAAACCCATCTCCCAGCGGCAGGTCGGCGGAGGAAAGGGGATCACGCCCCGCCGCGTTTGACAGGCCGGCCTCGATGTCGCGTGGTTCGATGGTTGGACCATCGATCATTACCGCCGCCTGTAGGAGGACGTTGTGAAGTTGGCGAACATTCCCCGGCCAAGCCTGCTGGCAGAGAAACCTCTTTGTGCTTACAGAAAGCCGCTTGTCTTGGTAGCCGGGTTCGGCCTTGGCGAAGTCGGTATTGATCCGGGCGAGCAGGTGGTCCGCGATAGCGGGGATGTCGGTCGTTCGATTCCGCAGCGGCGGGATTTTCAGCGTGAACGCCGCCAACCGGTAGTACAGGTCCTCGCGAAACCTACCTGCAGCCACCTCCGCCTGAAGATCGCGGTTGGTTGCGGCGATGATCCTGACGTCAGAATGCCTGTCTTCGGAATCGCCAACCCGCTTGAACGTGCGGGCCGATGGAGGATCATCCTGCCCGGGCTGAAGCACACGCAAGAGCTTGGCCTGCATCGGAAGGTCACACTCACCGACCTCGTCCAGAAAGAGCGTGCCGGAATCCGCCTGTTCGAAAGCTCCCACCCGATCCGTGGCTGCACCTGTGAACGAACCCTTCTTGTGGCCGAACAGCTCAGATTCGAGGAGCTCTTTCGGTACGGCAGCACAGTTGATGGCGACAAATGGCTTTGCGCTGCGGCGACTTGCAGCGTGCAACGCGCGGGCAAAGACATCCTTGCCGACACCGCTCTCGCCGAGGACGAGAACGCCAACGTCTCGGAGGGCGATTCGCTTAGCGCGAGTTATGGCCTCGCGGATCTGGGGGCTCCGGCCGATGACGCCTCCGAAGCCTTCAATAGCGGCGTCGGCGACGTTCGCGCCGTGGATCAATCGATCGGACGCATGGAGCACGGTTGGGAGGTAGTCGACGAGCAAGTCGAACGGAATCGTCGTGGGGATCACGCGACCGCGGAAGGTCTGGTAGAAGGTCGCTGGATACCGGCTCTTGCCCAGAAGTACCCAAACAGCCGTCATCGCCGGCGTGCCGGGGCTCAGGTGGATTGACACCGAGTACTCGCCTTGAACCTTCGACGTGACCTTGCCGAGCACACCGTCGGCGGCCTCGAAAATGGCGGAGTAGTCAACCGGGCTTGAAAGCCGGACTGTGTGGACGCGGGCCTTCGATCCGATCCAGGCAGCGAACTTCTTGGAGAGCTCCGGCACCTTATCGCACAGCAAATGAATCTCATCGAACTCGACCTGATCCGTCAGGGTCTTGACCGGGCCCGAACCGTCGACGTGCCGAGGTTGCTTGCCGAGAAGCTGCTTCACAGCTTGCACGGCGACTTCGCCAGCGCCAGCCGACCAGGCGAACAGATCGGCGTCTCCGATCCAGCAGAAGACGAGCTTTCGATTGCCGTGGGCGATTGGACAACTCCATTTGTGATCTGGACAACGGGCATGGTATGCATCTGTTGTAACGGCTTGGGCGGGGCTGTTCGCTATCGCGGGCCGCGGCACCAACACGGTCTGGGCAAAACCTGACAGATCAATCCATCGCATCGCCGGGAATCGGGACTACGGCGGGAACGAAGCCCGTTTATGTGGGTTTTCACTCATTTGAGATGATCGCCTACTCGGATGAAGCCGTCTTGAGTGCGAGAAGGAACTGTTTGTGACTTTCGCGAGTCGCCTTGAAGTTGTCGCCGATCGCAGTCTGGGCATATGCGCGCCCAAGGGTACCTGCGTTCATGGGGACAATTAGTTCCTCCCACTTGAACTGCAGCATTGTGCACTGGCCTGGCAACAGCGGTTCCCCCCATTCGGACCCGCCCACAGTCGTCGGCGCGTAGATGATTATCGCTTTGCCGCTCTCCGTTGGTGGCATGAAGCCGATCAGAGACCCCACGATTGGGATGTGTCCGACGTTACGGATCTCCATGAGCCCGACATTCCGAGCGTTGCGATCACTTCCGACCGTGGGATTGGGATCGATAATGTGGCGGATTCTCGCATGCACCTCGACTCGCGGCCGCGTGGTGTTGCGAAGATGCACGTGGTTGAGGATTCCGAGCACCAGCCCCGCGACGCCCGTAGCAACTCCGGTCAGAATGCCAAGTGCAGTTAAGAGTTCCATTGCCATCTCCAACAGTTACATCATCCGCGTGGACACCGTATGCGCGTTCGGCAGGGACACGGAAACTCCCGGTACCCACACCCTGCCTCTCATCGCTTCCACCACCGCCGTCGGCTGGACGTGATCGAGATACCGAATCGTCGTGAGCAGCGACCGGTGCCCGAGTTGGCGGGAGATGATGCCGACATCGACGCCCTCTTCACGGAGTTGCGCGGCGTGCGTGTGCCGAAGGCCATGCGCGTGGACCCGCTTGGCGATCCCGGCTTGGCGGCCCAGCCGCTTCATCAGCCGCCGCACGTACCCGGTCGTGACGGGCGTGCCGAACGCGGTACACAGCAGCGGAGCGGCAGCGAGGGGGTCGCGCGAGCGATCGCCTACCCCGGTGGCCCGTGCCGCCACCCGTTGGGCCCTGCCGCGTTCGGCGAGCCAAGCCGCCACGACGGCCGCTGCGCCCGGATCTAGGCCCACGGCCCGATACCGATCACCCTTGCCGTGAAGTACCCGGACGATGCCGTTCTCAAGGTCCACGTCCTTGGGCTGGAGGGCGAGCGCCTCGGAGACCCGCAGCCCCGCCCGGTACATCAACGTGATCAGCGCGCGGTTGCGAAGCGCGACCGGGGTGTAGCGGCCGCAAGCGTCGAGCAGGGCCCGGACTTCCTCGTCGGTCAGCACCTCGGGCGGCAGGCGTCGCTTGGGCTTCGGGCGATGCTGGGGTCGTGCGGCCATTGCGGCCGATGCGGCCAAGGTTTCCCCCAGTCGTTCTTCCGGTGCGACACATGCGATACGTGCGACACGTTGTTTCGCGCTCTCTCGTTCGACGCGCTCGCCCGCGGCCCATGCGGCCCGTTGGTCGCGAACATCCGATTCACCCTTCCTCTTCGCCCCGACCGTCGCGTCCCTACCCGCTTTGCGTCCTCGCATCCCGTTGCTCCCGCTGGGGTTACCGCCGGGGCCGCCGTCCGCGGGAGCATTCCGCGGCTACGTTCCGGCGACCAAAGCGGCACCGGGGGATGGAGGGGCAAGCAGGGGGTTGAGGCAAGGCCGCCCGTGAAGTCCCCGATATTGGTGCTGCAAGCGGTCAATTGCTGGGGATTGTCTCAGTTTGTTGGTCAGTACCCCCGAGTGG
The DNA here is from genome assembly GCA_963204725.1 of Planctomycetota bacterium. GTDB lineage: Bacteria > Planctomycetota > Phycisphaerae > Phycisphaerales > UBA1924 > JAHBWV01. Next base: position 17,272 of record CAUJHH010000030.1, read on the forward strand.
TGGCAAACTCCTCGTAGACGTAATCTGGGCGGTTTGATCCGTGATGTTGGTCTGCTTGCTGTTGGCTGCCCGTGATCGACGCCCAAGATGCCGAAGCCGCACGCTGCTGGTGCGGGAGGATGGATCAATGGCCGAAACACTGGGCACCGCGCAGTCGGAATGGACCGCGCTCGGCACGACAACCAACGCCACCCTGTCCGCTAAGGACACCTACACGCTCTTCGACACGATACCGGGCAGCGTCAACCCATACGCGATCGCCGTGCCCGAGTCCAACACGCTCGCCCTGCTCTTCTTTGGCGACCCGAACGCGGGCGATCCCAAGACCATCGAGGTCCAGTTCTGGGCGGTCAACGGCATCACCATCGGCATGGACGACAAGTACATCGGGATCTGGCTCGGAACCGTCGAACTCGACATCGGCACCACCGCCAGCACCACGCTCGCCGCCAATACATTCTTCTTCTCAGATATCCGGATCACGGAGGACCGCTCGATGAATCCACCGGGAATGCGTGTGATCTCGGCAGACCCGGACACCACAAAGGGCGCTGCCGTGTTGGCGTTCGATTCACTCGGCGCGGAGTACGTCGTCGTCCAGATTGCTCGTAAAGGCGGCATCGATCTGGCCGCCCCGCGTGGCGGGCTTTCTAACAAAGGAGGCACACCATGGCGACGATCAACCTTGGAACAAAGCAGTCGGACTGGACACTCGAGGATGGCACCGCTGCTACCGCCGCGTTCTCCGACCCCGGCGCATACGCCTACAACGCCTCCATCCCTTCGACGAACACCGGCACAGGCGTGTTTGTGATCGCGCTGCCGGATGTGGGGACTATGGGCAACCCGCTCTCCGACTGCTGCTTTATGCTCCTCTTTTACTTTGTTTCCATGACCAATCCGATCGGGGTCAAGGCACGGATCTGGGGACTCTCCCCATTCAGCTCGGGTGAAGCTCTCGGTACGTTCTTCGGCGAATGTATCGCGAGCCAAGGGGCAACCGATGGGCCTGCCGGCGCCCACAGCTACTTCTGCCCCAGTATCACAATCGTAAATGACCGCACCCTGACGCCCCCGGGAATGCGTTTGCCCGGCTCGCCCGAGGATACATCCGAGATCTACGGGGCCGCGACGCTGATGCTGGACGCGATCGGATGTAGCCACATCGTCGTCGAACTACGCCGTGAGCTCGGGTCTTCGCTCGACGAGGTCGGGCTGTGCTGGCGAAGCTTTTGATGCATCACCCTGAATCTGACTTGTAAGATGAAACCAAACATGGACAAGGAGAAAGCCATGTCTCACGGAAAGCGTCCCTCAACCCGTGTCGCGGCGAGCATCGCCGCCGTCCTGCTCATTGGAGGAATCGCCATGGCCGAACCGATCGTGGTTTTGAACGATGGGGAATATCGCGACCTGATCATCTCACGCGGCGAGTACCGCATCCACATCTTTCAGGACACGCTGGAGATTGATCCATGGCCAACACCGGGTGGCGATGCACTCAACTCACTTATTGTGAACTTTGAGTTTGAGTTTGGAGATCCAACCCGTGTCTCGGGGGTGATTGCGGGCAATATGCTTCCGGACTTCCCGCCGCTGCCGCTACACTCCCCTTCACTCGTCGCGGATGGCGGACTGCGTCTTGAGAACTCAATAATTGAAGCGACCAAAGATTTCGTATCGCCATCTTACGATTCCGATACCGGCGATAGTAGGCCAGCATTTCTTGCGCATGGCACAAGTGCATTCGACTCCTTCAACTTGTACACATTTGATGATGGTGATGTGGCATACATCGGCTTCGCTGACTCGGAGATCACCCACTTCGGGTACATGCAGATCCAACGCGTCAACGTGTTGGATTGGAAGCTGATAGGCTACGCGTACGACCCATCTGGTGCGCCGGTGACCGTCAATCGCCTCTATGTACCGAGTACCTCAACCCTCGGATTCGCTGGAATCGCTGCTGGCGTGTTGGGCCGTAAGAAGAGAATATGAGGACGGATCGTCATGCCCACATGGACACTTGAGTATCCCATACGTGTCAATCGGGAAGGCAACCAGCTCGAACTGGACTTTCTGGTGACAGAGTTGACGATTAACCCAAACTATCGATATTCCGAGGTGATCGTTCCATCGGCCTCATCTTCGAACAACTTCGGTCCGCTCGTAGGGTGGCGCACTGACGAGCCGGATGTGATACAGTTCTCGCAACCTTCATCAGGATCTCCAAGTGAACCTCGCTTGGCCTCGGGTGCCGTCGTTTTCATTGATCAAGCCCCATCCAGCTCAACTGCCAATATTTCAGTCGCGCTCCGCCTGCGGTCACCCGCCCTGATCTCCTGCGGTGCCGATCTTCGTCCCGATGACTATCCCATGTGGATTAAGACATTGGGCGCAGGACTAATTGTCCTCAACCATGCGAATCCCGGCACGCCCATTCCATCCGACGCCTTCACGTTCTCCTCAGGCTCACCATCGGAACTCATCATCACCACCGCGTTGACAGTCGGCAAGCTCCCGGGATGGCTCGCGGGCTCGGGGATCCCCGTCTTGCGGCTCCACTGCGATTCCTACGCCGAGCGCGCCGCGCGAATCACGAGCGGCACGTCCTATAACGCTGTCATCGACGCGTGGACCGATCTCCGTCTCTCCAGCCCCAACAACCTCGTGCAGGGGAGTGATCCCGCCTTCAATCCAGTGCTCGATGCTGGCACGACCACGGCCCCCACGGTGCTTTTCACCACCGATGTGCTGCAGCAGACCTCCGGTTATGACCTGACGCAGGATGCCTGCGCCTTCGGCGTCACCTTCACTGCCGACACCGGCAGTGCAACCTCCACCCAGCACCTGATCGGGCGCTGGAGCGGCCAGTCGGGCACCGACAACAGCAGCAAGTGGCAGTGGCGGCTTTTCTATGAGCGCACCGCTGGCTCGCCGCCCACGCACAAGATCAAGGCGCAGTTTGTGTACGACAACGGCTCCTTCTTCTCCGTCGCCACCGTGGAGGCGACAATCGATGAGCCGACCGAGAAGACCATCGCCATCTACCGCGTCACCACGACCTCTCCCACCACCGGCGAGCTCTGGGTAAACGGCAGGCGAGTCGCCTCCACGACGACATTTCTCCCCGGCACCAACGCCGCCGCGCGTGATCTCCTGACGGGGGGCGCGCGGTACGGCGGTGGCTCATCCCTGACCGACACACTCGCGGGCTCCATCGACCAGTGCTTCGTGTACTCGACAGCCATCTCCGACGCCACCCTCTCCGCTGTGATGCACGAGATGGCCCGCCGCGCGGGCGTCAGTCTCGGTCCCGTTCCGCAGTCCAATCTCACGCAGCCGTACACGGATGCGAACCCGGAGCCACGCAGGCGCCTGGACCGCTGGCCGGTCGCGATGATCAACCTCTTTGGCGGCAGCAGCTACGACGACAACGTGCTGAGCCAGAGACCCGAGTGGCGAAACGGAGGGAACCGACAAGACATCGTCGATTGGTTCAAGCCGCAGATCCAACGGATTCTCGGCGTCTGTCGTGACTTCGAGATCATGATCAACCGGCCCCAGGGAAACTACCGCAACGACATCATCTCAGCAGGGATCTTCGGCGACACGGATACTGTCCCCTCCGTGCAGGTCATCGAGGATTACCAGTGGGAGGCGCTCTCCGGGTGGAACGACGGGATGGCGGACCAGCCGGGACTCTTCAGTGAGTTCGGGCTGTCCGACCACAACCACCGCGACGGTCGTCAGAGCGGCGACGCGCCGTTTGCCCGGCGTTGCTGGTTTTACACCGGCAACCCCACGATCAACGACAACGGTGAAGCGACGCAGGATGCACGCGTCGGCGCCCGCAACCTCGCCCCCTGCTCCGCAACCTTCTATATCGGCGAGTTCTTCGATCGGTGGGTCGCCAAAGATGAGCGATTCCGCTGCTTCTTCGTGGACTCCGCCAGCAAGTGGGACCGCAATTGGGTAGAGATCGTGCAGGATCCGGACGCGAACGAGGAGTTCACGCTCGTAGGTGAGGCCATCGCCATGGATCCCAACTCCCGCAAAGGTGCGGCGTGGATCGCCCTCATCGGCATCAACACTGCGCCCTGGTGGACCGGCGGCACGCGCGGCAACGGATTCGACTGGAACTTCCGCGCCGGCCCGTGGGACGAAACACCTATCTATCTCGGCGTCACGCAGGCCTCGAACGGTGTCGTCATGAACCTCAACGACCCCACCGGCAACCGCGAGCAGGACGGGCTCAGTCTCGAAGATTGCTACCGCTTCATCGACCGGGGTGTCGCCCCCATCGCGTGGGGAGGCGATTACCAGAAGATGGGCACCGCGTGGTACTACGGTGCCCGCCGCATCCCCGTCGGACGCTACCCCATGATGTCCCCTCGCATCAGCCGTGTGTGGCGATAGCTTACAGCGGCATTCCTCGGCTCCGTTCCCTCCCAAATAGCGATCCCCGTTGGTGTTGCGCTGGCGGGGCCGCACGAGTGGGGATACCGCAGCCGGTTCGCTGGCCGATTCCGCCGCGTGAGGTAGACTGAACGTAGTTCCTCCCGGACGCCTTTCCGCCGCGTGTCCAGCAGCCGCGCGGCGGGGCCCGCTCGGGCCAAGCGTCCACAGCAGCCAGCCTCTTCCTTCGCGGGAAGGGGCTGGTTTCGTTGCGGCATTGCGAGTTGCAGGGGCGGGCACGCGGCGATTCAGGCAGAACTCGTTGATGCATGTGTGTCAAGACGCTACCTTGGGGTCGTACCCATAGGAGCGTAGACAATGCGTCCGAGAAGGTTGTCGTTGGCGACGTGCCGAGTTGTGGTACTCTTGGTGGCTCATGGGGTCTGCTGGGAGAGCGTTGCCCAAGCGCAGTCTTGTGCTGCTGAATGGCTTGGAGTTGACGGGTCACCCGGACTGAGTCAATCGGCCCAACTCACGACATGGGATCACGACGGGCTCGAATCCACCGAGCCGCTCGCCGTGGCCTATGGCAGCATCACGCGGGCTGGTGGCTCGCCGGTGAACCGCATAGCCGCATGGGACCAATCGACGCAGAGGTGGCGCGACCTTAATCCCGTGTTGTTTCATACCAGTGTCACTGCGCTCATCATGCTCCCGAACGGTGAGATGATTGCGGGGGGTTCCTCCGCGGCCCACAACCCAAGGTACTCGGTGGCAAGGTGGAGCGGATCGGTGTGGACCCCGCTTGGAACGGGCATGGATGCACCGGTTCGACACTTGCTGCTTCTTGAGAATGGCGATCTAATCGCTAGCGGTGACTTCGAGTTCGCAGGAGGAGTGAGCGCGAACCACATCGCTCGTTGGGATGGGTCGGCATGGCATCCGCTTGGCGAAGGATTGGATGACAACGCGACCGTGGCGGTGCAGATGCCAAACGGCGATCTGGTGGTGGGCGGCAGATTTGATGACTCAGGTCATAGTTCCGTATCTAATCTGGCACGTTGGAACGGGACGGCTTGGAGCAAGTTCAATGGAGGAGTGAGCGACACTGTCTATGCTTTGCATCTCCTACCCAATGGTGATCTGTTGGTTGGCGGCGAGTTTCCAAGCGCAGGTGGAGTTCCCGCCGATTGCCTCGCCCGATGGAGCAGCGAAACGGGCTCGTGGTCTGGATTTGGAACCGGCCTCACCGGCTCACTCGATCGGGTCGCCTCGATCCATGGGCTCGACAACGGCGACATCCTCGTGGGGGGCCACTTCATTGACATCGGAGGAGTGCCCGCTCGACACGTCGCGCGGTGGGATGGTACAACCTGGGCTCCACTGGGCGCAGGGGTAACCGGACCGTCAACAACACTCGTGAGCTCAATGGCGTCACTTGCCAACGGGGAAGTCGTCATGGGTGGTAACTTTCTAGTCGCCGGAGACAGGGCAGCACACTACGTGGCTCGTTGGAATGGGACTACTTGGACCGCTCTTACTCCCGGGCTGGATGGGTTTGTGCGTGCGGCAGTTGCCCTGCCAAACGGCGACATCATCGCCGGGGGCGAGTTTCGGACTGCGGGCGGGCTTCTTGCCAACTCGATCGCTCGTTGGAATGGGAATACGTGGTCAACGCTCGGATCAGGAACGAACGGCTTTGTCCGCGCTCTGGCGTGCCTTCCGAATGGAGACGTGATTGCTGGAGGCAACTTCACGCTCGCTGGTGGAGTTTCAGCGGCAAGTATCGCACGGTGGGATGGAACCGAATGGTCTCCACTCGACACTGGCGTAGGTGGTTTGGGGTCAGTCGTATACGCCCTGACCACGCTCACCGATGGGCAGTTGGTCGCCGGTGGTTACTTCACATTCGCAGGTGGTATACCGAGCGCCTTCGTCGCACGGTGGGATGGCGCGGCATGGTCGTCTCTTGGCAGTGGGCTAGGTGGGGTGGTATACGCACTCTGCGCGCAACCAGGCAATGAGATCATTGCGGGAGGTGATTTTACAACGGCAGACTCGTCGCCCGCGAGTCGCGTTGCTCGGTGGGATGGAGGCCAATGGGTCTCCCTCGGACTCGGCGTGAATGGAGCAGTTCGTGCCCTCCAAGCGCTTCCCAATGGTGACGTGATTGCCGGAGGCTCGTTCGGGACGGCCGGAGAAGTGCCTACACCTTCAGTCGCACGCTGGGACGGCTCTACTTGGCATCAAATGGCAACAAGTTGGAACGGGACTGTCTTCTCGCTCGCACGCCTCTTGAATGGAGATGTGGTGGCGGGTGGCATGTTCACGACCACGAATGGCTTGGCAACGAACTCGATCGCCCTGTGGACTGGAGCCTCGTGGACACTAATGGGGACGGGAATCGCTCCGGGCTTCCAGACCGTGGCCGCCATGATCACATTGCCCTCGGGTGAACTCATGGTTGGAGGCGACTTCACAACTGTGAGCGGCAAGCCATCGGCCTTTCTCGCTCGCTGGGCCGAGCCAAGCATGATCTGGATCACACAGCATCCGATTTCGCAACAGATCGGCAGCGGGGAGACGCTGACGCTCACCGCATCCCCCGTGACCGGATACTCGGGTGTGTCGGTTCGCTGGACGCGAAACGATGAAGAGATTGTGGATGGCCCCGGCGGCGCTTCGAGTGGCGGCGGTGTTGTCTGGGGAAGTTCCGGCGCGATGCCCTCGCCGACAAACGGTTCGGAATCAACCCTCATCATTGTGAATGCGCAAGCGTCAGATTCCGGCGAGTACACTGCGGTGTTCACGAACTCGTGCGGTGAAACAGTCAGCGTTGCCGCGACCGTCGAGGTGATCGTGCCATGTCTTGCCGATTACAACGGCGAAGCAGACGCTGGCGACATCCTCGATTTCCTCGACTTCATCCAGGACTTCTCCGACTGCACAAACCTCCCCGTCCCATGCGGCCAGTTCGGCGATCCCGACCTGAACGGTGACACCATCATCGACATCCTCGACTTCCTCGACTTCCTTGAGGCGTTTGGGCAGGGATGCTGAGCCGTCAGCTCTCGGTGCCGCCTTGAGGGAGTGAACGTAGCCGTCCACTGTCGCGGCTTATGCCGCGCGTTAGCCCGAGCGCTTCAGGATCAGGTCCGCGAGCCGCTCAAGTTCCGAGGGCTGGGGCTTCTCAAATCGCATCACGGTGGGTCTGCCCGGGACGCGCTGTCGCTCCCACGCGGCCACGGGATCGGGCGCCTCCGGGTCGAGCACGATGATCTTGAACCCAGCGACGCCGCCGCACGAGGGACACCCGATGACGCGCTCGGTCGGTTGCATGGGCCAGTGGCCTTGGATGAGGTGCGCCGGCCATCCGGCACCCTTGCACACGCCGCAGGTCTTGCCGCGACGCGACATCGTCTCCAACGTCCTGACGCGACGGCTCAGGCGCATGTGAGCCTCGGCCCCGCCTCCGGGTCTTGGGACCAGCGCCCCTCGAGTTCGTCAACGCGCTGAGCCAGGTCGTCCAACTCAATCGACTCACGGCTGAACTTGAGCAGGGTCGAGGCCGCCGAGACGCGGGCGCTCACGCTGAGCGCCTCGTCGGACATGATCTTCGCGAGCGTCTGGACGGCCAGGGGCGCGTACCGCTGGGAGTTGGCGATCGCCTGCGCGAAGGCCTCGCGCCGCGCCTTGCGGTACGCCCTTCCGAAGGCCCTGTCGTCCAGCCAGCGGTACAGCGACTTCTCGCTGAGCCCGAGCGAACGGGCGGCCCGCGCCACGGTGGGCTCATTCAGGAGCGCGATGATCGCCTGCTCCTGCTTGTGCGTGAGTCCATCGGCCCGCTGGATGTGCCGGATATCCGTCACGGCGGCCAGTTCCTTCGTCGCGCCCGGGCTTCACATCCCGAGTCGATGCCTACCCGAAGCCCACATTCTGAGCGACTTGCCCACATTGTTCGCATGCTGCGCGAGATTGGCCTTGATGTTCTTCCGCGCATGCCGCTGTGTGTGTCCATCCCCACAGGGACCGCGGGCAATGGGGCCCGCGCACACGGAGAGCATCGCCATGCCGGACCCGACAGCATCGTGCCACCTCGATGGGATTGCCAAGCAGAAGGCGCTCGACGCCGAACTCGAATGGGTCAGGGTCGAACTGCGTCTTGTGACCTTGGAGACGCGAGGGCGGGACGCGCTCGACTTCCACGAGATCTCGGTCCAAGCGATCGGCAACCTTGTCCGCCACGCTTTTGAGACCGGGTATCGGGACGGACTCCACGCGGGCTACCGGCAGGGCCGCACCGACGCGATGCATGAGTCGCAAGGCGACGTTGCACCGTTGCAGCCCCGCAACCCCGAACTCACGCCGTGACCACGCGATTCGTTCCACACAGGCACGGCGCGACGTGCGCCGGGCTCCAACCCCCTGACGGAGATGATCATGTCCAAGAGAACCAAGCCGACGACCACGAGCCCGAAGCCCACTGCGGACGCATCTGCCAACGACAAGGCACGCGCCCAGGCGCTGGCGAAGTTGACGGCGGCTCCCGCCACAAAGTCCAAGGGCGCGCCCAAACGCGGCACGAAGGCCGCACGCGGGTCCAAGCCCGAGGGGTGGGAGAACGACCCGCTTGAGAACGACGCGGCGCTCGAGGCCGCCCTCGGCAAACAGGACGTTCAGACCGCGACGCCCACGGTGGCCCAGGACGGGAAGCGCGCGAAGGGTGGAGGCACGAACGCCAAGGACGCCAAGGGATCGCCCACGGCGGAACGTGGGGCGAAGGGTGCGAAGGCCCCCAAGGCCAAGCCCAAGCGCATCTCGGCGCTGGACGCCGCCGCCAAGGTCCTGGCCGAGTCCGACCGCCCGCTCCGGGCCATCGACATGGTCGAACTGATGCACGCCAAGGGTCTCTGGACCAGCCCCGGCGGCAAAACGCCCGAGGCGACGCTCTACGCCGCGATCACCCGTGAGATCACCGCCAAAGGCGACGAGGCCCGCTTCAAGAAGGTCGATCGTGGCATGTTCACGAGCAACACCAAGACCGGGAAGGGGGCCTGACCCATGACAACGCTCGCACCCGAGGTCGGCACACCCGAGTTCGACCCCCGCGACGCGGTCCTCAGCGCGGCCCTCGCGCTGCTCGCATCCCGCCTCGACCACATGGCAACCGTGGACGAATGGCTGACGCTCGCCCGCGCGGTCGCGACGTGCCAGGGCACCAAGACCGCTGGCTACCTCACCGAGCAGGATCTGGATGAGATCGCCGAGTACCAGATGGACTGGGACGCGGAACGCGACGGCCCCCTGCCCGAGACCGAGACCGACTGACGGGCGACCGCCACCCCGCCAGATCCACCCCGGCACCACGCTGGGGTGTTTCTTCGGCGAGAGGATGGACCGACGATCGCTCACGCCTTGCCTCCCGCCTGAATGCGCTGCGCCTTCTTGCCCGTGAACGCCTCCCACCTCGCAACGATGACGTCGCAGTAGGGCATATCGAGTTCCATCAGGAACGCCCTCCGCCCCGCCTGCTCGGCCGCGATCAGGGTGCTTCCCGATCCTCCGAAGAGGTCCAGCACGTTCTCGCCCGACTGCGACGAGTACTCCATCGCGCGCTTCGCCAACTCGACAGGTTTTTCAGTAATGTGGCACATATTTTGTGGGTTCACCTTCTTGACCTGCCACACGTCGGGCACGTTGTTGGGCCCGTAGTAGCGGTGCGCAGCCCCCTCCTTCCAGCCGTAGAAGCACCACTCGTGGTCGCCCATGAAGTCCTTGCGCGTCAGGACCGGGTGCATCTTGTGCCAGATCACGGCCTGCGAGAAGTACAGCCCGTGCCGCTTCAACACCGGCGGGTAGTTCCCGCAGTTGGCGTAGCCGCCCCAGATGTAGAACCCGCCGCCGGGCCTCAGCACTCGTGCGATGTTGCCGAACCACGCGTCTAATAGCCGGTCGAACTCGTCGTCGGAAACGAAGTCGTTGGCGAGTGGCCGGTCCCTCGCCCGCATCTGCTTCGTGGTGCCCTTAGCCTTGCCGGGATCGCGCTCGACATCGAACTTCTGGTGGTGCGTCTGCTCGCCTTTGCGTCCCTTGGGCTGCGTCGCGCTGAAGGATGACAGCCCTGCCGCGATCGCGTTGTTCGAGCGCGGCTCGACCTTAACGTTGTAGGGGGGGTCACAACAGGCCAAGTGGATCACCGCGCCGGCCAGCAGTCGATCAAGGTCCGCGACGCTTCCGCTGTCGCCGCACAGCAGCCGGTGGTTGCCGAGGAGCCACAGGTCGCCCGGCTTCGTCTTGGCCTTGGCCGGGGGCGCAGGGATGTCGTCGGGGTCGGTGGCTCCCTCCTCGAGTCCAGGCTCCAGCAGCTTCGCGATCTCGGCGGCGGTGAAGCCCAGCCCGCCGAGGTCGATGTCGAGCGCCTTCAGCTCGCCGAGTTCCACGGCCAGAAGCGGATCGTCCCACTGGGCGATCAGGGCCGTGCGGTTGTCCGCCAGTCGGTACGCCTTCGCCTTCTCCGGCGTCAGGTCGGTCGCCACGTGCACGGGCACCTTGGCCAAACCGAGGGCTTTGGCGGCTTTCCAGCGCGTGTGCCCGACGACGATCACCCCGTGCTTGTCGACCACGATGGGTTGGCGGAACCCGTATTCCTGGATCGAGCGCGAGACGGCGTCCACCGCCTGGTCGTTCTTCCGGGGGTTCTTCTCGTACGGCCTGATGCTGTCCACGGGCTTGAGTTCGACTTTCACTGCAACGCTCCTCGCGACGACGCGCTCCGCGTCGCCGTGTATGTGTGTACGTCGTGTATGTCCGGATGAAGCCTCTTCACATTGATCTACCTCTCATTCACTTCTCATCCCTCCTTCTTCTCTCTACGCGCTATTGAAGAAGTACTCAAAGGACATACACCACATGCACCGTGCACTCGGGTCGGAGGGTCCTCACGTTGTCGCGCGTCGCTGAACGACCCAGTGTGTGCCGGAGGATTGCCGGGGACCGTCCGTGTGCACAAGAGCCAGGCCATCGATCCACCGGTCCCTGGCCCCGCGAAACAACGTCCCGACCCGGCGAGGATCGGGAGGCTCCGCGGGAGATGCGCCGGTGACCGCCTCTAATGCGGCGCGCAGTTCGTCCGCAGACGCTCCCTCCAGCCTTGAGCCAGGATCCGCATAGAGCGATTTCAGAAGGTCCGCCACGAGGAACGGTCGCCCATCCGGCATGTGTGCGATCAGCGCGTGGAGCAGCGTCCGCAAGCCATCCTGCCGTGAACTCGCGCCGGACGCGAGTCGTCGCCGAGTTTGAACGGGGTCAGGCAGTCCCGCCCACACAAGGCTTGCGCGAACGAGTTCGGACCAGGTCTCGAATGAACCGAATCGCTCGAGAAGCTGTGGCGGGCGTCCGGCGCGCATGTACCCCGCGAGGATTGTGATCGCTGCGATGTAGAGTTCGCATTGACGGTCGCGAACGTGCTGGATGAAGTTGTCGATCCGAAAGCCTCCTCGTTCCTCGGGGCGATCGAGGACGGACTTCAACCGAATGGGAAGCACTCGCCGCGGCATGTCGCCGACGATGTCGGTGTTGTTCCCCGTGGCGAACCAGGTGGCTCGCAGAGGGAGAACGACCGTGCTGTTGGTGTGGACGCGCCGATCCTGCCACTCGAGAGCCGTGACCGCTCGGTCCAAGGCGTCGTTACCAATCTCTCCAGCCAGATTGTCAAACAACACCATTGCGTCGCCCGCGATGGCGATCGACGTGATGAGCTTTTGGAGTTCCCGCGGGTTGGGCGAGTAGGCGCTCGCCGCTATCGGCCGCCCGAGGGCAATCTCGGCAACGTACTGGGCGAGCAGGCTCTTTCCAACCCCCGGCGCGTTGGCGTCAATGAGGAAGAGGGGTGCGGGACCGTCAAAGGCGGAACGCCCGACAACGGTCAAAAGTCCGGCCAGCATGGCCGATCGGTCCGCCGCGGTCTCAAATGGAAATTCCTCGAGCGGTTCAAGGAGTGACCTTGCGGCTTCGTTCGCTTCCGAAGCCGAGATCCTCTCGGGAACTCGGGGGAATGTTTGAGCGGCTCCATGAGTCCACACGGTCCGTGTGACGTCGTCGTAGCCGGGTGCGGCCAAAATGGAACCGTTCGGACGAAGGACCGGAGCGTGGACTATTCCGGACAATGCTCGGATGCCGGGCCACTCGTGCCTGGCGTGCAGCGCTCGGACCACCTCACGGTGTGGCCGTGCCATCGTCGATTTGCCGCCGCGGCCTTGTCGTTGAAGACTCACACACCGTGTGATCCGCGCTCGAAGCGTCGGCTCCGAGACCTCAGCGATGATGGGGCGTCCATCGATCTCGACAATCTGCACGAGCTTCCCGCCCCGCACGTAGAGGTCTGGCTCGTTCGCGAGGTGGACGACGATTTCGTCGGCGACCCGATACTCGTCCGTTCCGTCCTGGACGATGGGTAGCGGCTTGCCGTCGCTCCCGATCCGCGATGGCGTGTCATCGCCGAAGAACTCACCCTTGCCGACAAGCGCCCTGTCGATGGTCATGCGGCGGTACTCCTCGCGTTCCCACTTGTCCCGATAGAGTGCTGAACCCCGGAAGAGACGGTCGATTCGCTCAGGCTCGCTGCCGGTGTAGAACGCGAGCATGTTGCACAGCGCGAGGTCGGCGCTGCTCTCGTCATCCCCGTACCTGCTGAGGTCACCGTCGTCATAGAGACGGCGGAACTTCTCGCCGTTGCGAGCGTTGCGGGCCTTGTCGAGCAGCGCCCGGTCGTCGCCGGCGACTCCTTGTCCGCTCACCGGCCGGGCCGCCCGCTCGGGTCGTGGAGGCCAGAGCTCAGCGCAGCGATCGTCGAGTTCGATCTGCCGCTCCTGGGGCGTCTCCGGGGTGCCGGCGACCCGTCGTCCAGTCATGGCGATGAACCGCTTGTGCTCATAAATCTCGATCTGTGCGATGCCTTCCAGCCGCTTGGACTTGCAGCGCGAGCCCTCGGGCTTCCGTCCCCGCAGGAGCAGGTGCAGGCCCGTCCCGGATGGGGAAACCTCCGTGTAGGTCTCGAAGGTCTCGACGAGGTCACGAGCAGCCGGACTGAATGCGCCGGAGGCGTCCAAGCACCCGTCCAGATCGATGGCGACAAGGTCGTCGTCCGCGACCAGTGCCAGCATCAGGCCAGCCCACTCGGAGTGGCTCTCCAAGGCCGCAGTCGCGTCGTCGAACGTCGCCCATGTGGAAGCGGCGTTGCTCATTGCCTTCCCGGCCGTGCGCGGGTTGACGGGGATCTTCTTGGGCTTCCCGCCATCCGGATCGGGCTCGAGGCGCCAGCAGACCCAACGCGGCAGGGCGCGCAGTTCGAACGGGATGGCCACCAAGGCCCCCCGAGGGTCGAACGAGGATGGCTCGTCCGACCCCATCACAGTCCCTCGTGGTCTAGCTCTTGGCGAACCCGGGCGGCACGATCAGGATCCTCCGCCGCTCGACGCTGCTTCCGCTGGCGAGGCCGCTTCGGGGCGGCGAACTGCGCGGCGCGTGGCGGCGCTTGCTGCCCGTGGGCGATCTTGGCGTCGAAGTAGGCGGCGTCGGACTCGGCGAGTTGCCGAGTGAAGTCCGCTATCCACTCGCGCGAAGTGAAGATCTTCCCGCCGATCCGGATGTGCTGAAGCCGGACACGCACACCATTGCGACCGAGCACGCCTCGTCGGCACCACCGCCAGATGCAGTTCACGGAGGGGCGACCGGGTAGATACGCGGCGGCCTCGGAAAGGGTCAGCCACTCTTCTCTTGACTTGGGAAGGGCCTCGGCGTTACCGGGGCATATCGCTGGCAATGGATTGCAATGCGTTTGCATGATTGCAGAGCATTGCAGCCTTCCAGGTCCGGCCAAGTGGCGCACAAACGCCGCGAATGTGCGCTACTTCGTGTTCCAGCGACTTGGGTCTGCCCGGGGGTGCGAACGATCGAGGTAGTATCCTTTCGCGGGCTGATTGCGAACACCATAGCTCGCGACGAGGGGTTTCATTGTGATGCCCAAGACGTTTGTAGAGAAATGCGGGTCTGTTGGCTTGACTGCGTCGACGATGTGCTTTCCCAGCATCCGCCCATTCTCGGGAAGGGCACGGAGGACATTAAGGATGCCTACTTGGCGAGGGGTGAGTAGGGGTCCCGGACCAGAGAGTTCCCTGAACTCGACGAGTGTGACAGCGTGAGCGTCCTCTAGAAAGGGCGCAAGTCCACCTAATGCGTCCGGAATGCCTCCATGATTTCCAAGCACACTGTGGGCAAGCCCTAGCCGAAATGGGTGTCCGTCAACGAGCACTTTGATACCGACTGCTGCTTCGCGCGTGCGCGCAATGGCTGCTCGCACTCGCGTTGTCCACAGCACACCTGGTGGCATTCCTTTCACATCAAAGTGCGGGGCAATGCCGGAGATTCGAGAATCCAGGTCTGCCAGCTGATTCTCAAGCTGATCCTGGACTGGAAAGACGTTCAGTTCGATGTCTCGCCAAAGCGGTTCGTACGCGCTCACGAGCAATTGATCCGCTTCAACCGACTGAACGGGCCCGCGACTTTCAGCCTGACTCCAAGAAACCTCATACTTTTCAGTGGCGCGGGCAAGGTCCGGCTGTAAGCGGCGGATAGCTTTATAGAGGCCATCTGCGGTCACAATGGCCAGGTATAGGTCGTGAGCGAAGGTCGCCACTGGAAGCCCCCGATGCTTGCCTTGCGCTGCGATGGTCCACAGCGATGGCTCCGATGCTGGCACGACGTGTGGCGCATTCGCTCCGCCAACCTCATCGGCTTTGGCAGCTGTGCGACCACGCCCGAGTGCTTTCTTCATGCGATATCTCCGTGAAGTTCGTCCGGCCTCTGCTTACCCAATCTTTCTTACAACCTCCAGCACCTTTCGCTCGTCCCGTTCCGCATACACCCGGTCCGTCAGCGTCGCCGACGCGTGGCCCAGGACCAGCGCCGACGCCTCGAGCCCGAACTCGGCCCGGATCTCCGTCGCGGCAAGGTGCCGGAGTTGGTGCGGATGCCACCGATTGGCCTTCCGCCACGCTTCGAGTTGAGACCGTTGCTCAGGCGACAGGCGCGCCAGGAACCCAACCTCGCCCTCAAGCCGACCCGGCTCGATCTCCCGGCGGCAGAGCGGTGCGGGGGCCGGGAAGGCCAGATCGCACCCGCGCTCGATGGCCCGCCTGTACGACGCCGTCGTGTAGTGATCCCCCGGCAGATGGGCCGGATCCTCGATCACCCCCGATCCCACCGTGTTCCCGCACGAGAGCGGCGTGCGTCTCGCGGCTGTCAACTTCGCCCGGCGCTCCGCCTCGGCGTCCGACGGGCTGAAGAGGTACGCGTCCAGCGGCCGCTCCGACATGAACGTCGCGAGGATCTCCTGCGCCCGCGGCCCGAAGTACAGCGCCCTGTCCTTCTCGCGATAGGCGTTCTTGTGTTCTTTCGGCCGGTACGTCCACACGCCCGACCGCGACGACGTGTCGATGTCGCGGGCGCGGAGCCGGAGCAACTCGCCGGGCCGTGCCCCGGTCAACACCTGAAGGTCGATCAGCGCCGCGACCTGCCTGCTCAGGAACGGGCGCACGGCGTCCACCATCTCGCGCGGCACCGGCTTCACCGGCTCGTGGTCCACGGCCAGCGACCGCCCGCGCTTGAGCGGCGGCAGGGTCTGCAGGGCGTGGTAGATCCCTGTGTCGATCAGCTCGCGCGACGCCGCCCACCGGAACATCCGCTGGATGTTGCCGACTCGGGTGTTCACGGTCTTGCGGGCCCACGGGTGACGTGGCCGGTTCCCTTCGGGCTTCCCGTGGATCATGGACTCGCGGACGATCCGGAGGGCGTTGGGGCCGAACGCCGCGGCGGGACTGGATCCGTACAACTCGCGCACCACCCGGAGCGCGACCTTGATCGAGTACAGGGACGACGCGCCGTAGTACCCCTTGGCGAAGACCCAGTAGTTGTGAATCACATCGTTCACGGTGAGCCCGCTCGAACGCGCGACTCCTCCAGCAGGAGTGATGAGGTCGGGAGTTCGAATGGCACCATCGTGCCCATCGGCACTCCCGGACGCCGCGCGGCGCGCAGGAGGTGGGGGAGAGACGCGAGGCCCGGCATCGATCAGCCGCGTGTCCGGGAAGCGCCGGCCGCTCGACTCCCACTCGGCCAGCACCCGGTGGTAAGCCTCTTTGCTTTCAGGAGTTCCGTGCGGGCCCAGCCAGTAGTCGCGGCGTTTGCCCGTGGCCGAGTCGGTCAGGGTGACCAACGCATGGGCGTAACCGGCTCTCGACCTATAAGAAGGAACCCGTGCCTGTTTCGTCGCCTTCGCCGTCGCCATCGGTGCCTCCAGCGCGGTGTCAGCGCGGTGTGACACCGCGCTGAAATCCCGGTTCTGGCTGCACCGACATGCCTGTCGGGTATGCGCAACTCGCGCATTCAGCGTGGGTTACAAGAAGTGGAGCGGACGTGAGTCGAACACGCGACCTCATCATTGCGAACCCGAACGCAGTGCAAGCCAGAACCGCTAAACCACGCTAGAAACGACACTTCCGCTTTGCAACCGCTGCACGCTTTGCGCGCCTTTGTACCGCTTTGCGTAACGGAGCGCGGTTCACGCCGCGCAGCATGACATGGAGCATGGAAGTGAAAGTGGGGGACTTGGGGCCGCGGTGCGTGCCGAGGTTGCCGCTCGACCGCGCTGCACCGCGCGGGCGTGAGTGCCCAATGCGACGCGGTGTTGCGCTCTTGGCCCTCGGCCTTCGGCTTTGTATGTCGAACGGGTTCAATCTGCGCGGCTTGTCCATCATCTCGATCTGGATCGAAGCCACGCACGCACAACGCGGCGCGATCATGTAGACTCGGTGCGCATGATTCAGGTTTGTTCATAGATCTCGGGCAGGTCGGTTTCTCGCAAGTATGTGGTGCCAAGATTGATGACCACTGACACATCTCGTCCGGATGAGATTGCACCCCACAGCGTGATCCCCGGCTTTTACTCGGCACCGGAGGAGCGGCAGGGCCTGATCAACGGGCTCTTTGACGACGTCGCTCAGCACTACGACCGAATCGTGTCGTTGATGAGCCTGGGCACGGGCAGGAGCTATCGCAAGAGCGTGCTCAGAAGGATCGGGGTGTGCCGTGGAGCCCGCGTTCTGGACGTGGCGTGCGGCACCGGCCTTGTCTCGGTGGCGGCGACGGAGCTTGTAGGCGCGAATGGCGAAGTAGTGGGCGTTGATCCGAGTGAGGGCATGCGCAGGGTTGCGGCCACGCGTCGGGGAGTTCGCGCGTGCGCGGGAACGGCCGACGACCTTCCTTTTCCGGATCAGAGCTTTGACTTCGTGGTCATGGGATACGCGCTTCGACACGTGGCCGATCTTGTGGCGGCATTCTCGGAGATGCGCAGGGTCCTGAAACCCGGGGGAAGCGTGATGATTCTCGAGGTCACGGCTCCGGAGCAGCGGATGGCCAGGTGGATGCTTCGATGCTACTTGAAAGGGGTTGTGCCGCCGGTCACGCTGCTGGTGACGGGCAGCCGCCCGGCGATGCGGCTGATGGCGTATTACTGGGAAACCATCGCCGAGTGCGTACGCCCGGAGACGATCCTTCATGCGATGGAGTGTGCGGGCCTGGAGGGTCCGTCACGTCAGACGACAATGCGGATTTTCAACGAGTATTCGGCAAGGGCGCCCGGAGCGGGTTCGACCGGGCCCTGAGCGGGGTCGCGATCGGACGAGAGCTTGGTCAAGGGAAGCCGATGTGGTACGCTGGAGGCGGGTGGCTATTTGAGGAGTTGTACCGTGATACGAAACCGATCAAGCTGGCGACTGCTGGGCTCGGTCGCGGGAGCTCTGGTGCTCTTCCTCGTGAGTGCCTGCGGGGGTTCGCGCTCAGACGACGTCGCGGGCGACGCAGAGGCGCCAATCGTCAAACCTTCGGCGAGCGAACCTGGGTATGACAAAGAGCTCTATCGCGCGGCCGAGCGAGGAAACCGCACCATTGTCGAAGAGCGGTTGCGGGCCGGCGCGGATCTCAACGCGCCGAATCCGGCGAGGGGTTGGACGCCTCTTCACGCGGCGGCATACAACGGGCATAAGAAGCTGGTGGCGTACATGCTTACCAGCGGTGCGAATCCGAACGCGCAGGACGCGGATGGGAATACTCCGCTTCACCTTGCCGCCGGGCGCGGACACGCGGATACGACGGCCGCGCTGATGGGCGCGAGTGATCTATCGCTGCGGAATCACGCTGGAAAGTCGGCTCGTGAAGTGGCAAGTCCGAGCGTGCTCGTCTACTTTCCGAAGGGGTGACGGGGCTGAGGAGCACGTCGGAAGTCACCGGATTGATCGCTCCACCACAGGTCACTGACTGCGAGGGACGGGTGAACGAGGTTCGCTTTGTCGTCGTCATCCCGACGTATAACCACGGCCGCAGCGTCGCGGACGTGGTCCGACGGACCATGGCGTTGGGTCTTGACGTGATCGTCGTCAACGATGGATCAACGGACGATACTGCGGCGGTGCTCGATGAGTTAGAGCGATCGAGCGCGAGGGGTGGCCTCGAAGTCAGGGCGCATGAGAGGAATCTCGGGAAGGCCGCGGCGCTGCGCACGGGCTTCGCCATCGCGGCAGCGCGAGGGGCAACGCACGCCGGGACCATCGATGCGGATGGGCAACTGGATCCTGAAGACCTGCCAGCCCTGATGGCCGAGGCCGCGCGGCATCCATCGGCCCTGATCATCGGGCGGCGGCCTGATCGGATGGATGCGTGCCCGACGCGCTGCGCTCTTGGGCGCAGGTACGCGAGTCTTGCGGTGCTCGCGCAGACGGGCCTGCGACTGGGTGACACACAATGCGGTCTTCGCGTGTATCCGCTCGATCCGCTCGAGAACGCGGGTTGCCGAACGGCGGGATACGCCTTTGAGACAGAGGTGATCACGCGCATGGCCTGGGCGGGTCACGAGGTTCGAGAGGTGCCCGTGGGGTGTCGGTACTTTGACCGTGCGGACCGCGTGAGCCACTGGAGGCCATGGCGCGACTCTCTGAGGCAGGGCGTTCTCCATGCCAAGCTGGCTGGTCTCGCGCTCGTGCCCCGGACGCGGGCCTCGCGTTCGTCGCGCGACGGAACGAGATCGAGATTGCATCGCCTGATCACATGGCTGAACCCCCTCAGGTCTTGGCGTGAGGTGCGTGAAGGCCGGATTGGCGATCTGGAACTTGCCTCGGGCCTGGCAATCGGAGCAATGATCGGATCCTCGCCGTTCTACGGGCTTCACACGTTGATGAGTGTGTACGTGGCATGGAGGCTTCACCAGCATCCCGCGGCGGTTGTGCTCGGATCGCAGGTCTCTATTCCGCCCTTCGGCGTGCTCTTGGCAGCCGCCTCAATGTGGTTCGGGCACCTGATCTTGACCGGCGATCCCAGCCACCTCGGATCGGCGCGTCTCACGTGGGAGAGCGTCTGGCAGATCCCCGTTCGAGGGTTTGCCGAATGGCTGGTTGGCAGTCTGCTCCTTGGACCGATCGTCGCAGCCCTCGCGTTTGCCCTGGGGCTGGCGATCGCTCGCGGGGCGCGCCGGTCAGCTCAGTTGACCGGGACATCCTGAGCCGGCGGCACCTCGAGCAGCTTGTCCAGTGCGGCAATGGCGAGCCCGCGAGCTTGCAGGCGAGAGATGAGCTCCGGGAGCGCGGCGGCAGTTGCGCTCAGCGGACGCTCGCTGGCCGGATCACGGCCGTCATGGAGCAGCAGGATCTCGCCGGAGCGAGCGAGTGACACTCGGTCGACGACCGCGTCCGGGGTGGTTGGGACGCCGTCAAAGGCGCGGCGGCTCCATGTCACGACAGGGGTGCCGCACTCGCGAGCGGCCCGCATGACGATCGGAGACTTGAAGCCCATTGGGGGACGGAAGAAGCTGGGCGGTTGGCCGATGATTTCGCGGACGACTTCCGAGGTGCTACGGATCTGGTCGATCCAGTATGTCAAACCGCGGAACATACCGAGTCGGGCGTGATCGAAGGTGTGGTTCCCAATGAGATGGCCCTCGGCGTGGATGCGCTCGATGAGTCCCGGGTGTTCCTCGGCGTATCGCCCTATGACAAAGAAGGCAGCAGAAACGCGGTGATGCGCGAGTGTGTCGAGAATCGCCTCGGTCTGGCCGGGACACGGGCCGTCATCGAACGTGAGGGCCACGGCATTGGTCCTGCTCCATGGCGCTCGCGAAATGACAGGGCCGAAGAGCGAGCTCCCGGGAACGAAGGTGCCGTGCGCGAGGAGCGTGGCCCCCGCGATTCCCACCGCCACCGCGCCGATGCCGACGAGGGAGTTGTCAACCGGCATGAAGGGGCTCATCGGGGCTTCCGATCGGGATCAAAGGTCGGCTCAATTGTTGGGAGCACATCCGAGCTGCGCAGAGGGCCCGGAGCTCGACCCGTCATCGTAAAGAGCACAGCGGCGCTGTCGATCTGATCGAATCCGCCGTGCGTGGAAAGCATGGTGATGTACCGTTCCATGGACGAGAGGCCCACAAAGAAACCGGGCGCGGTGGTGACCATGACGTCGGGCGTGCTGACGATCGCTCCATGGAAGGCGTCCCAAACGCGGCGCGGGGCATCGGGCCATCGATGATCGACCGTCGCATCGAACCAGTCGCGATCGGAGGCGTAGCCCTCCGGATCAAGCGATCCTGTCGCGCGGAGGCGGTCGATCACGAGCTCATAGTCGAGCACGTCGGCGTCAAGGGGCACGTACCTGAAGGAACCGCTGCGGTGCTCGATGCAGGCACGACCTGCGCTGGTCTGAATGATGACGCGCTCGCCCTCCTGGTACATCGCCATGTTGATCTCCGGAACTGCACACAGAGCGTCGGCGACGCGTGCTGGCTGCCTGGTGTGGATCCCAGCGTAGTTGAGGAGCCCATCGAGTTCGACTACAACGTCGGCGTCGTCGAGGAGGCGGTCGCCCGGTGAGAAGCCGCGAGACTTCAGGAGTGCGGGCAGATCGATCCGAGAACCCGCGATGAAGTTATGGCCGTGATCGGCGACAACGCTGATCTTGATGGCGCCTCGGCGTTCATGCAGTATGTTGATGCAGAGCTGCTCGAGTCCGTCAAGCACTTCGTTGAGGCCATCCATCCCATGCTTGCTCACCATGCCGGCCGTGCTGGCAACGTACACGATGGTGACGCGGTCTGGGCTGTCGTTGAGTGCGAGACGGACTCGGGCGAGTTCGGTTTGGAAGCACGCTCGGGGACGGAGGAAGGAGAGCCCGTTCTCCCAGTACTTGAGGCGGTAGTGGAGTCGCCTCTCCCATGGATTCTTGTCGCCATTGGCACGTGCCATGATCCGATCTTGACGTCTGCCGCTGGCGCGGTCGTAGTACTGATTGATGGCGCCGCCGAGGGGCGGTGCGTGCAGGAGCTGGGTGAAGATAAGGCCGCTCATGGTCGGGAACGGCGGTATGACCTTGCGTGGCTCGTCGAACCACGTCCACTCGGAGGCGGCTGCACGGGCGGCCGCGGGCTCGAAGGGGACCGAGTCCAAGAGGATGATAAGGTGCGGGACACGCTCTGGTGGGTACTCGTGCAGACGGAAGACGCGATCATCGACGCCGTCCTCATCGTCGTCATAGCAGAGCAGATCCAATCGACCGAGCTCGTCGGCACGAATGTGAAAGTCGACCGCTCCGTTGCTGTCTACGTCGTACGCCAAGTGGCCCGGCGCGCGCAGCGTTGGGCTCTTGGGGAAGTCAAGCCCCTTTCCGCTCAGCACACAGCCGCCTATCGGAAGGCCCATCGCGGCGATCCCAGCCGTCACAAGCGTCGGAATGCGGCGGGTCATGCGAGAAATCTCCTCTTTCGTCCGTTGCACCATACGAGCAGCGGCAACAGGACAAACAGGCACGCGACAAAGGAGCCGGCCACACCCACGAGCATGGCGAGGCCGAGCGAACGAACAGCGGGTGTGTGGGTCCAGATCAGCATGCCGAAGCCGAGGGCGGTGGTCATACTCGTACACGTGATCGCGTGAATGGTGGGCGAAAACGCGAGGCGGGCGTCGGCGCTGTTGCCTGCGGCGCGCCTCGCGGTCGAGACAAGAAATATGCCGCTGTCCACCGCGATGCCCGCCAGCAGTGGAAAGGCGACGACGTTGACGGGATTCAGGCGCTCACCCAGAGCTGACATGGCTCCAAAGATGCAGAGAAACGCGACAAGCACGGGAATCATCGCGAGAAGGACCGCGACGAGCTGGCGGAGCAGCAGGTACAGCCACAAGACGACCAGCGTGACGGAGATCAAGCCGAATCGTGTGAGGTCGCGTCGGGCAGCAAGCTCGAGGTCATGCGAGATCACGGACATTCCGGTGAGTGTCGCGCCTGGCATGTCCTGAAGGAGCGATCGCACCCGCTCGATCATACCGGCTCGCATGTCACGCTCGGAGGCCTCGTTGGTTGCTCGTACCAGCAGCAGCGCCTGCCGCGGATGAACGCTCGGATCGTCGACCGTGGCCGCCGGCAGGAACAGTCGAGCAATCTCGGGGTGGAGCAGCACGTCGGAGAGCTCCGGCGCATCCGTCGTGGTGAGAATCCGGCGCAGGAACTCGGTAGAACCCGCGAACGCTTCGGCATTGAACTCGCTGTCATGATACTGATTGACCACACCGGCCACGATTGCTTCGACGTCGAGGGCCTGCAGGTCCCGGGCGCGTTGTGCGGCTAGTCTTGGGTCCGGCACGAGCATTGACAGGCCGAGCGTGCCGGAGACGCCGGCTCGCTGAGCCTCAGGTGAAGCCAGGCGCTTGGCGACCTCATGCGACCGCTCGACGAGCGCAGTGGGGGAGTCGCCAGCGACGTGGACGAAAAGGGTCTCGCCGAGGTCGCGGTACCTCGCGCGGATGAGACGCCCCGTCTCGATCGCCGAGTTGGGCTCCGGATGCAGGACTGTCGGGTCCGTCTCAAAGGGCGGGGCGAATCCGGGTGTCGTCGCGATGCACAGCACAGCCGCACCGACGATCGCTGCGCCTGCAGCAAGCGTGGACCGGGGGTGGTCGAAAGCGAACGACGCGACTGAAGACGCAGCGCGAACGGGCCGCGCGGCGTCGCCGTCGGCGGGAGCCGGGCCGCGTCGCGGCCGCAGGGCAAGCAGCGCGGGCAGGACCAGCCATACAGACAGAAGCGCCCCAACGAGACCGAGGCATCCGAGCACCGCGAAGTGCTGCAGCATGCGGATCTGGCTCATGGCGATCGTGCCGAAGCCAAGAAGCGATGTCACGCATGCCGCGATGAGCGTGGGCGCCAGTGTGCTCGCGGTCTCCAAGGACGCCTGGTGGGAGGGCAGGCCCGTGCGCGTGGCCTGATCGTGGTGAGATCTGAAGTGAATCGCGTAATCCACTCCAAGGCCTGCCAGCATCGCCCCCAGGACTGCCGAGAGGGGGGTGAGCGAGTCCGCGAGCAGTGCGTACACGCCGAACGCACCCACCACGCCGATTCCGGCGGAGAGTGCGATGGTCACGGGCGCCAGCACGCGTCGATAGGCCGCGATAAGAAAGAGCGTGATCAGCACGCCTGACCCGACGGTGCTCGTGATCGCGTCGCTTCGTATGGCTGTTGCGGTGATGGCGGCAACGGCATATCCGCCGCCGATGCGGACGTCCAGCGACTCAGTGTTGACACGTTCAGCGATGTCGGTGACTGCTGAGGTGAACCGCTTCGAGAACTCGATGTCGTTGACCGGCTTGGCCCCAGAGACCCGGATCAGGATCGCGCGTCGATCATCTGAGAACTCGGCGCTCGGGCGCGGACCTGCATCGGGCGAGAACGTGCTCAGGAAAAACTCTCGGAGTCGGAGGGGATCCTCCAGCAGCTGCTTCGCCAGCGCTCCCGCTCCCGGTCCCGGTGCCGCGAGCAGTGCCGTATTCTGCCGCAGCTGCTCGCGGACCTGATCTGGGTGCAGGCGGCCGAGCAGAGCCTGGTAGGACGCCTCGTCGAGCCAGAGCGCGCCTGCCGGGAGAGCGACTTGGCGGAAATAGGTCTCGAACGAGTCGTCGGGCGTGTACCGCACGCCGGTGACGCCCGCTGCGGATGCGTCTGGCTCCTCCCCTGCCGCAACAAAGCGAGCGGCGTATCCGACCAGCAGTCGTTCCGCTTCGGTCTCGGTCGCCGTCGCTGACGCTGAGACGAGCACGAGTAGGTCTTCCGCGGTGTGAAAGTCGTCGGTGATGCGAGCGATCGCCTCGGCAGCGGGATCGTCGCCGCCGAGTATGCCCGAGAGTGTGGAGTCGATCCGCACACGTGAGAGCGAGGCAATCGCGATCGCGAGGATGATCGACGCGAGCGATAGAATCAGCCAGGGACGCTTGGATGCGAACGCCACGATGGCAGTGTGCGGTCGAGAGGATGGCATCACGGGCTCCGAGTGGCACGCCGAGGTGGATCGAACGCGCGTGGCGGCAGTTCGCCCTGCAACTCGATCTCGCGCAATCGGATCGTGACGCTTCCACGTGGGTGCAAGATCGCCCACGTGCGGGGCCATGCGATTCCATCGATCATGTGGTAATCTCGCAGTTCGATTGAGAGCGAGTGGTCCCGGCTCACATCGGTTGTCTCGAACCGACGGGGCGTCAGGGTCTCGCGGTCGATCACGCACCTGATGGGCTCGCCCTCGATCCGCCCCATGATGACGAGTCGGTTCTGCGTGGTCCGCTCCTCATCGACGAGCGCCGACTCATAGAACTCCGGGGAAAGCAGCACGCACGCCCGACGGATTCCTTGGGCGACGCGCAGGAGGTCGGCGGCCTGTTCCTCGGTCTGCTCCTCGGGAGCGAGCAGCCAGAGCTCGTCGTCTCGGAGCGTGACATCGAACACTGCCCGGGAGAGCTTCCAAGCGCGAAGACGGAACGTGCCGGGCCACTCCCCGACGAAGGCCGCGTCAAGGCGAACGCTGGAGCCGCCGGACTGATCGAGATCCACGGCTGCACTGGACTGGATAGTGCGCACGCTTGCCAACCGGTCCGCGATGACCTGGATCGAATCGTCGCCGCTCATTCGGGGGTGCGTGGGGAGAGCCGATCGGCAGCCGAGGCTGAACGAAATCGAGATCCCGGCAAGAATCATCGGGATGTGGCGCACGCGGAATGAGAGCAGTGTCTGGCGATGGTTCATGATGACACCAGCAGGTGCCGAAGGAGCTTGCCCGTCGCCGTGCGCGGGAGCGAACCTACGGCCTCGAACACGCGTGGGAGCTTGTAGGGGGAGAGGCGTTCGCGCGCGAAGGCGCGAACATCGTCGGTGCTGAACGCCGCACCCTCGCGCGGCACGATCAGCAGACGCAGCCGAACAATGGTCGCTGAAAGAGGCATCGGCACGAGTGCGCAGTCCGCGATCTCGGGATGCTCGCACATCACCCGCTCCACCTCGGCGGGGTTCACCTTCAAGCCGCCGACATCGATGAGGTGCTTCAAACGTCCGGTCACGTACAGTCGGCCTGACGCGTCTAAGCGTCCGAGGTCGCCGGTCCGGAAGTGACCGTCCGCCAGCTCAAGCGGCTCCTGGAGATACTCCGCGAGCATTGTCGGTGAGCGTACGGCGATCTCGCCCACCGAATCGGAGGCCTGCAAGACTCCCCCGTTGTCGGGACAGAGAATGCGCACGCTGACTCCGGGGAGGGGAGTGCCGACGCTTCGCGGGTCAAAGCCCGGATCCTGCGGCAAGTCAATCGCAACCGTGCCGAGCTCGGTCGCGCCATAGAGCTGGCCCACATTCAGCCCGCACCGGGAGCGCAGGCTGGCGTGGATGTGCTCGGGCAGCGGACTGCCGGCGGAAAGTGAGAGACGAAGATCGGCACTTGGACGGAACGTCGGTGAGCGTGCCAGAGCGTCGAACATGAAGGGCACGCCAGGGAAGGCCGTGATCGACCCGCTGGTCAGGAGCGAGTGAACGTGCGCAAGCTCGAAGCCGTTCATCACATGCATCGTGGCGCCGGCGAGAATGACGGCAACCAGGAGATCGACGCCATAAGAGTGCGACATCGGAACGACGAGCAGCAGCCCATCATGCCGTTCGAGACCCATCCCGCGGGCAACACCGCGAGCGTTGGCGTCGAGCGAGGTCTCGGTCCGACGCACGAGCTTTGTCGATCCGCTCGTGCCTGAACTTTGAAGCAGAACACTCCCGGTGATCGAACGTTTGCGAGCGAGGTCAGGGTCAAGCGCGGCGGAGCGCCGGCCTTCCAGCGTGAGGTGACAGAGGGGCGGAAGTGGGTTGGATCCGATGATCGCCGAGGCTCCCATCCGCTGCGCAGAGAGTTTCAGTTCGTGGGAAGTCGCGGCGGGGTGCACAGGCGAGATGCAGATGCCAGCGTGCAACCCGGCGAGGAACCAGGCGGCAAACTCGAAGCCACTGGGAAGGTGAAGGATCGCGGTCTGTGACTGTTTGAGATGCCGTTGCAACAGCCCGGAGGCGGACGCGACCGCACGCGCGAGGTCGCTGTACGTATGACGCGTGCTGGGCCGGCCATTGGAGTCGTACGTACAGAAGGCGGGCTCATCTGGCATGCATCGCGACCACTCGCCCAGACACTCAAAGATGGTGGGGTCGGCATAGCCCCGCGGTTTCTCGTGCGAGCCTGCGGCGCTGTCGTGGCCGCTCATCGAGGCACCGCCAGCGCGTCGGGACGTTCGCGCGTGTCGATATCGAACACATGCTCAGAAGTTCTTGGCTCTGTATTGAGTAACGAGAATCTCTGTCGCGCGGGGACCAGGCGGCGCTTCTCGTGCACATGAAGGAGCGCGGCAAAGAGGCCCAGTCGCCAGCGTTGGCCAAACGTTGGAGACGGGAAGATATGCCCTGCAAGCACGGACAAAGCAGCGCGATGGATCTCCAGCGGTCCGGTCCCATTGAGGAACATCTCCCGGAACCCGTGCTGGTAGTACTTTCGCACGAGTCCGAAGAACATCGATGACGCGCTGTGGACGTATCGCTCGTATTGCGCCCTCCGCGTGGGAGCGACGGAGCGGGAACGCAGGATGTCGGCAACCGCGTCCGCCGCCTCGACGCCCGACATCATCCCCATGCAGACTCCGGTGGAGAAAATGGGGTCGATGAAGGTGGCGGCGTCTCCCACGAGGAAGTATCCGGGTCCCGCGTAGGGCGCACATGTGTAGCTGAAGTCGGCGCACACGTGGTTTGAGGCGGACGAGGCTGACCCTGCCACGCGAGCGCGAACGAACGGGCTGCGCTCGATCCCCCACGCCAGCATGCGGTCGGCCGGTACGCCGGTCGACTTCGCGATGTCGTGGCGCATTACGAGTCCGATGCTTGTGCGGGTCTCGTTGAGAGGAATCATCCAGAACCATCCCTCGTCGCACATGACGATGATCGGGTGTCCGCCGACCTTCCCATCGCGTCGGTGGACGCCATCGAAGTGCTGAAAGTAGGCGACGCGGCAGAGGTCGGAGAGCGTGCGCCGTGTCCCCAGATGCCGACCCGTCAGGGTGCTCTGGCCACTGGCATCGATGAGCGAACGTCCATGGAATGAACCACTGGGCGTGTCCAGCGTGACGCCCGACTCGTCAAGGCGCTCGATGCGCTCCACACGCGTCTGCTCGAAGACAGCGACGCCCTCTTCGCGCGCCGCGTCGAGCAGGCATCGGTCGAAGTGGCACCGTTCGATGCTGATCGCGGCGGCGTCTTCGCCCCGCGGACCCGGCGAGAACCAGAAGTCGGTGGTGTTGATATCGTCGCCCATGGCGAACGAAGCGCCGAACTTGGGAACATGTGGAAGTCGTTCGACCCGGTCCAGAAGCCCAAGCTCTCGCAAGAGTGTCGTCTGGCGGGGAAGGAATGATTCGCCGATATGGAAGCGGGGATGCTGGTCTTGCTCAATGATGCACGCAGAAAGCCCGCGCCGCGCGGCACGGATAGCCGCAGCGGACCCCGCCGGCCCGCCACCGACGACAACCACATCAAACTTTGCGGGACGGGTCGACATTGCTGCCGCTCTCGTGTCAGATGAAGTGAGTCAGGTCGGCCACACCTTCGATCTCGACGAGGAGCTCCTCGCGGCAGAGTTGTGCGTGAACGAACTCAATCGCGGTGCCTGCGCGGAGACGTCGCTCGACCTCGCCAACAAGCTGCGTCTCCGAGGTGGGATCGGGAGCGTAGATCCGTACGTGGGTGAGGCAGGAAATCGGCTCGTGGCCCTCGTGTTCTCGCGACGTGGTTCGATTCCCGGCGAAGGTGATCAGTGCTGCCAGGTTCGCGAAGGTCTCGGCGACCTGAGCCCGAAGATCTCCCGGATGCAACGATACCTCTCTGCGGATGCTGGCGGTCCCGCCGACGAACAAATGCGCAGCTTCGGGGCCCCTTACGACCGTTCCTCTGGCGAAGCACGGTGGCTTTGGTCCGTAACGGGAGGAGTACCGGCACGCCGGGATCTGTCTGGGATTCTCAAGGTGTAAACCCGGAGTCGAAGTCATCAGCAGGTGGATCACAAGATCACTGCCCCGATGCCCCACGCCGGTCGCAGTGGGCACGTGTCCCTCAAACGTGCCAAGCGACCCCAGGATCCGATCGAATGCTTGGATTCGAGCCTGGTTGAAGGCAAAGTAGGTGCTCAGTCCTTCGCCACGGTACCGGTGGATCTGCGGAATGAAGTTCCACATTCGAACGGGGTGACATGCTGAGAGAGTGCTGCCGGCAACAAACAGGGCTTCATATGCGCGAGACACGGAGGCGAGAAACTGCTCTAAAGAGAGGTGGTCCGCGTCCGGTATGCATGCGGAGCACAGTGCCGCGGATCCGGCGTCCTGCACGGTGACATGAGTGCCGTCAACGACCTGCCCGAATGGAGCGATCTGATCGCCGAGACCAAGGATGTTGCGCACGCTGGCGGGCAGGGGGATCGGCTCGGCCCCGTGTGGTGTCACGAGTTGCCGGAAGTGTGCTCTCGCAGGGGCTGTGGAACGCACGGTCGTCATGGAAGGAGCAGTATATCATTTCAACGCTCCACAGGCCCCGCCGTCAGCCGCGGACGACCACGCCAGTTGCGCCCCCGTTGTGGGCCGTGGACACCACCAAGACCGAAGCACCCGAGGCGGGTCCGGCCTCACCCTGCACGGGAGCAGGCAGCACGCCCGCCACGGCGGCGAGGCCGCCCACGCTGAAGCACTCGGGGAGAAAGTCTGAGGTATGCCAGCTTCGTGTTCCGGCGCTCTCGTCAATCCGACGCCGGATCGGACCGTGGAGCGGGCCTGCTCCCAACGAGGTCGCGACGAGGCAGAGGTCAGTGTGTGATCGGGTCCGTTCGACCGCTCTGGCCAGGTCGCGTGTCCCCGCGGCCGTCGACCAGGAGTCGACCACGGTGCCGAGCACTCGTGCGCCACGAGCCGCCGCCGCCCGGCGCCCCTCGACAACGAGCGTCACTGCACCCGCTCCGAAGCGGAGCTCCGTGCTGCCACTACAAGCCCTTTCGGCTGCATTGACGATGTCGCTGTACTCCTCGCCAGCACCAATGAAAGCCCGCGTCCAGACTCCCTCACGAATCCGCATGGAGGCCAGGCGCAGGGCGTCGAGGCCCGCGTTGCGACTTCCGATGATCGTCTGGCATGCTCCGCGAATGTCGAAGGAAAGGCTGAGATGCGCGGCCGCGGCATTGGGCACGCCCTCCGCGAACAGCACGGGGTTCGCCGCCGCGATGCCCTCACGAACCACTTGCGAGTAGTACGTCTCGCAGAAGGCAGCCGAGCCATGCATGGTTCCAAGCACGACGTTCGACGCCTTGGTGGACGCGGTGGCATCGGCGATGCCTGCCTGGTCGCAGGCAAGTCGTGTCGCCGCAAGCGTCGCCTTGACATAGTCGCTCATCCTTCGCACGCGACGGGCCTGAAGCAGGTGCGCGATCGAGTCCTCCTCGATACGCCCGTCTGGAGCGAAGCATCCTCCGGGCATCGCACGGAGCATGTCGATGAAGCGATCGAGTCCGAGGC
The DNA here is from genome assembly GCA_963204725.1 of Planctomycetota bacterium. Taxonomy (GTDB): domain Bacteria; phylum Planctomycetota; class Phycisphaerae; order Phycisphaerales; family UBA1924; genus JAHBWV01. The sequence continues at coordinate 47,649 of CAUJHH010000030.1, forward strand.
AGCCAGGAAGCACCACTCCGATGCCCGTGATCACAGCTTCGTCGCGCTCGTGTGAGATGGCAACCGGACGCTTCGTCGTTGTGATCACGCACGTGTTCGCACCGCCAAAGCCGAGCGAGAGGTTGAGAGTCGCGCCGATCGCGGCACTCTCGGGTGCTTCGTGGTTCAGGCGGAGACTGCCCAAGCGAGGATCGAGGGGCAGCGCGTTCTGGGTAGGGGGGATCACGCCGCGCTCTCTGGCGAGCACCGAGAGAATCAGTTCGATGGCACCCGCGCCTCCGAGGGTGTGCCCGATGTTGGCCTTGAAGGCGACGACGGGCACGTCCGCCAAGTGCCGACCGAAGGCGCCCTCCAGTGCCGCGTGCTCCGCGGCGTCGTTGTCGGGCGTTGCGGTCGCGTGGGCGGAGATGAGCCCGATCTCGTGTGGCTCGATACGGGCGCTCTCGATCGCCCCGCCGATTGCGGCGCGTGCCCCCTCGCCACGCGGGTGCGGCTGTGTCAGATGGTGGGCGTCGGCCGATTCGCCAATCCCCGCGACATAGCCCCGAATGCGCGCCCCGCGAGCATGGGCATCGGTCTCGCGTTCAACGACGACGACTCCGTAGCCCTCGCTGGGCTTCATTCCGTCTCGAGCGGCGCTGAACGGCCGAGGCGGCCCCTCCGCGACGAGCCGAAGGCTGTCAAAGCCGGCGTAGACATACTCGCTGACGGTGTCGTAGCCCCCAGCGATGACCATGTCGGCGTCGCCCGATCGGAGCAGTGTGACCGCGAGCGCGATCGCCCCAAGGCCTGACGAGCACGCGGAGCATGTGCTGATGCGAGAGCCCTCTACGCGGAGATTCCTGAGTGCTTCATCGAGCACGGCGCCAGCCGGAAAGCGGTAAAGATGCCGGACATCGCCGCTTCGAAGCCACTCACCACCCGCACGCATTCCGTGCAACGTCGTGCCGAGGACAGCCGCCACGCGGGAAGGGAGATAGGGGTGTTCACCGGACGCGAGCATCGCGTGGCGAATCGTGTAGCGAAGGTATCGCACCTCGCGTGCGGGGCTCTCGCCAGGGACGATCGGAAGTTCTGCCGCTTGACCACCACCCTTGTTGGGGCTGGGTGTCTGCTCCAACGCAGGCATCGGGCCGATGCCGCAGCGCCCAGCGAGAACGGCGTCGAACGTGTCCTCGGGCGTGATCCCAAGGCACGACACCAGCCCGAGTCCTGTGATCACAATGTTCGGTTGGGTCGTCAAGCGCCCTGCTCTCCCCGGTCTTCGATCCATGCTCTTTCGAGGACCAGCCATTGCTCAGGATACCTTGCCACGACATCGGCGAGCTCGTCGGCGACGCGCCGCAGCGCGATCTCGGGCGCCAACCCCTCCGAGACCGCACCGCCGACGAATAGCGGGTCTCGCAGCTCTATGTTCACACGCCGGGAGGGAGTCCACGTCGCGAAGGCAGGAATGAGAGGGGAGCCTGTGACGCGCGCAAGCTTCACCGGTCCCTCCGGCAGCCGCATGCTCCCGTGAAGAAAGGGGACCGCAACGCCGCGCTGCCCGGGCATTGTGCGGTCGCCTTGCAAGATCACCACTTCGTTCGCCAACAGGGCGTCGCGGAGCCTGAACCAGACCGCCAGTCCGTCGTCGATGGGGGCTTCGATGATGCCAAGGCGACGACGGTGCTCGCTCCGCAGTCGCTCGAACGCGGACATGGCGTCGCGCCTGAAGACGACGTGAACTCGCCGCTCGCGGCTCATCACACTGCAGAGCGCGACCTCGAAAGGCCCCACATGGGCCGTCACCAGAATCGCGCCACGCCCGAGCTGTCGCGCTCGCTCATACGCGTCGAGGCCCTGGACCGATTCGATGCGTGCACGGAGTGCGGCAGTCGAGAGCCGCCGGTTCTCACCGAACTCCAGCACCGACTCGATAGATGACGCAACGACGCGATGACCGAGGGCTCGTCGGGCCTTGGTGCTCGACTCCGGACCCAGGATTCGTCGCGCGTTGGCCAACACCGATTCGCGCACTCGCCGTGAGCAACGCCAAGTACAAAATATGATGGGACCCTTGAGCGCTCGCGGGACCTTCGGTGCCCGGGCCGTGAACCAGAAGAGAAGCTCAAGCCAGCACTGAGCGACCCGATGCCTGAACCCGTTCACTCGCGAGGACCCTCGGCGCGATCCTTTCCGGGAGAGAGGGGGTGTACCGTGCGGACGCCCACCGGCACTTCGAGTGCCACTTCGTGATCCTCGATTGTCAGGTTGGTCTCAATGTCGTGAAATGAGATGTCCGTCCGCTCGCCATCGATATCCACGACCTCGATCCGTCGGACGGCCGGGATCCTCTCGTCCAGCAGGACGCGAATGGAGGTGATGTGCTCCTCGAGCGTTGCGACGCGAGGGACGAGTTCCACGGCCACCAGGGATCTGTCGGCGTCGTCGGCGCCCAGTTCCGAGGCGTTGAGTGGCTTGAGATCGAATGATGCCCGAATGGCGGCAAGTCTCGGGAGCGGCGAGCCCGAAAACTCGCGGATGTCGCCTGCGAGGTCGTACACCTCGACGACTCGCTGCTCCGGGAAGTAGATGCGGAGCTCGGTCGCATCCATCGTCATGGTTGAAGGGCTTGGCTCCACAGTGTTCCAGCGTGTTCGCTCGCCCTTGACGCTGACTGTGCCGGAGGATTCCATCGGCTTCTTCAGCAACGGCGTGTGCTTCTGCTGAACAAAGGTGGCGCGGAGTGTGTGCACAGCGCCGATGCGGGCGTCGAGGGTGTTGAGTCGAGTGTCCAGATCTTCAGCCGAACCGCGGCTGACCTCGGGTGTCACCGGTTCTGGCGCGGGGGGCTGATCGGCCGCCGCGGCCACCACCACAACCCCCGGCAGAAGAGCAGAGCCTCCGGTTGCGATCACGGCCCACATAAGCCTCTTCATGCTTCACCCCGCCCCCCAAGCACGATTGTTCCCTCGGCGACAACAGAGTTCTCCACGCTCGCACTGACATCGTACAATGCGACCCCGCCCATGGATCGGACCAGTCGAGATGAAAGTGCGATCCGCGCCGGTGGGACTACCGCCATGCGAAAGCGGATGTTGACCTGCGCCAGTCGAGTCGCCCTGCCGTCGCACCGATTCTCGCAGTGGCTCACAATCCCGGAGAGCTGGGCGAGGGCCTCGCCCAGGAGAACCCCAGGAACCGTCGGTTGGCCCGGGAAGTGGCCGGCGAAGAACGCCTCGTCGCCCCGGAGGATCCAGAGACCGGATGCGCGTACGCCGGGTTCGAGCGTGTCAACGCTGGTGATGAATCGGAAGGGGTCGCGGTGGGGGAGGGCATCGAGGAGTGCGGCGTGGGGCGGCATCACGCATTGCCCCGCATGGCGTCCACGAACGCCGCCAGCGTTGTCACCGATGCGAAGGCGGAACGACCGACGGACTCGTTCGGGATTTTGATCCCAAACTCCTTCTCGATGCTGGTGACGATCAGCAGGATGTCCAGAGAGTCCAGGTCGTACTCACCCCCGATGAGTGGCATGTCATCGGCAATGGATGCGTCGGCCCCCAGTTTCAGAGAATCCCGCAGGACGAGCTTGACGCGATCGACTGTCGAACTTTGAGGCACGTTCATTCCTTTGAAACAGAGGCTCGCAAGGCCCTGATGGCAAGTCGCCCCAATGGACCCGCCGTAGCTCATCATCTCGGATGGAGCCGGTCTCCTGGGACAGTCTAGCATTGTGTTGCGCCCGGCCACCGAAGGCCGGGCCGAGCCAAGTCTCTTCACAGCGGGCGTCGACCGAAGATGAGCTACATCTGATTGGTAATGGGGCGCCAAGCCACGTGCCGATCCGCGGCCGCCGCGATCGTTCAATCGTTGCCATCCGGCACCGTCAAGCTGGAACTCGCGTCGCCACTTTAGCAGGCTGTTGAACAATGGCCGACCCAGTGGGGTTTGAGCCGGTCCAGCGGCATCACCTTTGGTTGATCGGCTCGTGGACCCGGTTCACCGGGCCAGCAGGTTTCTCATCCGCACAAGGTTGTACGCGGCGGCCGCGAG
>CAUJHH010000031.1 GCA_963204725.1 Planctomycetota bacterium
CGATGATCTTCCTGATCCAAGGCCCACTCATGCCCTGGTGGGGCTTCCCGCTCGGGATCATCCTCGGCCTGATCGTCTTCCTCGTGTGCCGCGGGTCGAGCGCCACGATTCCCTCATGGCTGGCGTGGATCGCGATTGCCACCGCCATGCTGCACCTCTTCTGGATCTTCACCCGCAAGGCCCAGTACGAGTACTACAGGTCCATCGCCCAGCGCACCGGCCATGAGCAGAAGTGCCTCTCCTGCGCCTACCCCTTCGACGGCATCTCGCCCGATCGCTGCCCCGAATGCGGCACGATCCAGGCCGACTTCATCAATCGGGCCCGGCAAATCGCGGTCGAATATCCCGCACCACCGCGAAAGGATGAGTCACCGTGACACCCTCCGCGCTCCCCATCTCCCTCTCCCTCCCCGTCGCGTGGGGCGAGATGGATGCGCTCGGCCACGTCAACAACGTCGTCTACTTCCGCTATCTCGAGTGCGCACGCGTCGAGTTCATGCGCCGCTGCGGCATGACCGAGCTCCGCACGCCAGACGGCATCGGCGTCATCCTCCAGCACGTCCAGTGCCGCTTCCGCCGCCCGATTATCTTCCCCGACACCGTCACCATCACCGCACGCGTCACCTCCATCGAGTCCGACCGCTTCACACTCGACCACGAGATCATCAGCGCGGCACGATCTGCCGCTTCCCCCGACGGTTCGCCCGTCGTCGCCGCCGTCGGCACCAGCACCATCGTCACCTACGACTACACCAACAGGGCCAAGGTCCCCATCCCCGCCGACCTTCGCCGCGCGATCGAGGCGCTCCGCGCCTGAACCACTCCTCCCTCGCGGCATCTCCGCGCCCCTCTGTGTCACTCCGCGCTCTCCGCGATCTCTGTGGTTCCTCCCTCTTCGCCTTCCCCCCCGAACACCCCAGAATCACAAGAATCTGCAAATCTCACTGACATACGTCTGTCAGTGAGACGCCCTAATCCGCCAACTCCCCCCTTGCATCCCGCCGCGTGCCGCGTATCTTCGGTGCATGGTCGCTCACGTCGCGCCAACTCCCGCTCCGCGTGCCACTGGTTGCTTGCCAACCAGCGCTCCGTCTCTTGCCTCTGCCCCCTCTTCCACCGATTCCCCCTCCGCGTCCTCTGCGTCCTCTTCCTCCACTCTGTCACTCAGCCACTCCGTCACTGAGTCACTGCTGATCGCCCTCGCCGCTCCCGACGCCTCACTGGCCTCCGTCGCCCAGGCCCACAACATCTCCATCGCCGACCTCTCCCTCTGGCTCACAACCCCCCAGGCCCGCGACCGCATGCTCCTCATCGAGTCCGGCGCATGCACCCACTCCCGCATGGCCGCGTCGCTCAACCTCACCAAGGCCGCCGCCGCGCTGATCCGTGTCCTCGACAACTACCGCGCCCTCGCCGACACACTCGCCCCCACCGATCCCATCCTCCTCCGCGCATCGACCCGCGCGACCAAAGCGGCGTACCACCTCTACCGCCTCTCGCGCATCGTCCCCGTCGATCCCGATCTCCTCGCCACGCTCCCGCGTCCCCCCGCCCGCATGCGCCCACAAGTCAGCCCACCAGCACACCAACAGCCACACCAACAGGCACACCAACAAACTCGCGCCACTCCCACCGACACCGCGCTCGCGCACGAACTCATCCGCGTCTTCAGCGCAACAGCGCAGGCATCGACCCCCGCCGCGTCCTCTTCCCAATTGCCCACTCCTCTCCCCTCTTCCCCATTGCCTTCTTCCCCTTCCTCTGCTCTTTCCCCTCCGCGTTCCTCCGCGTCCTCCGCGTTCAACTCTTCTTCGCGGTCTTCGCGTTCCAACTCCTCCTCTCCTCCTCTGCGCAACTCAGCGCTCTCTGCGTCCTCTGTGGTCTCTTCGTCCTCGCCTTCTCCCCGCCCCGCCGACCTCGTCCTCGCCGCCACCGGCCCACCACCCCGCCGTTTCAAGCGGCGCTGATCGCGGTGCCGTTGGCGTCCGCGCCATCGCTGCATCCCCCAGAACCAGCCCCATCCGACGCCCCGCCTAAAGTTGAAGCCTCGGCCCTCCGGACCGCGCGCCGTGCCGCGCCCTCCGCCGCGGCCGTGCGTCAGCCAACCAACGGAGCGCCACATGTCCATCCAACTCGGCGACATCGCACCCGACTTCGTCCAGGCCTCCACCGAGGGCGAGATCAAGTTCCACAACTGGCTCGGCGACAGTTGGGGTGTGCTCTTCTCCCACCCCAAGAACTTCACGCCGGTCTGCACGACCGAACTCGGGGCTGCCGCGAAGATGAAGCCCGAGTTCGACAAGCGCAACGTCAAGGTGCTCGGCCTCTCCGTCGATCCGCTCAAGGACCACGAGGCCTGGTCCAAGGACATCGAAGAGACCCAGGGCGTCAAGCTCAACTTCCCCCTCCTCGCCGATGCCGACAAGAAGGTCTCCAACCTCTACGGCATGATCCATCCGAACGCCAGCGACACCATGACCGTGCGCTCGGTCTTCATCATCGGCCCCGACAAGAAGGTCAAGCTCACCCTCACATATCCCGCCAGCACCGGGCGCAACTTCGACGAGATCCTCCGCGTCATCGACTCGCTCCAGCTCACCGCCAAGCACAAGGTGGCAACGCCCGTGAACTGGAAGGACGGCCAGGACTGCATCATCGTCCCCGCCGTCACGGATGATGAGGCGACCAAGCTCTTCCCCAAGGGCTTCAAGAAGCTCAAGCCCTACCTCCGCACCACACCCCAGCCAAACAAGTGAAGCCCCAACACGTGATCCGCCGCGCTCCCTTGCTCATCGCGCCGTTCCTCCTCGCGATCCCCTGCCTCGTCGCGAACGCCCAGGGCCCGCGCCCCGCGCTCGAGATGTTGCGCGATCACCTCTCGCTCTCCGCTGAGTCGCGCCCCGATCTCGACTCGCAGGTGTTCGCTGATCTCCAACTGAACTATCACCAATCGCAGATGGTGCTCGATGCGCTGTGGAATGACGCGCTCCAGCGCATCCGTGATGGGCGTGCCGCCGAGTGGAAGGCCAAGGCCATCACCATCGATGGCCGCACGATGAAGTTCGACTTCCGCGTCTTCGGCGAGCCTGAAACACACGCGCCGACCGACCAGCCGCGAGGCCGCTCGCTCTTCATCTCCATGCACGGCGGGGGCAACGCCGCGCCCGACGTCAACGAGAAGCAGTGGCAGAACCAGATCCGGCTCTATGAGCCCGCAGAGGGTGTCTATCTCGCGCCTCGCGCACCGACCGACACCTGGAACCTCTGGCACGAGCCGCACATCGACGCCATGTTCGCTCGCATCATCGAGGATGCGGTGGCCTTCGAGGGTGTCGATCCCGATCGCGTCTATCTGATGGGATACTCCGCAGGTGGCGATGGTGTCTACCAGCTCGCGCCGCGCATGGCCGATCGCTTCGCCGCCGCGGCGATGATGGCCGGCCACCCCAACGAGGCCCAGCCCCTGAACCTCCGCAACGTGCCCTTCGCGATCCACATGGGCGCGAACGACAGCGCGTACAACCGCAACACCGTCGCCGCGGCGTGGGGCGCGAAACTCGATGAACTCCATGCCGCGGACCCGGATGGCTATGTCCACGTCACGAAGCTCCACGAGGGCAAGGGCCACTGGATGGACCGCGAGGATGCCGAGGCCGTGCCGTGGATGAGCCAGTTCACGCGCGAGCCCTGGCCGAAACGAGTCGCATGGCGTCAGGACGACGTGACGCACACGCGGCTCTACTGGCTCAGCGTCCCCGAAGAGGCCCGAGTTCCCGGTGCGACCCTCATTGCCCGGTTCGAGGTCATCAACGATGAGCAGACCTTCACCATCGAGCAGGCATCCGGCTTCGGCGAACGCGACTCAATCGAGGTCACGCTCCTGCTCAGCGATGAACTGGTCAACCTCGATCGCCCGATCATGGTGATGCACGAGGGGCGCATGCTCTACCAGGGGATCGTCTTCCGCACCATCCGGCCAATGGCCCGCTCGCTCGCGGCACGCGCCGATCGCCCGATGCTCCCCGTCGCGTCGCTCGCGATCACCCTCCCGCTCGCGCCCACGGGCGAACCGTGATGGACCGCGACCGTTTCTCCTCGATCGCCCACGCGACGCACACGATCTGCAATCCGATCTCGAGCGAGGCGACCGACGAAGCGATCGGCGCGATGTCCCTCTCCCCCGGCGCGCGCGTCGTCGACATCGGCGCGGGCAAGGGAGAGATGCTCGCCCGGATCGCCGAGCGGTACGGGGCATCGTGCGTCGCGGTCGAGCGATCGACGCGGATGGCCCTGGCCTGCCGCGAGCGGGCCGCACGCCTGATGCAGTCCCACGCGATCCGCGGCTCTTTGACAGTCGTCGAGCAGGACGCCGCGGCGTGGTTCGCGGAGAAGACGTCATCCGGCGGACCGACCTTCGACGCCACGCTCTGCATCGGCTCGACCCACGCGCTCGGATCCTTCGCGAGGACGATCGAGGCACTCCGCTCGCTCGTCAAACCGGGTGGCAGGGTCGTCCTTGGCGAGGGGTACTGGCGGCGCGATCCCGATGAGGCGTATCTCGCTGCGCTCGGGGCCTCGCGCGGCGACTACACAACCCACGAGGAGAACATCGAGGCGATCAACGCCGCGGGCTGCGAGGTGACGTGGCACACCTCCGCCTCGCCCCACGACTGGGCCGAGTACGAGTGGCGGTACCTGTGGAACGTGGAACGGTTTGCAAACGACAATCCGGGTGACGCGGACCGCGACGCCATGCTCGCGCGTGCGCGGGGCTGGCACGAGATCGTGGAGAAGTGGGGAAGGGACACGCTCGGCTTCGGGCTGTATGTTGCGAAGCGTTGATCGGCGACCCACGAGCACCGGTCGGTCACTGGCCGGACGCGGCCTCACGAGCGGTCGCGGCTCTCGCCGACACGCCGCAGACGCCACCCTCGCACCGCGAGAACCACCTCAAGCGATTGCGAGCAAAGACGCGATAGAGGGCGTCGAAGATCGGCCGGAGGATCGGCCACCCCGTAGGAGCCCACACCCAACCCCAGCCGACGGCGCGGTACGCGAGCCGGAAGACCTCCATGCCCCGCACGACGCGGCCATCGCCCGTGAACGCGTGCATCTCGGCCATCGCCTGACCGCGCGTAAGTCCCCATCTGGAGCCGTCGAAGCTCGGCGAGGCGATATCCTCGAACCCGAGACGTCCGCGTCCCCGATCCAGCCGTCGCAGCAGCCGAACCTCTCGCGCGCACACGGAGCACTGGCCATCGACCAACAGGGTCAATGCCGCGCTGTCGCTCGATGCTGTGCTCCGAGAGTTCATAAGGGCGCATTCGATGACAGCGTCCGATCGGATTCGGTTCCCATCGCGCTACTTCGGATCAACCGCAACTTCCATCCCGAGCTCGCCGAGTGCTCCGACGTCGAGATCGATGTCCAGCTTCCCGCCGCCGAGAGCGCCGGAGCCGTGATCCGACTGGATGGTCTGGCTCGTCGCGTCATAGTGCCAGCCGTGGGTGTTCGCGCCCGGAGCGGCGCCGTCGATCCGCACAGACCGGAGTCCGTTGATCGGGTTCTTCGGCATCGACCGCAGGTAGGGCCCGAGGAGTCCGTCCTTCTGGGTGTCGCCCCGGTCGTCGGTCCGCTGCATGAGGCGATCCTCGAACACACCCTCGGATGTATCAACCGAGCCCTTCGAGTCGTGTCCTGGGCTGAGCCCGCCGTGCTCGGCGGTGTACCGGTCGATCGCGGACTGGATGAGCGACAGGTTGGAGACCAGGGCGTTCTCTCGCGAAGACTCGGCGGCGCGGGACATGCGGGGCACGGCCACGCCCGCGATGATCCCGATAATCGCGATGACCATGACCAGCTCGATCATCGAGAAGGCGCATGCCGGTGCGTTGGTCCGAGAAGTGCCACGTTGCATCGAGCGTGTCCCGTTCGCAGGTCGCTCAGATCGGCCTGAGCCGGCGTGCGGACTTGGAGCGGACGACGCTTTTGCCAAAGTGGCCTCGTGGTTTCCCCTGCGGGCGGCACAGTTTCCCGAATCCACCATCTGGGTCTACTCCGAAGGTGGTGGTGAGCTTCCCAGTCTGATCGCGGATCCCATGCGCACACACACCCTCCGCTCCGAGCTCTGGCTTCCCCGCGCCCCTCAGGAAGTCTTTCCGTTCTTTGCCGATGCGCGGAATCTGGAGGCGATCACGCCCCCATTCCTGCGCTTCTCGGTGCTGACGCCCATACCGCTCGAGATGCGGAGCGGCGTCCTGATCGACTACCGACTTGTGCTGCACCGCGTGCCGATCCGCTGGCGGACACGGATCTCGGCGTGGGAACCCTGCGTGCGATTTGTCGATGAGCAGTTGCACGGGCCGTATCGGCTCTGGCGCCACGAGCACCTCTTCATCCCTGAGAGAGGCGGCACACGCTGCGTGGATCTCGTGACATACGCGGTCCCCGGTGGACCAGTTCTTGACCGCCTTGTTGAGAAGATCTTCGTCCGGCGCGATGTGGAGCGGATCTTTGAGTATCGGCGTGCGCGGCTCCTGGAACTGCTCGGGACGCCCAACGCCGTCGCGCGTGAGAGCACGCGTCCGGTGAGTTCGGGTACAGTTGGATCATGATCACCCACCTTGTCGCGATCGGGCTCCACGCTTCTCTGCTTGTCGGCACGCCGCCCGCCGCCAGAGCGCCGATCGGCACGTACGACGCGTGGATCGAAACGCAGGGCGGTCGCGCCACGTTCACGCTCGATGTCAGGGCGGTAGAGCACGACGGAAGCGATGGTGCTGAGCTCGAGGACGTCGCCGCATTTGTGGTGAACATCATCAACGGCGAAGAGATCATCGCTGTCCCGAACGCTTCTATCTGGGGAGAATCGCTCCTGCTCCGGTTCGATCCCTACGAGGCCGACATGATTCTCAACGTGAGCGATGAGCCGGGCGAACTTCACGGGACATGGCTGCGGAAGAAGGACCGGGACGAGATCGAATCGCTGCCGTGCGGCGCGGGGCCGGTGGCGCCGCTCCCCATGAAACTGCCTCTGAGGCACTCGCTCCCGGAGCGATGGTCGATCGAGTTCGAGCCGGCGAAGCGTGACGCGTCATCGACGGAGCAGGCGACGATAACGGGCGACGCGCCCACGCCGCCACCGATCACTTCGCCAGATGTCGGGCTGTTTCGAATCATGCCGGATGGACGCGCCCGCGGCACGATCCTGACGACAACGGGCGATTCCCGGTATCTGCACGGGACGTTCGACGGGACCACGCTCGAGCTCTCTTCGTTCAGCGGCTCGGGTGTATCGCTGCTCCGTGCGACGTACACGCCGGATTCCGGCGGCGCGCCTGCGACGCTGGTGGGTGAGCGGTGGTCGGGGCCGACGTCGCATCGGCGCTTCGCCGCGGTCGCGGATCCGGACGCGGCATTGCCCGACGACATGTCGATCACGCGCGCGATCGCGGACCCGGATCTGGATGCGCTGCGATTCACAGATGAACGCGGCAACGAGGTCGCGCTCTCGTCGCTGGTCGAAGGACCCGCGATCGTGCAGCTCTTCGGGACATGGTGCCCGAACTCGAACGACGCGGCGAAGCTGATGCGAGAGTTGTGGGAGACCTATCCGGCGCGGGGCGTGGATGTTGTCGCCCTTGCGTTCGAGGAGACGGGCGACTTCGCGGTTGACTCGCCCCGGGTCGCGATCTTTCGGGCGCGGCACGGCGTGAGGTACCCGATCCTGCTCGCAGGGACATCGGACAAGAAGGAGGCGGCGAAGCGCCTTCCGTTCCTCGATCGCGTGCATTCGTTCCCGAGTCTCATCTTCATCGATGCCGAGGGGCGTGTGCGCGCGATCCACACGGGCTATGCCGGGCCGGCGACGTGGGAGGAGCACGACGCCATGCGGGCGCGGATCCTCGCGGCGGCGGACTCGATTGTCGCGGACTAACAGATTGGGCCGCGACTGGTCACCAGAGCTTGCTCATGGCCCAGGGCAGAGAGACCCGTGCGATCAACACGGCGATGATGGTCTTCAGGACCGTGCCGGGCAGGAAGACGACGAGGCCGCCGAAGAGCGCGTCGGACCAGGTGATCGCGTTGATCTCCGGGCTCTGGTCGAGCTTCCGAACGAGGTAGAGCCAGGGCACACCGATCGCGAAGACGACCGCGTGTCCGAGGAGAGAGCCGAGGACGATGCCGCCCCAGCCGCGGGGTGAGCCATCGGGCTGCTTGACGCACCAGGCGATGACGGGCTGGCAGAGAACGAAGCCGATGAGATAGCCGCCGGTCTGCCCGAGGATGACCGCGAGCCCGCTCTCGCCCTTTGAGAACAGAGGGGCACCGAGGGCGCCGACGACCAGGTAGAGGAGCATGCTCGCCATGCCCCAGCGCGGCCCGAGGTGGAGCGCGGCGAGGATCACGACGAGCGTCTGGAGCGTCTGCGGCACGCCGAAGGGCCACATGGGGAAGGAGATCTGTGCGCCGATCGCCGCGAGGAGCACGAAGAGCCCGATCATGGCGGCGCGGAGCGCGGCGGTGTCGCTCGATGCCCGTGCTCCGGTTGTCGGAATGGCCTTTCCCATGTGGCGATGAGGGTAGCAGGCGGGCCTCGGCGTGGCCCGATCATTGACCTGACGGTCGGCGCGGTGGGTCAGCCCATCGAGTACTCCGGCGAGGTGGCGTTCGAAGGGCCGTGGTTCCCGGCGCGGATCGAGCAGATGTGCGATCGCGGCGAGCGAGACAGACGGATCTCGCTACTCCGGCGCGAGCGGATGGGGCTGGTCGTCGCGCGGTATGGCGAGGTAGAAGCGGGCGATCTTGAGTTCCACCCGGCGCCCGTCGTCCCATGTGGCGAGGTATTCTCCCTCCATCGTGCCCCACTCGGTCCGGAGGGGGCAGAATGATCCGTAGTGAAAGGACTCGCCGGGTGCGATGTGAGGCTGGAGGCCCACGACGCCTTCTCCTACGACCTCGTGGGCATCGCCGTCCCCCTCGATGATGCGCCAGCGACGTGACAGGATCTGGATTCCAGTGGACGTCTCGTTGCTCACGTCGATGTGGTAGCCGAAGACATAGCGCGGCTCCCCCGGATCGGATTGTTCGGGCAGGTATCCCGGCGTTGCCCTGATTCGCACGCCGTCGGTAACCTGTTCGGAGCCAAAGTTCGTGTCATCCATCGCGATCCCCTCCGCGACCTTCTCCAGAGCGTACCCCCCGGAGCGGGTCTTTTCGCTGAGGAGCGTTGTGAAGGGCGTTTGAGCCGGGCCGCGAACCCCTTTACACTCCCGCACCCATGTTGCACCCGTGCCGCACACTTCCATGCCTCTTCCTTTCGGCCCTCTGCATGTGCTCCACCGGGAGCGCGTGGGGACAGGCCAAGGAGTTGGAACTCAATGAATCGGGCGAGTTTCAGGAGACGCGGGTACCAGAGGCCGGCACCGACGAGGCGACGATCGCTCGGGCTCGTGAGTTGATCGCCAACGATCGGCCGGCGGAGGCACGCTCGATCCTGACCTCGTGGATCGACGATCATTCGCGGGAGGACAACCCGTACCTGGCGGAGGCGTACCTGCTCCGCGGGGACGCGATCACTGCCGACGGGAACGAGTACAAGGCGCTGTACGACTACGAGGCCGTGGTGCTCCAGTTTCCGTCGTCGCCAGAATTCGTGACGGCCCTCGAGCGAGAATACCGGATCGGGATGGAGTACCTCGGCGGGTTGCGTCGCCGAGTCTTCGGTATCCGGCTCGAGAGCGGCGCACCGATCGGCGAGGAACTGCTTGTCCGTGTTCAAGAGCGTCTGCCGAAGAGCCAGCTCGCGGAGCAGGCTGCGATCGACCTCGCGGACTACTACTACCGGATTCGCGAGATGGAGATGGCGGCGGAGATGTACGGGATCTTCCTGACCAACTTCCCCGAGAGCCAGCACCGGAAGAAGGCGATGCAGCGCCGGATCTACTCGAATATCGCGAGGTTCAAGGGTCCGCGATACAACGCGGCCCCGCTGATTGAAGCGCAGTATCTTGTCGAGGGGTTCTCGCAGACGTATCCCGCCGACGCGCAGGCCGCGGGGCTGACGGATGCGCTCGTGGCACGGCTGGACGAGTCGCTGGCGGCACAGATGCTCGAGACCTCGCGCTGGTACATCCGCCAGAAGGATCCGGCCTCGGCCCGCGTCACGCTGCAGCGGCTTCTGCGCGAGCACCCCGGCACGCTCGCCGCTGCCCGGGCCACGGAGATCATGGTTGATCGGGGTTGGATGGCGTCGCCACCCGCACCGAACACCGAACCATCCGGAGCGGTGCCGGACCTGAGCGGTTCGACCGGCTCGTCCGAGCCAACACAGGCTACACCGTGAAGCGACACCCACGCCGAATGATTCCATGGTTGCTCGTGTCCCTGACGACGGGGCTGTCGCTCGCTTCGTGCGCCTCGGACCCGACCAAGGGATACTCGACCAAGTCGACGTACGACGAGTCCGTTCGATCGGTGGCAGTGCCAATGTTCGACAACGGGACGTTCAGTGTCGGCCTGGAGGCGTCGCTCACGGAGGCGATCATCAAGGAACTCCGGCTCGTGACGCCATGGATCGTGACCTCTCCGGGGAATTCAGAGACCACGCTGAGCGGTACCATCACACGGACGGACCTCGTGTCGTACTCTCGCGAGTCACAGACCGGGCTTGTGCAGGAGGTTGGCGTCCGACTCACAGTGAACTTTGAGTGGGTGGACAATCGAACCGGAAAGACGCTGGTCGCGCGGCGGAACTTCGCGGCGACAGAGCCGTTTGTGCCCTCCAGGCCCTCGGGAGAGCGGCTCTCGGTCGGCGAACAGGCGGCGATCCAGGAACTGGCTCGGGACATCGTCTCCGAACTTCGGTCGAACTGGTAGTCTCCAATGCCTAGCGTTCCCCGACCTTCTTTGGCATTCGCCGGGGTGTAATGAACCTGGCACCTGCGGCATCCGAATGAGAGTATGGCACGAACGTCATCCGCACGGGCGTGTCTGTCTGTGGCCCCTGACCCGGCCGGTTTGACCCGATCCCCAGTGGGCTCGGGTGCAGGACGATTCGATCCCAAGTGAGCACGATGAGCAAACCCGACTCCCCATCTCCCAGCACCGGCCCCGGCGACAAGGGTACGAAGGGCACGCCCCGCCCGAACGGACGTCCCCAGGCGGCGGTGGTGCCGCCATCGAAGGGCTTGTTCGGCCTGGTGACGGTGCTGCTGCTGGTGCTGATGCTCTACATGCTTTTCTCTTCCGGGGGCGATGGGAAGACGATCACGCTCGCGGAGTTTGAGACTCGGTATCGCGAGAATCAGATCGTTCCGGACAGTGTCGTGATCCGTGACGACGCGATCCTGGCTCGGATCGAGCCGGGGCCGGACTCGAAGGTCCCGACGGCCGTGCGGATCCCGCTCAACACCGCGACGAAAGAGCCGTACACCAACCTGGTTCTGGCGATCACGAACAACAAAGTGCACACGCGGGCTCCGTCGCCGCTGCTGCCGCTGCTGATCTGGTTCGGTCCGTTTGTGCTCGTGCTGGTGCTTCTCTGGGTGCTGATCTCGCGCGGGCTGCGGAGCGCGTCCAATGCGGGTGGTATGCTCGGGAACTTCGGCAAAAGCCGCCACCGGACGCTCTCCAAGGAGATGACCGGCGTGACGTTCAAGGACGTCGCGGGCATCGACGAGGCGAAGGAAGAAGTCACGGAGATCATCGAGTTCCTGAAGAATCCCAAGCGATTCACGAAGCTTGGCGGCCGCATCCCGCGCGGTGTGCTGCTCATCGGCGAGCCCGGGTGCGGCAAGACGCTGCTCGCGAAAGCGATCGCGGGCGAGGCCGACGTGCCCTTTTTCTCGATCTCTGGCTCCGACTTTGTGGAGATGTTCGTGGGCGTTGGCGCATCGCGCGTCCGCGACCTCTTCAAGCAGGCGAAGGAGTCCTCGCCCTGCATCATCTTCCTCGACGAGATCGACGCGGTCGGGCGTCGGCGCGGCTCGGGCTTCAGCCAGGGCGGCCACGACGAGCGTGAGCAGACGCTCAACGCGATCCTTGTTGAGATGGACGGTATCACCAGTTCCGACGGCGTGATCGTGATCGCGGCCACGAACCGGAACGACGTGCTCGACCCCGCTCTGGTGCGTCCCGGTCGATTCGATCGGCAGATCACGGTGCCGCTCCCCGATGTGAAGGGGCGCGCCGAGATCCTGTCCGTGCACGCCAAGAAAGTGAAGCTCGGGCCGAATGTCGATATCGAGCGGACCGCCCGCGCTACGCCGATGCTCTCGGGCGCCGAGCTCGCCGCGCTCATCAACGAGGCGGCGATCTCCGCGACGATGAAGAACAAGGATTTCATCGAGCAGGAGGACCTTGAGGAGGCGCGCGACAAGATCAAGTTCGGGCGGGCCCGCAAGAGCCGCGCGATGGACAAGGACGAGAACCGCGCCACGGCCTACCACGAGGCAGGGCACGCGGTGCTCCAGGCGCTGCTCCCCGATGCCGATCCGCTCCACAAGGTCACGATCATCCCGCGCGGCCAGTCGCTCGGCTCCACCATGTCGCTTCCGGAAAAGGACCGGCTCGGCTATGGCAAGAAGTGGCTGCTCGCGACCATGCGCGTGCTCTGCGGCGGGCGCATCGCCGAGGAACGGGCGACAAGCGACACGTCCTCCGGGGCCGCGATGGACATCTCCATGGCGACCCGCCTTGCACGCACGATGGTGCTCGAGTGGGGCATGAGCGAGCGGCTCGGATTTGTTCGATATTCCGGCCAGGATACAAGGGACTTCTTCGCTCCTGAGAAGGAATACTCCGACGAGACCGCCCGCGTCATCGACGACGAGGTTCGCCGGTTTGTCGACGAGGCGTACGCGGAGGCGCAGCGCCTTCTGACCGAGAATTGGGAGCGGGTCGACCGCGTGGCGCAGGCGCTGCTCAAGCACGAGACGCTGAGCGCGGATGAGGTCGGCAAGCTGTTGCGAGGCGAGGTGCTCTCCAAGCCGACGGTGGCCGATTTGCTCGCGGCAGAGGCCGCGAAGAAGGAGCCGCCCGCAACGCCGCGGCCGCCCCGTGCCGATGAGTCGCCCGAGGCCCCGCCCGGAGCGTTTCCCTCGCCGGCCTGAACAGATTCGAGAAACGTCAGCAGCTGAGTTTCGAACGCCGCCCTCACAGTTGTGAGGGCGGTTTCATGTCCACACAACCTCGGGCTCACGCCGCGAGCGCATGCTCTCCTGAGACGCACAGACAGGAGCATCGCCATGGAATACATGACCCGTCCGACGCGTTCCGATGAATCGATTGGCTCCAAAGCACGCCAAGCACGGCCCGATGCGTGCGGCGCGGCGCCGCTGGATCCTGGCCGCGATCTCAGGAGTCGTTGCGATCTCGGTCGCTCAGGGCTGCGCCGCCGTGGTAGGTGGCGCGGCTGGCGCAGGCGCTGGCTACATTGCGGGTCATGAAGCCGCGGACGACGATTGAGTTCGTGGCGTTCGCAGCCGAGCACTGGTGCGGCGCTGGCTTGGCTCGCCCGCCCGCCTCGCGTCCGGCACTCTGGCCAGGAGTTCCGCGATCTGCACGGCGTTCAGGGCCGCGCCCTTGCGGATCTGATCGCCGCTCAGCCAGAGGCACCAGCGTGTGCAGCGGCCCCGGCCATCGAAGCCTGCGCCCGGATCGGGCCGGATGCGGCCGACGAGGACATCGTCGATGCCGCTCGCTTTGAGAGGCGTCGGGAACGCGTTGCGGGCGCGATCATCGATCACACGGATACCCGTGGCGGAAGCGAGCGCAAGGCGGACCTCGTCCTCACGCACGGGTTCGTTCAGCTCGACCGCAACCGACTCGCTGTGGGCACGCTCCACGGGCACGCGGATGCACGTCGGCGTGATGGCGATGCGAGAATCGTTCCAGATTCTGCGGGTCTCGTCGATGAGCTTCTGCTCCTCGACGTTGAGTCCCGTCGCGGGACTGATGGCGGAGTCGTGGCTGAAGACATTGAACGCGCAGGGCTCGCCGAAGACGCGGGGTGCGATCTGGCGACCCGCGAGCGCGTCGCCTGCCTGCGTCCGGAGTTCTTGGATGGCCGGGAGCCCGGCACCGGAGACAGCCTGGTACGTCGAGACCACGATCGACCGAACGCCGAAGCGGCGGCGGAGGGGCTCGAGCGCAACAAGCAACAGGATGGTCGAGCAGTTGGGGCTCGCGACCACT
Source organism: Planctomycetota bacterium (assembly GCA_963204725.1). Classification (GTDB taxonomy): domain Bacteria; phylum Planctomycetota; class Phycisphaerae; order Phycisphaerales; family UBA1924; genus JAHBWV01. Next base: position 14,197 of record CAUJHH010000031.1, read on the forward strand.
TCCGCGTCCTTGCACAGCAACTCACCGTTCACCTCCGGGATCACGAGGGGCACGCGAGAATCCATCCGGAAAGCGGACGAGTTATCGACGGCGAGCGAGCCGCGCTCGATCGCGATGGGAGCAAACGCGCGGGAGGTATCGGCATCCGCTGCGAAAATGGTGATGTCGGCGCGCTGGAAAGCTCGATCGGCCGATCGCGGATCGAGAACGAGGACCTCGACCTCGTTGGCTCCATAGTGGAGCGTTCTGCCCGCAGAACGTGCGGATGCCAGGGCGATCACGCGATCGGAGCCGAGGCCCCGCTCGTTCAGAATCGCCAACGCCTCGCGCCCAACAGCGCCCGTTGCACCGACAACCGCCACCGTACACGACTTGAGAGCCATGGATCAAGACCCCTTTGCGAATCACCGCGCGGAAACGTGGAAGACGCGAACGAATACGAGAGACCGAGTCACATCGGGATGAGTGAACGCGACCGGCACGGGTGTGCGGTCGCGAGCACGTCCGCGAGCACGGATTCGGTCGTCGGCCATCTGCCTGCGCCGCGCCCAACGCATGCCTCGCTTGAGCCATCGGAGAGGCGTACGAGCAGCGCGTTCCATTCCTGTGTGGCTGCCCCGAACGCGCTGCAGACCGGGACTCGTTCGAGCGTGACGGTCGCGCGCAGCGTGCCATTCGAGTCTCGCCTCACCCGGGCGATGTGGCGGATGGTCTCTCCACGCGCGAGCCCGTGAGTCGAACGCGCGATACTCTCATCTGTCAGCGGCTCACGCTCGATTGCGCCGGGTTCCAGAACCGGACCGCAGCTTGTCGAGGGGCCTCCCCATGCCTCTTGCGCGAGGACACAGAGCTTGTCGCCTGCGTCGCGCCCGTCGAGGTCGCGAGACGGATCAGACTCGGCGAAGCCGGCGTCCTGCGCGGTGCTCACGGCCGCAGCGAGAGTATCGCCGCCGGTGATGCGGCCGAGCACGAAGTTGGTTGTGCCGTTGAGGACACCCGTGATCTCGACGATCTGGCCGAGAGACACGGCGCGAGCCACGGTCTCGATCGCGTGCATCGCGCCGCCGACGGATGCGCTAGAGCGAAGGGTCGCGCCGTGGGCCTCTGCGATGGCTCGGAGTTCGTCGCCGTGTGCCGCGATCACGGCTTTGTTCGCCGTGACGACGCCCTTGCCATCCCGGAGCGCACGCTCGATCGCGCTGCGTGCGGGATCGATGCCGCCCATGGTCTCGATGACAAGTTCGCAGTCGCACGCAGCGGCCTCGAATGGGTGGGTCGTGAGGAGGCGAGGCTCGACACCGGACGCAGCTGCCTTCTTGATGTCACGCACCGCGATCCGGACGACTTCAAAGCGATCGCCGAGGCCAAGCAGACGCTCGTAGACGCCGAGCCCAACCGTGCCGCAGCCGAGGAGAGCGACGCGGATGCGGGGGCGATCGGTCGAGACGAGACGCTCAGCGGTTCGCGTCTGGAAGTCTCCGACGAGTGTCACGTCCTCGGCGAGAGCCGCGCCGACCTCGAAGGGGAGTCCCTTCCCCTTGGCATATCGCACGGCTTTGTGCTGCACGATCCCGCCGTCGAGGGCGAGTGCGCCATCCCAGTGGAGAGCCGCGTAGCGGGCTGGGCGCGTGGCCGTGCTCGTGTCGGCCGGATCGAATTCGTAGAGGCCGTCGACATCCTTGACGAGCCGACAGCGGACATCCGTCGCTCCGGCGGCGATCAGACGCTCGGCGACGAAGAGCGCAGTCAGATCCGAGCCGCCCCGTCCGAGGAGCGTCGTGCGACCGTCGGCATTGCGCCCGATGAAGCCGGGGATCACCAAGACGGGGGTGCGTTCGAGCGCGCGGAGAACACCTGGTGCGTCGATGGATTCCGGGAAGGCATCAAGAGTTGTGCCCGTCGTTCGGAGATCGACGGCGGCTGCGTCCAGCACCTCGACGGGCACGCCCGCCCGATCGATCGCGAGGCCGAGGAGTGCTGCGCTGGTCTCCTCTCCTGTAGCGAGCAGCGTTGCGTACGCGCCCTCGTGTGGCGTGTGCCCGTACGCGCGGGCCCGGGCGATCAGTGCGTCCGTCGTCCCCTCGAGGGCCGAGACCACGGCGACAACTCGATCTCCGCGCCGGACCCAGCGATAGATCTCGTGCACGGCGACATGCACGTCCGATTCATCGTGGAGCACCGAGCCGCCGAATTTCAGAACCACAACAGATCGTCCGCTCAGTTGCCCGCCAGACATGCGGCTCCCTCCTCGCTAGAAACTGCATCGTCGATTGCGTCGCTTGGCTCGTGCGCGAGTGCGATCGCACGCTCGAGATCTTCGATGATGTCCGCGACGTCCTCGATCCCGACCGAGACACGGATCAGCCCGTCGGTGATCCCGACCGCCAGTCGCTGGTCCCGTGGCACATCGGCGTGTGTCATCGACACTGGGTGCGTGAGAAGCGTTTCGACCGAGCCGAGGTGCTCGACCAGCGAGCAGAGCTTCACCGAGTTCAGCACGCGGACGCCCGCTTCTGCGCCGCCGACGACCTCGAAGCTCAGAACGCCGCCGTGAACGATCTCGCCGCCGATCTTTCCGTGCTGGAGCCGCGCAAGGGCGTGCTGGGGATGGCTCTTGAGTCCGGGGTAGTTCACGGCGCTCACGAGCGGGTTCCGTGCGAGGCGTTCGGCGAGCGCCTGGGCGTTCTGCGAGTGGCGCTCGATCCGGAGGGGGAGCGTCGAGAGCCCGCGCCCCGTAAGGAACGCCTGGAACGCGGCCTGGATCGAGCCCGTGCACTTGCGGATGAACCGCACACGCTCGATGAGCCTCTCATCGCGAGACACAACTGAGCCGCCGATCGCCGTGGAGTGCCCCTCGATGTGCTTGGTCGTGGAGTAGACCGTGATATCAGCTCCAAGGTCGAGCGGGCGCTGGATCACCGGCGTGAGGAAGGTGTTGTCGACGGCAAGCAGGACGCCGGCCATCTTCGTGACGGCCGCGATCGCGCGGATGTCGGCGAGCTTGAGCGTGGGATTCGCAGGTGTCTCGATGAAGACGAGCTTGGTGCGGGGCGTGATCGTGCGGCGCACGTTCTCCGGGTCCGACGTGTCCACGAAAGTGCCGGAGATCCCGAGCTCGCTGAGCAGCTGCTGCACGAGCCGCACGGTGCCCCCGTAGATGGCATCGCCACAGACAACGTGGTCGCCGGCGCGGAGGGTGGCGAGAAAGAGCGCGGTCTCGGCGGCGAGGCCTGTGCCGAAACACACGGCAGGTGAGGCGTCTTCGAGGGCACCCAGGCGTGTCTCGAGTTCGGTGACGGTCGGGTTCGAGACTCGCGAGTACGCGTGCCCCTTGTTCACGCCGACCTCGTCCTGCACATAGGTCGTGGACTGGACGATCGGCGTCACGAGCGAGCCGTGACACGGGTCGCAGGAGCGACCGCCGTGGATCGCGACGGTGGATGAGAACGAGGACATGCCGTGAACTCCTCACGGCATCAATCGCGGCCTGCCCCGGGGCAAACATGCTGTACGTGGGGTGGCGCGAACGTTCGCGCCATTTTGCCGAATCCCGTGTGAACGGTTCCAGCCGCATCGGTCCCCACGTCGGGGAGGGCCTCGGCACCGCGGCAGTATTGCACTGCTCGGTTGCCGCCCGAACGTCGCGTATGACGCCCGGGACTCTTGATGCTTGCATTGAAATTATGCCAGATTATGACGGAGTCAAGCGAACAGCGTGCGAAAGCCACCGCGATGCGGCGTTGATCGGCGTGACAAATGCTCGCTACGCTGTCACAATGGGACAAGCCAGACTCGTGACGTGGTCAGAATTGAGCCAGGATCATCCGATGCCGCTGATCGATCGCAGACGCGTGATCGGCGAGCATCTCATGGTCTCCGAGGTGCGATTGCACAAGGGATTCTGCTTGGCCTCGCACCATCACGCGAATGAGCAGTTTGTGATCGTGGTTTCGGGCCGGTGCCGGTTTGGTATCGGCGCGGAGGGGACACAAGACCATCGCGTGTTGATTGTTGAATCTGGGCAAGTGCTGGTGTTGCCTCCGAATGTGCCGCATTCTTGCGTGGCGTTGGAGGAGACGCAGATTCTTGATTTGTTCAGCCCTCCGAGCGCGGGAACGGGGGTTGATTCCGCGGTTCCCTCGAATTCGTGATTGTGCGCGGATCAAGAATTCGCTAAGGTGAATACCTGGTCGCCGTCAGGTACTCGTGGATCTGACCGGTTGTGAGCCGGTCTCGCCGGGCGTTGCGCTCGTTGGCAACCGGCGGCAGCATGGGGTTCCCGAGCACATGACGGCGCACTCCGGTGTGTATTTCCCGGATCCAATTGCGGAGTACTGTGATGAGAAAGAGCAATTGCGGCGTCCTGGGTATCGCATTGGCTGGGTGCGCGTTGGCCGGGGCCAATGCGTTTGCGCAGCTTGACGACAACTTCGATTCGTACGCGGTGGGTAGCGGGCTGTCCGGACAGGGCGGCTGGTCGATCTGGTATTCCGGCGGCTCCGACGCCGCGATTTCCGATGTGCACGCGAACTCGCCAGGCAACTCGCTGCGTCTGCTCCCGGGCTCGGACATGATCTTCGAGTTCAGCGGGATCACCGACGGCAAGTGGACCTATCGCGCGATGACCTACATGCCGAGCACCTCGACCGGCGACGCCTACCTGATCCTGATGAACGGATACGGCTCCGGCTTCGACAATTGGTCGATGCAGATCCGCTTCGGCGGCACCGATCTTGTCGTGGAGTCCCAGTGGGGTCTGGAAGCCACCTCCCTCGTCACGGACCAGTGGGTTGAATTCCGGGCCGAGATCGATCTGGACGACATGCTCGACCTCGGCTTCGAGGTCGGCTCCCTCGATCTGTTCTACAACGGCGTGCAGTTCGCTGACGATCTGATCTGGATCGACAACACCAGCACCGGCGGCAGTCTCAACATCGCCAACACGGATCTGTACAACGATTCCTGCACCGAGTTCTTCGTCGACGATATCTCGCTGCTCCCCGGCGGCTGCGCCTCGGACGTCAACGGCGACACCATCTCCGACATCCTCGACTTCCTGGACTTCCTCGATTCCTTCGGCAATTGTGAGAACCAGCCCGCTCCCTGCGGCACCACGGTCGAGGCCGACTACAACGGCGACACGATCGTCGACATCCTCGACTTCCTCGACTTCCTCGATGCGTTCGGCACCGGCTGCTGATCGCTGGGTCAGATCACTCTGTTTCGAATAAACCACGGCGGGCCGTCCGGACATCCGGGCGGCCCGCTTTGTCTTGGGGGCCAGGCTCGGCCGAGCCATCGATGAGTGCAAGCGGACGACACACCCAGTCTCGAACCCGCTTGTTCGTCATGCCAACCGGGAAAGCTCGCGCCAGAAACCAGGGTATGTCTTGTTCACGCACGTCGGGTTGCGCACAAAGATGTTCGGACGTCGCAGCCCTATCAGCGCGAGCGACATCGCCATCCGGTGGTCGTCGTAGGTGTCGAACTCAACCCGCTCGGCCTCGGGAGAGCAGTCAACGCCCGAGGGTGGGGGTGTGATCCGGATTGCACCGGCATCGCCGAGGAAGTTTGTTTCCACTCGAACGCCGATCTTCGCGAGCTCCGCCTCCATCGCGCCGATCCGGTCGGATTCCTTGACGCGAAGCGTCTGCAGGCCGCGGATGATCGTGGCGCCGCGAGCGAAGCATGCCACAGATGCAAGCGACATGGCGGCGTCCGGCATGTCGGCCATGTCGGCGACGAGGGGAAGCAACTCCCTCGGACCGACGCACGAGACGGAGTCGTGCTCAACCGTGATCACGGAACCCATGCGCTCCACCAACGAGGGAAACGCGGCGTCGCCCTGCAATGATTCCGGACCGAGCCCCCGCACCGTCGCTCTGGATCCCGGGCACATGGTGCTGGCGGCAAACCAGTAGGTCGCGGACGAGGCATCCGGCTCGATGGTGACATCGAAGCCCTTCAATCCATGCGCGCCCGCTTCCCCCGGCCCAACCCGCACGACGCGCAGATCATCGGAACTCTGAACGCTCGCGCCGAGCCGCTCGAGCAGGCGCAGACTCATCCAGATGTACGATGGGCTTGTCACCGTTGCGGTGTGTCGCACGGTGAGACCGCCGGCGATCCAAGGGGCGACGAGCAGCAGCGCGGAAACGAACTGGCTCGATTTCAGCGTGCCGAACTCGATCTTTGGAGCATGCAGCGCGACCGAGGGCGGCACGATTCGAACCGGGGGACAGTCGGGTGCACCCAGGTGCTGGATGGTGACGCCAAGAGACGCGAGTGCGCCAGTGAGCTCGCCGATCGGCCGCTGACGCATGCGGGCGTTGCCGTCGATGATGACCGGCACGGGAGACATCACCGAAGCCGCGGCGAGGAATCGCGTCGCCGTGCCCGCGTTCCCGAGATCCAGAGTGACCTCTCGGCCCTGGGGCCTCCACGCGCCCCCGACGCCGGTGACGAGCAGGGTGTCCTCGCCCTCGCGGTCGACTCCGGCACCGAGCCGGCGCAGGGCGTCGATCATGCGGGAGGTATCATCGGCCTCGATCAGCGAGCCGCGCAGGACGCTCGAGCCCTCGGCGAGCCCGGCCATGAGCAGGGCTCGGTTGGTGATCGATTTCGATCCCGGGGGCACGATCGCGCAATCAAAGATCTGCCCGCCGGAGAGAGCGCGCACCGGCATCGGATCGGCCAATGCCGCGGTATGTCCGGGTTCGCTTGTTTGGCTCTGGTCCATCTCTCGCTCGGCCACCAATGAATCGACTCGCGTTCCCCCGCGGTGCCGCGATCGCGGCGTAGCGTTGGACGGCACTCTCGTGTTACTCCGACTCTTTCCTGAAGACCGCGACCACATCCTCCACCGGCACAACAAAGAGCCGGTTGTCCCCCTCGAAATCGACCGGAACACTGTTCTTCGGATGAAAGAGCACCCTGTCGTACTGCTTGATCGGATAGTCCTGGTCACGTTCGACGTGTGCGCTGATCGCGACGACCCGGCCCGTGATCGTCGGGATCTCGACCTTGTCCGGCAGGTGGATGCCGGTCTTGGTCTGCTTCTTGTCCTCGTCCTTTCGGATGAGCACACGCTTGCCGAGCGGCTCCACGATCTCCAGGCCTGTCGAAGATTTGCGCGAGGGTTGCGGCTTGCTCGTCATAGTGCAGACTCTAGGGACCGGCTCGGACCCCGTCAGTTTCCAACCCGGCAACATCGGAGCGACCAGATCGCCGATATCCTCAGGCCCAGCGTCTCGTGTTGATCGGTCCATCTGGACCGCCGCGTTCCTCCGGGAGTCTCCATTTGGACCAGCTCGCCTCACTCATCCGCGAAGTCCCGGACTTTCCCAAGCCCGGGATCAGCTTCAAGGACTTCACGCCCCTTCTGGCCGACCCAGCAGGCCTCGCGCTCGCCGTCGAGCTGATGGCAAACCCCTATCGGGGACAGAATGTCGAGCTCGTGATTGGGGCCGAGTCGCGAGGATTCATCTTCGGGATTGCCATCGCCCAGTCGCTCTCAGCCGGATTCGTGCCGCTCCGCAAGCCGGGCAAACTCCCACGCCAGGTGATGGGTGTGGACTACGCCCTGGAGTATGGCACGGACCGGCTGGAGATGCACGCCGACGCCGTCCGCGCGGGGCAGCGAATCCTCATCGTGGACGACCTCCTGGCGACCGGCGGCACGATGCTCGCCGCGTGCCAGCTGGCGACCCAGCTGAAGGCAACTATCGTGGGGTGCACGGTGCTCATCGAACTCGCTTCACTCGGCGGGAGAGCGCGGCTCAAGCCCTTCGGAGAATTGCACTCGGTCATCAAGTACTGAAACCGGATGGAGGGATAGCCTCGATCAGCGGCGGCGCCTGTGAGTGCCGAGCGCGGCTCCGGCCAGCGCCAGCCAGGCGCTGGGCTGCGGAATCAGTGAGACCGTCGTCGGATTCACCTCGACAGTGTGTCCGACTCCGCCGCCGATCCCATAGCTCGCCCTGCTCTGCGTGCCGCTGGCAGAGATGTAAACGCTCAGCGCGCCCCCATCATTCGAGTAGTAGTTGGCGAGTGAGAACTCCACCTCATCCGCGACCGAGTCGCCCGCCCGCCGCCCAAGATACGTGTATGTGAACGATCCGAGCAACGCCGGGTTCGCGCTGTAGGCCCCGCCGAATCCCGGCGGCAACTGCCCGCCGGCGAACGGCTCGAGCGACAGCGGACCGACCTGGGCGCCCACATTCACGCCAGCGGTCCATGCCGGGTTGGCGATGCCCTCCAGCGTGCCAACCGGCGTGAGTCCGACCGCGTGCGATCCAGAGATTTCAAACTGGAATCCGGCGAGGGAGAGTCCGCCGGGCACTCCCGACCAATCCGCGATGATGTCAATCGTGACCGAATCGCCGATGTCGAGGATCGCAAGCCCGCGAGGCACCAGATCGACACGCACAGTTCCCGATGCGTGCGTGCTGCCAATGAGCATCGCGCCCGCGACCACGCCCCACAACAGGCCATACGCGGCGAATCCTGATCTGCATCGCATCGGCATCTCCTGAATTGGCGGCGTCGCGCCGAGGCCGGTCAGACAGTTCGGAACAGGAACCCAAGCCAAAGCCGCTCGCTTGAGGCGAGAATCAGCGTACGCCATGAGTATGCCCTCTGTTTGCTGCGACGCTACCCGGAACAGAGGGATTCGGCACGAACACGAGTGGTGCGACGATCCAATCCATGTGCTCGGCTCTCGGGTGCTCGCTGGCACGATTGAGTCGATCCATTGGGCTCTCGCGACGGGTCACCGTGGCCTCACGACTCTCAAAGGATCTCGTCGTCGGTCGGACGTGACGAGAGCTCCCAAAAACAAAGTCCGCCCCAGCGGATGCCGGGGCGGACTTGGACTTTCGTGAACAAGAGAGGTCGTCAACGACCATTGAAGGCCGAGGAGGACCCGTTCATTCAGCGACGACGACGGCCAACGACCAGACCACCGAGGCCGAGGAGGGCCATGGAGGCGGGGGTCGGGATGATCACGTCGAAGGAGCCGATGGCGAACGACACGGTGTGGTTGTTGCCCGTGTTGAGCGTGAGGCTGGAACGGCTCTGGGTGCCGGTCGAGCCGATGTACACGCCGAGCGCGCCCGCGGGGGCCACGTAGTCGATGATCGTCAGGGAGACGGTGTAGTCCGTGACGGCCGTGCCGTTATCGGTGAAGGTCACCGAGCCGAGGTAGGCGGGGTTGGTGTTGTAGGTGCCGCCGAGGCCGGGGGGCAGCTGGCCACCGGCGAAGTCGAGCAGGTTGCCAGCGGCGGAGATGCCGTTGTTGGAACCGTTGGAGAAGTTGGCGGAGTTCGCGGCGCCCGAGAGGGTGCCGTTGACGTTACCAATGATGTCGAACTTGAAGCCGGAGAGGGACAGGCCACCGGCAACGCCGGACCAATCGGCGAACAGATCGACGGTGACGGAGCCGCCCGAACCGGTCGAGCCGGCCGAGGGAACTCCCGTGACAACGACGTTGCCAGCGGCGCTGGCAAAGCTGGCAGCGCCAGCGACGAGGAACAGGGCGATCGCCTTCTTCATCTGATCATCTCCTCACTATGGAAAAATTTCTCTCTCTCGATACAAACGGGAACGATGTTTCGAAACAGTTCGTTCCTGACCCGACGTCAAGATACTGGTCCCTCGCTCCCAGTTCAAGTCCTTGACGGCAGGATTTGCCCGATTCAACAAAAAAATCCCTCGACCACCGCCTGGATGGTCGAGGGACTGATTCAAATTATCCTTCCGAAACCCTTACAGGATCGGAATCCGTGTCGTTCAGCGACGACGACGGCCGGCAACGAGACCACCGAGGCCCAGGATGGCCATCGAGGCCGGGCTGGGGATGATCACGTCGAACGCGCGGGTGTCGAACGTCACGGTGTGGCTCGTGCCCGTGCTCGAGGTCAGGCTGGAGCGGCTCTGCGAGCCGGTCGAGCCGATGTACACGCCGAGGGCGCCAGCGGGGGCGACGTAGTCGATCACGGACAGGGTGACGGAGTAGTTACCGAGAGCCGTGCCGCTGTCGGTGTAGGTGATCGTTCCGAGGAACGAGGGGTTCGTGCTGTAGGTGCCGCCCAGGCCGGGGGGCAGCTGGCCGCCGGCGAAGTCGAGCAGGTTGCCAGCTGCGGCGATGCCGTTGTTGACGCCGTTGGCGAAGTTGGCGTCGTTCACGTCACCGGCGAGCGAGCCGTTGACGTTGCCGATCACGTCGAACTTCCAGCCGGACAGGGAGAGGCCGCCCGTCACGCCAGACCAGTCAGCGTACACGTCGATGACGACGCTGCCGCCCGCACCGATCGACGCGGACTGCGGAATCATGGAGAGGACGACATTGCCAGCTGCGTTAGCAGCGACGGTGAGACCAGCGACGGCGACCAGAGCAACAATATTCTTCATTTGGAAATCTCCTCACACGGTCTTGGGGTTACCCTTGCACAACCACAGGTTGGTCGGGACGAACAACTCGTTCACGATCCAATGAACACAGTGCCTCACGCCCCGCAAACGGCAACCCTTTTAATCGAACAAGTTGGTCTTTTTGCTCTTTTGACGCTCCAGCGAGCATTTCAGAGCCAAAGAGCCCCCTATCGGACCCTATCAAAATGCGTCCATCGGCCACTTGCTGCCGCGAATTGATGAAGTGGGCCTCCCGCCACGCGCCAGCGGGGCTGCGGATCGGTCCCGATGCTCCAAGTTATTGAGATTGAAGGGGCTGCTGCACGGGGAGCGGCGTGCCAACGTGCGTCAGATCGGCATCAGGCCGCGTGGTCGCTCTTGAACCAGGGCGTGATGACCTCGTTGTTCGCCGAGGCCCTGGCCAGCGCAGCCAGGGCGCGAACGAGTGCAGGGCCCGTCTCGCCAAAGGTGATGCCGATCTCGTGCTTCCGGAAGCCAGACCGCTTCACCCAGGCCACCTGGACAGGAGCGAGCATGGGGCCATCGAGCGTCTGAATCGAGAGGCTGAATCGATCGCCGACGCACACAGCGGGGCGGCCCTTGCCTCGCACACGCAATCCCGACGCCGAGAGATCCAGAACCTCGCCGAGCGTGCACCCTACGTCGCGGCAGACGACCCGGCCGTGCCGGCGCTTGTTCGCGGAACTCTCATCGCCCGGACGCTTCCAGACAGAGTGGGTGGTGGGCTCGGTGCTATGAGTCTTGGCATCCATCTCAACACGGCGGATCGACACGATCCAACGGCGCGTTGAGAAGTGACCGCAGATACTCGCCATTCAATTGCCCGAACGCGCCGCCGGCACACCGCATCGGGTGCGTTCCATTGACTTATCGCACCCTGCGAACGCTGGAGACCATCCGAGTCTCGAACACCAAAGGGGGCTGGTCGAACTTGAACTCCGAGCGAACGTCCATCTTGTTGAGCTGACCCTTGCCGGTATCCCAGTCGTAGTCCCCATCGAACACGAAGCCCTGAATGGACTGTTCCTTGGGGTCCGGGCCGGCGGGCGCCGTGTTCCCTCCAGCCTCGGTGGGACGCTCGATCTTTCCTGAAAGCTCGACGCGAGCGGCGTTCCCAGACGCGGAACGCATCCGATGCGTCGTGACCATGTTCATCCCCAGCCCGCCGAGCCGGTCCTTGTTGGTCCACTCTTCTCGGGGCTTGACCAGGCCGGTCGGATGCCCCATCGAGACAAGTTCCCCGAAAGGAAGGCCGATCCCCCCTTGAATCGACATCAAGCCGCCAACGCCCGCATTCGAGATCGCAGCGAACGAGTCCGCGCCGGGGAGTGTGGTCGGCGCAGAGATCGACGAGATCCGTCCAGAGGGGTCGAGATCGATCAAGACGCTGCTGCCCACCATCTGCTTGAATGCATCGAGAACGCGATCCCCGTCCGCCGCCTGTGCCCCCTTGGCTGGCTTCGCAGAATCGAACGACGTGACCTCGCCGTCGCTGTCCAGCCGCGCGGCGACGCGTTCGACAATCAGCTCGATCCTCGAGCCCGACTCGGGGTCCGACTCCAGCACCCTCAGCAGCAGATCAAGCTGCTGCTGGATCTTCGACGCGCCGTCGAGTTCGAGCCCGCCCCGCTCCCCGACGTTGTACGTCGATGTCGATTCGGTCCGCATCTCGTAGCGGATCTCCTGGCCCTTCTCGAACTTTGGGCGCAGGTCGATCAGCCGCGGGCCCGCAGCCTGCCCGGCAGCGTTGAGCCCGAGCACGCCCGCGAGAGCGAGCATGGCGCCCCGGATCCAGCCCATTGCATTGAAAGACTCCGTTCGCATGCCGACCTCCGCTCTGTGCTGCAGGGACTTCCTCGCCACAGTCTACATACGGGATCGCGTCGGCTGTTCAGCGCGTCGGTGCCGCGGGCCAGCCGCTGGCGAATCGGATCGCGCGGCGGGAGAGGTGTCGCCATCCATCGACCAAAAAGGGAACGGGGGCACGCTCACACCACGTGCCCCCGGGGGAGAAACTCATGTGCCGGCGTCAGGACGTCTCGGTGGATCCATGACGCCGGCGGATTGTCTCTCTCAGCTCCGGGCTCCACTCCAGCGAACCCACTCGCCGAGACTCTTCCTCACACCACTCCTCGGTCTGTCGATTCCACTCTCAATCCGCGTCGGCACGGCGCCTCCCCGAGAGCGCGCACGGACGACCTGTGACGCCGGATGCGGATCGGCGTAGCGGTCAACGCACGTGCGTTGTCGGGGTGGGGGCCTTCCGTGCCGCGCGGCCCTCTCTCTCGCGCGGGGCCTGGCTTTCACGCCAGTGCTGTCAGGCCTTCCTGGCACGCTGGGGTTCGATCATCCCCAGACGCGTCATGAAAGCGGACGCCTGCTCGATCTCCCATCTCGTGTACTCGCAGAGGGCCTTCGGCTGGTTCGGCATGCCGAGCAGCTCGATGGGAGCGATCGTGCCCCCGCGAGTGTCGATCTTGTACTCCTCGAGCGCGATCATGATCGCGTCGGCCGCGTCCATCAGGCGCTCGGGGCTCAGCGGCGTCGGGTTTGACTCGCCCGGTGCCTTCCCATCCTTGCCTCGTTCATCCTTTCTCATGATCCGGCCCTCCTGCTTCTTGAGATGCCACTCGATCCGACTCGTCTCCTCGTCCTTCACCTCTGACTCGGCTCATCTCCAACTGAGCGGTCCGCGACTTCGTTCCACGGCAATACCCGCCGACGCGCCGTCCTTGCGCGTCTCCCGTCACCTGTCCAAATCCCTTCGGTTCTCGGGCTCTTTCTGGCCCTTTCTACGCTTTCCGGCTTTCCCACTTTCGCATGGCCTGAAGCGTTCCAACTCAACGCGTATCTATTCGAATCGCGTCGGCGAGGGATGCAAAACCGTAGGGAACTCGCCCCTTTTCCTCGAAAGAAACAGGCGCAAGAACCTCCACCAGAATCGTTGCGGATTCCGCGCGCGAACGACGCGCGAGTGTCTTGCGCCCGATATTCCGCCTACGCCTTCGCGCTCTCTCCGTCGCCGCGCTTCCACGCGTAGTCCGGATCGCGCGAGAGCGACGTCGCCCCGAGGTTGATGCAGCGCCCGCAGATCACGGACCCCTCAACCCACGGGCTCTCCCACGCCGGATCGTCGCGATGCTCCAGGCACATCGTGCACGTGCGATGGCTCGTCACCAGCGTGCCCGCATCGAACAACTTGCACGCGGTCTTCAGGCAGACGCCGCAGATGATGCTCCCCTGGTGCCCCTCCACAAGCGGCAGATCATCGGTCCACTCGCGCGCGCAGAAGTTGCAGAGCACATCGCTCTGGTTCACGCTCATCGGATCCGCCTCGGGCTTCAACACGCCGTCTTCCTTCCTGACTCTATGACTTCGCGACTTCGTGACTCTCCGGTCACTTCGCCAGCTTCCCGACCAGTTCGGCCAGCGCCTTCACGTCGCGCGATTGCACGACCGCCGCAGCCTTGGTGGAGACCTCCGGAAACTTCGCGAGCGCGATCTCCACCGTCTTCCAGAGCTTGTCCTTCTTCTTGTCCGTCTCAGCGAGGTAGAGCTCCGAGATCGACTCCTGGAGTTTTGTGAGCGAGATCGTGTCGATGTTGTTGTAGTACCGATCGACGATCTTCCGCTGGTACGGCGAGAGTTCCTGCTTGGCCATGGCCAAGCGTAGTGACGCAGGGACAGAATGCCACCGCGACGCGCCCGGAACCCCGCCACGTCCTCGCCCACGTGTCCCCCTGCGCGGCTCCCTCTTCCTACACTCCTGCCCCATGAAGATCCACGAATACCAGGGCCGCCAGCTCCTCGCCTCCTTCGGCATCCTCGTCCCCGCCGGAACCCTCGTCGAGTCCATCGAGCAGGCCGCCACTACATATAAGCAGGTCGCCGCCGAGTCCGGCTCCGATCTCGTCGTCGTCAAGGCCCAGGTCCATGCGGGTGGGCGGGGCAAGGCCGGCTTCGTCAAGCTCGTCCGCTCCGCCAAAGAGGCCGAAGACGCCGCCCGCTTCATGCTCACCAACCGCATGGTCTCCGTCCAGACCGGCCCCGAAGGGCTCGAAGTCACCAAGCTCCTCTTCGCAGCAGGCGTCGACATCGCCGACCGTGCCGGCGGAGCAAAGGGCGCAAAGGAAGAGTTCTACCTCGCCATCACCACCGACCGCGCCACCCGCCGCAACGTGCTGATCGCCTCGCGCGAGGGCGGCGTCGATATCGAGACCGTCGCCCACAACACCCCCGACGCCATCATCAAAGAGCCGCTCCATCCCATCATGGGGCTCCAGCAGCACCAGGCCCGGCGCGTCGCCTTCGAGCTCGGGCTCAAGGGCTCGCAGGTCGGACAGGCCGTGAAAATCATGGTCGGCCTCGCCAAGCTCTTCGAGGCCAAAGACTGCACGCTCGCCGAGATCAACCCGCTGATCATCACGCCGCCGACGCCGACCCACGCCGATGGCCAGGTGCTCGCCATCGACGCCAAGTTCTCCTTCGATGACAATGCCACCTTCCGCCACAAGGACATCCAGGCGATGTTCGACCCGACGGAAGAGAACCCGGCGGAACTCCGCGCCCAGCGCTTCGGCCTCTCCTACATCGCCCTCGACGGCAACATCGGCTGCCTCGTCAACGGCGCAGGCCTCGCCATGGCCACCATGGACATCGTCAAGCTCCACGGCGGCTCACCCGCCAACTTCCTCGACGTCGGCGGCAGCGCAACCGAAGAGGCCGTCACCGAGGCCTTCTCCATCATCCTCGCCGATCACAACGTCAAGGGCGTGATGGTCAACATCTTCGGCGGCATCATGCGCTGCGATGTCATCGCCGCGGGCATCATCAACGCCGCCACCAAGCACAAGAACCCCGACGGCTCGACCGGCTTCAAGGTCCCGCTAGTGGTCCGCCTCGAGGGCACGAACGTGGAGGCCGGACGCAAGCTCCTCGCCGATGCGAAGGGCTCCCTCCCGACGCTCCAGCCCGCGACCGACCTGACCGACGCCGCGATGAAGGTGTGCAAGGCGGTGGGGTAAAGAATAACGGAGGATGCTGTGCGCGTTGCTGCTGTTGTTATTAAGAACTATCGAGGAATCGTACACTCTCGCTTCGAATGGTCACCCTTCTCTTTGCTGCTTGGCGCTAACAGGCTGTTGAACAATGGCCGACCCAGTGGGGTTTGAGCCGGTCCAGCGGCATCACCTTTGGTTGATCGGCTCGTGGACCCGGTTCACCGGGCCAGCAGGTTTCTCATCCGCACAAGGTTGTACGCGGCGGCCGCGAGATCGAAGCACTGGCTGATCTT
>CAUJHH010000032.1 GCA_963204725.1 Planctomycetota bacterium
CCCCGCGCTCGACACGGTTGCCCCGGCCAGCCAGCCGGTGGACTGGGCTCTCTACGGGGTGCCATTCGATGGCGGCGTGACCTACCGACCCGGCGCACGGTTCGGACCCCGTGCCGTACGAGATGCCTCGCAGTATGTCAAGCCGTACTCGATCGAGCATGATGCCAACGTCTGCGAGCTGCTCTCGCTCGCGGACGCAGGTGATGCGCCGATCCGGCCCTACGGCATCAAAGAGACGCTGGATGCCGTGACGGGCTTTGCTGAGTCCATCGGCGATCCTTCTCACACCAGACTCCTCGCTGTCGGTGGCGATCACTCGATTGCCTACGCCAACATCCGAGCGACCTGGCTCCGGCGCGGCCGGCCAGCCCGCGGCCTGGCCCTTATCCATTTCGATAGCCATCTCGATACGGTGGACACCGTGTGGGGGGAACGTTGGGGACACGCCTCTCCCTTCATCCGAGCGATCGAGGATGGCCTGATCGACCCAGACAGCATGCTCAGCGTCGGAATCAAGGGACCCCTGAATCGCCGAGATGATCTCGACTATGCGGCGTCCAAAGGGATCACGATCCTCACGTACAACAGATGGAAGGCGGAGGGCCACGCCGTCATCGCCGAGTTCCTTCACCGCATTGGCGAGCGCGAGACCTATCTCACCTTCGATATCGATTGCGTTGATCCCGCGTTCGCACCCGGGACCGGCACCCCTTGCGTCGGTGGCTTTACGAGCGCGGAGGCGCTCTCCACCTTGCGGTCGTTCCGCGGCGCAAACATCGTGGGTGCCGATGTCGTTGAAGTGCTCCCCGACCGAGACGTCTCGGACATCACCGCATTCCTGGCTTCGCACATCGCGTTCGAGATCATCGCCCTCGACGCCGCCCGGCGGAAGTGCTGACACGAGCACCTACCAATGCCGACGTCGGCCCATAATCGCGATCCCGAGCAACCCGGTCGCAAACGTCCCCGGAGAGGGGATCACGGTATCGAGGTACGACGTCAGCG
Organism: Planctomycetota bacterium; assembly: GCA_963204725.1. GTDB lineage: Bacteria > Planctomycetota > Phycisphaerae > Phycisphaerales > UBA1924 > JAHBWV01. The sequence continues at coordinate 1,006 of CAUJHH010000032.1, forward strand.
TGCGGAGCGTAATCTCCGTCGCCTGCACCGCGGCGTCGTAGGGCGTGTCGACGCCAACATGAATGTGCCCCGCCGCGAAGTTGCGGAACGCAGCGTCCGGCGAGTTATTCATCGAGTTGTACCAGACACCGTGGAGCCCGATGAACTCCGACAGGAAGTTCCCGCCGGTACCGGTCGAATCAATGTACACGTCATCGATGATGCCGGCCGCCTCGACCGCGGACCGAATGTCATCGATCGGCAGGGAAGTGAACAGGTCCGTCCCGACAGGCAAGGCCTGAAAGATCGGAATGTTCTCATCCGGCAGCGTGGGAGAGCTGTAATCGGGTGACCATCGGTTGCGGGCCCGGCGCCGATGTCGCGTCTCGATTTCCCAAGAGCTCCCCGCGTTCCCGCGGCTGAAGGTGATGATCGCAACGGGCTTCAACTCCTCGGTGATCCGTGCCCAGTCCGCCACCGTATCCTGGTAATCAACCTCGAAGTCGCCCTCACCCTTGCCCCAGTTCGGGCCGGACTGTCCCGGAAACTCTGGGAAGAAGGAGTGGATGTTGTACCCGAGTCCCTCCCAGTCTTCACCCGCCCACCCGTCCGGGTTCTGCGAGGAGCTGGAGCTGAATTGACGCACCATGTTGTTCGTCTGGGGCCAATACGCGGTGATCATGATGTTCCGCGTGAAGTCCGCCCGCGCGATGCTGGAAAGGCTCGCCACAATGACCAAGGGCACAAACTGCATCATCCGCATGAGCGACTCCTCCAGGCAGCGCTGACGCCCGATCGCAACACGAGGTCCGGCCGAGCCTTCGCGCCATCTCGTGGAGTATGCGCCATGTTCGGGATTCGTCAATCAGATTGAGCACAATGAGCCCATCAACACCCGATTCCTACACTCCGCCCCATGGACGACGCGGGTCAACGCATCCGATGGAGCCGCGTGCTCGGCTGGGGCATCTACCTTGCGGTGTCGTGGACGTGGTGCATCGGCATGTTCCTGCCGATCCTGCTGTTGCGAGACTTCGGCCTGCTGGGGTATATCGCCTTCGCCCTTCCAAACGTGGTAGGTGCCGCAGCGATGGGCTGGATCCTGACCAGCCCGGATGCGAGCCGCCGATTTGTAGAGCGGCATCGGCTTGCGTGCATCGCCTTCGGGGCCATCACGGTTCTCTTCCACCTGGTCTTCACACTGCGAGTCTTGGCGCCATTCAGCGTGTTGAACGGTGCGATGCTTGGCGTCGCGGTGATCCTGCTCGCTCCGTTGTTGCTCTCTTGGCTCGATCGCCCCCGTCTCATCGCTCTTGTCACCTACGCCATCAGCCTCGGCACGGTGGCGACCCTCGCCGCGCGCGGCTGGATCCCGACACCCGAACTCGACCCGTCTTCCGCAGCCTCGCTGCACTCGATGCGACTGGCGACACACGAAACGCTGTTTCTCGCGCCGGCCTGCGCTTTCGGATTCCTGTTCTGCCCGTACCTGGATCTGACGTTTCATCGCGCCAGACAAGGCCTTGATGGCGCCGAGTCTCGCCTCGGATTTGGACTCGGGTTCGGTGTGTTCTTCCTTGCGATGATCCTCTTCACCATCGCGTATGCTCCCATGTTCGCGCCCCGGCATGCCACGATCGGGCCGCGTCCGCAGCCCCTGCTCGTGAGCGCACTGCTGTTGCACCTTGGCGCACAGACCGCTGCCACAATCGCCTTTCACCTTCGCGCCCTTCGCGGCACACGCCCCACTCCACTCGGGCGAGGAGCCTTCTGGTCGCTCGCGGTGCTGTCGATCTTCATTGCGGGCTCGTTGTTGCTGTCTCGACCCGTGGCAACGTCGGTTCCGGCGTTTGCCGACCCAAACGAGCGACTCATCTGGTATCGCATGTTCATGTCCTTCTACGCGCTGGCATTTCCGGGCTATGTCTGGCTCGTCGCGATCCCAACCCGCGATGGCCACGCGGGCATCCATGGCCGTGAGGGCCGACGGAAGCTCGCGACCCTTGCGATTGCGATCCTGTTCGCCTCTCCCTGTTTCTGGCTCGGCTTCGTGGAGCGCCAGACGTGGTGGCTGGTTCCAGGCATTCTGGTCATTCTGGGCTCTCGACTGCTGGTGACGCCCCGAGCACATCGCCGGCCCCGTTGAGCGATCGATCCAACGACGCGAGCACTTCTCGGGCGGTTGCCCGCACCATCTCCGGCTCATTCGGGTTCCACATCGCATCCTCGATGGCCCGACGATAGCGGGACATGCGAACGCCACTCTCCGGTATCGCCGCCAAGTTCCCGATCGCGATCAACGCGTTCCGCTTCATCATGGAGAGCGTTGCCCGCTTCATCGCCGACGAGTTGAATGCACTCCGGCGCGCGTTCGCGTCCCACCCCAGCACATCTAGCAGATCGAAGCCCGCGTGCCGTGTCGCGTACGCGTGGGAGACCAGCCCCTCGCTCCTGCGCACGCCCCGAACCGTCGGCGCGTTGTGTGGGCATACTTCCTGGCATACATCACAACCGTACACCCAACTACCTATGGGCGTGCGGAGGGAGTCATCGATCCTGTCGCGATGCTCGATCGTCAGGTAGGAAATGCAACGGCGCGCATCGACGTGGTAAGGTGTGATTGCACCGGTCGGACACGCGTCGATGCAGCGTGTGCACGTGCCACAGTGGTCCTCAATTCGCTCCTGAGCCGTCGGTGCCTCGAGCGTGAGCGTGGTCGCGAACCCGCCGAGCGCGAAGTAGCTGCCGAGCTCCGGATGGATGAGCATGGTGTTCTTGGCGCTCCAGCCCATCCCACAACGTTCGGCCATCTCGCGCTCGAGCACGGGCGCGGTATCCACGAACGAGCGAAACCTGTGACCCGGATGCTCGGCTCTCAGAGCGTCGCACACGTCATGGAGTCGTCGCTTCATGACCCGGTGGTAATCATCACCCCGCACGTATCGCGCAATGCGAGCGTTCGATGACCCCGGCCCGACGACCTCAGGCTCGCCGCGCGCCGCGTACAAGTCCGCAACCATGACGAATGATCTCGCGCCGTCGAGCAGCCTCGATGGATTCAGACGCACTTCGAGCGCCTCGGTCATGAAATCCATGTCGCCGTGTCGGCCGTCGTCAAGCCATGCGAGCAGTTCGCTCGCGTGCGCCGGAGGATCCACGCCGCACACCCCCGCGAGGGCAAATCCCCTCGCAAGGCATCGCTCGATGACATCACCAGCAAGTTCGATGGGTGTGAGACTCATCGCACTGATCCACCGCGTCGAGCGCGAGGTCGCTTCCTCGGCATTTCAGCGGAGCGCCGAACCGCTGAGGGCGCGATCACTCGGCGTTGCCGACCACTGGCGGAGTCGCGACGCGGCCTCGGCGAGCACCGCCCCGGGCTCACCGAGTTCCGGCATCCACAGGCGATCCCACTCAACGACAACCCAGCCGCTGAAGCGATTCGACGAAAGGTGGCGCACAAGACCCTCGCAACCGAGCGTGCCCTCGCCGATGGGGCAAGGAACGCCCGACCGCACGTCCTTGAGTTTGACCATCCACAACCTGTCCGCCAATGCGTTCACGCCGTCAATCGGTGACTCTCCGGTACCGATCGCCGCTCCGGGCGAATACGACGCTCCGAGCAACGGGTGGTCGACCTCGGCAATGACGCGCGCGATGTCGCTCGCCATCGGAAACGAGCCGCCGTTCTCCAGAACGATCTTCACGCCGGTGTTGCGGGCCGCGTCCACCACCGTGGAGAGCCGCTCGACGACCCGACGTTCTGCAAGCTTTGTGTTGTCACCTTCGCGATATTCAAAGCCGAACACGCGCACGAAGGGCACATCCAACGCCGCGGCCATGTGGATGATCGACTTGGCGTCTCGAACGCTGCGATCGATGTCGGTGATCACCCTGCCGATCACGGGCGGGAAGATCGGCTCATCGAATCGGCATCCGGTACCAAGTGAACACGGCGTGACACCCGCACCCTCAAGAGCCTCTCGCAGCTTCGACGCCGCGGTGTGGGCCGGATCGCAAGCGATCGAGGAAGAGCCGAATCCAAAGGTCCGCAGCTCCACCCCATCAAACTCGCTGCTTGAGGCGAACGAGACGACCTGCTCCATCGTCCACTCTGGGCAAGCCACCGTGCTGAAAGCCAGTTTCATGTGCGCGATCCCTCTGGCCCTGAAGGGCCCGAACAGAGGTCAATCGTCCGCGCGGCGACCGCCCGGGTCAAACCCCGCGAGTTTGCAACCCCAAACAAGTCTTCCATCACCGGATGGGACCATACCAGCCGCCGGACCGCACTGGAACGATTGGTCCGCCCGAGTTCCCTTGGTCATACAAGTGGTCCGCCGGAACCGTGTCTTGCGCCGATCCTGCCCGCGACCGCTCAATCGAATCGGACACTTTAGTTGGCGGAGCGGACGCCGCGATGTTCGGACACTCGCGACGCCTGGCCGGACAGAACTGGGCGGCACACGGAGTCATTCGTGCATCGACGCGCCAATCACTCGACCAAGAGTCATGGACGACTCGCCCGAATCATCGCACACTCGATGCTCGCCAGCTGCGCGTTCGCGGGCGCCGCATCGAGCGGTTGCGGATTCTCGGCCCGGGACGACTTTGTTGGTGTCCGATCCATCCAACTTATCGCCAGCCCCGGAGACCATTCGGCATTTGCGGCTCGCTCGCAGTATCCATCCATGTGCCGATTCTCGGACAGTCCAGGTTCACTCTCGGCAGTTCCAGAAACACCCGACTGGCCTTGAAGCGTGTCCTCTCGACCGCGCTAACGTAGCGTGTCTGGAGGCACCCTATGAGCAAACCCGAAGCAGGTTCGCTGGAGTCCGGCGTCGTCACGGACTTCAAGGACAAGATGACCTACGCGCAATACTTGGACCTCGAGCGGGTGCTGAACGCGCAGCACCCGCTCTCTCAACCTCCACATCACGACGAGATGCTCTTTATCATCATCCACCAGACCACAGAACTCTGGTTCAAGCTGGTGATCCACGAGTTGCGATCCGCCATGACGCACATCCGCGCCGATCGGCTCGAGCCCGCTTTCAAGATACTGGCGCGCGTCAAGCACATCCAGGCCCAGCTTCTGGACCAGTGGTCTGTCCTGGCCACATTGACGCCGAGCGAGTACGTCCAGTTCCGCCATGTGCTCGGTCCATCCAGCGGCTTCCAGTCGGTTCAGTTTCGCACTGTCGAGTTCTTAATGGGCAACAAGAACCGCGCCATGCTCGGGGTTCACGCCCACGATCCAGCGGCTCACGCGCAGCTCAAGGCCGATCTCGAGGCCCCGAGTCTCTATGACGAGTTTCTCGCGCACCTGTCTCGACGTGGCATGCCGGTACCCAAGGAAGTTCTGACGCGCGACTACGCCGAGGTCCACACGAGCCACGCCGGAGTCGTTGATGTGTTCAAGGACATCTACGAGAACACCGGGAACAACTGGGACGCCTACGAGATGTGTGAAAAGCTCGTGGATGTCGACGAGCAATACGCCCTTTGGCGGTTTCGACACATGAACGTAGTCTGGCGAGTCATCGGGCTCAAGTCCGGCACCGGCGGCACCTCGGGCGTCAACTTCCTCCAACGAACCGTCGGCATCCGCTTCTTCCCTGAGCTCTGGGAGGTGCGAACCGTGATCGGCCCGCCAACACACGGCCTCCCTACGCGTCGCCCGATCTAATCCTCCTGTGAGACGTCGTCATGTCAACTCCGACCGATACAGCCGGAATCCTCTCTTTTCCTGAGATCGACTCTGCGGTCGAGGCGCTGGGATCAGGCCCGCTGCAAGAGCGATTGCTCATCGAACACGTGCATCCTCTCTTCTCGCGCGTGCTCGCTCGGACCGAGTCCTATCTTGCAAACCACTCGCTTGGTCGCCCACTGGACCGCGCCGAGTCCGACGTCGCCCGTTTCGCTACGCTCTGGCAGCGGGACATGGATGAGGCCTGGGGTCCATGGCTCGCCGAGTTGACCGCGTTCCGCGCACGCATTGCGGCTCTCATCGGGCTCTCCCGTACGGACGCCGTCGTATCAAAGCCCGGCGCGGGCCAAGGCCTTCGGGCGGTGCTCAATGCGCTCCCGAGGCCAAAGGACGGCAAGCTCCATCACGTCGTCACCACCCGTGCCGAATTCGACTCGATCGACTTCATCATCAAGACGTATCAGGAGCAGGGCCGCATCCGCGTCACATGGATCGCGACCCACGAGGGCCTCCTCGATCAGGAGGAGATCATCCGGGCCATGAATCCCTCGGTTGATCTGGTTGTCGTCAGCCATGTCGTCTTCGCAACCGGGCAGTTGCTCGACAGGGCGGACCAGATCGTGGCCGCCGCTCATCGGGCGGGGTCACTCTGCCTCCTCGACATGTACCACTCCGCGGGCGTCGTGCCGCTCTCGATGGAAGCGCTGGGTGCCGACTTCGGAATCGGCGGCTCGTACAAGTACCTCCGCGGAGGTCCGGGCGCGGGTTGGCTCGCGATCCATCCTCGTCACCTCTCGGAAGGTCAACCGCCATTGCGGACGCTGGACACCGGCTGGTTTGCGAAGAAGGACACCTTCGGCTTCGCCAGAGACGAGAGGCCACTCCTCGCGCCGGGTGGCGATGCATGGATGGAGTGCACGCCTTTCGTGCTCGGCGCGTACCAGGCGGCTGCGGGACTCGCGTTGCTCCGGTCGCTCGGTGTCGATCGGCTGCGTGAGTACAGCGTCGGCCAGCAGGCATTCCTCGCAGACCGATTGCGGGCCCAAGATGTGCCGATCCGTCTCGTCGAGCCCCGAGGCGCGTTCCTGCTCGTCCCAAGCAAGGACGCCCCCGCTCTCTCGAGGGCCCTCAAGCTCGGGGGGCTCAGTACCGACGCGCGCGGTGCTCATGTCCGGCTCTGTCCGGATATCCTGAATACCAGGGAGGAACTCGATCTCGCGGCTGCGACGATCGCCCGCGTCAAGACTGCGGCAGGACTCTGACGCCGCCCAACGCCGGGAGAATAATCGTGAAGTCGGTTCCCGCGCCCGGGTCAGAGTGGACATCGAGCCGCCCACCATGCGCTTCGACGAGGCGCCGAGCGGTGGGTAGACCGAGCCCACTTCCTCCGGCCTTGGTGGTGAAATAGGGCTCAAAGACGCGGTCGAGGCGATCGGACGCGATCCCCAGCCCGGTGTCGATCACATGGAGCCTCACCTCGGGGTTACGTTCCGCGTCAAGCGTTCCCTCGGTCCGAAGAATCAGCTCCCGCGCCCTCGTCGCGTCTGTGCCAGCCATTGCCTGCACGCCATTGAGCATGAGGTTGAGCAACGCCTGCTTCAGATGCGGGACGTCGAGATCCGCCATCAATGGTGCGCCATGAAGACTCTCGCGGATCCGCACGCCCTGGCTCTCGGCCTGAGGGAGGAAGAAGTCGATCAGGTCCCGCACAACTTCATTCAGGTCCGTCGGCACGCGCTCGAGCTTGAGATCGCCAGCAAAACGCAGAAAATCGGTCAAGATGCCTCGCAGGCGCTCGACCTCACGCCTGAGCGACGAGATCCGACGAATGAGACGTCCCTTCTCTTCCTCCGCAATGGGCGTCTCCTCGATCGTCTCGGCCAGCAGCTGCGCGTTCAGACCAATCGTCGAGAGTGGATTCTTGATCTCGTGCGCGAGCCCCCCGGTCATCGCCCCGATCTCTGCCATCCGTTCCGCAGCGCGAGCCCGACGCTCCGCGGCACGTACCTTTCGGAGGTGACGCACGATGATCCAGCGCGCCGCTCCAGCAGTAAGAAGCACGCCGCTACCAAAGGCTACGAGCCCAATTGTCACGGATGGCTGCACAAGCATCCCCCATACCACCAGCGCCAAGCGGAGGTCCCGCCGACGAGGGATGCAGATGCTATGGAGCCGGTCGATCCGAGATCGGCGTCATCGCCTACCTGCGGGGCGTACGAGCGTAGTTCCGGCGAGGAACAACATTGACCTCAAGCCCATCCGGGCCACGCACAATCTTTGTTGCCTTCCAGCCCTTCTCTGTCTGCTCCGCGTCGTATGTGACAGTCGAGCCATCCTTCAGCGCACGGAATCCCTCGCCGAGGATAACCGAGAAATGCGCGAAGATGTCTTGCCCCTGCGGCCCGACAATGAAGCCATACCCCTTGCGCGGGTCGAACCACTTCACAGTTCCCTCGGCACCCTCGAGCCGCTGGATCACCTCGTCCGTCATGGGAACTCTCCCAGACCAATGCAGCACTTGAAGGGTCTATCCAATACGAGCCCCAAATGCCAGCGCAAGTTCGTATTCCCGACAAGAGCCCACGATTTGTACACTCACTCGATCGAAGACCATTGTGGCCACAAATGGCCACCAATGTCAAATAACGTTTCCCATCTTATCGAGGCGAGTTGGGAGAACGCAACAGAAACAAAAGACAAGGGCCCGATAACTATCGAGCCCTTGTAACACGCTGCAAATGCAAGACTTAGAACAATCCGAAAACGTCAGGCTGGCGACGGCGCACTTTCCGATGCCATCGCGGCTTTGCGGCTGAGCTTGATTCGGCCCTGGTCATCAACCAGCAGCACCTTCACCTTCACCACATCACCAAGCTTCACGACATCGCTGACGCTCTTCACGAAGCCATCTGCCAGTTCGGAGATGTGGCACATGCCGTCGGTGCCTGGTGCCAACTCCACGAACGCTCCGAAGTCCTTGATGCTGACGACCTTGCCTGTGTAGATGGTTCCGACCTTGATCTCGGCGCACAGGGCCTCGATCTCACTGCGGGCCTGCTCGATCGACTCACCGTTCGGCGCCGAGACCATAACTGTGCCGTCGTCCTCGACGTCAATGGTCACGCCGTAGCGATCCTGCAGGGCACGAATCATCTTGCCGCCCGGCCCGATCAGCTTGCCGATCTTGTCCGGATCGATCTGGATCGTGACGAGGCGCGGGGCGTAGACCGAGATCGACTGACGCGGGGCCGGGATGATCGACTCCATACGGTCGATGATCTCGAGGCGGCCGATGCGGGCCTGCTCAAAGATTCGCTCGATCTGGGCGATGGTGAGGCCACGCGTCTTGAGATCGAGCTGGATGCCCGTAATGCCCTCACGCGTGCCGGCGACCTTGAAGTCCATGTCGCCGAAGAAGTCTTCTTCGCCGATGATGTCGGTGACGAAAAGCTCGTTCTTGTCGTTATCGTCGGCGAAGCGACCGACCGAGATACCGGCGCACGTTCCTTTGATCGGAACGCCCGCATCCATCAGGGCGAGGCAGCCGCCGCACACCGAGGCCATTGAGGACGAGCCGTTCGACTCGGTGATGTCGCTGACAACGCGGATCGTGTAGGGGAACTCCTCGGGAGAGGGCAGGATGCCCATCAGCGAACGCTCTGCGAGCGCGCCGTGGCCGATCTCGCGACGGCCGGGGCCCATGATGCGCTTGGCCTCGCCGGTCGAGAAGGGAGGGAAGTTGTAGTGCAGCGTGAACTTCTTGGAGTACTCGGGGATCAGCCCGTCAATGATCTGCTCGTCCTTGGCCGTGCCAAGCGTGCAGGAGACCAGCGACTGCGTCTCGCCGCGCTGGAACAGAGCCGAGCCGTGAGTCCGCGGGAAGACGCTGACCGCGCCCTCGATCTTGCGGATCTCGGTCGCCTTGCGACCGTCGGCCCGCGTCTGCTTTTCAACGATCAGCTTCCGGGTCATCTTCTCTTCGAGGCGCTTGAACGCCTCCTTGGCAAAACCCCGACGCTTCACACTCTCCTGGTGCTGGGCGACGTTGCCGTCGGACTTAAGGGCGAAGTGGGTGTCGAGCATCGCCTTGCGCAGCTCGTCAACCTTGGCGCCGCGGTCCGCCTTGCCCGGAATCTGGCGTGCCGCGAGAAGATCCTTCTCTGCCAGCTCGCGGACCCGATCCACAATCTCCTGCGGCGGGAGGAAGAGGTCGCCGATGACCTTCGGCTGGCCGCACTTCTTCGTCAGCTCGTCGATCAGTCCCAGAATCTCGAGAACCGCCTTGTGGCCGAAGGCGACCGCATCGAGAACCGGCTTCTCGCCGATCTCTGCGGCACCGACCTCGATCATGTTGACGCCGTCCTTGTGACCGGCGAGAACCAGATCCAGATCGCTGTAATCAAGCTGCGAAACCGTCGGATTGAGAACAAACGTCGGGCCGCTGTCCGTGTGGATGCGTCCAACGCGAACGGTGGCCGTCGGCCCCTCGAAGGGAACGTTCGACAGCGCGAGCGCCGCCGAGGCCGCTGTGCCAGCCAGCACATCCGTGTCGTTCTCGCCGTCGTGGCTCATGACCCAGACCTGGATCTGCACCTCGTCGAGGAAACCATCGGGGAAGAGCGGGCGGATCGGGCGGTCGATCATCCGCATCGTGAGGACTTCCTTCTCGTTGGGAGCACCTTCACGCTTGCGGAAGCCACCCGGGAACTTTCCAGCTGCGGAAGTCTTCTCCCGGTAGTCCACCGTCAGCGGGAAGAAGTCGATCCCCTCGCGAGGGTTCGCCCGCACGACCGTGGCGAGCACCGTCGACTCGCCGTACGTCGCCATGACCGCCGCGGAGCAGAGCTTCGCGATCTTGCCGGTCTCGAGGATGAGCTTGCGTCCGCCGATCTCTCGCTCGACGCGGATGAGTTCTGCCATGTTGTTCTGGTCCTTCTGCGCTGCGGGCCGTGCGCGAGCATCGCGCGACGACGCCTGGGTTCGATTGACCCATCCGATCCTTCAAGGCAGAAGGCACGACGCAGACGCTCAACTTTCATGCTCGGCTGCGCCGTGCCCACTGCCGCTCGGGACCGGCGGGTTGGGCTTGCACGTACGAAAGAGGCCCGCACGCGTCTCCGCTTGCGGGCCCTCAAATCCTCGTTACTTACGCAGGCCAAGACGCTGGATGGTCTCGGTGTACTTCTCGTGATTGGTACGAGACAGGTACCGGAGCAGACGATTGCGTCGGCTGACCATCATCAGCAGCCCTCGGCGGCTGTGCACATCCTTGCGGTGCTGCTGCAGGTGGCCCGAGAGCGACTTGATCCGATCGGTCAGAATCGCGATCTGAGTTTCGGGCGAACCGCTGTCGGTCGCGTGACGCTGGAAACCCTTGATGGTCGCGGCTTTGGTCTCTGCAGAAATGGCCATGAAAGCGTCGCCCCGGAAAGATGCGTTGAGAGCCCGAATCTCGGACGGCACGACAGTCGCGCAGCGGTCCCGAGTCGGAAGAGGACTGTAGACGCCTCCCAATCCGGTATCAACGAGACACACCCACTCGGATCGGCTTTGGTTTGGATAACAAACCAAAGCCAAACCACTCACTTTCTCTTGCACCGAGGCGGACATCGCATCGCCGACTTCTACCCTGTTGCATGACCACAATTGGAATCTCGCGCCGCGTCTCGTCGCTGAAAGCCTCCGTGACGGTCGCGATGATGAACCGAGCCAAACAGATGCAGGCCTCTGGCATCGATGTTCTGTCATTCGCCGCTGGCGAGCCGGACTTTGATACGCCCGACGCCATCAAGCAGTCTGCCATCGATGCGCTTCGCGCGGGGCAGACCAAGTACATGCCGACTCTCGGCGACATGCCGACCCGCCAGACTATCGCCGACAAACTGACCAAGGAGAACCAGATCCCCGGTCTTAAGGGCGAGCACATCGCCATCTCAGCCGGAGGCAAACATTCTCTCTACGTCCTGTGCCACTGCCTCCTCGACGCCGCGGCACCGGGTGAGCAGCCGTGGGAGGTCGTCCTCCCTGTTCCGTCCTGGGTGAGTTACGCGCCAATCGCCGAGTTGGCCGGCGGACGCGTGGTTGAGGTCCCGACCACGCTCAAGAGCGACTTCAAGGCGACCGCCGAGCAGATTCGCCATGCGATCACGCCGCGCAGTCGCATGCTCATTCTCAACAGCCCCAGCAATCCCTGCGGCACGATGTACTCGGAAAGGGAGCTTCGAGAGATCGCGACCGTGGTTGCGGAAGCGGCACGCACCATCGCCCCGCATCTGGTCATTGTTTCCGATGAGATCTACGAGAAGATCGTCTACGGCGGCACCCGCCACTTCTCGATCGGCTCCGTGCCCGAAGTCGCCGAGCGCACGATCACCCTCAACGGACTCTCAAAGGCGTACGCGATGACCGGCTGGCGGGTCGGTTACACCGGATGTCCGGGCGAATGGGGCAAGCAATTCACGAGCGCGATGGCGACACTGCAAGGACAGATGTCCACAAACATCACGTCGTTCGTCTATCCCGCGATCCGGACCGCGCTCAATGAGTGCGGCGCCGAGGTCGAGGCCATGCGGACCGCATTCGCGACCAGAGCCGGAGTGATCTCGAAGCGGCTCCAAGCCATCGATGGCCTCCGCACGCCGCGGCCGACCGGCGCGTTCTATGCATTCCCCGATGTCTCCGCACACTTTGGCACCGTTTCGCCCGCCGGCAAGAGGATCGCGTCCTCGCTCGATCTCTGCGAGGCGCTCCTCGCGGAGGCGCATGTCGCGTTCGTGCCGGGAGAAGACTTCGGCGGGTGCGGAGGCAACCACCTCCGCATCAGTTTCGCGTGCAGCGAGCAGCAGATCGAGAGCGGCATGGACCGATTCGAGTCGTTCCTTGGCAAATTGACGCGGGCTTGATCGCCCCGTGATTCCGCGAAGAACTCGCTCTACCGCTCGTCGGAGCCGCTCGCGTCGCCCGGATCCGGTGTCGCGGGCGACCTCTCGTCCGACGTGCGGCGCTCCGGAATAACAACGTCCGGCAGGTCCGCGCTCTCGGAATCCAACCGCTCCGCCAGCGTTACCTTGATCTCTGCTTCGCCGGTCTCGCCGTGCTCAAGCCCGATCTTGACCTCCTGGCGGCGCACAAGCTCGAGCATCGCGAGAAAGAGCCCGATCATCTCGCCGTGCGGCCGTCCCAGAAAGAGGTCCGCAAAGCGCATCGAGCCGCGTGGCCCCACCTCTCGCCTCAGGCGATCGACGATGTCTGCGGCATGGAGTTCGATCGGCGTATCGTCGTATGTGACCTGATGCTCGCCGAGCCGCTCGAAAATCAGCATCGACGAGACGCGCCGAAATGCTTCCACGAGATCGTTCAGGTTCAGGTCCTCAACGTGGATCTCTCCCGACGCAGCGTCGATCGCAGCCTGGAGCGCATCCCCATCAATACCCGTCGCAGTCGCAGGATACCGACGCGACCACTCCTCGCGCCGTCGCTCCAGCCCATCGGCCAGATCCCTGAATCGTTTGTACGCGAGCAACTGCTTTACCAGATCGGACCGAGGATCCGGTGCGAGCGCGTCGAGTCCGCTCCGCGCTTCCCCGTCGGCCTGCTCCGGCCGCGGCATGAGCAATTGGCTCTTGATCTCCATCAACGTCGCGGCCATGACAAGGAACTCACCCGCGAGTTCGATGTCGATCCTCACGTGCCCCTTGTCCAGCTCCGACAGATACTCAAGATACTGACGAGCGATCGCGGCGACCGGGATGTCGTGGATATCGACCTCCGCCCGCCGAATCAGGAACAGCAGCAGATCCAGAGGTCCCTCGAAGGCGTCCAGCCGAACGCGATAGTCCTGGTTCGCCACCATGTTCCGGGCCTCCATTCCCCGACTCCGACCGAACGACTCGTGCTCTCCGACGCGCGAGCTCCGACCGTCCAGTGTACCCTCTAGCTCCCATGTCGAGCGGCCCCATCCCCCACAGCGATCCCCGCATCCTCTCCGACGAGTTGGCCTACGCCCGCGCGGTGCTGAAGGCCGAAGCAACGGCAATTGTCGGGCTTGTCCACGCAGCTCTCGAAGACGGCGATGCGTTCACCCGGGCTGTCGGACTCATCACGGGCTGCGCCGAGGCGGGCGGGACCGTGCTGGTCTCTGGCCTTGGCAAGAGCGGACTGGTCGGCGCAAAGATCTCCGCGACGCTCTCAAGTCTCGGCATCCCCTCGCACGCTGTCCATCCCGCGGAAGCTGCCCACGGCGACCTCGGGCGATTCCGCCAGAACGACACGGTGATCTGCATCTCACACTCCGGCGAGACGGACGAGGTTGTCGACCTCGCCGCGACACTCCGGCAGGACGGTCTCCCGATCATCGCGATCTCCGGCGGCGTCCACAACGCCCCATCCAGTCTCGAGCGTCTCGCGACCGTTTCATTGCGTCTGGGCGTGCTCGAAGAGGCCGGCGCGCCCACGCTCATCGCACCGACATCTTCGACCACGGCAACGATGGCCCTCGGCGATGCACTGGCACTCTGCGCCGCCCGTCGACGCCAGTTCACCGAAGCAGACTTTGCGAAGCGCCACCCGGGCGGAAGCCTCGGTGGGCTGCTCCGACCCGTCACCGATCTGCTCCGCTTCAGCGTCGGAAAGAACTTCCCTGTCGTCGGCGACGAACTCCCCGTCGGCGAAGCGCTCCGGAGCGCGACCGACAGCGGCCGCCGCCCGGGCGCGCTGCTGCTGACCGATCGTGACAGCGGCCGCCTCACCGGCATCTTCACCGATGGAGACCTCCGCCGCCTCGTCTTGCGCGATCCTGGCGAACTCGCAAAGCCGATCCGCGACGTGATGACACGGAACCCACGCACGCTCCCGCACACAGCTCTGGTGCGCGACGCTGTCCGGATGGTTCGCGAATTCCGCGCCGACGAGATCCCCGTCGTTGACGATGAACTTCGCCCGATCGGCTTGCTCGACGTGCAGGACCTGATTGCCATGAAACTTGTGAAGGATTGAGGAACGCAATGCCTCGCGATGGCTCGAAGGTCGAATTGCTCGTACTCGATGTCGATGGCGTCCTTTCCGACGGCGCGATCGTTCACGGCCCCGAGGGCTTCGAGCTCAAGCGCTTCAACACCAAGGACGGATTTGGCCTCCAGCTCTGGCGGCAGATGGGCTTTCGCGCCTGCATCATCACCGGGCGCTCCAGCGACGCCGTCACAACCCGCGCTCGCGAACTCGGGCTCGATCCCGTCGCGCAAGGCGTCAAGGACAAACAAGCGTCGCTCTCCGCCATGCTCAAGACACTCGGGGTGACCCTGGACCGTGTTGCCGTCGTTGGCGATGATTGGCCGGACATCAGAATCATGAGGCTGTCGGCCTACGCCATCGCCCCTGCGGATGCGATGCCCGAGACGATTGCCGCCGCGGACCACGTCACAAACGCGTGCGGCGGTCGCGGGGCCGTCCGCGAAGCCGTGGAACACTTGCTCGGTTTGAAGGGCCTCATGGAGAAGGCCCGCTCCCTCTACCATTGAACCATGCCACCCCGCCGCATGCTCAAAGCTCGCTTCTACGGCCTGATCGGGGCTGGTGCCTTCGCGCTCGCGGCTGGCGGGCTTGTCGTCGTGCTCGTTCTCTTATCAGAGCGTCCGAGTGACACCGCGTCCGACGCGGATACGCCCGCCCCACCGGACATCAGAGATGCACTGCCTCAGCACGCTTCGGTCGGAGCGATGGCGGGCAAAGATCTCCGCGTCCAGATGATGGACAAGGTCGATCCCACTCGCCAGTCGGGCGAACTCCGCGCCGCCGTCGTCGACCCTATGCAACTCCCGGGCCACTACGCTGTCGACAAACCGCAGATATGGATGTTCCTGAAGAGCGGCAAGACACTCTTCGTACGCGCGGATTCCGGGCAGTTGGTTATGCCCTCACGCCGCCAGGAACCGGAGTCCGGCGTGCTTCGCGGCTCCGTAGAGATCCGAATCTACGATGTGATCGGCGTCGGTGATGAGTCCACGCTCGGTCCACCCTCCATCGTTGCCAAGACCGCGCTGCTCACCTTCGACACGACAGTGCCAGAGATGGAGTCCCCACAGCCTTTCACTGTCGAGGGGAACGGCATTCTCTTCGAGGGGCAGACCCTCCGCGTCCTTGCCAGCCAGACCCGCGAGAGACTCGAGCTTGTCGAAGTGCTCCGAGGTGGAAGGCTCGTTTACACTCCATCCAATCGCGAGGGCAAGCGAGCATCCAACCAACCGATCGGAGAGCCCGTAACCGGTAGCTCTCGATCCGAACCGGGATCGGTTCTCCGACTGGCCTCTTTCCAGCCGACGGAACGCCCCGCTTCCGCGCCACGCCAGCGAGAGGATCGCGCGAGCACGCCAAGTACCGCTGCCACGCCGCCAGATGCCCCGAACATCGTGAACTACCTGACCACGTTCTCGGACAAGGTCGTTGTGACCCAGACGACACGCGTCCTGACCGGCGACCGCCTCGACGTCTGGTCGCGCGTCGTCGACGGACGTCTTCCCGATGGAGCAATCGGGGGCAGCGATTCGCGCGGATCAGGCCCAAGCACTCCCACGCCTCAGAATGCTGGCAATCCTCCATCTTCGACGCGCGCCAGAAGCGAGCCGCAGAGTCAGACGCCCCCGAATTCGCTTCCGGCTGCTCCGAAGGACGAGTCTGTGTATCTGACGTGGACGGGAGCGATGGTCGCTCGCCCGCTCTCGACGGAGCCACGTGAACTCGAGCTGGACGATGTCTGGTTGCGTGTGACCGCCGACCAGACCGGTGTCGTGCAGATGGACGATCGAGCGACAGCTGCCGAGGGACGATGCGCCTTGCTCGACTACGCAGGGACAAGGCAGGAACTCAGCATCGCCCGCTCTGGCGCGCTCGGCGCCACGCTGACGATGCCTGATCGCGGCCGGATCACCGCCACTCGCATCGAACAAAACCTCGCAACTGGCGTAGGACATGTTCCGGGCGCCGGCACGATCGAGTCACTCGAGGGAGATGATCCTCGCGACGCGAGCCGTCCCATGGCCCGCTGGGACCGAGACGCGACGTTCCTGTTCGAGGTGGTAGACGGCCGAATGTCCGACCAGTTGCGCGAGGCAATGCTCGAGGGAAGCGTCCTTGCTTCGTCGAACGGCTCATCCATTGGCGGCGAGTCTATCCACGCCCACTTCGCCCCTTCCGCTGACGCCTCGCCCACACTCGCAAGAGTCCGCGCCGATGGCGCGGTCATCGCCCGAGACGCGAAGGGCAACTCCATTCAATCTGACACGCTCGATGTCGCATTCGAGCCCGTATCCGATGGCAACGACCCAGATCCAAGCGTCGCGACCGCGATCGGCTCGGTCAGAGTGACCAGCGAACGGGGAGAGGTCGTGACAGCCGCGCTCGTCGAAGCGCAGTTGGAGCGCGACCAGTCGGGCAATCTGACGTCGCGCGCCGTCCGTGCGGAAGAATGGGTCGAGATCACAACTCCCGACGGGCGCAGAGCGCTCGCTCCGCTGCTGATCGCCGATGTCCCCGGCCAGATCGTCGACCTGATCGGCCCCGGCTCCCGCGTCTCGCAGACGACCGAGAGCACCACAACGGTTGCTGAAGGCGCGCGGATCCAGCTTCAGGGGCTCTCGAGCGCGATCGAAGTCTCGGGGCCTGGTACGTTCTCGCATGGCCCGGTTGATCCGACCGCCGATTCGGACACCCGCGCGATCCAGGCCCGGTGGACCGAGTCGATGCGATTCGACGACGCAAGGGGGACTCTCCGCGCCCGAGGAGACGTTCAGGCAACCTCGAACGTCTCCGACCTTGAGCGTCAGACACTCGATGCCGATGAGATCGAAGCAAGACTCGAGACTCCCGACCTCTACAACCAGCGCGTTCGCGATGCCAGACGCGATGGGCGACCCGTTCCCGACCGGGAGATCCTCTTCGCACAGGCCGTCTCCGACGCATCGGGAGGCGCGGAGTCACGAATCCAAGCTGCGTATTACACACTGGACGAGGCCGCGCCCGAAGGAAGGCGGCTCGAACGCCTCTTCCAGGCCCAAGGTGCGACGATCACAAGCGACAACTCGGCACGCTTCGTGGAGATTCCCGGTCCCGGCCGTATGGTCGTTGCCGACTTGAGACCTCGCGACGCCGGCGGTTCCGGCACCTCCGCGGCCTCACCGGCACCCGGCTCGTCGCGGGGTCGCTCCCTCTTTGAGTGGGCAGGATCGATGCGCTTCGATCGTGAACCCGGTGTCATCCGGCTGAACGACAAGGCCAGCATGGTCCAGCGCCGACTGGAAGACAACGGCGTGCTCAATGTCGCTGGCGACATCCTGGAAGCGAGAGTGCGAGAAACCCCGGTCTCGCCGGAATCAGCGGAACCCAGCTTCGATCTCACCGGGGTCACAGCGCGTGGAAATGTCGTCGTCACGGAACGGATGGGAACACCGCTGGTCTTGAAGCGTGAGATTCTCGCCGGCACGCTCGACTACGACACCGTCCGTGCCGTGGCCGAGGCAACGGCCGCCGACGGCGAGGCCGTCACGCTCTTCGAGACCGAGCGAGGCACGCCTGTCCGAGCCCGCAGCATTCTCTGGGATCTGGCGAGGGATCGGATCGACATCCGGGGGCTCGGCACGGTTTCGAGTCCGCGCTGAGCACGAACGCTCAGGTCGATGAGCGGTCAACGATCCGGTAGTGCTCACGCTCGCCACGACCACGCAACGGATAGTCCTTCCGAAGCGGATGTGCCGGGAACGACTCCCAGGTCAGAATCCTGCGCAGGTCTGGGTGATTCCGGAAGCGGATACCGAACATGTCGAAAACCTCACGCTCGGTCCACTCTGCACCCGGCCAAAGATCGGTCACCGAATCCAGCGCGAGCGCGGGATCCTCGACCGTGCCATCGGTCGGCAGTGAGGGGTCGAGGTATGTCTTCACAAAGAACCGGTCGTCCCGCGAGTTGCTGATGAGGTTGTAGACCACGGCGAATCGCCCGGGCATCGCGGCCGGGTAGTTCAGGTAGTCAATGCCGATCACATCCGATAGAAAGTTGAAGTCGCAACGGGGATCGCCCTTGAGCAACGACATCACCCGATGCAGGTCGGCGGGCTCAACGATCAGCGTCGATTGACCGCGGAACTCGGTCGCTCGGAACCTTGACGCGCGGAACGCGTCTTTCACGATCTGGAAGATCGGGTGCTCGAGATTCGGCTTTGTCTGCGCCATGCGGTCCTCGCGAAAGTGAGCCCGGGCGGCCGGGCGAGTTTCCAAGGGGCAACTGTAGCCGCCACGCCCGGTTCCAACCCCCCGCAGTCACCCGATCCACGACTCCAGCAGGCCGATCTGCTCGGTCTCTGACTCTCCCGTCAGAATGAGCGGAATCTTGCGATCGCGTGCGATTCTCGCGAACGGTTCCAAGAAGGTGCTCGCGATCAATCCGACGTGGATCGGCATCTCGTCCATCAGCCCATCCTCGCCGATGATCGCATTGGTCAACACAATCGCTCCGATACCGGGGCACCCCTCAAGCACCTCCGCGAATCTCGTCAAGTGGTCCTCCGCCCGCTCCAGCATCGTCGGAGCAAGCATCGCGATGGGATCGAACGCGAGTTCAAGCCCGCCAGTCTCGGCCCTGACGAAGCCCAGGCAGCGTTGGACATCCGAAAGCACGTCCAGGTGATGAGGTCGAATCAGTATCCGTGGTCTCTCGCTCACTCTGGCACCGGCACTCAGAGCTCTCAGCCGCTCGCACCACGCGCCAAAGGCATTCGCACCGTGTTGTCCCCACGTGCGATACGGCTCATCCAGACACCCGCTCCTCACGATCAGCGTCCGATCGCCGGGCTCGATGGCTTTATCAACGCACGAATGCCCTTCGATCAGGGGGTTCCGCAATTCGAACCACCCGACCCTCTCGCCGTTCAACGCCACGATCTCACCACTCGGCTTGCAGAAGAGAACCTTTGTCACGCGCGACAATAGCGGCGCACATGCTGCGCGTCACGCAAGGTCCGCGCCAGTTACACCGTGGAGTGATCCGAATCGCCCCGTCGATAGTGCTCCCCGAACGGGAACAGTCATGGAGCCATGCGTTGGTCGGACTCCTCTTTGAACAGTTCATCTCTCACACACCGACGGCCGTCGACGCCGACCCCGCGCCCGCACTTCGGCGCGATCAGCTCGTCGACCGAATCGTCGGATTCAACCCCTCGGCCAACCCGACATTCCTCCTCCGCTTCCCCGAGGAACGGCTCGAGGAGTACCTGAGCCACCTCCAGATCGCGTCGGAGCCCAGGGGATCCCGCTGGGTTCGCTCGGCTTCGACTCCGGCGATCGTGTGGCACGAGTCACCGACCGACTAAAGCGACCTTATCCGGCTGCGCCCCACCAGCCCCCATGAATCACCTTGCTCTCAGGCCCGCGGCGCGGGCGGGTGTGGTGGACCCCCCGCGCCGCCGCCGCGCGCCGATCCGCCACCGAGAACATCGAGCGGACTTTCTGTTCCCGGACTCATGCCCGACCCTCCAGCGGCCGATGTTGAACCCGAATCCGGAACGCTTCAAGACCGCGTCGGAACCGGTCCGATAAGCCCCTTTCGGCGCGCGGATCGACCGTTCAGCGCGTGGCACCCCTCGGAGCACCTGAAATGAACGCCCTTCATACCGCCGCCACCATCTTGGCGTTCAGCGCCGCCGCGGTGAGCGGCTGCCAGAGTAGTGATCACGCCGCTCTCACCGGTCCCGCAACAATTGAGGCAGATCCCCGGCCCGCACATGCCACTCTCAAGCCCGAGCAACACGCCACGCCCAGCCGCGCCGAGAGCGTCGGAACTCGCTGGTCGAGCGTCGATATCGCCTTTGAGCCCCCCAGCAGCACCTACGACAACGCATTACTGAACTCGCTCCCCTTTGACGCCGAAAGCGGCATCAGCGATCGCCACACACCAAACGCGACCCAGGTCACGTACACGTTCGATGGTGCCGACTTCGATCCGACCATATCCGCCGACGGCTCGTTCGTCGTCTACGCCAGCACACAGCATCGCCCGACTCCCGACATCTACATCAAGCGTGTCGGCTCGAGCGTGCTCACCCAGTTGACAAACGATCCCGCCAGCGATGCGATGCCCGCGCTCAGCCCCGACGGCTCACGCGTCGCTTTTTGTTCCGATCGCGCCGGCAACTGGGATATCTACGTCATGCCGGTCTCGGGCGGCCACGCCGTTCAGATCACCACCGACTCATCCTCCGAACTCCACCCGTCATGGTCGCCCGACGGCTCCCGCATCGTCTTCGGCCGCCTCGGCCAGACATCCAACCGATGGGAGATGTGGGTGGTCGATGTGTCGAACCCCGCCGTCTCCGAGTTCATCGGGAACGGCATGTTCCCACAGTGGTGCCCCACCGCGAGCACAGGTGAGTTGGGTGCAGATCGCATCCTCTTCCAGCGCAGCCGCGAAAGAGGTGACCGCGCGTTCGGGCTCTGGACGATCGACTACCGGGACGGACGCGTGGGCAACCTCACGCAGATCATCGCCTCGCCCCTCGCCGCCTTCATCAATGCCTCATGGTCGCCGGATGGCGCGCACGTCGTCTTCGCATCTGTTCCGACTCCGAGCAGCTGGAATCGCGCGTCCGGCACGCGTCCCCCCAAGTCCGAACTCTGGATGATGCCCGTCACGGGCGGCTCCCGCGTAGCGCTCACGTCCGGCGATGCTGTCGACCTCATGCCGACCTGGGGACCGGACAACCGAATCTACTTCATCTCGGACCGCTCCGGCGCTGACAACATCTGGTCGATGGACCTCTCCGCAGCCATCCTGGCCGCAACCGGCTTCGAACCCGAGACACGCTCGGTCATTACCGGCCACGGCGTCCGCACCGTCACGACTGGTCAGGACCAGCCTTTCGCCAACGTGCAGCAAGACGGACACGACTGAAACGCCGGTAACCGCGCCGAGAGGCGCGGCCGCCGATTGACTGAAACCCGACCGGAGGACCGGCGGCGAACGAGGCAGGACGCCATGACAACCGCACCGACCATGCTCAAGCTCCGGCACGCACACTCGATTGTGCGCGCCGGGTTCCTCTCGCTTCTTGCCCTCCTGCTATCGCAATCGCTCCTCGCGTGCGACAGCGGGCACAAGGATCGCTCGCTCACGCCGCCTCGCGTGCTCGTGGCTCCGTACGACTCGGTCCATGGAGAGACCCTCTGGGCCGTTGCGCCCCTCCGCAACGAATCAGGGACCACGCTGATCAGCGGCTTCGAGATCACCGACAAGGTGATTCTCGCGGTCGAAGAGGTCCGAGGCCTCCGCTGCCTCCCGCTGAACCGCGTGATCGAGGCGATGCGGTCGCTCGAGATCCAGACCGTTCGCACACCCGATGACGCTCGACGTCTCGCAAGCGCGCTGGGCGCAGACGGACTGATCGTCGGCTCCGTCACGGCGTACGACCCATACAACCCGCCGAAGATCGGCCTCGTGCTCGCGCTCTATGCCGCGTCCGCATCAATGACCGCCGCCTCAGATCTGGACCCTCGTTCACTCAGTGTGCAGCCGACCGACTCCTCTGCATCCGGTGCCGCGAACCGCAACAGGGTCCCCGCATCGGTCGTCTCGCAGGTGCTGGATGCCGCGAACCACCAGGTGCTCATGGACGTAAAGGCCTATGCGCAGGGACGTCACGACGACCGCAGCGCACTCGGCTGGGAGGTTTACCTCGAGAGCATGGATCGGTACGCGCAGTTCGCGGCCCACCACGCGGTGGACCGGTTGGTGCAGAACGAATGGCTCCGGCTCACCAACGAGACCGGGCGACAGGCACAAGCCCCCCACTGATCCCGCAGGCCTCGTCGGCCGGGGAGGGAGGCCCCGGCGCGAGACCACCATGTCCAGCAATCGCGACCACGTCCGAACCGCTCCGCGAAGTGTGCGCGTCACACTTGCCACCGGGAAGCATCGGTGGACGTTTGACTGCGATCAGACGGGACGCGACGCGCTCGACCACGCACTCCACGGGTTGTCCACAAAGCCCGGCCTGAGCTTCACTGACGCCGACGCGCTGATCGTGCGCCGCGCAGTCGCCGAGGGCTTAGGACTAATCCCGCAAATCCCATCAACCTCGACGCAGGACCGCCCCCCGACCGGCCGATAAAGCAGGGCGCACAGGAGTCTCATATGTCCTCTCTTGCCATCACAACTGCGTTCGCCGGATACCTCATCGACGAGCGCCACTTCAGCCCCTACACCGCACGCTGCTACGGCGCAGACCTGCGACAGTACGTCGAGTTCCTGTGTGCAGAGCACGGAACCGAGGTCGTTGAGAAGCGAGAAGAGGAGATCTTCAAGCAGCTCGCCGATCGAGCGGCACAGCCCGGTCAGACCAAGGCCGATCACGGCGTCATCGCCAAGATCGCGCCGCACTCTGTGACAGGCCTCATCTGCGACGCCACCCCGGATTCGATCCGCGCGTTCCTGGCCAATCTCGGTGAGCAGCAGTACTCCGCCGCCACGATGGCCCGCAAGATCGCGACGCTCCGCTCGTTCTACAAGTGGGCCGATCGGCGTGGATTCTCCACGACCAATCCCATGACCATGATTCGCACGCCCCGGCAGGGCAAGCGTCTCCCCAAGGCAATCACTGTTGAGCAGGTCGAACGCCTCCTCTCAGCACCCGGCGACGCCGACGTTCTCGGCGTGCGCGATCGAGCCATGCTCGAGACGCTCTATTCCACCGGCATCCGTGTCAGCGAGCTTGTCGGATTCGACCTCGAAGATCTGGACATCACGGGAGAGGCCCTCCGCGTCCGCGGCAAGGGCAAGAAGGAGCGCCTCGTTCCCCTCGGCTCGCACGCGCTCGCCTCGATCACCCGCTACATCGCGATGGTGAAAGCCGACGCTCGGTACGCACAGAATTGGACGGATGCTCGCCCCGCTCATCCGTTCTTCATGAACAAGCACGGCCAGCGTCTCTCGAGCCGCTCCGTGCGTCGGAAGCTCGACAAGTACTTGATCCGTGTCGGTCTCGATCCCTCGATCAGTCCGCACACGCTCCGGCACTCGTTCGCGACCCACCTGCTCGACAACGGTGCCGACCTTCGCAGCGTGCAGGAGCTCCTTGGCCACCAATCGCTCAGCACCACGCAGATCTACACGCACCTGACCTCGCAGCGGGCCCGCGAGGCGTACAAGAACGCCCACCCCCGGGCCGAAGCCAGTTGATCCGTCGAGCCCGCCTCCCTGTCAAGATCCAGGCAGCGAATCGAGAATCGCCCCGGCGATCTCAGCTCGCAGTTGCTCGGAGCGTGCCTCCGCGCCGTCGAGCACAATCACGCGTGTGATATAGCCGCCCCGGTCGATCACGCACATCACAGACTGTGATCCGGGCGCGATCGCATCGATCGTTCGACGACCGGGCATGGTCCACACCAGCCCAGGCGAGTCCAGCGCAAGATCCCCCATCTCCGCCACAATCGACTCGAACCTCTCGGCTTCGAATCCAGCACCATCAAAGACCGCCGCTGGAACCAGCAACGCACCGACGCCGTGTCCCCGATCCCCCGCGACGACGCGATCACGCACACGCCCACGCAGCGCAGCGCGTGCCGCCTCAATCCCGAGTCGAACATCACGCAGGATCGAAGCCCGCGCCGCGGTCTCTCGCTCCGCACGGAATAACACCACCAGTGAAGCGCCAATCGACCCCTGACTCTGACCGGCCGATCCCGGTTCCGTCGCTTCGGAGAGCCGCCAGGACCTTCCATCTGCCCGCACCCATCCCACGGCTGGAAAGAGGTCCCCCGGCACGATCGTCGGCTTCCGGTCCATCAATTCTGCCAGATTCCCACGCCGATCCAGCCCCTCCGTCTGCGGCTTCCAGTCACCCGGATCGCCGGGCTCAAGACGCTCGATCGCGATCGAGAGTTGAACCAGAGGTCCGCTGCTGGGCCCCGACACCTCCACATGCACAAGCCGAGCGGTCTCTCGATCGATCGTTGCCTGCAGCGCAAACTCATCGCTCACGCCACCCAAGACCCAGCCCCCGCCGGAGGGCGCCTCGGTGACACTGCTCCACTTGATCGATGGCGTGACCGGGGTCCAATCCTCTCGTCCCATCGCGATCGCAAGCCCGGGCGAGACAACCGGTGGCAGCACGTCCGACAGACGTGACATCGGGTCACCCGCTGCCTCGACTCCCCACCACGCTCCCGTCTCACGAGAACCTACCGCTACGATCCCATCGGACCCCGACCACACCCGCATCGAAGGAAGCTCGAGCAGGATCGATCCCACCCCCGTCCCGCGTGGCTCGGCCCGCACGACGATCGCCGCGCTCTCGCGCCGCCCGATCGCATCTGTAACATCGATCGAAATCCGCTCCGCGAATGGACCTGCTCGATACGCGACTCGAGCCTCCGCAATCAATGCCGACGCCTCTGGCACCTGCGCCGCAGCGTTCGGCGCGAACATCGCAACCAGGAGCCCCAGCGATCCCCATCTCCGACTTGCCATGCTGCTCACGCGAGCCTCCCACACATTCAATGGATGCCGAGCCCATCGAGCGCCTCGCCGACGGTCACGCCAAGCGATGGAATCGTCGCGTGCGAGGCGATCTCTGCCAGCGGCGCAAGAACAAACTCCCGCTCACCGATCCTGGGATGTGGCACAGTCAACCCGTCGGCCTGTACGCACAAAGTTCCGAAGAGCAGCAGATCCAGATCGAGCGTTCGCGGCCCCCACCGCTCCCCCGTCGCCCGATCTCGCCCGTGTGTCGCCTCGATTCGCAGCAATTCCGCCATCAGATCATGTGGCGCCAGGGTCGTCTCGATCGCAACCGCGCCGTTGAGAAAGTCCGGCTGATCGACCGGCCCCACCGGTGCTGTCTGGTGCCAACCCGAACGCGCAAGCACACGCGACCCGGTCAGGCCACCGAGAGCTCGAACAGCCGATTCCAGCACCGCTTCACGATCGCCGAGATTCGATCCCAGCCCGACATACGCCACTGTCGGCCTCGGTCGCGGTGCTTTGCGAACTCTGCCAGCCTCTTCCATGGACGAGAGCCAAGCAGGGCTGGTGATGGAAAGCAAGCGGGCCCGGATTGAATCCGGGCCCGCGTGGCATTCGTTCGCGATCCATATGGGGACGCAAGTCAGTCGTCGCCCCCGTCGTCCTCGAGTTCCTTCATCTTGTGCTGCATCTGAGCCTTCAGCCGTGCCAGAATCGAGGAGTGCATCTGGCTGACACGCGACTCAGAGAGTGCAAGCGTCGAACCGATCTCCTTCATCGTCATCCCTTCGTAGTAGTACAGGATGACAATGAGCCGCTCGGCCCGAGACAGACCCTTGGTCATCATCTCGCGAAGGTCTCTGCTCTGCAGCATGCGCAGCGGATTCCGCTGCGTCTCATCACGGATCACGTCGATCTCACGCAACTCCCTCGTTCCATCGGAGCCGAAGCACTTGCGTGTGAGACTGATTGTGTTCACGGCCACCGAGTCTCGCTTGTATTTCTCGAACTCCTCGAACGGGACGCCGAGGCGCTGCGCAACCTGCTGATCCGAGGCCTCTTCTCCGGTCTCCATCTCGATCTTCTGGCGCGCGTGCTCGACCTTCGACGTCCGATGACGAACGAGCCGCGGCACCCAATCCATCGATCGCAACTCGTCGAGAATCGCGCCCCGGATTCGCGGAGCGCAATACGTCTCGAACTTGACTTTGCGTTCCAGGTCAAAGGCGTCGATCGCATCCATCAGACCGAAGAGACCCGCGGACATCAGGTCCTCGATGTCGACCTCGTCCGGAAGGCGGGCGTAGATCCTCTCGGCGTTGTAGCGCACAAGCGGCAGGAACTTCTCCATGAGATAGTTCCGCAGGTCTTGCGTGCTGCTCTTCTGGTATTCCTTCCAGACTTCTTCGATCGGCCACGATTCATACGCAGACCCGGCAAGCCACGCCTCGGCGTGACGTGCCGCGTAGCGGCCGTGTCCTCTCATGCCATGACGCAACGATTTCGCTGCTGACATCTGGTCTGCTCCTTGACCCTCGACGTCGAGTCATCAATGTTCGACGAGGCAGAGCGCCCCGCCATTCACATGCTCGCACCCGGACCATCCTTGGCCTAGTGTGGGCAGAGTATACATACTCCGCAGCACCACGCAGGCCATATCCACAACTTGTCCACTCAAACTTTTACGCCGCACGACGTCCCTCCAACGGACCCGCACCGATCTCGCCGGCCAGCTCGGACTCTGCCCCCGCGCTGGACGTCACAGCCGACGCCACCGCCGACGCCGCCTGGATCGATTCAATCTCTCTCGCAACCGCCTCAGAGGCGATGCGTGACAACACCCATCCGAGCGCCGACCCGACCATGCGGCACACAATCAGCACCACGATGGCACGCCCCAGAACCGTGACCGCGCTGTTCTGCGCGAGCAGCCCCGCCGAAATCGCCACTGCGAATCCGGTCAGAGCGAAACTAGCGCCGATCGCCCGGCCGATGGATTCCACGATCACTCACACCCCGTTCAACGGCCCACTCTCCACGGGCCGAACGGGCGACATCGGATCGCTCGACCTCAGGATTGAGCCGATCCGGTCGACGACCACAAAATCGCATTATCAGACGACCTCAGCGCGGGTTCAGCGCGACGAACGCCGCGATGTCTTGCCGAGGGCCGAAACGCCCAGTCGGTCCGCGACGGCCTCGGAGAGTGCCGTGATCTCTGTCCTGGCTCGCGACCGTCCCGACGTGTAGAGCATTGGGCTCCGGGTCCGCGCAGCGACAATCATGTCCCGGTCCCACGAAACCGCTCCGATCACTCCGAGTTCCAGACTCAGGAATCGCTTCGTCACTGCGCCGAGCCGCTCGGTAACGCGCTCAACCTCGACGCGACCGCCCACTTGGTTCAGCAGCAACGACAACCCGTTGATCGAACGTAACTCCTCAAGCCGCAAGCACTTCATGAGGCCGTAGGCATCCGCAATCGCTGCCGGTTCCGGCGTCGCAACCACAATGGGGAGGTCGGCCGCGTGCATCCAAGCACGAACATTCATGCCGATACCAGCGCCGGCATCCACCACGACCACATCCGCCTCGCCGCCGAGCGTGCCAAGTCCCGCCGCCAGCTCGCGGCAGCCAGTCGCTCCAAGATCGGCAGCCCGCGTCGTCGCCGCAGCCCCGGGCACGAGCCGAAATCCAAACGGGGTGGGCACCGACAGCGTCGCGAGCGTCACCACTTCGGCCCGGTCCGATCTGCCACGAATCGCCGCATCGAGCCTGCGTGACGGAGACATACCGCACACAACATCGACGTTTGCCGTTCCAAGGTCGCCATCAACCAGGGTCACCCGCAGCCCGCTCCGAGAGAGCGCAATCGAGAGATTGACCGCAATCGCGGTCTTTCCCACGCCCCCCTTGCCGGACCCGATTGCCAGGACACGAGGCCATCCCGTTCGGCTGCCGCCTGTATCCGATCGAGCCGAGGAGCGATCAACCCGCGCTTCAGGAGCCCGCACCGCGCTCTCTGCCAAAGACCGCAGCCGCGCCGCCTGGTCGGCATACGCCGGCTCTGCACGCGAACCCGTCGGAATCGCAACAGCGATGGAGGGCACGCTCATCCGGCATGCTCCCCGATGCTCGACACACCCCGGCGCTCGTGACCGAGCAACATCGTGGCGATCCGCTCGCCGCTCGCGAGTGCGATATTGTCGGGCACGTCCTGTCCATTCGTGATGTATGTGACGCCCATTCCAAGAGCCCTGGGCACGTTCAAGAGCGAACCGAGCAAGACCGCCTCATCAAGCTTGGTGAATGCGATGCTCGTCGGTCGGAGCGCATTGAACGCCGCCGCCGCCTCAAGAATCACCGGTTCCGCTGCAGTTGTGGAGAGCACCAGGTGAATCCGGTCGGGCTCGGCGACAGCGAGCACCTCGGCGAGTTCCTCGATCCGTCCAGTGTCGCGTTGCGAGCGTCCGGCCGTGTCTACGAGAACAACGTCATACTCGTTCGCCCTCGCCATCGCGTCGGCCATCTCTTGCGGGCCATGCACCACATCGACCGGCAATCCGATGATCCCCGCATATGTCTTGATCTGCTCGACGGCCGCGATGCGGTAGGTGTCCGCCGCGATCAACGCGACCCGCTTGCCCTTCCGCAGGGACATGTCCGCCGCAAGCTTGGCGATCGTCGTCGTCTTTCCAACGCCCGTCGGCCCGACCAATGCAACCACCATGGCGCGGCCACGCCTCGCCCCGACTGGCTCGGACTCCGGCGCGATGGGAATCATCGACGCGAGCACGCTCCGAATCGCACGGTGCATCCCGGCGCTGCTCCCGCCGATGGTTGAATCGCCGCGGACCCGCTCAACCAACTCTTCGATCCAAGCCGGTGCTGCCCCGTGCCGACGAAGGGTGTTGACACACTCTCCCAGAGGCCCGCCGATGAAAGATCCCAAATCGACCGGCTTGCCTACCCGATCGCCCGCCGACTCTCCGGACGGTCCTCGCCGGGAGATCTCCAGTACTTCTCCGACGAGTCGCTTGATGGAAGCCAATTCGGCCTCGAGCGACGCCCGCGCATTGTCGTCAACCGGATTCAACTCCACTCGCGTTCGAGGGATCTCGGCACGCCCCGCAGGCTCCCGGTTCACACCCGTTACGGGACTGATCGCAGGAATCGGAGCCAAAGAACGGAGTCCCGTGGGCACCGGCGGTTCCGCCTTCGTCCGCGCCTGCTCCGGTGCCGCTCTCGCCATACCCGACACAGACCGCATGGGAGCGTCACTCGCGGCATACGCCCGCGCCACCGCCGGGATCGCCGCAGTTGCAGACGCAAGCGTCGGACCCCTTCCCGCACCCGCGCCAACAGTGGCGCGAGCCCGAGGACCCGGTGCGCGCTGATCCGAAGAAGCCGTGATCTCCACCATCGTTCGCGAGCCCACGCCCATCACGCCGCCGACCTTGAAAGTCCGTGCGTGGAGAATGACGGCGTCCTTCCCGAGGTCCTTCTTGACCTCCGAGAGCGCCTCCGCCATGTTGTGTGCGCGATATGTCTTGAGTTCCATCGGCACCGTCCCTGGGCCTCGTCGTGCGTCCTGCGCGCTCACTGTAGCAGATCTATACGATCCACATCCGCTCACCGTCTCCTATCTGATCACGCGGCCGCCACCGCCGGTTTCGCCAGACTCGGTGGCACGCCGATCAGCCCCATCGACTCCACTTCCACGCCCGAGGCCACCTCGTTGTACCCCAGCACCGCCACCGCCGGCATGTGCGGATCCAGGATCTGACGAACCGCTCCGCGAACCTGAGGCGAGGCAACCACCACCGGATGCGCCCCTGTCGCCGTGACCCGCCGGAGGCCATCACCGATCTGCTCCGCGATCGCGTTCGCGACCCGCGCGGGAATCGTGAAGGTCGTCCCGGCCGCACTCCGGTCGATGTAGCCGCCAATCACGTCTTCCAACGACGGGTCGAGCGTCACACACGCCAGATTCAACTTGCCTTCCGGCGTCTGTGTCGCGTATTGCTGGCAGATCGATCGCTTCAGCCCGTTCCTGACGTATTCGGTCAGGATGTCCAGATCCTTGGTCCGAGGCCCCCACTCCGAAAGCGTCTCCAGAATCGTCTCCATGTCCCGTACCGGAACACGCTCGCGCAGCAGATTCTGAAGGATCCGCTGCAGTTCCGCCGGCTTGATGATCGCCGACACGGTCTCTTCCACCAGCTTCGGAGCTCGTTCCTTGAGCGGCTCCAACAGATTCGCCACCTCTTGCCTCGTCAGCAGCTCATCCGCGTGTCGCTTGATCACCTCCGTCAGATGCGTCGCAACAACGCTCGTTGGATCGACAACCGTGTAGTTCATGGACTCAGCACGCGCGCGCTGCGACGGCTCGATCCACCACGCGTCGAGACCGAACGCCGGCTCGCGTGTCCGCTCTCCATCGACCTTGCCCTCGGCAATCCCCGAGTCCATCGCGAGCAGGCGATCGGGCCGCACCGTGCCGCTCGCCACGACCGCACCTCGCACCTTGACGCGATACTCGGTCGATTGAAGCTGCACGTTGTCTCGCATCCGCACGGGCGGCATGACCAGCCCAAGCTCGATCGCAAGCTGCCGACGAACCGCTGCGATCCGCTCCAGCAGCGTCCCGCCCTGGCCAGGATCAACCAGCGACACCAGCCCGTATCCGACCTCAAGCTCGAGCGTGTCGACCTTGAGAAGCGACTCCACGGGTGGCGGCTCCGACTTCACAGGCGCACTCGCCGCCGCCGTCGCTTCCTCCTGCTTCAGCCGCTTTCCTCGCCTCATGGACCACGCGATCCAACCGATCCCTCCCGCACACGACAGCAGCGGGATCGTCGGCAGCGGCGTCATGGCCAGAAGCACGAGGAAGCCCGCCGTGATCACAAGACCCCGCGGCTGGCTGATCAACTGCCCGGTGAGTTCCTGCCCGAGATCCTCACGCGAGCCC
The DNA here is from genome assembly GCA_963204725.1 of Planctomycetota bacterium. Classification (GTDB taxonomy): domain Bacteria; phylum Planctomycetota; class Phycisphaerae; order Phycisphaerales; family UBA1924; genus JAHBWV01. Next base: position 32,158 of record CAUJHH010000032.1, read on the forward strand.
GATCGTGTCACGATCAGCGCAGAGGCGATCGAGATGATGAACGACGGGATCTGGCTCGTCAGCCCGTCACCGATCGTCAGCTTGGTGAACACCTCGGCGGTCTGCATCGCCGGCCAGCCCCGTTCGATGATGCCGATCGCGAACCCGCCAAGCACGTTGATGATCGTGATGATGATTCCCGCGACCGCATCGCCTCGCACGAACTTGCTGGCGCCGTCCATCGCGCCGAAGAAGTCCGCTTCCTGCCTGATCTCCTCGCGCCGCCGCCTGGCCTCCGGCTCGTCGATCATCCCCGCGTTGAGATCCGCATCGATCGCCATCTGCTTGCCCGGCATCGCATCCAGCGTGAACCTCGCAGCAACCTCGCTGACTCGCCCGGCGCCCTTCGTGATCACTACAAACTGAACGATCACGATAATCAGGAAGATCACCACGCCAACGAACAACGAGTCGCCCGCCACGAAGTTCCCGAACGCGCGGATGACGTTTCCCGCCACCCCCGCCGCCGCCTCCGGCGTCGCCGCGTCCGCCGTGAGAATCAGCCGCGTGGACGCGATGTTCAGCACAAGCCGCGCCAGCGTTGTCGCCAGCAGCAGCGAAGGAAACACCGAGAACTCAAGCGGCTTGGCCATGTAGATGCACGTAAGCAGCACGATCACCGACGCCGCGATGTTCATGGAGATCATCACATCCATCAGCACCGGAGGCAGCGGCACCACGATCACCATGATCATCATCACGAACGCCATGGGCACGATGTACCCGCGGTGGCGCGAGACAACCGCCGCGATCCCGCTCGCGATGCCGCCCCCTGAGCTCCGGTCCGCCTCCGCCAAAGACTACTCCTCCGCGACTCCGGGCCTCTCAGGCCGTTTGCCGCTCAAGTCGATACACATACGCCAGCACCTCGGCAACCGCTTCGAACTGCTCCGAGTCGATCGCGTGCCCCACCTCAACGTTGTAGTAGAGCGCTCGCGCAAGCGGAGGCCGCTCGACGATCGGCACCCCGTGCGCCGCCGCCACCTCGCGGATGCGATAGGCCAGCAGGTCGGCGCCCTTCGCCGTCACCACCGGTGCCCTCATCTTCTCCTGGTCATATCGGAGCGCGACAGCAAAGTGCGTCGGATTCGTGACGATCACGTCGGCCTTCGGCACATCACTCTGGATCCGCTGCATCGCCATCTCGAACGCGATCTTCATGCGTCTGCGTCGGATCTCCGGGTCACCCTCCATCGATCTGCGCTCTTCCTTCACCTCGTGCTTGGTCATGCGGAGGTCCTTCGTGTGCTGCCACTTCTGGTACCAGAAATCCAGCACACCCAGCACGAAGAAGATCGCGATCACCCAGGCCGCGAGCTCCACCACCACGCCCAGCATCACCGACACGCCCGCCATGACCCCGAGATTCGGCAACATCGCGAGCTTGGGCATGCTCGCGGTCAAGACGATCGTGGCGATCCCGGCCGCGATCGCCAGCTTCGCGGTTCCCATCCCGCCCTTGACGAATCCTCTGAGCCCGAAGAGTCGCTTCACGCCCGCGATCGGGTTCAACTTGTCAAGCTTCGGCTTCAGTGGATAGGTCGTGAATAGCCAACCGATCTGCATCAGGTGCGCAATCGCGGCCGTCACGAACATGATGATCATGAACGGTGCGGCCGTCACGACGCCCTCGATCGCCACCCATCGCAGCGTCCGGGCCATGTCAACGACCGTGAGCGACGAAGAGTCCGAATCGAGCCCGAGCGTCCGGCGCATCACGGCCGCCATCACGCCCGACATCCAGCCGCCCAGCACCAAGAGCGTGGCCATGCCGACCGCCACCTCGATCGCGCCCGACAACTCCGTGCTCTTGGCGACCTGCCCTTTGTTCCGGGCCTCGCCCAGCCGGCGTCCGGTGGGCGCCTCCGTGCGTTCTCCTAGTTCTTCGGCCATGGCGCCCCTCCTCGCTCATCACCCAGGGAGCCAGACCACACCTCGACGTCGCGCGTCATCCCGCGCATCGAGTCGACGCTCGCCTCTCCGATCACGTGCATCGACAATGCCAACACACCGATCCCGATCAGGATCTTCAGCATGAACCCCACAGTCATCGTGTTGATCTGCGGCACGAATTTGCCCAGCAGCCCCATCACCACCAGCACCGCGCCCACCACGCCCCACACCGGCGCCGCGACCCGCACCGAGAACTCCAGGCCCGCGCCCAACACCCCGGTAAGCGTCTCGATCGGCAGCATGTCGGCGCCAAATCCGCCGAGTGGCACACGCTCGAACGTCGCGAGCAGCGAAAGGAACAACGACTCAAGTCCGCCGACCGCGACGAAAGTCGCAAACCCCACAAAGAAGAGCATCTGGCCAATCGCATCAACTTCTGCGTCAGCCTCTGGGTTGTACACGCGCGCGAGATTCAACCCCATCTGATGGCCCATGAGCACGCCGGCCAGATCAAGCGCGAGCAGCGGCACGATCGCGATGACTCCCATCGACACACCGATCAGTGTCTCCGAGAGCACGAGCCACGGCAGCGAGACAAAGTCCGGGCGAACGTCGACCCAGCCCGAACCAACGACCATCGGAGCCGCCGCCAGACCCATCGCCGCCGCGAGCAAGGCCCTGGCACGTAGCGGCACGGTCACGCTCGACACCATGGGCGCAAAGACGAACAAACCCGCGATACGAGCGACCACCAGCAACCACGGCACTGCATGAGCCACAAGCGGCTCAACGCCCTCCATCCGAGGCCTCCTACGAGAGCGTAAACGCCTCGATGGCGTACTCAACCAGGCGCTGCGCAATCCATGGAATGAGCAGCGCCGCCACGATCACCATCACGCCGATCTTGGGCACAAACGTCAGCGTCTGGTCCTGGATCGATGTCACAGACTGAAAGATGCTGATGGCAAGCCCCACAATCATCCCGACGAGCAGGATCGGGGCCGCGATCTTCAGCATCACCAGCAGCATCTGTGTCGCCATCTCGATCGCATTCTCGTCCATGCCAATTCCTCCTGCGATCGACTAGAGCACCGTGCCCACAAGTGTGGAAGCAACGTCACCCACCATTGCGTAGGCACGATCCACGACATCGAGCATCGCGCTCGGGACACCGTCGCCCACACCTCGCTCCGCCGTCACAAAGCTCGTCAGCAGCCCCCCGACGACCAGCCGCCAACCATCCACAAGGATGAACAGCAGCAGCTTGAAAGGCAGCGAAATGAGAACGGGGGGGAGCATCATCATGCTCATCGAGATCAGCACGCTCGCGATCACCATGTCGATGACGAGAAACGGCAGATAAACCCTGAATCCCATCAGGAATCCGACCTTCAACTCACTCAGCACGAACGAGGGCACCAGCGTCACCATGTCCACGTCCGCCCGCGTCAGCCGCTCGGGCTCGGACGTGTCCACGCCCCGATACTCGAGGACCATGTACACGCTCGACCAGTTCCCGCTCGCATCGATCTGGTCGAACATGAAGTCACGGAGCGGCTGCTTCGCCTTCGTCCACAGCGTGTCGTAATCCGTGATCTCGCCCGCTCGATACGGCTCTACCGCCTCTTGCCAGATCCGCTCGGCCGTCGGCGCCATCACCAGCATCGTCATGAACAACGCCAATCCTGTCACCACCTGAGGCGGCGGCAGGGCCTGCGTCCCCATCGCCTGCTTCAACAACCCCAACACCACCAGGATCCTCAGGAAGCACGTGCAAAGAAGCATGATCGACGGCACCAGTGAGATCACCGTCAGCACGAGCATCACGTTGAGCGCCGCTGAGAGGCCGACACCCTCCCGCCCCGATCCTCCACGACCAGTCATCGTCCCCGCCGCGTCGTCCAGCACCCGCAGAGGGTTCAGCGTTCCCGCCATCGTGTCCGCAAAAAGATCCGTTGCAATTGTCGGCGCTGCAGAAACGTCCGCAGGCGGTCCGTACTGCCCGAACGCAGACATCGCGATCGCTGCCAGCATCGTGATGGCAAGAGCAAGCCGCCTCATCGTGACGCCCCGATCCTCATCGCCTCAAGCCGTGACCTCAACGCCGCCGCGCCATCCGCCCTCGAAGGACGCGACGAGTCCCCGGCCTCCGTCCGATTCTCCGGCGACTGCCGCGACGATGCCGCCGGCACGCCGCGATCGCTCGTTCGATTGGACACCTTGGGCTCGAACCAATCCGCTCGCGCGATCGGAGGCACCACAGTCACTGCACGCTCTGACGGGCTCGCGCCCTCGCTCATGCGATCGACGATCTCACGGAATTTCTTCGCAACGCTCTCACCAGATTCATCTCTGGTCTTGACAAGGATTGACGCGACCTCTTCCGGCTCGGCGACCTCGGACAGCGTCGTAAGGCGAGCCCCGCCACGGCCGGCTGTTTGACCGACCAGCACGATGCGACGATCAAGCTGCAGCAACAGCAGCGTCTGGCCCTTTGCAATCGGATACCGCCCGATCACACTGAGCACACCTGCTGGCGCCTTGCCGCCCGGACCACACGCGCCGAGCAGCCCTCCGTGCCGCTTCGCGAGCACGCGCACTCCGACCGCAAGGCCCAGAATGATGGTGACCACACCTCCGAGCACCGCAATCGTGCGCACCCCATCCATGACGCCGGCACGAGGCTGGCCGCTCGCCGATCGGAGCGGCTGAGTCTCGATCTCCGGCCGCCCCAGCCCGCGCCGCTCCGTCGCGCTCTGCGGCACCCCTTCTTCTACTCCGTACCCGCTCGCTCCTGTGGGAGCAACAACCGTGGTCCCAGGGTGGGAATAGGCCTCGGGCTCGGGCCCGGCGGCGCTCGCCGTGAGCGCGGCCACGCACACCACCGCGGCACACGCCGCCGACCTCAGGCACAAACCAGACCTGTCTACAAATCGCTCGCCCATCGCGCCATCCTGGCTCGAGTCCGGACACGATCCTCGTGTCCCAATTCACATGTCACGCCGATGCTCTCACCCGCTCCGTCGGCGCCTCCACGATCTCGCTGATTCGCACGCAGAAATTGTCGTTCAGCACGAGAATCTCCCCGCGCGCCACGTGGCGATCGTTCACGTAGACATCCACCGGATCACCCGCGAGCTTCTCAAGCTCAACGACCGCTCCCTCGCCGAGCTTCAGCACGTCTTCAACGAGCATCCGCGTCCGGCCCAGCTCGATCTTCACGTTCAGCGTCACGTCCGACAGCAGCGACATGCCCTGAATGCTCGACCCGGCACCTGATGCCGAGAGATCCGGCATCTGGAACTTCGTCGGCTCCGCGCTCGGCACACTCGGTTCCCCGCTCTGTACTGGTTGCTCTGACATTGGCTCCGCCTATGCAGAAAGAAGCCCCGGCGCAATCGCGCCGAGAAGGGACGCTCCGCTATCGGAGCGATCGCGTCGCCAACGCCAATATTGCCGATCTGCGCAATCTCCGCGCTGCCGACGCGCCGGAGCGGCGCGTTGCCACTGCCCGAGGCCCCCATCAATCGATCTGCATCCCCTTGCACCGGGGAATCAGCACACGCTCGATGTACGCGTGCCCGTCGGCGTCCATCCCCATCACCTCGTTCATGTAGGCAACGAGCTGCCGGTTCATGGTCTCCAGCCCCGGCTCCTTCAACTGAGCGTGACTCGCGCGCCGGAAGAGCATCGAGACGCCCTCCTTAACCTCCGCCGAACGCGCCTGAAGCAGGAATGTGACGTGGTCCTCGTGCTTCGCTTTGACCTTCAGGAAGATCTCGACATCCCACAGCCACACCCGACCCGTCTGCATATTCTGAAAGCGATCCTCGACCAGCGGGACCTCAACCTGCGCATCCTGCGCCGCGGTCTCATCCCCGTGGATGCTCGCCGCCTCGCTCTTCGCCGGCGTCGACATCATCTTCACCACAGCAAAGACGGCGAGACCCTCGACCGCCATGAGTGCCCCGACGACGAGAGGCATCGGCAGCCCCTTCTTCTTCGCAGGCGTCTCGTTCCCACCCTCGGCCAGCTTTGCTTGCTCACTCGACATCCCGCGCTCCCACCTCTCTGTCAACCGTCCGTCCGCGCCGCATCACGCGGCGCGACGACCACTCGATCCCGCCCCGGACTCCGGCGAGATGCGACCCGCCACACCGCCCGCAGACGGCTCCTCACGAGAGCCAACCGCGATCGCGATCACCGAGCTGAACGCCAGCACGACCACGATCGCGCCCACGAACTGCCCCAGAGACGATCCCGGGGTCACGCCCATCGCCATCGCAAACATACAGACGCCAGCCAGAATCGCCCCCACCTTGTGGTGGCGCTCCATTCCGCCGAGTCCGTTGAATCGCTCTGCAAGGCGCATGGCGTGCTCCGATCCGACCATGCCGGTCGGACCCCTGAGCATCGGCACACCGCGTCTGGCTCTTGACGCACCCCGCCTCGACATCCCCCGCATCCCGATCCAACGGCCGGTCCTGCGGGCCGCATGGCTCAGCATTGTGTTATCGGACGCCGGCTGGACCTCATCGGCCGATCAACAGCAGTTGCTGGATCAGGTCGTCGGCGGTCCGCAGCAAACGCGACGAGGCGGAGTACCCCGTCGAGGCCGTAATCATGGTGATGAACTCCTGCCCGAGATCGACGTTGGAGAGCTCAAGAGCGCCACTGACGATCGCGCCGGCCCCAAGCTCGCCCGGCGCTCCCTCGACCGCAGGGCCACTGTTTGCGCCTGTGGCGTAGATGTTGTTTCCAAGATCGACCAGTCCCTCGGCGTTCCGGAACGTCGCGAGCGCGATCTGGCCGAGCGTGCGCGTCAGCCCGTTCGTAAAGACACCGGTCACAACGCCATCCGCGCCGATGCCGAAGTCAGCGAGCGTTCCGATCGGGGACCCATCTCGATAGGCCGCGGCAATGGCCGACGTGGTGTCTGCCAACGCAGTCACCTCGCCCGATTCGTCCTGAAGATCGATCTCGAACGTCAAGGCCGGTGTGGCGCCAGTGCCCGATCGATCGATCGTCACAGCGATCGGCGTCGTTGTCAGGAGCCTTCCCTCGGTATTGAACGAGATACTCCCGCTGGTAACGCGAACATCGTCCCCCGCATTGTCGCGCGACTCAACGTAGTACCGCCAGGTCGTGCCGAGATCGCCTCTGGACTCCAGCACCATCGACATCTCAACCTGCACCGGCAATCCGAGCGAGTCGTACACGATGAACGCGGTTCGCTCCGACTCGCCGTCCGCGTCCTGCACGGTCGTCGGAATGAACGGCGTGCCCGCCAGAGTTCCATCCGCCTCAAGCAACCGCAAGTCCGCGGCGTCGATCTGGAGCGCGTTCACCTGGCCCGTGTTCCCGATCACGGTCAGCACGCCTGTCGCCGGATCAACGGAAACGCCGGGCGTCTGACCATCGGGATTCGTGCCGCCGATGTCATGAAGACCGAGCGACCGAGTCAGGAAGTCCAGGAAGTCCTGCACGGTCGTTGTGGAGTCGATCCCAAACTCAGCCGTCGGAAGCGTCGCTCCATTGCGCTGCGCTCCGCGAAGCTCGATCGACTGACCCGCAGCAAACAGCGGCAACCCGCTCCCGGGCGCCGCCGGACTCTCGATCTCGATCAGCAGGCTGCTCGTCTGGAGGACATTGGTGCCGGTTGGCGGGACAGTCGCACCAGCGATCAGCCCGAAGCCCGCTGTGGACGATGAACCGAGTCTCACTTCAGACCCGCGCGTCGACACGATGCCCGCGCCGTTCAGATTACCTGTGACCTGCGAGTACGTCGTGGCCTCAGCAATTCTCAGCTCTCCGAGAGGAATCGACATCCCGACCATTTCATCGCGAAGGATGTTGTAGTCTCTGTCAACCGTGTATCCGAGAAGCCGCTCACCGGTGACCATCGCCAGCTCGCCCGCCGCGTTCTGGCGGAACCCTCCCGCTCGCGTATACCCCACCTCCCCGGCCTTCTCGACAATGAAGAATCCATTGCCATCGATTCCCATGTCCCGTGCATCACCGGTCGGACTGATTGCTCCGCCGCCCATGTGGCGCTGCGTGCCCGCGACTTGCACACCGAACCCGACCTGGGATGGATTCGTTCCCCCCGTCGAGGTGCCCGGGGGCGTGCCGGAGCTGAGCGTACGACCGAACATGTTCGAGAAACTCACGCTGCTCGACTTGAACGCTGTCGTGTTCGCGTTCGCGATGTTATTGCCGACCACTTCGATCGCGCGCGAGTTCGCAGCCAGACCGGTCAGACCCGTGTAGAAAGCCGTTGTCGTCGCCATTGTGCACCCTCCGCGCCCACGCTCGGACGCAAGGCCTCAGACTCTCAATCGCTCCCCGACCCGTCGTCCTGCCCGAGCGCCCGCGCCAGTGACGGTCCGAGCACGCCCACACGGGGCACGCCGACCTCCGCGCCATCTGCGCGTGCACTCGACGGCGCAGATGCGACCGCGTCGATTCCTTCCATCATCTCCCCCGACGCCGGATCGAACTCGCCCCGCACCTCGCGAGTCATCACGTCGACCTTGACAAGCCGACCATCGATCGCGACCAGCGCGTGGCTCGCGCCGCCCGCGTGCAGCCGGTCCAGCACGGGCCCGAGCCGCGCCAGCTGCTCATCGCTTAGCTTCACATCCGCACTCTTCGCGATCCGCACAGGCAGCCCGCTCTCGAGCGAGCCCGCTCTGGCCTGCTCGAGCATCGCCGCGAAGTCCAGTCCGATCCCACCCGACGCCGGCGCGCCGGATCTCGGAATCGCGATGCGCTCCGGCCCGTTCACACCCGCGCCCAACGATTTCAACAGCTCATCGCCGCTCGCCATTCACGCGCCCTCCGCAACCGGGGCGAGGATCTCGTCAAGATTCCCCATCGGCATCCTCGCGCCGCCCTTCAGATTCAGCACCGCGCCCGACTGGGTGCGCGTCACGGAGGCAACCTCGTCTTCCACACGCTTGCTCGTGTCTGTCAGCCCGCTCACTCGCTTGCCGATCAACCCCGCTGCGCCCGCGAGCTCGTTCTGCGCCACCATCGCCTCAAGTCGGTTCTGCAGTTCCAGATCCGATTGGATCGAGCGGATGCTCGAGAGCTGCTCCAGGAGAGCCCCTGTGTCGTTGGGCTCCAGGGGATCCTGATTCTGCAGTTCGGTGAGGATGATCTTGGTGAACTCCTCGCTGCTCAGGCCGCTGAACGCGTCCCCCGCAGCCGTCCGCGATCCCTCGCCCGCTCCCAGCACGCCGTCGATCGCCATCGCTCACTCCTTCGTTGCTGGCCCGCTACGCCACCGCATCCAGCCGCAGAACGCCGTCCCACCCGATCCTCGTCGCGCCCGCGACCCCATACGCGCCACGGAGATCCGAGCCGACCGGGGCCTCAGGCGACCGTCCGCCCAGCGCACCGGTGGCACGCTCCATCCATCGAGAGCGCCCCGGCGCTCCTTCATGCTCACCTGACCGATTTCCATCGGCCGGGCGATCCCCACCCTCGTCTCTCATCGCGCGATCCTCGCGCTGAGCATCCGACTCTCGCGCCGGATGCCCCGGCTCCGTGCTCCGCACGGGGCCCTCCACCTTGATGGACTCCACCTCGAACCCGCGCGACTCCAGCGCGGCCCGAAGGCTTGCCACGTCTCGCTCCAGCAAAGACCGTGCCTCATCACTCGACGCAACGACCCGCACCCCCACCACGCCATGCTCAATCCGAACGTGTGCACGGACTTCGCCGAGATGCTCCGGCCTCAGTCGCAACGCAACGTCTCCGCCCTTCCCCTTCAGCACCTGCGCCAGTCCACGCGAAACCTGCGCCGCGAGCGGCGATTCCTGCTCCATCCTGAACGGGGATTCGCCGGCCCTGCCTCCCGCCGCGCCACGGGACGAACCGACCAACCGAGCCAGCGATTCGCGTCCACCATCGGCCGAAACGCCTCCACCCGCAGTTCCACCGGCGCTCGCACCCGCTTGGATCGTTCCGCTCGAGCCCACCGCTCGCGCAGGGGCAGTTCCACCCATATCCGCACGCCCCGGCTCTTTCGGTGAGACAGCGAGGCCAACCGCGTTGCCCGTTCCCGATCTTGCTGCATCTGCGCCGGCGACCGAAGCCACACCAGCGTCCTTCGCGCTCGGCCCAGCGTGAGATACAACCTTCTCATGCCGCGTCGCTCGGAGAGCCGCTTCGCCCGTCTCTCCGCTCCCTGGCTGTGTCGAACCGCCATCTGCGACCGGCGTGAGAACGGCCGGAGCGCCGAATTCATTCGAGCCCGACTTGCTCCGCGTTCGGGGCGAACTCGGTGCATCGCCGTGCAGGCGATCGACCGTCTCGTTCGTTTCAGCCTGCTGGCCTTCACCGATCTTCAATTGCTTGTTATCGATAACCTCGCGCTGCTGATCGACGGGACGCCCTTCCGCGATCACCGCCGCCACATCGACCCTGCCATCCAGCGTGGTCGGAATCGCAGACGCGGTCCCCTCAAGGCGCGTAAGCACGCTCTCGAACGAGCCCTTGGCCCCTTCTCTCGCACGCTCTCGCGTCTTCTCAACGGCTCCGCCGCCGGTCTCGATCCCTGATTGGCCGACGCGCTCCGGCGTCAGCTCACTCACCGTCAACGACAAGCGGCATCCCTCAGGAACCCGCGTTGGCCGAGAGCCCGAGCCCCGCAGGCCCATTCGGCACCTCAACCCCGCGCTTCCTGATCCGCTCCAGCAAATCGGCTGCCACATCGGATTGGCCCGCCGCGATGAACTCGGACACCACCGCCGCCCGCTTCCGGTCCTGCATCGAATTCAAATACGCCACGACCTGCTCGACATCCCCAGCTCTGAGGATCTCCCCGAGCGCATTCATCGCATTCGCCGCATCCAGCGCCTCAAGCACCGAAACGGACTTGCGGAACTGCTTGTTCCCTTCCGTCTCCTTGATCTGCTCGCGCAGCGCCGCAAAGGACGACTCCCGCTCCTCAAGCAGCAGGAGGTCGGCGTCGATCTTGCGCTGCTCCCGCGCAATCGACTGCTGCATCTGGGTGATTTCCTTGCGCAACCGCTCGAGGCGCTGCTCCTCGTCGGCGTTCCGCTGGATCCGCATGTCCATCGCATCAGCGAACGGAACCGGCGATCCCTCTTTCTTCCGCTGCTCCTCGGCCGCCGCCGCCGCTTCCGCCGCTCTCGCCGCTTCATCTCTGGCGGCACGCTCCTGTTCCTGCGCCACAGTCTCCACGAATGTCTCTCGGACACGTTGGACACGATCCCGATCGATCCGCCCGCCCGCAACCAGCCACCCGACAATCCCCAGCAGCGCGACCAGATTGGCCACGGCCATGACAGAGAGTGCATTCCAGATCGTGCGCATCACCAAGCTCCTTCAACACTGCAAGCCTCGTCGTCCTCGCTCTGACGCCCATGGCGCGAGACCACAAGGTCATCGATCACGCGCTGCTCAGCCCGCGCCGCATCCGCCACCCATTCCTCGAGCTTCCGCTCGCGTAGCTCTTCGATCGCTCTCCGACGCGTCGTCGCCTCGAGCAGGATGACTCTCGCCCGCTCCACCTCGCGCTCCGCTGCCGCCAGCGTCAACGCCGCCCGCTTGAGCGCCGCCAGGTCCCTCAGCGTCGCCCCGGCTTGCAGCCGCACGGAAGCGATCTTCACGCCTCCCGAACCGCTCGAACCGATGGCCAGCCGCTCCCTCCACTCGACTCGCCCCGCGTCGACCCGCGCCTCGATCACTCTCGCCTCCCGCTCCGCTGCTGCTCGCGCACGCTCGCACACGCCCATCGCGAGCATCGCACGCTCCTCCTCGCGAGCCCGCATCCGCAGCACGGACTCGAGTTCGAAGACGAATCTTGCCACGCATCACCGCCCTTCACGCCCGCCGTGCCGCCGCGACTCGCTTCTGCACCATGTCTCCCGAGACAAGCGCAAGCTTCACCAGCTCAGACCGTGCCGCATCAAACTCGACGCGCTCGTCTCGCCCCTGGGTGAGCAGCGCATCGATCCTCCCCATCAACTCGATCGCCACGTCTGTCTCCACGCTCGACCCCTTCGCGTACGCGCCGATGCGGACCAGCTCCTCAACCTCCCGGTGCATCGCGACCAGCCGCTGCACCTGCCGGCGAGCCGACTGGTGCCCCTTGTCCGTCACGTCGTCCGCCACGCGACTGACCGAGTCCAGCACATCGATTGCCGGATAATGCCCACGCTGCGCCAGTTTGCGCGAGAGCCACACATGCCCATCGAGAATACCCCTCGACGCGTCCGCGACCGGCTCGGTCATGTCGTCGCCCTCGACCAGCACGCTGAACAAGCCCGTGACCGATCCCGACTTTCCACCCGGAAGGTCGACCGCGCCCGCACGCTCCATCAGCTGCGCGAGCGCCGCGAACACGCTCGGCGTGTACCCCCTCGTCGCGGGCGGCTCGCCCACGCTCAGTCCGATCTGCCGCTGCGAGTGCGCGAACCGCGTCACCGAGTCCATGATCAGCATCACATCCATCGCGCGATCGCGAAACCACTCAGAGATCGCCATCGCAACCAACGCCGCTCGCACACGCATGAGAGGCGATTCGTCTCCCGTCGCCACCACAACAACCGATCTCGCCAGCCCGTCGGAACCCAGTGTGTGCTCGACAAAGTCGCGCACCTCGCGCCCGCGCTCGCCGATCAGCGCGATGACAGAAACGTCCGCGCTTGTGCGCTTCGCAACCGTGCCGAGCAGCGTGCTCTTTCCAACCCCCGGTCCAGCGAAGATACCCATGCGCTGCCCGCGCCCGAGCGTCATCATCAGATCGATCGCACGCACGCCGGAATCGATCCGCTCCGTCACTCGGCGCCTCGACATCGCGCGCAACGGCTCCGGCGACAGCGTGGTCGGCATCAGCCCGGTGAGCGCTGGTCCGCCGTCGATCGGACGTCCAAGTCCGTCGATCACGCGCCCGATCAGCGAGACCCCGGCGCCGACCGTTGGAGATATCTGCTCTCCGCGCGCGGGATCGCCCGGCCTCACACCCTCCATCCGGCCCAGTGTCATCACCACCGCTCGTTCGCGAGAGAAGCCCACGATCTCGCCCGCGCACCGCGCGTCGCCCCGCCCGATCGAGACCACCGTGCCGATCGGCAGCGGAAGATCCTCCACCAGCACCGTCATGCCCTTCAACGCCGCGACTCGACCGACCACGCACAGGCTCTGGGTTCGACCGATCATCGAAAGCTCCGGCGCAAGCCCCATGACCACGCCCGCCGCGCTCTCTCTGGCTCTGCCCGGTCCACTGCTCATGCCGCGGATCTCGACTGCTCGCCGGCTTCATCGTCGCGCGACGCCAGCTTGGGCTCGGATGCCGACCCCGTCGTGCCTCGCTCGATACCCGTCCCGATCGACGCCGCCAATCTCTCGACCTGGGAGCGGATTGTCGCGTCGACCACGCCCCCGGTCTCCGTCCGCACGACACACCCACCCCGGTCGATCGACGCGTCCGACACCAGTTCCGCGTGCGTGACATCAGCAAACTTCGACGCAATCGCCGGAATCGCCTCCCGCACCAGCGCCTCGTCGTCGGGATGAACCGCGACCGTGATCCGCGTCGACCTTGCAATCACCTCGAGTGCCGCCTCGAGTTGCCTCGTCACGACCCGCTCATCAACCTCGACCACCCGCTTCACCACGCGTTCGGCCAGCATGACCGCGAGCGTAAGCGCGTCCCTTCGCAGCGCACCGAGCATCTCCGCTCGCGCGCCCTCGAAGGCCTCGATCGATCCCTCCCACGCCCGCTGCACGCGTTCGAGCTCCGCGGCCGCTGCTTCGAACGCCTCTCGCTTTCCGGCCTCGGCTCCCGCCCTGCGCCCCTCCTCCTGCCCGCGCTCGAACCCCTGCGCCCTTCCCTCTTCCACAGCACCCTCGATCAAGCGGGTTCGCTCCGCCTTCGCCTCCGACAGGATCTTCTCGACCTCGGCGCGTGCCGACACCGCCGCACGCTCACCCTCGCGCGCTATGTCCCCGAGATTGATCACAAGCGCCTCGCGCGCCATCTGCTGAATGTCCGGTCGTCGGATCAGACCCATCGCACACTCTCCGTCCAACGAGGTCCCGCGCCACGGCTTCTAGACCATCATCTCGCTCTCGCCGCGTCCGGAGATCGCCACCTCGCCCGATTCCTCCAGTCGCCTCACAACATCCACGACCCGCTGCTGAGCACTCTCCACATCGCTGACTCGCACCGGCCCCATGTACTCCATGTCCTCCTTGATCATCGAGGCGGCACGCTCCGACATGTTCGCGAAGATCTTCTGCTTCAGCTCCTCGCTCGCTGTCTTGAGCGCCAGAGCCAGCTCGCTGTTCTCGACCTCCTTCAGCACGGCCTGGATTCCCTTCTCGTTGACCATCAGGATGTCCTCGAACACAAACATCAGACGCCTGATCTGCTCGACAAGATCCGGATCGTCCGCCTCGAGGCCCTCCATGATCGACTTCTCCGTCGATCGGTCCGCCAGGTTGAGAATCTCCGCGACAGTCGGCACACCGCCCGCCTTCTCCATCGATTGCGTCAGCATGCTCGCCAGTCGACTCTCAAGCCCTCGCTCGACCTCGCGGATCACCTCCGGATTGGTCTGCTCCATGTTCGCGATTCGCTTGATCACCTCGATCTGCTTCTGCACCGGCAGCCCGCCGATGATCTCCGCCGCCTTGTGGTGCGGGAGATGGCACGTGATGAGAGCGATCGTCTGCGGATGCTCATCCTGAATGAACGTCAGCAGGTTGTCGGTTTCTGCGCGCTGCAGGAAGCTGAACGGCGTCTTCTGCACCTGCGTCTGGATCTGCGAGAGCACACGCTCTGCCTGCTTCGGATCGAGCGACTGCCCGAGCACCTGCTTGGCGTACTCGAGGCTCCCCTCGTTCATGAATCGCTGCGCGATCGTCAGGTTGTAGAACTCCTCGACCACCGCCGCCTGGAGCGGATCGGGCACCCGACCGAGGCCCGCGAGCTCGCGCGTCACCTCCTCCACCATTTCGGGAGCCATCGCCTTGAGCATCAGCGATGCCTGCTCGGGACCGACCGCCAGCAGCAGGATCGCCGCCTTGGTCAACCCCTCGAGCTCCGCCGGGTCGCTCGGCAATTTGTCGTGCGGCTTTCTCGCCATCCGTCACTCCACGCTCAACGTTCCAATCGACTCATTGCTCCGATTGCAGCCACCGGTTCAGGACCCGCGAAGTTCCCGACGGATCTGACTGCACGATCTCACCGAGTTGCTCGAGCATCTTCTGCACCCGCACCGATCCCTCCTCGATCTCGATGCCCGCCATTGCGGTCTCCATCTCGTCCGCCTCGCCCACGACACTCGCGCCTGTCTCAAGCGTCGGCGGCACACCAACGAGCTCACGCGCCGAGGGCAGCACAACAGGCTTGCTCGCCTTCCGCACCATCATGAACATCATCCCCACGGCCGCGAGCGCGAGCACGCCGAGCACGCCCTTCTCGACCAGGCCGCCGCCGAGCGCCAGGATCCCGCCACCGCCATCGGAACCAAACATCCCCGCCTGGGTCGCGCCCGCGTCGCCGAGAGGCGGCAGTTCCACCGGAACCATCGAGACTCGAACCTCTCCCTCAACGCCCTGCGCCCTGACATGGGGCAACAGGCTGGCTCGGATGTCCGCCTCGATCTCCGCAAACTTGTCCTTCACCTCCTGCGCCGTCACCGAGGCCGGCGCAGCGCCAGCCGCTGCCGTACCGGACGCCATGTCTTTCGCCTTCTTCACGAGCGCCTCAACGTACCCCTGCGGCACGTTCACGCTCGCTGCCATCCGGGTCGTCATTCCCCGCGGATCGACGACACGTTCGGTCTTCGACCCGACCTTGTTCTCCATCTCGGTCTGCGTGTCCTTCTGTTCCGACTTCTGCCCCGTTCCCGAGGCCCCACGCGAAATGTCCTGCCCCTGGTTCGATCGGATCCCGGGCTCCGCCGAGCCGCCGCCGGAGGAGTCCGTCACACTGTTCTTTGTCTCACGCGCCAGGAGCGACACCGTCCCTCCCTCATCCGGAGAGGAGTACAGCGTCGACTGCGAATCGCGCCTGGTGATGTCCACCTCGGCAGTGACCGCGACGACCACCCCGGGGATGTACGACACAAGGTCCAGAATCTGGCGACGCTTCGCCTCCTCCGCCAGCGCCGCCGCATCGCGATACTGCGTGGGCAGGAACTGGTCAGACGACGTTGGCGTCCGCTGGCGCCCCGTCGATCCATCAATCACGCGCACGCTCTCGACGGCAAGGCCGGACTTTGCTCCGCTCACGAGAGATGCAATCGCGTCGACTGTCGCCTGATCCAGAGCCCTCCCGCTGTCTGAGAACACCGTCACAGATGCCGTTGGCTTCCGCACCGCCGCACCAAGCCCGACCGCCTGCGGCGCATCAATCAGCACCGTCGCCCGCTTGATACCCCTGAAATTGGAGATGACGCGCCCGAGCTCGTTCTGGAGCGCGATCTGGAACATCTGCTCGTTCTGCGTGCGAGAGTTCTGCCAACTCTGTTTGTCGACAAGGTTCTGGAAAAGCAGCGAGGTGTCACCGGGAAGCTGCCCCTCCTCCTGGAGCATCGCGATCGCGCGGCTCTCAGTCCCGGGCTTCACCATCACCTTTCCGGCCTCGTCCTTCACCGCGAAGTTCGCCGTGCGCAGAATCGACATCGCCCGCGATTGCTCCGCGGGCGCAATCCCCGGCAACAGCTCCACAAACGACGGCCTGCCCGCGTACTGGGCCACGACGAAGAGCGTCATCGCCGCGATCACACCGATCGAACCGGCCAACAGCTTCTGCGTCGCCGTGAGCGAGCCCAACTGCTTGCGAATCAACGCGATGGCGTTCTGCAGACGCTCCAAGACCGGCCTCCTGCCGCGCGTCTCCGTTCCACGGAGACATCCGTCCGGCGGGCCTGACCCGTCGGGCGACACCTACCTTCGGCCAGAATCGTCCGATTGCTTCAACCTGCGCGAACGAAGCGCAGCCGCCGCGCCTGTGGCGCAGTTCTTGCCGCGCACCCACCGCATCACACGCGCATCTGCTTGACCTCTTCGAGCGCGTCCATCATCCGATTCCGCACGCTCTGCAGCGCCCGGAATGCGAGATCCGCCTTGTGCGTCGCGAGGATGACGCCCTCGACGTCCTGACGCTCGCCGGTCTGGATCTGCTCGATCGCCCGCGTCGCGTCCTGCTGCAACTCGTTGACCTGCTCAATGTTCCGCATCAGTACGTCGCGGAACGAAGGACCGCCGTCAGTCTTGCCGGGAGCCGCCGAAGGCGCAATCCGACCGACCGGACCAACGCCCCCGTCTCCGCTCCGAATCAGTCCTAGTGGATCAGACACCTTGCAGCCCTCTGGTTCGACCGTTCGTCACAGCATACGCACGAGCCGTGCCAAGTCCCGTAGGTCTCAGGCCAGCAGACGCAGCGCCTGCGACAGCATCGACTTGGTCGCCTCCGCCGCCTGCACATTCGCCTCATACGACCGCACCGCTTCCATCGCGTTGAGCTGCTCAACCACCGGGTTGATGTCCGGCACCTTTACATACCCGCGATCGTCGGCGAAAGGGTGGGTCGGATCGTGCTTCTCGATCAGCGCGTCCTCGTCGATCATCACGCGGGCGACGTGCACGCCCAGGCGTCGCCCCTCGGGCGTGCTCGCGCTCGGATCTCCCGGAGCAAACATCACCTGCCGCTTGCGATACGGGTTGTACCGCCCCTGTGAATCCACCAGCGTATCGCGATTCGCGATATTCGCCGCGATCGAGGCGAACCTCGCCCGCTCAGCCACCATGCCGCTGGTCGAGATATCGAGCGATCCATACATCAGCCACGCTCCTCACGCGCTCACACCCGCTGCGAGATCGCAGTTTTCAGTGTCTCGGTCTGGCTCCGCATCAGATCGATCGCAACGCGATACGCCGACGCGTTCTCCGCCATGTCCTGCATCAGCCGCTCAAGATCCCTGTTGTTCCGGTCGTGGAACATCACCCCGCCGCGCGCCTCGTGGGGCGTGAGCCTGAGCCCGTTCGTCCCCATCTCAATCTCACGCGACTCGCCCAGACGAAGCTCCCCCTGCATGCCCCCCGCCGTCCCGGCCCGCTCACGCCGCTCCTGCACCGCGCTGCGCAGGAACTGCTGAAACGTGGTCGGCGCGACATCGCGCTGAACAAAGTCCGGCGTGCTCAGATT
This sequence comes from Planctomycetota bacterium, assembly GCA_963204725.1. Taxonomy (GTDB): domain Bacteria; phylum Planctomycetota; class Phycisphaerae; order Phycisphaerales; family UBA1924; genus JAHBWV01. The sequence goes on from CAUJHH010000032.1 coordinate 50,282, forward strand.
CGCGATGTTGTGCGCCAGCAATTTCTGTCGCGCAGCCGCGTACCCGATCGCCAGTTCCAGCGAGGGCATCGCGCCCGAGTTGACGATTCCATCGATCATCACGCCACCCTCAGCAAACTCCGCGCCAACACCGTGCATACCCGCTACAGCGTCTCGGCCACGATCTTCTCTTCCTTCCACTTCTTGATCTTGAGGCCCAGCGTCCGAACCCCTATCCCCAGAGCCCGCGCCGTCTTCAGCCGATGCCCATCCAGCCGCTCAAGCGTCTTCAGGATCGCCATCCGCTCGATCTCCTCAAGGGTCAATCCGTCCATCTCAAGGCCTGTCGGCTTGCTCTCAACCATCCGCTCGTAGGGGCTCGCACCGTTGAGGCCGACGGCGCCGATCATCGCTGCGGCGCCGCTTCCGCCATCAACTCCCGGTGTGCCCGCCATCGCCCCGCCGAGCAGCCACGGCTCGATCAGCGACGCCGGCATCTCCACACTCCCCGCGCCCGTCGCAGCCCAGATCACAACCGCACGCTCACAGATATTCTGAAGCTCGCGCACATTCCCCGGCCACGCGTACGAACACAGCAGGTCCATCGCGCCGGGCTCAAACCCCATCGAGCTCCGCCCGTCACGCAGACATATCTCATCAACGAAGTGCTCCGCCAGTTCCGGAACATCCTCCGAGCGATCCCGCAGCGGCGGCACATGAATCGGCAGCACATTCAACCGGAAGAACAGATCCTGCCTGAACTGGCCCGCCGATACCGAGCGAGGCAGATCCCGATTGCTCGTCGCGACCACCCGAACATCCACGCCGATCGTGATCGAGGATCCCACCCGCTCGAACGCCCGCTCCTGCAGCACGCGCAGCAGTTTGGCCTGAACGCTCGGGCTCACCTCGCTGATCTCATCCAGAAGCAGCGCGCCGCCGTCCGCCAGTTCGAATCTCCCCTTGCGAAGCTTGTCCGCGCCCGTAAACGCTCCCCGCTCATGCCCGAACAACTCGCTCTCAAGCAGCGATTCGGACAGCGCGGCGCAGTTCACCGCAAGCATCGGTCGCGCCGATCGCGGCGAGATCTCATGGATCGCTCTCGCGACGACCTCCTTGCCAGATCCGGACTCGCCGCAGATCAGCACGTTCCCGTGCGAAGCCGCAACCGCCAGGACCTGCTCCTTGACGCGCCGAATCGCCGGCGACGACCCGATCAGCCGCTCCAACCCGCGAAGCTCGATCTGTCCGTCCTTCCGCCCGGTCGCGATGCGCAACACCGCATTCTCTCGCACGATCCCCGTGTGCTGCACCGCTCGCTTGATCGCGACGATCAACTCGTCCCCCTCGAACGGCTTGGTCAGGTAGTCAAACGCACCGAGTCGCATCGCCTTGACGGCCGTTTCGATCGTGCCAAACGCTGTCATGAGCACGATCGGGAGCTCCTCGTCGATCGCGCGGACACGCTCGATCAACTCCAGCCCGCTAAGCCCCGGCATCCGCAGATCAGTCACCACCGCATCCGGGCGGCGCTTGGCGATCATGTCAAGCGCCGCGGGGCCGTCCGGCGCACTCATCACCTCGAACCCGGCCCTCTCCAGCGTGACGCCCACACTGTCACGCATCATCTCCTTGTCGTCCACAACCAGAACGGTGCTCATCCCGCGTGCTCCCTGCATGAAGGTCCAGCGCCCGCCGCTCCCGCGGCCGGACGCCTGGGCAACCACAACTCAACGCACGCGCCGCTCGGACGCTCGCGCCGCACTACAACTCGTCCACCATGGGCCTCGACAATCCGATGCACGATCGAGAGCCCGAGCCCGGTGCCCGCCGCCCGCGTCGTGTAGAACGGATTGAACATCCTCGCGATGACTTCATCACTCATCCCCGGCCCTGTGTCTCGCACACAGAGCACGCTCCACCCCTCACCCAACCTCTCCTCCCGCGCGCCCAGCGTGAGCCCGTGATCTGCCACCCGCTCTCCGCTCTCTCCCATCGCCTCGAGCGCGTTCCGCACGACATTTACAAGCGCACGCTCAACGAGCGCCGCGTCGCACCGCACCACCGCTTCATTCACGATCGCCCACTCGACCCGAATCCCTCCCGGCACACGCGCCGCGACGTCCGCGCACTGCTCAAACGCACGCTCCAGCAGCGCCGCGGCATCCGCTTCCGCCACACGGGGCTGGATCTCCCTCGCGAATGCCAGCACATCGCCCACGACCGCGTTGAGCCCGCGCGCCGCCGCACCGATCTTCCGGGCGATCTCGCGAGGCCCATCCATCTCGGCGAGATCCTCTTCCAGCATCCGCGCATACAGATTGATCGAGCCCGCCGGATTCCGCACCTCGTGCGCAATCCCCGCCGCCATCTCCCCGATCGCCGCCAGCCGCCTGGATCGCTCGAGCTCCTCGTTCGCGCGTGCCAACTCCTCGTTCAGCCGCGACACCTCGGATCGGAGCTGCCCATGCGTCTGCTCCAGCCGCGATGTCACCTCGTTGAACGCGCCAATCAGCTCCGCCAGGTCCGCCGGCGTCATCGCCGCCGCACCCTGTGCGCCCCGCAGCCCCTCGACACCCTCGATCGCCGCCGTTCCCACGTCGCTCATCCCTCGCGGTCCTGGAATCTCGCCCCATACGCCGGGGACTCGCCATAGGCCGAGACGGCCCGACGCGTCTTGCCCACCGACGCGAGCTCGCTGGCAATCCCGTCACGCTGCTCGGCCAGACGCTCGCGATCCCGCTCGTCACGCTCGTTGATCTCCGCCGCCAGCCGCTCCATCGCCTGAACCCTCGCTGCCAAGCGTTCCCGCGAGGGCACATCGATCAGCGCAAGTGAAGACGCCCAGCGATCCCGCAGAGGTCGCTGCTGCTCCGCAACTGTGGCCAGTTCGTCCAGAACGCTCTGTCGCGAATGAAGCACACCCAGCACGCCCTCGGCGTCCCCGGCCTCCACAAGCTCAGATTGTCGTTGTGACAGAGCATCGAGCGCGGCGTACAGCGCACACTGGCGCTCCACCAGCGCCTCGAATCGCCCGCGCCAATCTGTCTCGACCGAGCCGCTTCCTCGCGTCATCCCGGACCTCCTGTCCAGTTCCGCGCCAACCGTCAGTCCTCGCCCGACGCCCTCGACTGCTCGAGCGCGTACAGCCGTGCGCTGGCTTCCAGCCAACGCTCCCAATCTCGTTTCGTCATCGGCAGGTTCGGGTCATCCCAAACACTTTCCGGCAGAGACTCGTAGAATCGCCTCGCCCGCAGGTTCGCCGTCCGCGCCCGCTCCCAGTCGCCACGCTCCACGTATGCGTTGACGATCTGCACCATCGCAACGAGCGAGGCGGGATCGTTCGGATACAGCTCTCGAGCCTTCTCGTACCGACGAATCGCGTCGTCGAACCTCCCAAGGTCGTACGCACAGTCACCCTGATAGAACATTGCATTCCGCAGATACAACGACTCGAGCGCCCGACGCTTCCTCGCCTCTTTCTCTCCGATCGCTTCCGCCGAGAGCCCGTACTGCTCGATCGCCAGCGTCAACCGCTGCCGCAGTGTCTCCTCGAGTTCCACACGGTCCGCGTCCGGCATCGCTCCACGCAGCACGCCGCGGATCCGCTCGGCGTCCCGGCGGCAGGAATCCGCCAACCTGAATCGCCACAATGCAGTCCGCCCGTCCTCGGGATACCGCTCAAGGCCCTCCGTGTACCGCTCGATCGCACGCGTCCATCGCTCCGTGCGCTCGTACAGACCCGCCAGTTCGACCAGAGCGCCCCGGTACACATTGGCCCGTGTCCCCGAGATCGAGCCATCGACGACCGAAAGCAGCAATTCCTCGGCCTCACCGTCGTTCTCGAGCTTTCCGTCAAGAAGCAGACACTGTGCCAGCGGCACATAGCTCGCATCCGCGTACGGACCCACTCGCACGCCCACATCCCTCAGCGACCGATCCGCAATGATCGCCCGGAACACCTCCGACCCACGCTCATACTCGCCACGCGCCTGATACGCTGTCCCCAGCCGGAATCGCCCCTCCGCGTGCCGACCGTCACTCGGAAACGACTCCGTGAACTCAAGCAGCGCAGCCACCGCCTCGTCGCGATCTCCCGCAAGGTCGTAGGCGTCCGCCGCGTCCCAGATTGAGTTCGCATACGCCTGCGCGTCGTCCGCGACGCTCGACGCGTGCAGGTTCGCATACATCCCCGCCAAGCGAAGATGCATCCGCGCCTCGTCCCGTGCTCCCGGCTCCATGGTCGCGATCTCCATCGCGGGATCCGCCGACTCACCGCGCTCCGGCAGCAGGTCCGCCGCGATCGCTCGATGCGCGACCGCGATCGCTCGGTACGTCTCCGCTGGCGCCCGTCCCTCGGGCGCGATCGCCTCCGCCAGCTCCGCGAACGCCAGCGCGCCCCGCGGATCCGGCTCGCCCCCGCGCGATGGCGTGCCCGCCATCAACACGCGATGCTGACGCAACAGGCTCTCAATCACCTGCCCCGACTCGACCAGAGGAGAGGCCTCTCCCGCGTCCATCGCCGAAGCAAGCACTCGATACGCCGCCAGAGACTCGTCAAATCGTCCCAGCAACGCCTCGCACTCGCCGATCCCCAGCAACGCCCGCAGATACGTGCGACTACCGCTGAACGTCTCCGTGATCTCCAAGTACTTGTCGCGTGCCTCCTGCGTCCGCCCCTCGCGAGTCTCGATCTCCGCCTCCATCGCCAGCAGCTCGCCCCGCAACGCGTCACCGGTGCCGAGCATCTGCTCGCCCCGAGCAAGACTGCGCGCAGCCTCGACGTCCTCGCCAGTCTGCATGTACGCCCGGCCGAGCAGCAGGTGCAACTCCGCAACCTCACGCCCCGCTGTATCCGCCAGACGGGGCAGTGTCCGCAAGAGTCGAGCGATCACATCCTCGGCGTAGCCAGCGCGAAGCAGAGCTTCCGCCTGACGCGCCGTCGCCCAGGAGCGATCCTCCGGTGGCAGCGTCGCGTCCGAGAGCATCGACGAAAGCAACGCCGATGCCCTGCCGCGCCCCGCGTCACCCTCGCCGACCGCGACCTCGATCATGCGCCGATACAGCAACCGCTTCTTCGCGGGATCCTTGTCTCCCAGCTTGTCTGCCCGAGATCTCGCCTCATCCATCCGACCGAGCGACACCAGCGTGTCAGCGAGGAAATAGGCATCCCGCGCGTCCAGCTTCTCACCGAGCTGCTCCGCCGCCAGATACTCCCGGCCCACATTCTCGTTGTTCTCAGCCAGCGAGATCCCGAGCCGCTGCTGGCCCAGATAAATCGCCCGCGCCGCCAGCGTGTGATACGCCCGCCGCTGCTCCAGTCCAACCTCGCCCGTGTCCACCGCCGGAAAGACGCTCTCGTTCAGCAACGCAAGCGCATCCGCACTCCGATCCTCAGAGATCAGCCGCTCCGCCTGTGCCAGCGGGCGTGAGACGTCCGGCTTGGGCACGTTCGTCGCGACTCGGAACACACCGAACGCGAGCCCAGCGACGCCCACGGCCAGGAGCGGAATCTGCCAGAGTTCCTTCCACGACGGGCGTGCGCGAACCCGCTCACCCTCCGGCGTCGCCTGCTCTGGCCTCTCACCCTGTGCCGACTCGTCCGCCACGTCCAGCCCTCGCGCAGCCATACAACCGCCGGAGCGCACGCCCCGGATCTCGAATTGCTATCGGACGTTCTTACCCCGCCCCTTCAGCCGCACACGCCCTACGCTGGCGAACCACCGCCCCCATCCTTATCTATATCGAACCGCTCGACCACAACCGTGCCGGCCGCGATATCGCCCCGATGCCGACCGCCCGGCTCGAAGAGCCCGAGCAGAGCCGCCGGGGGCAGAGCCCACTTCACCGCGTTGCGCATCCCCGCCCGCCGAAGCCCGAGCCCGCGCCGGTCGATCGCTTCTCTGCCCACCACCGGAAACACCTCGCAACCCGCAAGCACCTTGCCGATTGTCCGCCCGAAGATCGCCTCACAGATCGTCCCCCCGACAAACCCGAACAGGATCACATCCACCAGACCCATCACGCCCATCCCTTCGGGCGTCAGACGCAGCACATCGATCACCTGTCCCGGCGTGGCCCCCATGACAACCCACACTCCCGCAAACGCCAACGCGATGTCGAGCCCCGCTGCCGCAACCCGCCGACCCGTCGCCGCAAGCGATACACCCCGCGGCATCGACAGCACCCCGCTGTCATCTCCAGTCCGCACAACAAAGAGCAACACCGCCGTTGTCGCCCCGACCAGCAGCACCACGAGCGCGCGAAAGTCCTGCGTCGAGAGCGGCCCACGCCGCGCCGCCGGTCCATCGTGCATGACAAGCCCCGTCGACACCGAGACCTCCCACACCCTGACTCCCTCAGAAGCTTCCGCCGCACTCTCAGACCCCGTCTCCACTCCCGCGACCGGATCCGTCGCTTCCCACACGACCACCACCCGCCGCACATCCGCGAGCCAGGCGACACCGAATCGCTCCGGCACCTCGGCGTGCGAACCCAACTCCATCCACCGCTCACCGACCAGCGACCACAAGCCCAACGTGCCGCCCTCATCCCGCGCCGCCGCGACCACGAGCGGCCCAACGCCGATCACCCTCGCGGAGCCCATCGCAAACGGTGCGTCGGGCAGCCTCCGAAATCGCCACGCCTCACTCGGTGAGCGCGCCGCGTCTGAGCCCGCGAACACAGCACGCGCCGACTCCCACACGCCCCAAACCCCGCCCCGCGTTCGCCCCACGATCCGCGGCTCGCCCGCAACCGAGAGCAGTTGCACACGCTCACGCAGATCCATGCCCCCCTCGCCTTCGACCTGCGGCGGTATCCCGCTCACCCACTCTCCGCCACGCAGCAGACTCACCACCAGAGCCCGCCCGCCCGTCCCTCCATCTCCACGCGCAACCGCGACCACTCCCTCCGCCGTCCCCACCGCGCCGATCAAGCCGCCCAGACGAGGCAGCGATCGGTGCGCCTCCAGCCGTCCGCGCGGCTCATACGCATACATCCCCGCGATCGGTGTCGGCAACGCCCGCACCGATAAGACCTCGAGCACGCTCGCGTCGCGCCCCACTTCCGCATCAAAGAACAAGTACACCCGGTCGTCGCACGCAGCGACCGCCAGCGCCATCCGCTCCAACCGCACCGCAGGAAAGAGCACGCCGTCCGCCGCCCCGGTCCCTCCGGCCGCCACACTTCTTGGCGCCACATGCGCCAACATCGCTCCCGCTTCATTCTTCGGATTCGGATCCGCAAGCACAACCCATCCGTGCGACGCGCTCCCACCAGCGCCGCCACGCGACCCGAAACTCCCCGTTGCGGGCATTCCCGGCGGCACGGTCCCTGCCAACGCCCACAGCATCGCCACCAGCCGCCAGATTCCGATCATGCTCATCATGCGCGGCATCGTACACACGCCCCCAGCGCCCCCTCCGGCTCCAGCTAGCATCACCCGCTCCACAACCCCATGCCCCACGGCACCTCCCCCTACACTCCCGACGTGGCGGAGCCGCACCCCATCCCATCCCCGGAGAGTCCACTCACCGCGACGCGCATCCGCCCGCTTCCCGCGCTCCTCGTCAACCAGATCGCCGCTGGCGAGGTCGTCGATCGACCCGCCTCCGTCGTCAAGGAACTCGTCGAGAACGCCCTCGACGCCGACGCCACGCGCATCACCGTCGAGCTTGAGCAGGGCGGCATCGAACTCGTCCGCGTCAGCGACGACGGCAGCGGCATCTCCCCCGCCGAACTCCCCCTCGCCGTCGCGCCCCACGCCACCAGCAAGATCACCGAGGCCATCGACCTCGACCGCATCGCCACCCTCGGCTTCCGTGGCGAGGCAATCGCCTCCATCGCCTCGGTCTCGCGCCTCTCCATCCGCTCCCGGCGCGCCGACGACACCGGCGCATCCCAGATCGACGTCGAGGGCGACATCGTCTCGCCCGTCCGCCCCGCCTCCGGCCCCATCGGCACCAGCGTCACCGTCCGCAACCTCTTCTTCAACACACCGGCGCGACGCAAGTTCCTCAGGACGCCCACCACCGAGCAGGGCCGCTGCATGGACTGGCTCCGCGATCTGGCAATGGCACACCCCGCGATCGGCTTTACAGTCACCACCGACGGCCGCCGCGCACTCGACCTGCCGCCCAACCAGACGCCGCGCGAGCGCGTCCTCGCCATCATCGGCGCCGAACTCGAAGACCAACTGATCGAGGTCTCGCTCGATCAGTTCGACGACGCGCGGGGCATGGCGATCTGGGGGCTCATCGGCCTCCCCTCCCTCGCCCGCCCCACCAGCAAGGCCCAGCACGTCTTCCTCCGTGGGCGCGTCATCCGCGACCGCACCGTGCAGCACGCCATCGCCGAGGCCTACCGCGGACTCATCGAGCCCGGCCGCTACCCCACCGCCGTCCTCATGATCGAGATGTCGCCCGAGGCCGTCGATGTCAACGTCCACCCCGCCAAGTTGGAGGTCCGTTTCCGCGACCAGTCCATGGTCCACTCCGCGGTCCTCGGCTCCCTCCGCCGCGCGCTCCAGGCACGAGATCTCACCCCCCGCCTCTCGGGCGGCACAGGGTTTGGCTCCTTCAACTCCCCGAACGCCATCCTCCCCGGAACATCCTCTGGCAGCATCGAGCCCAAGGACTTCGTCTCCTTCTTCAAGCGCGAGATCCCGGCGCAGTTCGGCGCCAGCGGCCGCCTCTCCTTCGACGCCCTCCGGCGCGCCATCGAACGCCCCGCGCCCGCGCCGCTCTCCGATGCCGCGTTCCCCGCGCAGCAGCCCGCGCCCTCCGAGACCGCGCCGACGCCAACCTCTCACGCGCTCGCGGCCGATTCACACGACGCGGCCAACGCGCCGCTCGCCCCCGATCAACTCATCGCCGCGCCCGCGCCCAAGAACGCCGCGCTCCAGGTGCACAACTCCTTCATCGTCACGCAGGACGAGCACGGCGTCGTCATCGTCGACCAGCACGCGCTCCACGAACGCGTCATGTTCGAGTACCTCCTCCAGCGCGTCGACGCCGGAGCGCTCGAGAGCCAGCCCCTGCTCATGCCCGTCGTTGTTGAGGCCACGCCGGAGCAGATCGACCTGCTCCCCGCGCTCGAGCCCCTCCTGACACGCGTCGGCATCCGCGCCGAACCCCTCGGCCCGCGCTCGATCGGCATCCAGGCCTTCCCCACCTTCCTCTTCGAACGCGGCGTCGATCCCGTCCCCTTCATGGAGGAGATCCTCGCCAAAGCAGAAAGAGACGGTCTCGCTCCCGCGCAGGAAGAGGCCCTGCACGAGGTCCTCGACATGATGGCCTGCAAGGCCGCCGTGAAGGCCGGGGACAGGATGTCCCTCGACGAGCTCCACGCACTGCTCGACCTGCGCGAGGGTGTCGAACGCTCCAGCAACTGCCCGCACGGCAGGCCCACAACAGTGCGCATCACCATCCGCGATCTCGAGCGCCTCTTCGGCCGGACCTGAAGCGCCGCGGGCTCTTCTCACTTCGGCGCGCTGACCCACACCGCCATCACCGGCGTCTTGCCGTTGTCGATGCGATACTCACTCCCGAGCACGATCGGTTCCACCGCAAACCCGCCCCCATCGATCAACCGATCAACAGGGAACTCCTGCACCGTCGATCGGTGCGGCCTCGCGCGCACGAGCATCAGCCGCCTCCCACCGGTCAGTCTCAACTCATCCTGCAGAGCTCCCAGCGATCGCGCCTCAACGCCCGACACCGGCACACGAGGCCCGACATCCGCATAGAGCTCGATGTGCGTCCCGGCATAGAAGTCGTACGCCGGCGTCCAGTAGTCCAGCGACACGGGAGGCAGGACCGGCGAAAGCGCCGCCAACTCCGCGAACAGAGCCCGTGGATGCCGATAGGGATACAGCCGCTCACGCGCGTACCCGTACCACACGCCCTGCCCGAGCGCCATCACCACCGCGATCACGCCGACGACCACCCGGAGCCGATCGCTCTGCCGCCGCTCCTTCGTCACCAGGAGATGCGTGAAGAACGCCCCACCCAGGATCGCAATCGCCGGCCACAGCGGCGTCATGTACCGCGCCACACCCTTCCCCAGCACGCTGAACGCGAGAAGCCCCAGTCCCGCCCACGCGATCACAAACCAAAGGCCGGCGCCAGCGCACCACGTCCCGCGTGGCCCCTTCTTCACCAGCCAGACCACCGCCACAATCGCCATCACCGAGCCGATCCCCGCCGCGTACGGCACAACCTCCAGATTGCTCAAGACCGATTCCGGATCAAAGAGCACCAGGTTCGCATCTGTCTCCGAAGACACCGACCGCGCCACCGACTCCACCCCGATCCGCGCGCCCACCAGCCGCATCCATCCATACACAGCGCCCGCCGCGAGCAGGACCATCGCAATCGGATGCGTTCGCGCGCACGCCGAGAACAGCCTCTTGAACGACTCGCGATCGAGCAGCGGCGCGAACGCCGCCCCCACCATCGCGCCCGCTCCCGCGACCAGCAACACACCAACAACATCGGTCGCCGAGTCCACTTTCAGAATCGATACACCCGCCATCGCGCGCGGAGCACCCTCCGGGCCTGCCGACACGAAATGGAACACAGCCCCGAAATCAACTAGCGTCAGCACGCCGAACGCGAGCCCGCCCACCATCGCCCCAAGCACGCGCGTCCTTGTCGTGCAAGGCACATCCGCCGCGATCGCCAGCGCCATCCCCCCGTACGCACCGAGCAGGATCGTCACCACACCCGGCGGCCCCTTCGTCAGGGCCGCCGCAACCACCGCCAGGCCCGCCACCGCGAGCGCGCCCCAGTGCATCCGCTTCCGTTCGACATGTCTCGCATACGCCGCGTGCAGCGCGCCGATCGCGATCACCGTCCATGGTGCGAGCAGGATGTCCAGCTCCCCCGTCCGCCCCGATCGCACATACAGGATCCCCGTCCCGAGAAAGACCGCCGACCACCACGCCGCGTGCTGCGCCAGCCCATCTCGCTCCTCCGCCGCGCTCGAATCCGCGCGACGCTCTCTCTCTGTCGCCCCAAGCATCCGCCTCGTTACGACATACGTCGCCAGCACGCCGAGCGTCGCCGCCAGCGCAACCGTCAGCCGCAACTCAAAGACGCCCGGCACGCCGTCCCCGCCGAACGCACCGCGCACCCGCGCGATCGCGAGCTGGCACCAGTAGATCATGGGTGGCTTGGCGAGATACGCCTCGCCGTTCACCCGGGGAACCACCCACTCGCCAGATGCTCCCATGTCCCGCGCCACCAACGCGCGCATCGACTCCTGCCAATTCGAGAGCCCATGCGTCGTCAGCCCCACGAAGTACACGACCGCGCACAGCGCGAGCAGCGTCACGATGTCCTGCCGCGCCGAGCGTCGCCCGAGTGAACTCGTCATCTCTGGCTCACGCGTTGTCAAGAATCTCGATCGACTGGAACGGCTTGCCCTCGAGCATCTCGAGCGACGCCCCGCCGCCCGTCGACACGTGCGACATCTTCTGCGCGAGCCCGAACTTCTCGACAGCCGCCGCCGAATCGCCGCCACCGACAATGCTCGTCGCGCCCGCCTCGGTCGCCCGCGCGATCGCGCCCGCAACCTGTTTCGTGCCGACGCTGAACGCCGGCCACTCGAACACGCCCATCGGACCGTTCCACACGATCGTCTTCGCCTTCGCGATCACGCCCGCATAGAGCGACTGCGTCTCCGGCCCGATGTCCAGGCCCATGTACCCGTCCTTGATCGAGTCCTTGAACGTGTGGATCTCCCCCGCGTGCTCAAGAAACTGCGTCGAGCACACGTGATCCACAGGAAGATGCAGATCGCACTTGTGCCGCGCCGCATCGTCGATGATCTTCTTCGCGAGCGCAACCTTGTCCGTCTCCACGCGGCTGTTCCCCACCTTCCGACCGAGCGCCGCCAGGAACGTGTACGCCATCGCCCCGCCCACGATCACCGCGCTCGACTTGGAGAGCAGATTGTCCACCACGCCGATCTTGTCCGACACCTTCGCCCCGCCAAGCACCACCACAAACGGCTTAGCCGGATTCTTCATCGCCTCGCCCAGATACTTCACTTCCTTCTCGACCAGGAACCCGACAACCCGGGGCTTCCCTCCCATCGCCATGGGCACAGCCACCATCGAGGCGTCGGGCCGGTGGCACGTCCCGAACGCATCGTTCACGTACACATCGCCGTACGCCGCCAGCTTCGCCGCGAACGCCGCATCGCCCTTCTTCTCTCCCTTGTGGAAGCGCAGGTTCTCAAGCATGAGAACCTCGCCATCCTTCATCGCCGCAACGCCCGCCGCCGCCGCGTCGTCCACGCAGTCCTTCGACGGGAATCCGACCTTCTTCCCGAGGATCTTCTCGAGCTTCGCCGCCGCGTGGCGCAGCGTCTCATGCTCCACAAACCCCGTCCCCTCCGGACGCCCGAGGTGCGACATCAGGATCGCACGCCCGCCCCGGTCCATCACGCTCTTGATCGTCGGTACCGCGGCTTGAATGCGCCGATCGTCCGTGATCTCCGTCCCCGACATCGGAACATTGAAATCCACGCGGATCAGAACGCGCTTGCCGGCGACATCAACCTGGGAAATGGACTTCTTGGGCATGGAAACAGACTCCAAAGATCAGCCGCCGGAGCAGCCGCAACGGGTTCAAGATGACTGCGAACCCGATTCTAGGTCCGCCACACCCCACCGCTCCCGATCCTCTGGAATACCGTACAAAATACAAATATACCTGACGTCACGCTGCCACGCCCGAGAAAGATCAGATTGCTCGCCAGTTTCACTGGCACATTCTCGGCCGTGGTGTACTTCTTTAGATGGTGGCCGGACAACTGGCTGTGCATCTGCGCAGACACGGAGTTCGGTGAACGTCTGGGAGTTATAGAGATGAACAAGTCACTGGTTGCCTTTCTCGCCTGCGGCACCGTCGCCGCGGCATTCGCTCCCGTCGCCAGCGCCGAAGTGATCGTCCCCGGCATCTACCGGCTGCACGATCATCCGGACGGTGCCATCGCGCCCCCGCCTTACGGCCTCCGCCTCGTTGAGCTCTACGACGTGACCGCCGGCAACGACAACTTCACATTCGACTTCGACCACGCCGACTCAGAGATGTTCCTGACCTTCACCGGCACGGAGATCACCATCTCCGGCGTCTCCATGGGTGGCCGTGACACCGGCGCCGCGTGGGCTGCCGACGCCTACCTCGGCCTCTACTCTTTCTCCTTTACATACAGCATCGGCGTCTCCGGAGTCCCCGGCGACGACGACATCTACGTCGTCGCGAACATGGACAACACGGGCACGGTCACGACGCCGCTCGGCGACACGCTCGATCTGCTCGACAAGTCCAACGGCAGCTTCTCATTCCGCCTCGGCGACGAGAGCGACGACGCTGGCCACCGCGGCTTCGCCGGCATCTCCGGCTGGGGCTGGCTCACCTACCCGGCTGGTGCCGCGCCCATGGGCACCGACTGGATCTTCACCGCAGAGCTCGTCCCCGCGCCCTCCGCGCTTGCTCTCCTCGGGGCCGCCGGACTCTTCCGCTCTCGCCGCCGCCGCTGATCCCTGTAAATGATCGACGCATCCATCAACGGGCGACCCACTTCGGGTCGCCCGTTCCTCATTCCGAACCAACACCCGGGCTAACCGCACGCCCATCCCGTTTCCCCTACAATCACGATCCATGGCCGAGACCATCTTCTCCAAGATCATCCGAGGCGAGATCCACTGCCATAGGGTCTACGAAGACGCACACGTCCTCGCCTTCCTCGACATCGGCCCACTCAGCGCCGGCCACACGCTCGTCATCCCGAAAGAGCCCGCAGCCACGCTCGACGCACTCTCCGACGATTCCGCCGCCGCGCTCGGTCGTGCCCTCCCCCGTCTCTGCCGCGCCGTCATGAAGGCCACCGGCGCAACCGCCTACAACGTCCTCCAGAACAACGGCGCAGATGCCCATCAGGCCGTCTTCCACGTCCACTTCCACATCATCCCGAAGTTCCCGTCGCGTCCCTCCGGCTCATCCGGCCTCGGCATCACGTGGAACCCGGGCAAGCTCGACGCCGAAACCGCGAAATCGCTCACCTCCGCGATCTCACAATCTATGACGTGATCACCGATCGAAGCATGCGACTTTCTCGAAACACCCTCGCGCTGCTCGCCCTCTTCCTCATCTCGCAAGCAGTACGCGCACAGGACGCGCCCCCCGGCATGGTCTGGATCCCCGGCGGCTCGTTCACCATGGGCTCCACCGATCCTCTCTCACGCCCAGACGAGCAGCCGCCGCACACCGTCGAGGTCCGCGGCTTCTGGATCGACCGCACCGAAGTCACCAACTCACAGTTCCGCGCCTTCGTCGAAGCCACCGGCTACATCACCATCGCAGAGCGTCCCGTCGACTGGGATGAACTCAAGAAGCAGGTCCCCGAAGGAACACCAAGCCCCCCCGAAGAGATGCTCCAGCCGGGCGCTCTCGTCTTTGTGAAGCCCCGAATCACCAAGGGCGACCCGCGTCCGATCGAGAACCTCAGCTGGTGGCAATGGACGCTCGGCGCGAACTGGCAGCACCCCGAAGGCCCCGACTCCAACATCGACACCCGCGCCGATCATCCGGTCGTGCACGTCGCATGGCCCGATGCCGTCGCGTACGCAGAATGGGCCGGCAAACGCCTCCCGACTGAGGCCGAGTGGGAATTCGCCGCAAGAGGCGGCCTCAATCACGCCCCAAACACCTGGGGCAACGAGCCCGTCGATCCAACCCGCGCCAACACGTGGCAGGGTCTCTTCCCCATCATGAACTCGCGCGAAGACCACTTCGACGGCACCGCCCCCGTCGGCTCGTTCCCACCCAACGGCTACGGACTCGTCGACATGGCTGGCAATGTCTGGGAATGGTGCTCCGACCTCTACAACGCCGGCTATTACGCAGATCGCATCCAGGCCGAGCGCGACACAAACCCATCGCGAACAGGGATCATCATCTCCAACCCGCGCGGCCCCGCCGCCGCTCGCGACCCACGCAACCCCCTCGCCGCCGATAGTCGCGTGCAACGTGGTGGCTCATTCCTCTGCAACGACAGCTACTGCGCCTCATACCGCCCCGCCGCTCGCATGGGCTGCGCCTCCGACACCGGCATGTCCCACGTCGGATTCCGATGCGTACTCAATGCACCGCCACCTCCAGAGATCGCCCCGATCAAACCGCTCGGCGCACACTGACCCCGCGCCGAGCTCCACATTCTCGACCGTCCACGCTTCGATCGCCCTCACACGAAGGAACGCCAGGTGATTCGATCGCTCCGATCCGCCGCTCTCACGCTGCTAGCCGCATGCGCCCTCGGCCTGACCGGCACACAGGCCCAGGCCCAGACCAAGAAACCGAACATCATCGTCATCTGGGGCGACGACATAGGCCAGTTCAACGTCAGCGCGTACAACCTCGGCATGATGGGCTACAAGACGCCCAACATCGACAGCATCGCCCGCGACGGCGCGCTCTTCACCGACTGGTACGACCAGCAGTCCTGCACCGCCGGCCGTGCCGCCTTCATCGGCGGCAACGTCCCGTCCTCACCGGCATGACCAAGGTCGGACTCCCCGGTGCCAAGGAAGGCTGGCAGATGACCGACGTCACCATGGCGACGGTCATGAAGTCGCAGGGATACGCCACCGGACAGTTCGGCAAGAACCACCTCGGTGCCCACGAAGACATGCTCCCCGCACTCCTCGCTGCCGCAGGCGACCGTACCGGCACGGAAGACCTCCTGAAGGGACGCAAGATTGGCGACATGAACTACAGGGTCCACATTGACGGATACGACCTGACGCCCGCCCTGAAAGGCGAGAGCCATGGCCACGCAAGGACTTCATCTACTGGACCGACGATGGCAACGTCGCCGCGCTCCGCTACGAGCAGTGGAAGATGGTCTTCCTCGAGCAGCGCGGCCACGGCTTCGACGTCTGGCAGGAGCCCTTCGTCACCCTCCGCCTCCCCAAGCTCTTCAACCTCCGATCCGACCCCTTCGAGCGCGCCGACCACGAGGGCCTCGGATACGCCCAGTGGCGCATCGACCGCATCTTCCTGCTCGCCCCCGCCGGTGCCCATGTCGCGCAGCGGCTCCATAGCTTCAAGGAGTTCCCCCCTCGCCAGAAGCCGGGAAGTTTCAACCTCGACAACGTGATGGAAGCGATCACGAACCCGCGCGGCAGCAACTGACCGCAGCCTGAAACCAGACACTCTCGCCCCGCCGCGGAAACGCGTCGGGGCGCATTCACGATTCCATCTCACAAACAGGAGGAAACTATGTCTCTTCGCTCGAGCCTCTTCGCAGCCGCGCTCGCCCTCACAATCGCGGTCCCGCCGAGCTCCGGCGCATCCGCGGCGGACATCACGCCCGCTGAAGCCCGGGCCATCGCCAAGGAGGCGTACATCTACGGCTTCCCCTTGGTCGACAACTATCGCATCCAGCACGCCTACTTCATCGACGACGCCAATCCCGAGTTCAAGGCCCACTGGAACCAGATCCGCAACATCCCCCGAGTCTACACGCCCGAGGACAAGGCCATCCAGACGCCCAACTCCGACACGCCCTACTCCATGGTGGGATACGACCTCCGCGCCGAGCCCCTTGTCCTCACCGTTCCCGCCATCGAGAAGAACCGCTACTTCAGCCTGCAGTTCATCGATGCCTACACCTTCAACTTCGACTACGCGGGCAGCCGCACCACCGGCAACGACGGCGGCCGCTTCCTCCTGGCAGGCCCCAACTGGAAGGGCGAGACCCCCGAGGGCATCGACAAGGTGATCCGCTCCGAGACGGAGTTCGGCAGCGTCGCCTATCGAACCCAGCTCTTCGACCCCGCCGACCTCGACAATGTGAAGCACATCCAATCCGGATACAAGGTCGAGCCCCTCTCGGCATTTCTGGGCAAGCCAGCGCCAAAGGCCGCGCCCGACATCGAATACATCGAGCCGCTCTCGCCCGAGGCACAGAAGTCCTCGCTCGAGTTCTTCAACATCCTTAGTTTCATTCTCCGGTTCTGTCCCACAAACCCGACCGAAACCGCGCTGATGGCGCGCTTCGCCGAGATCGGCGTCGGCGCCGGCAAGTCGATCGACATCGAGTCGCTCTCTCCCGAGATGACCAAGGCCCTCGAGGCCGGCATCGCCGACGCCTGGGCCGAGCTCGCCACTCTTGAGAAGCGCGTCGACGCCAAGGAGGTGACCTCCGGCGACGTCTTCGGCACACGAGCGTTCCTGAAGAACAACTACCTCTACCGGATGGCCGCCGCCAAGTTCGGCATCTACGGCAACTCCAAGCAGGAGGCCATGTACCCCGTCTACGCCGTCGACGCCGATGGCCACCCGCTCACTGGATCGCACACCTATAGCGTGCGATTCGCGCCAGGCGAGTTGCCTCCGGTCAACGCCTTCTGGTCGCTCACAATGTACGAGCTCCCCCAGAGCCTCCTCGTTGCCAACCCGATCAACCGCTATCTCATCAACTCACCGATGCTCCCGAGCCTCAAGAAGGACAACGACGGCGGGCTGACCCTCTACATCCAGAATCAGTCCCCCGGCAAGGACAGGGAAGCCAACTGGCTCCCCGCTCCCAAGGGACCCTTCGTTGCCTTCATGCGCCTCTACTGGCCCAAGGCCGCGGCCCTCGACGGCACCTGGTCCGCGCCCGCCCTCCAGCGAACCGACAACTGACCCATGCCTTCCCCGTCGCGCAAACGCGCCGGGGCAGCTTCCGCCGACACGGCATTCAGGCCCCCCCCCGATGCGACCGAAACACGCCACCGCACTCCTCGTCCTGCTCGCACTCCTCACAGGCCTGAGCGGATGCGCCAACTCACGCGCCGCATCGCGCTCGATGCTCGCCTCCTGGTCCGAGACACCCACGCGCGCCGCCATCACCTCCTTCGTGGAGCGAGCGACCGACCCCGGCTCCGCCGACTACGTCCCGCCCGCCGAGCGCATCGCCGTCTTCGACAACGACGGCACGCTCTGGGCCGAACAGCCCATTTACTTCCAGCTCGCATTCGCAATCGATCGCGTCAAAGCGCTCGCGCCCCAGCACCCCGAGTGGCAGACAACCGAGCCCTTCGCCTCCATCCTCAAGGGAGATCTCAAGTCCGCCCTCGCCGGAGGCGACAAGGCCATCCTCCAGATCGTCGGCGCATCGCACAGCGGCATGACCACCGACGAGTTCAACCAGGTCGTCAAGGAATGGATGAAGACTGCCCGGCACCCGACCCTCAACCGCCCCTACACCGATCTCGTCTACCAGCCCATGCTCGAGCTGCTCGCCTACCTCCGCGCCAACGGCTTCAAGACCTTCATCGTCTCCGGTGGCGGCGTCGAGTTCATGCGCGCCTTCGCCGAAGAGGTCTACGGCATCCCGCCAGAGCAGGTCATCGGCTCACGTGGCAAGACCACCTTCTCCCTCGTCAACAACGACCCCGCCCGCCCCGTCCTCGCCAAACTCCCCGACATCGACTTCATCGACGACGGACCCGGCAAGCCCGTCGCCATCAACGCGATCATCGGGCGTCGCCCCATCCTCGCCGCGGGCAACTCCGATGGCGACCAGCAGATGCTCCAGTGGACCGCCGCAGGCCTCGGACCGCGCTTCTGCCTCCTCATCCACCACACCGACGCCGAGCGCGAGTGGGCCTACGACCGCGATTCACAAATTGGTAGACTCGACAAGGCCATCGATGAAGCAGACATGCGCCACTGGATAGTCATCGACATGAAGCGAGACTGGAACCAGATCTTCCCGAAGCCGTGATTCACCCGCCCGAACACCCGCACAATCAACACCGGAGAGTCTCAGAATGCACCATACGTTCCCCTGTGCTCGAAAGTCCCTGATCTGCGCCGGGCTCGTCGCCGCCCTCGGAGCCGGCGCGAACGCCCAGGAGACTCCCCCTCAGTCATCCACTCCCGACTCGCTCGAATCCTCGACCGAGCCGAACGCCTGGAAGTTCACGTTCGTCGGCTACCTCTGGATTCCCGCGATGGACGGCACCATCACCATCCGCGGCCGCTCGGCCGATGTCTCCACATCCGTCTCCGACACCTTTGATACCACCTTCGACAATTTCAAGATGGGCCTCTCCGGTCGGGTGGAGGCCCGGCACGACAAACTCACCGTCTTCGGCGACATGATGTATGTCGCGCTCGAGGACGAGCGCGTCAAGCATCCAGCGCTCGGTGAAGGGGAGTTCGAGTTTGACGAGGGCTTCTTCGAGCTTGGTCTGGCCTATGCCGTCATCGACAAGCCCATCGGAGGGGACGAGTCTCGCCGCTTCCGCCTTGAGCCCCTCGCCGGCGCCCGCATCTACTACCTCGATCTCGAGCTCTCCTTCGACGACGCCGCGATCAAGGCGTCCGGCGACGAGCTCTGGGTCGATGGTTTCGGCGGGCTCCGCGCCAGCGTCGATGTCGCCGAGCGGCTCAACCTGTTCGGACGCTTCGACATCGGCGCGGGCGGCTCAGACTTCGCGTGGAACGCCGTCCTCGGCGCGGACCTCAAGCTCGGCAAACACAAACGCATCTCACTCCTGGGCGGCTACCGCTGGCTCGATGTCGACTACGAGAACGGCAGCGGCGATTCCAAATTCCAGTTCGATGTCCTCATGCACGGCCCCTTCCTGGGCCTCGGCTTCACGTTCTGATTCCTTTGCGCACTTGCACTTCACCTCAATGAGAAGACACGCATGAGCAGGCTCGCACTCATCGTCGCCAGCGCGTTCGGCACACTTCCCACGATCGCGTCCGCCGACTCGCTCGCAGACCTGAACTCGATCACGCCTCCCAATCTCCAACTCGCCGTTGGCGAGCTCCAGTTCGCGATGCAACCCGCCGCCGCGACCTCGCACCCGTCGGTGGCGGCTCCCGACGCCGCGTCCCCCGCTGGCACCTCCGACAGCGCGGCTCTCGCCAAGAAACTCTCCAACCCCGTCGCGTCCCTCATCAGCATCCCCCTCCAGTTCAACTACGACGAGGGATACGGCCCGAAAGATGCCGAGCGTCTCACGCTCAACGTGCAGCCCGTTATCCCCCTTTCGATCAGCGACGACTGGAACCTGATCGTCCGCACAATCGTTCCCGTCATCTATCAGGGATCGCTCGCCGAAGGCCTCGACAGCGACTTCGGAATCGGCGACACCGTGCAGAGCTTCTTCTTCTCTCCCAAAGAGCCAGTCCGCGGCTGGATCCTCGCCTTCGGCCCCGTCGCACTCTGGCCAACCGGGACCGACCCACAGCTCCGCTCCGAGCAACTCGGCCTCGGCCCCACAGCGCTCGCCCTCCGCCAGAGCCACGGCTGGACCTACGGGATGCTCGTGAATCACCTCTGGGGCGTGACCGAGAGCGACGACCATTCCGACCTCAACGCCACATTCCTCCAGCCGTTCCTCTCCTACACCTGGCCCACGGCAACGACGCTCACACTCAACACCGAGAGCACCTACGACTGGACGGCCGAGCAGTGGACAGTTCCAATCAACCTGATGGCGAGCCAGCTCGTGAAGTTTGGAAAGCAGCCCGTGCAGTTCACAATCGGCGGCCGGTACTACGCGGATTCTCCCGACAACGGCCCCGAGTGGGGCCTCCGCTTCGTGGTGACATTCCTCTTCCCGAAGTGATCCGCAGCGCCGCGCCGGCATCCCCGAAATCGGCCGAGACACGAAGGCAACCCATGAGCAACGTCGGCATCGCAATCAAGCGAGAGCTTTTCGAGATGGTCCCCATCCTGATCTTCTTCATCGCCGCGTTCAACCTCCTGGTCCTGACCGAATCGCTCATCCTGCGCCAATACGGAATCCGCGTCGAGGCGGCCATCAGCGCGACCATCGGCGCGCTCATCATCGCAAGGGTCGTGCTCATCACCGACCACGCCGCGATCACCCGCCGCTTCCAGCACAGATCCCTCCTGCACAACGTCCTCTGGAGAGCCGCCCTCTATTTCGTCGTCTCGATCGCGATCCGCTACGCCGAGCACCTCATCCACTTCTGGCGCAAGACCGGAAGCCGCGCCGAGGCCAACAGCAGGCTCCTCAAAAGTGTCGTCTGGCGGCACGCGCTCTCGGCGTGCAGATCTGGCTTCTCATCCTCCTCTTCATGTTCAACGCGTTCCGCGAGCTCGCACGCGTCCTCGGGCGCGACCGCATCGTGAGTCTCTTCTTCCACGAACCCGCGCCGTCACACACAAACCATTCAGCGGAACATTCCGACCAATGAAGATTCATCCGTGGATCGACGCCCGACTCGACTCGCATATCATCCCGCCCGCCCGCGGGCCCTCGATCGCGCCAAGTCTCCGATCTCGGATCGTCCCGGGTCGACAACCGACAATTCACGCGTGCCTTCTCACGCGACCAAACCGCACAGCTTTCGAAAGGACCCAAACATGACGATCGTCCGCTCAGCACTCCTGCTCGCCGCGACGTGCGTCGCCGCCCTGTTCGCAACTGGCTGCTCCACCGCGCCCAAGGCGGAGAACCAGGACGCGTTCATCAGCGAATCACGAGCCGCCACCCGCTGGTTCGAGCAGAGCGTCCCAGGCCTCCGCAGCCAGATCGACGACTCCGCCGGATACATCATCTATCCCTCAGTCGCCCAGTGGGGCATCATCTTCGGTGGCGGCCAGTACGGCCGCGGCATGGTCAACCGCCCGAGCGGCGAGCAGATCGGCTGGGGTGCCGTCAACACCGGATCCATCGGACTCCAGGCCGGCGTCCGTGGCTTCAAAATGCTCGTCGTCATCCAGGACGAGGCCACCCTCGAGAAGTTCAAGCAGAACAAGCTCTCCGGCTCCGTCTCCGGCGTCGTCGTCGTCGCCGAGGGTGGAACCAGCGGCAAAGCCAACTTCGAGAACGGCGTCGCCGTCTACCAGGGCGCAAGCTCCGGCCTGATGGCGGGCGTCAACATCGCCCTCGACTACCTCCGCTACAAGCCCCTCGGCGCGGAGTAATCACGCCCGAGCCCTTCCGACAACTCAACGCCTTCCCAGCGTCCCGCGCGGCACCAGCCACGCGGGACGCTCTCCTTTCCATCCGCCCCCTTTCCCGCTCCTCCCCTACCATCCCGCCCACTGTTTCTGATCTGAAACTTGCGCTCTGCGGTTCGCCATTTGGAGTCCACCACATGCCCACCTCGATCACCATGTCCGGCGGCAAGCTCAATGTCCCCGCCGATCCCATCATCCCATTCATCGAGGGCGACGGCACAGGCCCCGACATCTGGCGCGCCTCGTCCCGCGTCTTCGATGCCGCGGTCGCCAAGGCCTACGCCGGCAAGCGCAAGCTCCACTGGCAGGAGGTCCTCGCCGGCGAGAAGTCCTTCAACAAGACCGGCAACTGGCTCCCCGACGAGACCCTCGCCGCCTTCCGCACCCATCTCGTCGGCATCAAGGGACCGCTCACCACACCCGTCGGTGGCGGCATCCGCTCGCTCAACGTCGCGCTCCGCCAGATGCTCGACCTCTTCGTCTGCCTCAGGCCGGTCCGCTGGTTCAAGGGCGTCCCCAGCCCCGTGAAGCGCCCCGGCGACTGCAACATGGTGATCTTCCGCGAGAACACCGAAGACATCTACGCAGGCATCGAGATGGCCGCCGGCACCGCCGACGCCCAGAAGGTTCTCGACTTCATGGCCAAAGAGTTCCCCAAGGACTTCAAGAAAGTCCGCTTCGGAACCAGCGCCGCGGCGAACGAGTGGCAGGCCATGCTCGAGGCGATCGGCGCGCCCAAGCGCGATGTCTCGGCGGTCCAGGTCGGCATCGGCTTCAAGCCCGTCTCCTACCTCGGCACCGAGCGCCTCATCCACTCTGCCATCGCCTACGCCCTGAAGGAGAAGCGCAAGAGCGTCACGATCGTCCACTAGGGCAACATCATGAAGTTCACCGAGGGCGCGTTCAAGGACTGGGCCTACAAGGTCGCGACCTCCTTCTTCCGAAACGATGTCGTCACCGAGCGTGAGTCCTGGATCCTCGGCAACCTCGAAGCCAACCCCTCCCTCACCGCCGAGGCCAACGCCAAGATGATCGATCCCGGCTTCGACATGATGACCCCCGACCAGCAGGCGAAGATCGTCAAGGAGATCGAGTCCACACTCGCCGCCATCGGCAAGTCCCACGGCGGCGGCAACTGGAAGTCCAAGGTCCTCATCAAGGACTCCATCGCCGATATCACCCTCCAGCAGGTCCTCACACGCCCGCGCGACTTCGACGTCATCTGCTGCATGAACCTCAACGGCGACTATCTCTCCGACGCCCTCGCCGCCCAGGTCGGCGGCATCGGCATCGCCCCCGGCGCCAACATCAACTACATCACCGGCCACGCCATCTTCGAAGCCACCCACGGCACCGCCCCCAAGTACGCCAACCTCGACCAGGTCAACCCCGGCTCGGTCATCCTCTCCGGCGAGATGATGCTCCGCTACATGGGCTGGACCGAAGCCGCCGACCTCATCATCCAGGGAATGGACGGCGCGATCTCCGCCAAGACCGTCACCTACGACTTCGAGCGCCTCATGAAGGCCGAGGGCGACCCCACCGTCAAGAAGGTCAAGTGCTCCGAGTTCGCCGACGCGATCATCATGCACATGTGAGTCCCTAATCCAATCCGACTCCCAAGGGAGCCCCGGGCACACGCCCGGGGCTTTTCATTTCGCTCACACGCACACCCTGTTATTCTGATCTCATGCGCATCATCCTGCTCCTCCTCGCAGTTCTCGCGGTCTGCCTTCTCGCATACTTCATCATCCGCGCCCGCGCCGGCTCTCGATCGACACCGAAACCCTACAACGACGTCCGACGCGACGTCATCAATCGCAACACATCCGAGGACGAGCTCCTCCCGCCGCCGACCCGCCCCGACGGGCTCGACATGCGCCTCCCCGCCTCCGACCTCCACGCCTTCAAAGCGCTCTGGCCGCCGACGGAAACGAACAGGCGGGAGTACTTCGCCCTGTACTCCAAAGTCACCGAGTCCATCGACCGCGAACTCTCCGCGATCAGCCGTGACTACCCATGGATCGACCTCCTCCCACCGCATCGACAACTCATCTACATCGTGGACCGGTTCGAAGCCGAGGTGAACAACGGCGGCTTCGATCAGTTCTTCCTCAACACGTCCGGCGACGGCGCGGCTCTCCTTCCCGACGCCCTCCGAACTCTCAACCTCACCGAACTTGCATCCATGGTCGAGCGTGCCAACGCCCAATTCCCCGGCGGCCCAAGCCGCGATCGGTTCGATCGCCTCACCCAGATGGATGCGCTCCCCGACTCCGCACGTGAGGTCTGGAGCGAACTCGACTCCGCCTTCTACGACCTCGACATCCCCTTCGGCGGCATCGGCGAACACTTCGGAGGCAAATACATCCTCGATCACCTCGATGACTTCTTCCTCCCTCGCTGATCACGCACTTCTTCCCAACCCCGCGCCGCCGCGGGGTTCTTTCTTTCCACTTCCCATTGCCTGTTCCCCATTGCCCATTGCCTCCCTCCCTCACCCCACCCCCACCCACACCATCACCGCCGCGGCCTCGATCGGGAATCTCATATCCGTCCAGTCGCGGACGCGCTTCGGGTCGGCGAGGCGGAGGGCGACCGTCGACACGATCGTCACCACGCCCCACTTCCAACTCCACGCCCCCGATCCGCCACCCACGCCAGCCCCAATCACTCCAGCCGCGATCAGCCCCGCGCCCACCGCCAGGCGCATCGCGCTCGCCACGTTCCACGCGACCCGCGTCCCGAACCGCGTCGCCAGGGTCGCCGTGCCGAACGCGCGGTCCGCTTCTTCATCCTCCAGGTCGCAGATGATCGAGTCCGCCATCACACGCACGAAGAGCTGCGCGGCTCCGATCAGCACCGGCACCAACGCCACTCCCGCCCAACCCCGCTCCTGGCCCATCCCCGTCACCCAGACCGTGACGACCACGAACCCCGTGATCGCACCCCCGATGCACGCGTTCTTCAGCACCAGCACATCCTTCGGCCTCGCCCTCACCACCCGCGGCTTGCCCGCGTACACCACGACGCCCGCGCACGCCGCGGCCTCCACCACCAGCAGGCCCCACCAGACCCACGCGCCGCACGCCGCGCCCGCTGCGAACATCGCCATCATCAGCCCGCGGACCGCGCCCGAGTGTCGGGCGATGAACGCCGCCCGCTCGGGATGGGCGACCGCATCCGCCGGGTCCAATCTCGCATCGCTCAGCTTCACCCGATCCAGTAGATAGACGGCCACCCCGACGCAGAAGACATAGCCGAGCCCCGCCCCCCACGCGGACCCCCACTGCGCCCGCTCCGCCGCGGGCGGCAGCCATGTCGCCCATCCACTCCCTGCCCAGGCGCCCCACATCCCCGCGACCTGCGCGAAGGAGAGCGCGGCCGCCACGACATAGAGCCCGAGCGTCAGCGCCAGGTACCCCGCGGCTTGATCCACACGTGTTCGCACGGCGCACGCCTCCGGCCCTCCCACGACCCCTCCACCCTACGCACTCCGTGCTCGCCCCTCTGCCGCTTTGCCCCTCGGCCCCATTCCCCGGTATCCTTTCTTTATGCCCACCCGCTCGAGAGCCAAACCCCCACACTTGCCGATCGAGGTGCACATGCCCCCTGCCGATCCCACTCCCGCCTCGTCGAGCGTTTACACCTCTACCCAGCCGTACGAGACCGCGCGCATCCATGCCGCGGCGATCTATTGCTCGGACGGGCGCCTCGGCGAGCACTTCGACGACCTGTTGCAGCAGGGGCTGGGGCTGCCTCGGTATGACCGGGTGACGCTCCCGGGCGGGCCGGCGTGCCTGGCGGGTCATCCGCAGGCGGTGCTGGAGGAGGCGGGCGTCGCGGATGAGCTGCGGTTTCTGGTGGATGCGCACAAGCTGAAGCGGGTGGTGCTGATCGCCCACCAGAACTGTGCGTTCTATACGTCGCGCCTGGAGCTGAAGGAGCCGCGCCTGGAGCTGGTGCAGCGGGCCGACCTCGTGCGAGCGGCGGCGTACGTGCACCGGATCACGGGCCTTGAGAAGATCGAGGCCTACTTCGCCCGACTCGTCGGCGGAGGTGTGCAGTTTGAGAGGGTGGAGGTGTAACATTATTACGAAGTAACGCAGTTTTGGTCCGCCGCGCCCGCCGATCCGCCACTAGGCCGAAGTGCCTGATTCTACGGAACACACGGCGGTTCTGGAGGCGGTCCGGGAGCCGATTTGGGAGCGTCTCGGCGGAGTCATTGGCGCACAGGAACCCGAACCGGCGGCGATACTGCGAGCGTGACAAGGTTTGAGCCGCAATCAGAGGACAGCACTAGTCCACTAGACTGTGCAAGGATCGCGCCTCTGGGCCTCAAGATTGCAGGGTTCCGTCCGCATTCAGGCAGTCCAGTCGCGCTGCATAGATCAACGTCAAGTCCTCACCCGCTTCTTTGACGCACCCGGTCAGGTCAAGGGCATTCGTACCGGGTGTTAAACGGTACAAGGCGCTTCCACTTACGCCTCCCAGCGGTCCAAAGGGCTGAAGGCCCTTCTTAAACTCTTCGACGTGCTTGTCGGGGTTGGTGAACTCAAGTCTAATGGACCGGTCGCTAACCGATACAACGGTTGGGGCGAGCAGCGAAGCTACGACACTCAGTTTGTGGCCTTGGCCGCATCGGTGTAGCCCCGGAAAGCCCACGAATACAACGTCGTCCCCATCCTCCGGGGGCACGATTGGCCACACTTTCGGCGAGTAGAACTCCTTACCAATGGCCTTCACCTCTTCCGGTCGATCGCACGCGAACACAGCAAGATCTCGCCCTAGGTCCACCGCTATCGGAGTAGCATGAGTGATCGCAATAGGTTCGCCAGCACCAACCAAGACGAGTTCCGCGTCAGGAACTTTGTCCTTCATATCTAAAAATTCGTTCCAAACGTGAGCATTTGTCACAAGCAGGGAGCGGTCTGGAGACTGCACAAAAGAAACAGTACCATTGGCGGGGATGTCCTCTGGCATCGCCTGACAGCTGGGAAGGAATGCTGCCATCGCGACATGGCGGCTAATCGACGCCATTAACTGCTGCAACTGATCCCGATCTTCTGGCGACAACTGCATGTTTATGTCTCCCGTGCACCCTGTGCCGACTCAGAGTAGCTATCCTTCCGCAGGCACATCGAGGGAGGGACGCACCCGAGCACCTTCTATCTGCACTTGAAGAAGTGCGAGTTGCGCTTCAAACACGGCCTCGAGAACCTCTACAAAGTCCTGCTTACCACCTGCCGAGAGAAGCCGCTCAGCTAGTCATGAACCATTTCCGATTAGGCAGCATAAGAGAAAGAATACGAGAATCAATCCGATTCGTCATCATCGCCATTGCCACTAGGTAGCAATCTGTCATAGAACCTTTCTTGTATCTCTTCTGCTTGGCCAAATGTCATGGGCTTTACGCCGGCATCCAGCAAGAGTCTTGCTGCTTCTGGTCTTTCGTAATACACCGCTGCCCACATTGGAGTGCGGCCGTACGAATTCTCCACGTCTAGCGGGCATCCCGCTGTAATAAGCTCGATAATCGTTGGTAGATGCCCTTTGCTCATAGCATGGTGAAGTGCCGTGTTTCCTTTATTGTCTGCCGCGCGCAAATTCGCGCCTAGTTTGCACAATGTCTGAACAGCAATGTCGTGCCCCCTTCGCGATTCCCGCATCAGAAGTGTCTCGCCTTGTCCGTTGTCGTCTGTGGCATCAAAATGCAAGGAGTACTCGCATATCAACTCTGCCATAGGAATATCCGCACGCTCCAGGACAGACAACAGCAATTGCGTTCGGAGGAAGCCGCTTGCTTTATGATTACATGAATAGTACTCGGGTGTTGTGCCCGGTAACCCATACTGGGCAAGCAGTGATCGAGCTATGCTGACGTGTCCATTCCGCACTGCCCGAAACACCGGCCACTCGCCATATTGGTCTATAGATTGAGCATTGGCACCATGTTCAAGTAGAACATTCACAACATCCGTATGTCCCAGTTTACAAGCCCAATGCAATGCCGTATATCGTTTCGAGTCTACTTCATTGACGTCGGCTCCTCCATTCAATGCGCCTCGAATACCCTCGACGTCGTTCTTCTTAGATGGCAAGAGGACCGAAACTCTTTTGGACATTCACTCTCTCCGCAGGTATGAGCGAAAATAGTCGCAGGCCCGTCGGAACCAGTATATCCTGATGCTATTCCTGCTCGACGGCGTGCCCGCCTTCTGTATCCCGGCAGTTGGCACCGATTTTTCGTGCCACCGAGGTTGGTCGCTCTGGGCCAAGCTCGGTGCTCTTCATGTCCCACCGACGCCGGGGCGCCGCACCTCGCACGCGGCGGGCCCCCACCCCCACCTCCCCCACCGCTGGCCCGGCTCCCCCGCTCTCGCCCGCGGCCTCCCCTCCATCGCCCGCGAGGTGGGGGGCGGGCAAGCGATGCGTCTGGCGCCCCTTCGGGGCTCGGGATGAAGGAAGAAGCGAGCGTGTGTGAGGGGGCCGTGCGTACCCGGGGCGGTGCCCCGGGCTCTGGCTGGGACGCACCTTTGGTGCTGAGAGGCAGAAGGCCCGAAGATCCTCTTGCCCCGTGCGTTCGCATTCGGGGGTTGCAGGGGGCGGAGTCCGATGCGCCGGCGATAAGTCTGGCACCCCTCCGGGGCTCGGAACATGGAAGAGGAAGGGGGTGGGGTTGGCCGCTCTCCACCGATTGAAGCCGGTGGCAACCAGCCGCGCGCCGAGGCGGCGAAGAGGGCGAGGATTGGGAGGCGCGGGTGCGGAAGGGTGGGCACGTGAGCCGGTGGCGGCGCGTGGGCGTGCTGCCACTGTGCGTGGGTGATGCGGTTGTCAAGGAACGTGGATTGGGGAAGGGGGTCGGGAGTGCGTCAGGGGGATGAGCCGCGGAGCGCGGGCTCGCGGGATACTTCGGGCTTCTCTGGTGCGTGGTCGGTCGGGCTCGGCGCGAGGTAGGCGGCGAGCTCGGGCGGGAAGAGTGCGAGGAACTCCGGCGGGAGAGGCGGGAGGTTGTCGGGATCGTCGAGGTCGGAGGTGTCGATTCCGAGTGAGGCGGAGAGCTGTTCGAGGTTGGAGAGGATGGAGTCGAGGGGGGAGGAGGAAGACTCAACGCGGAGGGCCACGGAGGAAGACAGGGACGCAGTAGAAGAAGAAGAAGAAGAAGAAGCGGGCTCAACGCGGAGGGCCGCGGAGGACGCGGAGGAAGGCGGGGAAGGGGAAGGGGCAAGGGGACGAAGAGGCAGAGGGGCGGGGGAGGAGGAAGACTCAACGCGGAGAGCCGCGGAGGACGCGGAGGGAGATGGGGAAGAGGAAGAGGACTCACCACAGAGGGGCACCGGGGGCCTCGGAGAAGGAGAGGCAGAGGGGGAAGGGGAATGCGATGGCGATGGGGAAGAGCCGCCGCTCTGGAGAGCGGCGCCACCTCGGAGAACGGAGCGGGCGCGGGCGAGGGCGTCTTCGTCGACGGGTGTGAGGCGCGCGAGGCGGTAGAGCATCCACGCGGCTTTGCGGGCGCGGTCGGAGGCGCGGATGTAGTCGATGTCGGCGAGGCGCGCGGGGTCGGACTCGATCGACTTTGAGAGGGTGAGGAAGTCTTCCATCAC
>CAUJHH010000033.1 GCA_963204725.1 Planctomycetota bacterium
CCGTGAAGCTCCTGTCTTGCACATCCCTCGTGCAACACACAAGCTACACCGCACATCCGCCTGGCGCAATACCAACCACGCGCCGTACCGCGCTACGCGTTCGGTGGAAACGCTCTAGCGACGCTCGTGGCGAACCTGCCCACCGACCAGCGTCAGAACCGCTCTTGCACGCAACCGCCGCCCCATGAAGGGCGTGTTGCGGCTCTTGCCAGCGAGTTCCTCGAGCCGAAGCGTCCATTCCTGGTCTGGATCGATGACCGTCACATCCGCAGGGCCGCCTGCCACCAGCTTCCCGAGCCCCGCGCGATCCAACCCGCACAACTTGGCGGGTTCGATCGTCATCATCGCGATCAATCGCGGCCAGTCGACCACGCCGGGTTTGATCAACGCCTCCGCATAGAGGGCCAGCGCGCTCTCGAGCCCGATGATGCCGAACGGGGCCTCCTCGAAGGGTCTGGCCTTCTCCTCGACGCTGTGCGGCGCATGGTCGGTCGCGAGCACCGTGATCGTTCCGTCGGCGATCCCCGCTCTGATCGCCTGGATATCGCTCTGCTCACGGAGCGGCGGATTCATTTTCGCGTTGGTGTCGTACGCGAATCCGTCCGCCCCGCCGACCGCCTCATGTGTCAACAGTAGATGATGGGGCGACGCCTCCGCGGTCACGGGCTGCCCGGAGCCCCGCGCACGCCGCACGATCTCGACACTCCCCGCCGACGAGAGGTGCTGCACGTGATAGCGACACCCGATCGACGCATTCAGACGCACATCTCGTTCGATAATCAATTCTTCCGCAACGCGCGGCCACCCGGCGAGCCCGAGACGCACAGACACCTCACCGGCATGCATCGAAGAACCCTGCGTCAGCGTCGGATCCTGGCAGTGCTGCATGAACACAAGCCCGGCCTGCTTTGTCATGGTCAGCACTTTGCTCATCACGCCCGCTGCGGCGATCGCATCGCCATCGTCGCTGATCCCCACCGCGCCCGCCTTCGCCAGCAGCGAGATCTCCGATGGCTCCTCGCCCCGTCGTCCCTTCGTCCCTGCGGCGACCGCGTACACGCGGCAATGCGCCGTGGACCTCGCCCGCCCATCGACAAACGTCACCATCTCCGGCGTGTCGAGCGACGGAGTCGTGTTCGGCATGCAGCACACGGTCGAGAACCCCCCCACCGCCGCCGCCAGCGTGCCGGACTCAATCGTCTCCTTGTGCTCTGCCCCCGGCTCTCTCAGATGGACGTGCGGGTCGATCAGCCCGGGGACAACGTACTTCCCTTTCACATCGATCACCCGGTCAGCCGGAGTCTTGGAGAGCCCACTCCCGATCTCAACAATCAGATCATCTTCGATCGCCACGTCGAGCGTCTCGTCGACGCCCATTGCCGGGTCGATCACGCGTCCGCCGGTAAGAAGCAGTCGTGCCATGCGTCCCAGCGTATGCAAAACGCGATCAATCGGCATGGCGCACCCTCATATGGCATTCCGACGCGACGACCGCTACCTTGATCCAAGATGAATCCCAAGCCGAACGCACGCCAGAACGCCGACCGGCTCGCCGCCGCTGCAGCCGCCCGCCTCAGCGCTGGCGACGCCCAGCAGGCCTGCCAGCTCGCGCTGCAGGCACTGCGAGAGCAGAGCGGGCACCCTGCGGCGGCCTACGCCGGGGCCGCCGCCATGAACATCATGCGGATGCACGGCGATGCACGCACCCTTCTGATGCCGTTCAGAGATGTGATGGATCGCCACCCTGGGTTGCTCTATGAATGGGCCTATGCGCTCGTTCATCACGGGTCTCCGGACGAGGCCCTTCCCGAGATCGATCGCCTCGAACGGCTCGCGCCCGGGAAGGTGGAGGTCGAGACCCTCCGGGGCGTCGCGCACGCGATTGCCGGCCGCCACGAAGACGCGATCCGGATCCTGACGCCCCTTGTCGGCAACGCGGCGCCGCACACGGTTATCCATCGACTCGCGAACTCTCTGGCCCGCGTGCGCCGGGCCGGAGAAGGCGTCACGCTGATCACATCGACCCTGGCGCAACCGGGCCTCCCCTCGCCGGTTCATCGCACGTTGCTCTTTGCACGCGCCGACTTGCTCGACGGACTCGGTGAGTACGAGCGTGCGTGGGCCGATCTCTCCGAGGCTCGGAGAGATCCAGAGACCGCTGGCTACGACCCGGACCTCCTGAGCCAGTCGGTCGATCGCACGATCGCGACGTGGACCCGGGATCGCATCGCCTCCATGCCACTCGCCCGCCTCGATGCCCCGCGGGCAACTTTCGTCGTTGGCATGTGGCGTTCAGGCACGACGCTCGTGCAGCAGGTGCTCGCCTCTCATCCAAACGTCGCGAGTGCCGGAGAACTCGGTGTGTTGCAGAGCGCGGTCGCGCGTTGCTGGCCCCAAGGGCGGGTCGGAGGTGTGCCACTTCTGGGCGATCCGGGTGCAGTCACGTCCGAGCAACTCGGCCTTGCCGCATCGACCCACGCCCGCGTGCTGAACCAGACATCGATGGACGCTTCCCGCGTCATCGATAAGCTGCCGATGAATGTCCTGTATCTGGGGTTCATCGCTCGAGCCTGCCCCGGCGCACGCGTGATCCGATGCGTGCGCAACCCGCTGGACACGTGCCTTTCCTGCATCTTCCAGCTCCGAGGTGCGCTCGCCACATACTGCGAGAAGCCGGAGTGGCTCGGTCGCTTCTATCGAGACATGTGCCGCCTCGACGACCATTGGGCGGATGTCCTCGACATGCCTCGCATGAGCGTCGTCTATGAGGACCACGTCGCCGAGCCTGCCTCCCACGCTCGCTCGTTGTGCGAATTCGTCGGTTTGGCCTGGGACGACCGCATGCTCCGCCACGAGAAGCAGACCCAAGTCGCAATGACCCGCAGCATCGACCAGGTCCGCAAACCAATCTATCGCAGCGCCGTATCCCGCTGGAAGAACTACGAGCGCCACCTCGGAGGCCTGATCGAGGCGCTTGGGGACCTCGCCCCGTCCTCCTGACCAAGTCCCCCCTCGCGCCATGGCCCTGCATCGGCGATCGACTCCTGTTTCGCTTGGAAGCATCCCGTCCCTTGGGCTATCCTTACCCTCTGTCGTACACCTCCGGCCCCCAGCATGGAGATACGGCGCAAGTTTCTGTTCCGGGGTATAGCGCAGCTTGGTTAGCGCGTCTGACTGGGGGTCAGAAGGTCGGCGGTTCGAATCCGCCTACCCCGATTGCGTAGTCACAATGGCTCCGGCACACGCCGGGGCCATTTACACTTCCTGCAGGTTCCAGGTTGCGATTCGTCCCCGCGAAGCCCTCTGAGGCTCACTCCGCGGCGCCGACATACACGACAAAGTCCGCACGCCCCCGATCTGCGTCGGCGAGCGCACCGGAACTCGAATCCACAACGCTGAACGTGACAACAGAAGTCCCCGGCCGAAGCTTGAGAATCGCCTCGACGAGGCCCCCTCGGAAGTCGCTGTGGAATCTCCCGACGACGTGCACCACCGGCGAGCCCTCGCGATCGATCGCCCGCGCCACGGACTCGGCCATCGTCCAGTCCCATAGCGACTGGGCGCGGAAGCTCGAATCCAGCCTCT
The DNA here is from genome assembly GCA_963204725.1 of Planctomycetota bacterium. Classification (GTDB taxonomy): domain Bacteria; phylum Planctomycetota; class Phycisphaerae; order Phycisphaerales; family UBA1924; genus JAHBWV01. Next base: position 3,586 of record CAUJHH010000033.1, read on the forward strand.
TCCGAAGCTCCTCCGGCGACTCCTCCCGCGCCGGCCCCCCGTGTGAGGCCATCATGGGGTCCGACATCAACGCGTCGTAGTCAGCTCGATACCTCCCCGTCGGAAGTGAGTCAGGAATCCGAAACATCCGACGCTGCTCCTCGCTCAGCGCCGCAAGCCGCTCGTACAACTCGCGGCTCGCCGCCCTGACATACACGCGCGGCGCGTTCGAAGCCACCACGGGACGAGACCTCGCCTTTGCCAGAAGCACCATCGATCGATGCCCGGGCGGATACGCCGCGTCGCTCGTGCGTCTTGTGGCGCGCGTGAACGCCGCCTCGTCCCAGAGGCCCGAGAGGTAATCGTCCAGACGCGACTGCTCATCTCGGTTGAAGAACTCCATGCTCAGCACCGCCCGTTCGCGACGGCCGAGCACATCCGACCAGAGCTCCTGCGCGAACGCGAGCCCGAGCGGATGCCCGTGATTCTCGCCAATGACGACGACATCCGCGCCCGATGCGGCCTCGACCATGCCCTCCCAGCCGACCACCGCGCCATCCGACCCTAGAAAGATCGTCAGCGTCCTCGCCTCGATCCCAAGCGCCGGATCGGGGCTCGACAGCGTCTCCGTCTGGCTCTCGCCGACGCGAGGCCTCGAAGCGCAGCCAATGGCCGCGAAGGCGGTCGCAAGAACAACGCACGCGACAGACAGACATGCCAGCGTCTTCATATGACCGCGATGATACCAGAAGTCGCGACGCGTTCATGATCCGACGCGACGCATTTCCATGCTCATGAACTGCTGCCACTTGCCGTCGTCCCCGAGCATCATCGCCCTGAACGCACGACGATCGTCGGAGACCCACTCCGTGATGTCGCGGTACTTCCGAACCTTCTCGGGGTCCTTCATGCAAGCGCCCTCAGTCTCGAGGGTGAGCACCCGCTCGGAAGCGTCCAGTTCGCCCGAGTAGACCCACATGTGCGTCATCATCGATCCGATCCAGGAGCCTACGAATCGGCCCTTCTTCGGGTCGAATCCGACCGTGAGGATCATCGTCGCCGGCGCGCCGCCCGGCATCTGCCCCGAGCTTTCTCCGACAATCCATAGCCCGCCGATGGCGCGAACACGCTCCACACCCTCAAACGTCATCGGCGCGGCACCCGGCTCTCCTGCACACTGGCCGCTGTACGTCCATTCGCCCACGAATCGTTGCAGCCACTTGTGCTGCTTGACAGCTTCACACAGCATCTACACGCTCCTTCGTCTCGGCATTCCCACTCGACGGGTTGTCTGATTCCGAAAGGCGGGCGAAGGCGCTCCACGTCCGCCGCGTCATCGCTTCGCTCTTGGCCCGCCTTCCGCTCGATCGCGGATCTTCTCCAACTCATACTTCCACCCCTCGACCACACCCTTCTCATGCTCGGGATCGAACAGCCCCATCGCGCGGTGAGTCAACTTGAGCACGCACCCATTCCCATCCGGCAGCAGGCGATACTGCACATGCGAGACCGCTGGATACGACATGAAGAGCGGCCCGCAGATCTCAAGCAGCGGCTTCGGATGTGGAGGCGGCTTGATCACCTGCACGTGCCCCCAGAGATGGCCCGCGTTCTTCCCGAGGTCCCTGAACCACCGCCCACCCGGCCATGCCTCCAGCTTCATCGGGAACGGCTCGCCTCCGGGCATCTCGCTTTCCTGGCCGAGGAGCGCCAAGAGGGACTCGAAGGCCTGCTCGATGGAGGCATGGATCTCGATGCTCTGCTCGACACGAAGTGTGCCGACCTGCTCACGTGTTGCTGTCGCGGTCATGGCGTTCCTTTCTCATTCCGTGGAGCGCCCTTGCTCGTTCTCGCGAGCGATTCGGAACGCTGCTTGATGCGATTGAGCTGGTTGCTCCAATACCTTTCGAACACGCTGACCCAATCATGCACGGTCTTCAGCCCCTCACCGTTCAATCTGTAGACCCGCTCGCGCCCACGCCGCTCGACCGCGACGACCCCCACCTCTCGCAACACGCTCAGGTGCTTCGAGACGGCCGGCTGGGTCAACCCAACCGCCAGCACGAGTTCTCCCACCGGCATCTCGCCGCTGTGCCCGAGCACATCGATGATCTGCCGCCTCCGGGGCTCTGCGATCGCGTTGAAAACGTCGGAAGTTGTGGCGGCTCTGGGCACGCATTGAATATATGCCCATTTTGGCATATGTCAAGCCGAGAGCCATCTTGCCAAGCACCGCCGCTCTGGCCATTCCATTGGATCGCTCAGACGGGAATCAATCGGCACCGCTTGTTCCGACCAGGTTGAGCAAGCCGACCGCCGCGGCGTCCAGCCCCGTGCGATCGCCCGACTCGATCGCCAGCCGCGCCGCCGGAAGAAGCCAGTTGGCATATCCCGACGTCTCGTCCGTCGCGACATACCAGTTCCGATACCACGGTCGCCCGGGCACGCCACCCTCCACAAGCCATCGCGTTCCCGTCGCCCGAGCTTCATCACCGAACGCCCGGCGAGACTCGCGCGTCGCTCTCGACTCGGACGCAATCGCTACACGCTCCAACCCCGCCACGCCCCACGCTTCCGGAGTCGCGCGAGACGCCAGCCCGCGTTCGACCGCGAGCGAATCCAGGTCACGCGCTCGCTGCGCGAACTCGCGATACGCCCGCGCCACATCGTGCGGCACGACTGGCGTGCTCGCGAGGCGGTAGGCCGCGATCGAGGCCATCCGAGTGATCATCAGCGCCGGCTCATAGTCGTCCCCCACCACCTTCCAATACCACGGCAGAGAGTCGTAGACCGAGTGGTAACTGTTCCCCGCGCTCCCGCCCGATCCGAAACTCATGCTCGGCACACCGGCGTGCATCAGGAAGGGCACATGATCCGAACCGCCCCCGAGATCGCCGATCGGCGGCTCGTGCAGCGCCTGACCGCGATCGCTCCGACTCGTGCTGTTCGGCTTCGGCTGAGATCGCTCTAGCCACTCGTCGAACACGCTCTCGCTGCCGGACTGGCGGGCTGCGGGCACCACGCGAGCGCACTCAGCGATCAGCGTCTTGAGCTCCGGGCTGGCCGACGCGCCGAACTGCGGCCCCATCGACGCCATGTCGAGATTGATGTACCCGACGCAGTTCAGTGTCAGATCGTCCCGGCGCTTCTCAACGAACTCGCTCGATCCGATGATGCCGAACTCCTCGGCGCCCCAAGCTGCAAAGACCACCGATCGGCGCGGACGCACGCCCTGCGCCGCGAGCGTCGCGAACGACCGCGCGGCCTCCATCATCGCGATCGTGCCGCACGTCGGGTCCGCCGCGCCGCGCACCCATGCGTCATGGTGGCATCCGATGACTGCATACTGCGCTCGCTCGGCTGGCGTGCCGGAGCCCTCGAGCCGCGCGATCACGTTCGCCGTTCGCATGACCTCACGAACCTGCTTCACCATGAGCCGCACACGGAGCTCCGGACCGCCCGTGACTCGATAATCGAGTCCGAGGCCGCCCTGCCAATCCTTGAACTCGGGAGGCAGCGCTTCCCCAGACATCCGCTTCAGGATCTCCATTGCCGCACCGTACCCGATCGGCTGCACGGGAATACGCGGCAGCGCAACCTGATCCACACCGAGTCTCGCCGCCTCCCTGGATGCGAACACTCCCGGCGTCAGTGGATCGCCCTGATACCCGAGTGTCACGATCGACCCGCGTTGGATGCAACAGTCGTTGGCCCATCCTCCCTCGGGATAGATCGCCCCCCGTGTGTACCCAGTGTCCGCAGGATCCGTGTAGATGATGAGACCCGCTGCACCCGCTTCTTCCGCATACTTCGGCTTGTACCCGCGATAGTTCCCGCCGTATCTGGCGATCACGATCTTGCCTGTGCAGTCGACGCCGATCGAACGAAGCCGCTCGAAGTCCTGCTTCGTGCCGTAGTTCGCGTACACGATCTCTGCCGTCACATCGCCCGATCCGCTGTACGCGTTCCACGCAAGCGTCACCAAGGGATCGGCGCTCGCGCTCCCGGGATCGCCGAGCACCGGGCGCTCCCGCAACTCGAGCGCGAGCGCCCCGCCGTCGGCTCCCGCTCCGACGACCTCGAGTCTCGCATCCTCCGGCCTAGCAAGCAGGGGCCAGAACTCCTCGATCTCGACGCTCCATCCGTCGATCGCGCTGCCGTCTGTCTCCAGCCCCATCGCTCGAAAGGCCGCCGCGATCTCCTCGATGGTGCGCCAATCGCCGGGCGTCCCCGCGACATGAGGCTCATCCGCCAGCATTTGATGGGTACGCAGGAGACTGTCGCGAGTCGGCACCGCAAGCAACGCACGCTCGCTCTCGACGTACACGTTCCGCTCGCTGGGAGGCCACGACGAGAGTGTCCGGGCGGATCCGGCCCCACCCCCTCCGCCACTTTTCGTCGCCGCGCAGCCGCCGAGCGCCCCCGCAATCGATGCCACAATCAAGACCCAGCCGTACGCACACGCCGTCGCCGAACCATGATCTACTCTCACACCTTCACCGCCTTCACTCGATCGGCCCGCAGCGCACCCGCCGCCTGGAACACAAAGAACACAGCAAGACCCAGAAGAATCAGACCGACAGCGCCGTTGATCACGGGCGTCATGTCGGGCTTCTCGCTCGATCGAGCGAGAAGCACTCTCGCCCCGTGCGTGATCTGCACGACCAATGCCGTGACCGTGATCGCCATCACGAACACCATTGGTATCGCTGTGTACCAGCACCGCTTCCCGTTCCGCTTCAACCACACCGTGATTCCGAGGAGCGTCAATGCGGCCAGCAACTGGTTCGAAGATCCGAAGAGCGTCCAATACGCGCGGTAACTCCCCGGTGCGGACGTGAGCAGGATCCCGAGCGGCACGCCCACCGTCGCCAGCGCCGCCAACGCCCCGCCCACTCGCCCCTTGGCTCCGAACAACTCTTGGAGCAGGTACCGACCGAGTCGCGTCGCCACGTCCAGCGTGTCGAAGACGAACGTCGCAACCGCCATAGTGCCAAACGTCTTCGCAAACAGCAGCGCAGCGTCGCCGAGGAAGAGCGTCATGAATCTCGCGATCCCATCGCCATAGATGCTCCCCGGCGGCACGCCCTTCGTCTGCTCCGCGCTCAGAATCATCACCGTCGACAACGCGATGATCGCGACGAACCCCTCCAGCAGCATCGCACCGAACGCGACCGGGCGGCAGTGGCTCTCCTTCTCGATCTGCTTGCTCGTTGTTCCGCCACACACCAGCCCATGGAACCCGCTGCACGCGCCGCACGCGATCGTGACAAAGAGGAACGGGAACAGAATTGTCGTCATCTTCGGCACGTTCTCGCCGCCCGCGAAGAAGTCCCAGAGGCCCCCGAACCCGACGCCCTCCGCCACCATCGGCTGCTGAACCGTGTATCCGCCGAAGAGCAGCCCGATCGCACCGATGCCGATGGCCAGATACAGGACGAACCCGCCGAGGTAGCCACGTGACTGCTGGAGCAGCCAGAGCGGAAACATGCTCGCGACCAGGCAGTATCCGAGCACGATCCAGTACCAGACTCTCGCGTCCAGCAGCAGCACCGTACTCATCTTCGTGCCGAGCCAGACAACACCCAGCGTCGCCGGGACAAAGACGATTGTCAGCAGCCACATCGGCCACTTGAAGAACCTCTGCACCACTCCCATGACCGTCGCGAGGATGAGGTACATCACGCTCGCCGCCGCAACCGCCCCACCCTTGTTGAACTCGGTGCCCGAGAGTGCCGCCAGATCCGCATCGTTGTTCGTAAAGGTCGCAACGGTCACGTCGGTAAACGCGACGATCACATAGAGCAACGCCAGCCAGATAAACGCAACCAGAGCCGCCCACGCCTTGGGGCTGATGTTCACGCGTGCGATCTCGGCGATGCTGTGCGCCCCGTGGCGCACGCTCGCCACCAGCGCGGAGAAATCGTGCACCGCCCCGATGAACACCACGCCCAGCAGGATCCAGAGCACGCATGGCAGCCAGCCGAAGTCCTGGCATGCCACGATCGGCCCAACGATCGGGCCCGCCGCCGCGATCGCCGAAAAGTGCTGACCCATCAAGTAGAACGGGCGTGTCGGAACAAAGTCCACACCGTCCGCCCTGGCCACGGCGGGCGTGGTCGCCGTGTCGTCCAATCTGAACTGCCTCGCGATGAACTTGCCGTAGGTCAGATAACCGACCGTCAGCACGCCCATCGTCAACAATGCCAGTGCAAGCAGACTCATGCGGATTCCTCATCCCCGGCCCATTCCCCGGGCCTCGGACCTGCCAGAATACAGACCATGCACGTCCTCAGCCGAGTCCCATCCTCCGCCGCCCGCGCCGTCGCGCTCGAAACCACGCTGCTCGTCCACGGCGTGCCCCGCGATGCGGCACCGGAGCTCTCAGCCGAACTCGCCCACCTCGTCCGATCGCACGGCGCCGAGCCCGCACTGGTCGGGCTGCACAACGGCACGCCAACGGTCGGCCTCAATGATGCCGAACTCGCCGACCTGCTCCACGCGCCGGAGGTGCCGAAGGCCAACACCTCCAACCTCGGCTACCTCATCCACGCCAGGTCCCACGGCGCAACCACTGTCAGCACCACCATGGAACTCGCCGCCTCAGCGGGCGTCCGCACCTTTGCCACCGGCGGTATCGGCGGGGTCCACAGGGGCTACGGCACTCGCCTCGATATCAGCAGCGACCTCGCCGCGTTCACTCGGTTCCCGGTCGCGGTCGTCACCAGCGGCGTAAAATCCATCCTCGACGTCGAGTCAACCCGCGAAGCCCTCGAATCACTCGGCGTTCCGGTCGTCGGCTTCATGACAGATCGCTTCCCCGCCTTCTACATCCGCACCTCCGAGGCCGGCGTCGACGCCCGATTCAACGACATCAAATCACTCGCCGCCTTTGTACACCACGAATTGACCAGGACCGGGCGTGGAATCGTGATCGCCAACCCGATTCCATTCTCCCACGAACTCGAACACGAATCGTGGAAGCGATGGCTCGATCTGGCCATGACCGCCCCATCCGCTCCAGAATCCAATGGCCGATCCGTCACGCCCAGGATCCTCTCCCAACTGCACGCCCTCTCCGGCGGCAAGACGCTCGAGGCGAACATCGCCCTCGCGAAGTCCAATGCCTCACTGGCCGCCCAGATCGCCTGTCAACTCGACAAACTGGGAGCGTGAGCATCTGAGGCCCGATATCAACGCAGTTTGCCCAGATTCACAGGCCAGTCCGCGGCTCGCCTTTGCAAACACTTCATGGGTGCCAGCGAGATTCAGCATTGCCCGCACTCCGCGCAAGGATTACCATAGTGAACTGCGTGACAAGGGAGAGATTTTCTCCCTGACAGCACGCGGCCGGCAGAGAGAAGAGAGAGCCGGACCGATGATTCGATTGGCGCGACCGTCCCCATCTGCGGGTCGGCCGATATGGGTCTCATGACAGAAGCTGCCACGAATGTGAAATGGGTCAAATTCACCCAGAGGAGCCGAAGAAGATGAAGCTTTCACGCACGTCCGCCCTGATCCTTGCCGCCGGTTGTGCGGCCCCTGCATTCGCGCAGGACAGCGTCAGCAAGTTCGTCACCGGCCTTCCGGGCGATGCCAACACCGAGTTCGTTTCGGGACAGGCCTATGTCGTCGATCTGGTCCCCTTCACCACGCGCTCCAACACGACCTTCGGCATCGCGCCGATCGTCAAGTCCAGCAACACCAGCGCGTCGTTCTTTACCTCGCTCGTCAGCGCCCAGGGCATTAGCCGTGGCGTGCTCACCGGCGTTGCTCCCGCCGCGTCCTCGTACGCTTTCTGGACCACTCCCGGCCAGGGCGTCAACGCAACCAACAACAACGCCGCCGGAACGACGAGCGCGCCCGGCAGCACAGTCCAGTTCGGCTTCGCCGCCGCCGAGTTCGACGGCCCCGCCAACAGTGTCTTCGGCGGCCTCGCCAACTTCGATCCCGCCGATCCCAGCCGCCTGTACGTGAAGCGAGTAGTCGGCGCTTCGAATCGCCCGACCTACGCAACCACCGGCGGAAACGCCGCTATCGGCTTCGGTGCCGTTGACGCCAATGGCAACATCGTCTTCCGTGCCGACAACTTCAACCAAACCGGTTCCGCGGTGATCGCCGGCAACAACATCTTCCGGGTCTCCATGGGCGCTCGCACGGCGGGTGTCAACGAGATCAATCTCGCTGGCGCGAGCGACGCGGGTGCCTCGGTTCGCATCGTCAACGCCTCGGGGACGACGCACACCGTTCCAAACCTCGTCCCTCAGGACGAGGGTGGCCCGACCTACTTCGGCCCCAATTTCTTGGATCAGATCGTCCGTGGCTCCGCCGCAGGCGTCACCACCAGCGACGGGACCCACTTCCCCGCCGGTTACACCGGCCACCGCGGATCGATGGCCTACTCCAAGCATGTCCTGCTCGGCACCTCCGGGGCCGTTGGCTCGGCCGCAATTCTCACCCCGACGCCCGGTGGCACGACCGACACGATCTCAATCTTTGATATCGATGCAAACGGCAACCCCGTCGGCACCCCCAGGGCCGTGAAACTTCCTGCTTCGCTCACACTTCAGGACGCCCTCGATCCTCGCCCCAACCCCTTCCCCATCACGCGCTTCGACCACTACGGCTCTCAGACATTCTCCAATGGCGGCGTCAGCCAGGTCGCCATCGGCAAGGACCAGAACGGCCGCATACTCGTCGCCGCAACGGTCTACGGCACCGAGTTTGTCGGTTTGACGAATCCTTCAAACGGCATCGCCGTTGCTCGCCTCGACACGCCCGCCTCCTCTCCCGTCTGGAATCTCGCCGTTTGGAACGACGCGACGACGGTCACGAGCGGCAAGCCCATCCGCGACGAGAACGGCGCCCAGATCGGCCGCATGGGCTCACTCTTCGAAGTCACGCTTGGCAGCCCCGTCGGCCCCTCAATGTCTGCGCCTGCGTTCGACTCCGTCGGCAACCTCTGGTTCGTTGGCGTCGGTGTGTTCGACGAGCTCGCCGGCCCCAACCCCGACAACGCGCTCTTCCGGGGCGTCTACGACCCCACTGTCGCCTTCCCCGTCTACACGATTGAGTCTGTCGTCGACACTGGCAACGTCTTCGCCGGCGCGAACTCCGGGACAAATTGGCAGCTCCGCTTCATCGAGATCGCGGACTCCAACTCCGTCTCCTCCGGTACCTTCTTCTCTCAGAACGTCGTTCAGGACGGCTTCGCCGGTGCCGACGTCTCAGACATGGACACCATCGACCCCCGCACCAACGGCGGCGTGATCCTCTCCGCCGGCATCATCTACGACCGCAACGGCGACGGCCAGTTCGATGATCCCGTCGTCGGGGGCTCGCCCACGGGCAGCGTCGACGAGGAGTACAACGTCCTCCTCTACATCGGCAACGTCACGGTCGACGCCGATCCGTGCGATGCAGCCGACTACAACGGCGACACCACCGTCGACGTGCTCGACTTCCTCGACTTCCTCGACGACTACGGCGCGTGCGACGGCCTCCCCACGCCCTGCGGCTCCTTCGGTGATCCCGACCAGTACAACCCGGATGGCTTCATCGACATCCTCGACTTCCTCGGCTTCTTCGACATCTTCGGCCAGTGCGGCTGATCGAGCCCCGCTTCTGAATGCTTGCTGAACCCGGCCCCCGCACACTGCGGGGGCCGTTTCATTCTGGGGCTCGTTACCGTTCAAGCATCCGATCTGCCCATAACCTGCGGACCAGTGGCTCTAGCCCATTTACCCATGTTTCCCGCACACCGCATCGTGGATGCCACACCTCGGTCGATATACTCTGAACAGCCCAACTACATGCTGGCCAAGGGATTGTGCGCACTGCCGACGCATCGGAGCAGATGATGAGATATGTTCGCTTCCTTTCCGCTCTCCTGACACTCTTGGGCCTCGTCAGCGGCCACGCAAGTGCCCAATGGAATCCGACGGGTGGCCAATGGGGCAAGAACGACCCAACCCATCTCCGCGTCATGACCTGGAATGTGCTCGACGGCATCTGCTCCAGCAACAACGCCAAGACCGACGCCACCAACCGCTGGAACGCGCTTGTCCGCGTCGTCGCCGCCTTCCAGCCCGATGTCCTCGTCCTCCAGGAGTGCGGCGACAACAACGCCTATTCCGGATCCGGGACCGTTGATTCCGTGGCAAACCTGACCACCACCATCGGGCTCTTCATCAACGGCGGCAACGACCCGTTCATCGCTGGCAACCCGCCCGTCACCTCGTATCTCAAGAAGTTCGCGCCCTCGTACGACCTGCCCTACGTCCTCGTCAGCGACATCAGCGACAACTACAACCGCAACGTCATTCTCAGCCGATACCCCTTCGTCGATCTCAACGGCGACACTCGCACCTACATCACCAATTTCTTCATCTTCGCTGACGCCTACGCACCGGGCGGAAACGGCGGCATCCGAGGCTTCGCGTTCGCCGAAATCGATCTCCCCGATGCCGTGTACGCCGGCGATCTCGTCGTCGGCACCGGACACCTCAAAGCCGGTGGAGCTTCAGGCGACCTCGCCGATCGGCTCGCCGCCGCCAAGAACATCGCGTACTACATCGACTACATCTTCAACGCCGCAGGCGGCACCACACCCGATCCCAATAACAAGGTGCTCGACTCCCCGACGATCACGCTTCGCCTCGACGCCAACACGCCGGTGATCTGGGGAGGCGACATGAACGAAGACGAGAACACCAACGGCCGCAAAGGCCCGGTTGAGTGGATGACCAATGCCGCCACGACCGGCGGCACCGACGGCACCGATCGCAATCGCTCCGATTCCACGTATGACTCCGCGGTCGAACCATTCACAGGCAACCGCAAGACCCAGGGCTCGAGCTCGAAACTCGATTACATCATGTACCAGGACTCGATCGCCACAGCGGTCGTCCAGGCCACGTTCAATTCCGCTTCGGTCACCGCTGGCAAGCACCCCTATCCAGTCAGCACATTCCCGCCCGTCGCATCGCTCGCCAGCAGTTCCGCCTCGGACCACCTGCCGGTGATCGTCGACTTCTCGCTTCCCCTCGCTCCTCCGCCGCCCCCGCTTTGCCCTGCAGATGTCAACGGCGATACCAGCGTCGACGTCGTCGATTTCCTCGACTATCTCGACGCGTTCGGCCAGTGCGACTCTCTTCCGGGACCGTGCATACCGCCGGGCAGCGTCGTCGACGCAGACTTCAACGGCGACACGGCGGTCGATGTTGTGGACTTCCTGGACTTCCTCGACGCTTTCGGCCAGACCGAAGGCCCCTGTCCGACCTGATCGCCAGAGCGTCACTCGCTCTCGCGTTGCCAGTCGCCACCCGCGTCTCGGAGTCGCTTCATGTCGCTCATGGCCTGATCGAGCTGGCGCTTGAGGATGCGCACGCGCATCAGCGACTTCACCCGCGTGAGAAGCTCGAGCTTGTTCACAGGCTTGGTCAGGAAATCATCCGCGCCGCACTCGACCGCACGCTCCACATCCCCCACCTCATTCAACGCGGTCACCATGATGATCGGGATATCCCGCGTTCGCGCCGTCCCTTTCAAACGCGTACAGGCCTGAAATCCGCTCATCCGCGGCATCATGACATCCAGCAAGACCAGATCCGGCTGCTCTCGTTCCACCGATTCGATCGCTTCAGCCCCGTCCATTGCGATCCGAACCGGGCACCCCAGGTCCTCCAGGTACGCCTGCATCAGCTCGAGATTCTGCTCGTTGTCGTCAACCACGAGGACGGAACACGAGCGCAGCTCAGCCACTCCGTCCAACCCACCAATATCCGAACGATCGTCCGGCCCGTCAATCCCCATTGAACACTCTCCACATCTGCGCTCGTTTGCGATCTCACTCTAGTCCATTCTTTGGTGCTTTACACGGCCCCCTAATTCTGGTATAACAAGACGGATCAGCTCCCTTCAACTCGTTCGCTTTTTGTTATGCGTCGATGCTGCTGCCTCACATGCCTGTTGCTCGAAACCAACGCGCGCCTTGGGAGGATCGCTTCCGTCAACCGACCGAGGCGGAGGTGCTTGCGCACTATCCCCGACAGCTCCTTTGCTGCGCAAACGCCGCTCGGAAAGTGCTGCATGCTCGCCTCGGAGCGAGAGAGAGTCTCCAGTGGAAAGGGATCCCGTGGCGATGGACATTTGTCTACAACCGTCCGGGCTCGATGTTTGAGTCATACCTCGTTCCGATCCCGAGTGCGCCGCGATTGGTGCTCACCATGCCCACCGGCGCCGCGACGCCCTTTCTCGACCGGCACGCCCCTCGAACGATCCGAGACGCCTTTGTTTCCGCCGTACGCGTAGGACCGAATCTGTGGCCAAGCTGGGACCTCACGGTCCGGGCCCAAGTCGACGAGATCGCCGAGTTGCTCGAGCGGATCGCACAGACCGAACTCGCAGAAGCAAGCGTCGCATAACCTCCGAATCGTCGCTTCACCCGTGTGCAGATTGCAGGCGCCGTGGCGAGTTCGTCGATCTGACACACGTGGCGCGTCCAACCCACGCCGCTCGAACGGCCGGGCAGACCCAGCGACGCTACGGAGAGATTCGGATGCCCATAGATCACCCAGCACGCCGTCGAGTTCCCGCCATCACGTGCCTCATGCTGTGCATTCTGCACCTGCTCATTCCGGCTGTCGCCGTCGCCCAGGACCTGAACACTCGCGTCGAGCGGGCGGTTGCCAGTTCCAAGATCGGTGTCGGCAAGGCCGGGATCAGCATCCTCGACATCGCCACGGGGCGTCGCCTTGCCTCGTACAACGCCGAACTAGGCCTCATCCCCGCATCCAATCAGAAACTCATCAGCTCCGGCGTGGCTCTCTCGGTTCTTGGCTCCGATTTCGTCTTCCGAACCGAGATCTCGCTGGTAGGGAGCCGCCTGATCGTGAAGGGCTCCGGCGACCCCGGATTCGGCGATCCGAAGCTCCTCGGCCAGATCGGTGGGGAATCGATCACAGTCGACAAGCTCCTCGATCTCCTGGCTCAGGCCGTCGTCAAAGCCGGCATCGGCTCGATCGACGAGATCGTCATCGACGACACCGTCTTCGATCGTGAATTCGTCCACACCTCATGGCCAGCCGCGCAGCTCAACCGCTGGTATTGCGCAGAGGTCGCGGGAATCAACTTCCACACAAACGTCATGAGCGTCTACGTCCGTCCGACCAAACCAGGCGATGCCCCGGTCGTCAGGCTGCAGCCGCAATCCCCGTGGATGGAAGTTCAGAACTCGGCCCGCACCGTCACCACCGGCGAGAACACCACCTGGATCGCCCGCCCCAACGAGACCAATCGCTTCACGCTCTACGGAGACGTCCGCTATCCCAGCCAGGCGCCCGTCGATGTCACCGTGCACGAGGTCCCGCTGTACTTCGGCCGCTTGCTCGCTCAGTCGCTGCTGGCCAGCGGCGTAAAGGTCGGCGGCCTCTCATCGCCCGCCCAAGCGATGGACGCGCCGGTCCGTCTCCGGGCCCCGGAAGAGCCGGCCGAGGACGCGCCTCGCGTGCTCGCCGTCGTCACGACGCAACTCGCCGACATCCTCAACCGGTGCAACACCGATTCGCAGAATCTCTACGCCGAATCCCTGCTGAAGCGGGTCGGCCACGATGTCTCCGGCGAGCCGGGTTCGTGGAGCAATGGTGCCGCAGTCGCCCGCATGGTTCTGAGCGAACGCCTCGGCCCCGCCACCGCCGCTTCAACGGTCATCGCCGATGGCTCCGGTATGTCCCGCTTGAACCGAATCTCCGCCGAGACCATGGTCCGCTGGCTTGAATCGATCGCCGAGCAGCCCACGATCGGCGAGACCTTCATCAAGTCACTCGCAACCGCTGGCAATGGGACGCTGACGCGCCGCTTCCGAGAGCATCCACCCCTGAACACGTTGTACGCCAAGAGCGGCGCCATCGATGGCGTCCGCTGCCTCTCCGGCTACCTTGTCAACGAGCCGACCGGCCGAATGATCGCGTTCTCCGTCTTGTGCAACGAGCTCAACACCGGCGAGGCCTCCTCCAACGCGATGAAACTGCACGAGCAGATCGTGCGAATTGCCGACGAGTGGCTCACGAGCCAGATCAACGCCGAAGCGACAGCGATCGGCGGCTGAATCGCCGCGATGCGGCGCTGCTCAAGCCGAGGTTGGCTTGCGATCGGCCGATCGAGCGTTCGGTGCAGGCGTTCTGAGCAGCCGCACCATGAGGATCCCGATACCGACAAGCAGCCACAGGTCGGCCACGTTCGACACGTAGGGCCACACCTCGCGCCCGCCCCACGGCCAGGACAACCCGAAGGGCAATACGGCCCCCGGGAGCGGATGAAGGAAGTCACGCACGCAGGCGAACATCAACCGGTCGTACAGATTCCCGATCCCGCCCGCCAGAATCAGCCCCACCGCGCAATGCGACCATCGATCCCGCGCCGTGGTCCACGTCGCGAACATCCACGTCGCGAATCCGACCGCGATCAGCGTGAACACGATGAAGAAGATTCGCTTGCCCGCGCCGATCCCGAAGACTGCGCCCGGATTGAGAACAAGCGTGAGATCAAACACGCCGGGCACCACTTCGAGCCGTGCGCCCGGTGGAACCAGTCTGCCAAGATCGCGTGTCGCAAGCACCTGCGCTCGCGCGATGTGGACCGGCCTCGCTCCGACGTACTCGAACGCCCACCACTTGCTCGCGAGATCCGTCGCCAGCCCGATCGCCGTCACCACGCACAGCAGCAACCACGCACGAGAGCTGGTCCACGCGGGTGCGCCGGCTGCAGGATGATCCGACCCGATCAAGGATTCGCGGCTCACGGTCGAGCGACCGACCGCCGCTCCATCTCGCGAGCCGCTTCGATCGAATGACGCGCCCAAGGGATCTCCTCAAGCCGCTCGAGACGGATCGGCTTGCCGGTCAGTTCGCACAGCCCGTACGTCCCATTGTCGATCCGCATGATCGCGTCGTCGATCTCCTTGATCAGACGACGGTCAACAGCCGCGAGATCAAGCGCGAGCGCCTGGTCGTACGCGTCGGATCCCTGATCGGCCATGTGCTGCGGCAGATTCGAGAGCGAGCCCGCGTTGCTCCGCAGGGCCTCGTGCTCCATGTTCTTCACATCGCCGATCAACTCGCTGCGCTTGAGCACCAGCAGCATCCGGAACTTCGCGAGTTCCTTCTTATTGAACGGGCTCTTCTTTCCGGTCAAATCCGCCCCGTCGCCGAGCGACACGACCTTGGCCTGCGTCGGGCCGGACGGGATCAGCGGCTTGCGAACCGGAGATCCTGGCCCAAGCAGACTCCCACCGAGCGACGGGTATTTCGTCGGAGCCTTGGCCGTAGGCCTGCGTTGGGACTTCGGAGAAACGATCGTGATCCCCTTCCGTCCGGACGCTCCGCCTTGCGACAGGGCTGGTCCCGTCGGCTTACCCGGAGGAGCGGCCTTCGCCGCCGCAGCGGGCTTGGCAACAGGTGCGGTCTTCGCCGGCGTCTTCGCCTTCGACTTTGCGCCGGCCTTCGCGGGCGCAGACTCCGCCGGTGCCTTCGACTTCACCGCTTTCGCAGGAGCCGCCTTGGCAGTGCTCTTCTTGGCGACTGGGGCCTTGGCCTTCTTCGCATCCGGCTTCTTTGCCTTGGGTGCGGGCTTGGCAGTCGATTTCTTCGCTGGTGAGGGCTTTTTCGCCACCGCCTGGACGCCTCCGCGATCGACGCGTTGGAGCAACGAACCGCCCACTCCGACGGCCGGAAATAAGGGCCCGAACGGTAGCCTGAAACCCCTGCACTGTCAAAGGAAAGTCCAAAGCCGACTCACCATCGGGTTTCGACCCAAGGAGCGGCCTCTCGACCCTCTCGGCTCACATCGCCGATTCATCTGCTTCTTCAAGGGGGGGCTCCTGCCCCGACTTGTCAATATACGCCCCCAGACGCCGGAAACGCTGGTATCGGCGGTCGACCAGAACCGCCGGGTCCACGTCTTTCAGATTCAGCAGCGTCGTCGTGATCCACCTCTCAAGATTCGCCGCCGCCTCGACCGGGTTTCTGTGGGCTCCCCCCAAGGGTTCGGGCACCACGTCATCCACAATGCCCAGCGACAGGTTGTCCTTTGCCGTCAGCTTCAGCGCCCTCGCAGCCAGCGTGTTCGTCTGCTCGTTCGCCTGCTTCCAGAGAATCGCCGCGCATCCCTCGGGTGAGATCACCGAGTACCACGCATACTGGAGCATCGAAACCCGATCGGCGACCGCGATGCCGAGTGCGCCCCCCGAGCCCCCCTCGCCGATCACAACGCTCACGATCGGCACTCGCAACCGACTCATCTCCAGCATGTTCACCGCGATCGCCTCGGCCTGCCCTCGCTGCTCCGCGCCGAGCCCGGGATACGCGCCCGGCGTATCAACCAGCGTCACGATCGGCAGGCCGAACTTCTCGGCCATCTTCATCTTTGCCAGCGCCTTGCGATAGCCCTCAGGGTGAGCACACCCGAAATGGCACGCGATCCGCTCCTGCGTGTCCCGACCCTTTTGATGCCCCACGATCAGACACTTGATCGAACCGATACGCGCAAATCCCGTCACCAACGCCGGGTCGTCGCCATACCGCCGATCACCGTGCAACTCCGCAAAGTCGCGGCACATCAGGTTGATGTAGTCCCTCGTCTGCGGCCGATTCGGCACGCGCGCAACCCGCACGGTCTCCCACGGACCCAAGTTCGCGTAGATGCGAGCGAGCATCTCGCGATGCTTCGCCTCGAGCGATTCCGGATCGTCGATCGCCTCGATCGCGCCAAGCTCTGCAGCAACGCCCGGAGGCGTCCCCGGCCCGGACGCCCTCGCTGCGCGTGCAGCCTCGATCTGACGCTCCAACTCAACCAGAGGTTTCTCAAAGTCCAGATAGGACATGCGTTTGTGACCTCGCTCGAGTCGAACGCGGCTCGCCCCCGACTCCACCAGCATCGTAGGAGCCGCCCCGACCGCTCGGCCTCGCCCGCGTCCTCCGGGCCTCTCACCGTTTCTGTGATAGTCTCCCCCCATGTCGACACCATCATCCAAACCCAACCCGCGTCCAGTCCTGTTCATCGGTGGGGGAAACATGGCCGGCGCGATCATCCGCGGCGCGCTCCGCGCAGGGGTCATCGCGTCGCACACAACAGTCGTCGCCGAGCCCCTCGAAGCGCGTCGGCGCGAACTCGCCGAATTGGGGCTCGTCACCGCTCCCGACGCATCCGCCGCCCTCGTCTCGCTTCGAGAGGTCGAAGCCGGCAACCAGAGCGCCCCGACAGGCGCCATCGTTCTCGCTGTCAAGCCGCAGATGCTCGCCGCCGTCATCGCGTCGACGCCGTCATTGCAAGCCCAGTCCCGCCTGATCGTCAGCATCATGGCCGGCGTCACGCGCGAGTCGCTCGCCCGCACCATCCCCGGTGACCACCGATTCGCCCGCGTCATGCCCAACATGCCCATCAGCATCGGGAAGGGGATGACCGCCCTTGCCGAAGACCCCACACTCCCATCCGAAGAGTCGCTGTGGATCGAACGCCTCTTCAACGCCGGGGGCTCAACCATTCGCATCCCTGAATCGCTCATGGACGCGTTCACAGCCGTCGCCGGCTCTGGTCCGGCATACCTCTTCTACCTCGCGGAAGCGATGGAGCGAGCCGCTGGTGCGATCGGTTTCGACCCGCAGACCTCGCGGCTGCTGGTCCGTCAGACACTCGTCGGGGCCGCCTCGCTCATGTCCGGCGACGACGCGGACCCCGCCGCACTGCGAGCCGCGGTCACAAGCAAGGGAGGCACAACCCACGCCGCGTGCTCTGCGCTCGACAGCGCACGCGTCATGGAAGCGTTCACCAAGGCGCTCACCGCCGCCCGAGATCGCGGCCAAGAGCTCTCGGCGAAATAACGGCATCGTCCGATCAGAAGTCCCGACGTGCGAAGATCACGCAGCAGACGCCGAGCACAACCGCCTCAAAGCCCAGTGAGGTTCCGAGCACCCACCAGACCGACCGCCCGCGCAGCACATCCTCGGTCATCTGTGCCGCCTGCTGATCGCTGACATATCGCGGCTCATCGCTGGCATCCGCAGGACTCACCCCCGTGGATTTGTACTCTTGCTGCCGCGAAAGCAGCTTCAGATCATCCGGCGACAGCATGTACCGCTCGAGGAGTTTGATCGTCTCCGACGTCTTTGGAAGGACCGTCCTGACATCCGTCATGATCGCCGATCTGCGGGTCCACGCCGTCGACGACACTTTGGCTTCCTCCAGCTTGCGACGCGTGCTCGCGAGCATCGGATTCGCGACCTCGAGCTCGCTCGAGAGCCCTTCGGGGAACTTGCCGTTCTCGTCCGACAGAGGTGTCCCCATCTCCTTGAGAGCCCTGAGTTGACCCTCCGCCAGCCGAAGCTGGCTCACCTCTCGGTTCGTGTAAAGCTCGATCTCCGCCTTCGCGCGTTCTCGCTGCATCACAAAGACCGAGTCCGTTGCGTTGAGCGCAAAGAGCAGAATCCAGAAGAGAAGCGTGAGAAGCAGGGCCGCGATCGCCGACCGCGTCAACAGGCCGATCAGCGCGCACATCGCGTAGAGGTAGCTGTAGAAGCACAGCACGATCGGGATCGCCAGCAGCAGGATCGGCTCCCACGATCTCCCCCTGATCCCGATCACCAGCATGCACGCAAGCGTGAACGCGCTCACCTGCAGCCCAACGAACAGCAGCCCCGTGCAGTACTTGGTCAGGAACAGACGAACACGCCCGATCGGCTTCGACAGCGAAAGCTCGATCGCGCCGCCCGTCACGAAATCCGGGATGATCCCAGCAGTCGATATCAGCGCCAGAATCGACGCGATCCATGTCAGCCAGACGGGGATCCCGATGCTCGCAAAGATGAACGTGTAGAACTTCTCCGGTGGGATCACGCGGCTGTTGAGAAACGCATGGTCAAACTTGAACCACAGAGCGCTGTATCCCGCGGGATGCAGCCCGAACGCGGCGAACGCACACACCACGAGCAGCGACAGCGCCATCGTGATCCAGAAGAGCTTCTTTGAATTGAGCTCCCGATACCCATCGACCAGAATCGCCCACGTCTGGATCATGCGCCACCCCCATTCCCGCGGCGGGACTTCTTGGCCGCGCCGGGCGCAAGCGTCTCCCCGGTCGCCGGATCCGTCACCGCACGCATGAAGAGGTCCTCCAGCGACGGCCTCACCTGTCTCACCGAACGGATCGTCAGCCCCCTGCGCCGGATCTCATCGAGCACGGGCTGGACCTTCTCCGGCTCCGTCGTTCTGAGGATCAACACACCGCGCTCCACACCCGCCTCGAGCTCGGGCATCGCGCTTACACGCACGATCGCGCCCTGGGTCGCCTCGGTCCCACCGGTCAGCATCCCGGCGAAGTGACGCCCCGCCGTTTCCGTCTCGTACGCGAGATCGATCTCGTATCGCCGCCCATCCCGCGTCAGCTCGTCAATCGTTCCCTGGCTCGCCACCTTGCCCTGCACCATGATCGCCACACGATCGCACACCATCTCAAGCTCACTGAGCAGATGGCTGTTCAGAAAGACCGTTTTCCCCTCCTCCTTGAGCCGCTGGAGCACATTCCGGATGTCGCGACGCCCCACCGGATCGACGCCGTCCGTCGGCTCGTCGAGCACAACGATGTCGGGATCGTTCATCAGCGCCTGCGCGATCCCGACGCGCTGACGCATCCCCTTCGAGTACGACTTCACTCTCTTCTTCGCCCAATCGCTCATCCCCACCAGCTCAAGCAGCGGCCCGGCTCGCCTCTTGCGCTCCCGTGCCGGCACGCCGGACATCGCGCCAAAGAAGTCCAGCACCTGCCCGCCGGTCAGGTAGTCTGGAAACCGATGGTGCTCGGGCAGGTACCCCACCCGACCCAGCGTCCCCTTGTACCCAACAGGCCCGCCGAGAAACGTTCCTTCCGCGCGGCTCGGACTGATCACCGTCATCAGGATCTTGACCAGCGTGCTCTTGCCGGCCCCGTTTGGACCCAGAAGCCCGAAGATCTCCCCGTGCTTCACAAACAGATCCACGCCCCGCAGGGCCTGCACGCCCCCGCGATAGGTCTTGTGAACACCGCGCACATCGATCGCTGCGCCGTTCGCCACGCCCGTCGCCACCGCCTCCGAATGATCCATGCAAACAGCTCCTCACGCATTCACCCGAAGCCACGGTACAACAGATCGCCGCGTCGCTCCACCAGCCGAGGGCTTTCTGGCCAAACCGCGCGCACCCTTTCACCCGTCCCGCTTCCGCGCCACGATGTGGTAGATGTGCCAGTGCTTCGGCACGTCGTTCAGACCCGTGTCGGGCCGATCCTCTTCCCGCAGTTCCTCGAACACGAATCCTCGGAAGAGCCCGTCCAGTTCCTGACGCTTGTGATGCGTCCGATCCGGCAGAATCGCCCACCCATCGCGATCGCCGAAGAGCTGCCCGCAGAACCTCCCACCCGGCCTGATGGAGCCCACGATCCGCTTCCACACCCCATCCCAGTCCCGTCGCTCACAGAAAGGCAACGCAAAGCTCGCGTTGAACAGATCCACCCTCTCCGGCCACGTGGCATCGCGAAACGTGGCGACCTGTGTCTCCAGTCGCGCCCGATCCGCTGCCCCCACACGAGGCTCGAGCAGCTCGAACGACTTCGGATGCCCGTCGATCGCCAGCACCCTCCAGCCCCTCGACAGCAGTTCCAGCGCATCCCGCCCCTCGCCACACCCGAGATCAACCGCCAGCCGCGCACCGCTCACCGCCGCAACCTCGCGCTTCGCGTCCACCTTGTCGAACAGCGCCAGCGCCGCGACCAGCGTCTCCCGCGCCGGTTTCCCCAACATCAGGTCGAAGTAGCCCGGCCAGTCGCGCACGGCCGCGTAGTCCTGCGCCCGCTTCCCCGCACCCGCGCTTGGCACCCCGCTCGAACTCGCCATACGCTCGTCGGACATGCACGCATCCCTCCGGGACTTTGTGGCGACGCTCGATCGCGCCGGTGAACTCAAGCGTATCACCGACCGCGTCTCCCCCGTGCTGGAGATCGCCGCCCTCGCCGACTTGGCCAGCAAGGCCGCAGCCCCCCATACCGGCTCGGCCTCCACGCGCAACACCGACCCTCGCTTCTTCGATCGTGGCGGCCCCGCACTCCTCTTCGAGAACGTCGAGGGCTCACGCACGCCGGTCCTCATCAACGCGCTCGGCTCCTATCGACGCATCGAGCTCGCCCTCGGCTGCGGCGATGGCGGGCTCGAGTCCCTCGCCGATCGCATCGGATCGCTCGTCAAACCCGAGCCTCCGCGTTCGCTCACCGAGGCCATCGCAAAGGCCCGCCAGTTCGCGCCTCTCCTCAAGATCGGCCCCCGTCGCCGCCGCCGAACCGGCATCTGCCAGGAAACGGTGATCACCGGCGAACAGATCGACTTGACCTCACTCCCCTTCATCCGCTGCTGGCCCCTCGACGGCGACTTCGCCTCCGTCGGCTATCCCGCGTCCGTCAACGAGGCCATCCCCGGCCTCGGTGCCGGCCCAGAGTGGAACGCCACCCACCGGGGCCGCTACATCACCCTCGGCGGCATCCACACCATCCTCGCCTCAGACATCAACAACCCCAAGCCTCCCAGCCACAACATCGGCATGTACCGCGTGCAGCTGCTCGGCAAGAGCCGCCTCGCGATGCACTGGCACATGCACCACGACGGCGCGAACCATTGGCGATCCTGGAAGAAGCTCGGACAGCCGATGCCCGTTGCCATCGCCCTCGGAGGCGAATCGGTGCTCCCCTACGCCGCGACCGCTCCCCTCCCACCGGGCATCAGCGAGCTCCTGCTCGCAGGCTTCCTCAACAAGCGCGGCATCGAGATGGTCCGCGCCAAGACAGTTCCGCTCTGGGTTCCCGCCAACGCAGAGATCATCATCGAGGGCCTCGTCCGCCACGATGCAGGCCACATCGACTATGACCCCCGCACCGGCGAACCGCTCGGCCCGGGAGCCGTCTTCGAAGGCCCCTTCGGCGATCACACCGGCTTCTACTCGATGCCGGACCGCTACCCGATCCTCGAGGTCACGGCCATCACCCACAGACGCGATCCGATCTATCCCACCACCGTCGTGGGCCCCCCGCTCCAGGAGGACTACTTCCTCGGCAAGGCCACAGAGCGCATCTTCCTTCCGCTTCTCAAGACCCTCATCCCAGACATCCTGGACTACGACCTCCCGCTCTTCGGCGCCTTCCACAATTGCGCAGTAATCCAGATCAGAAAGCACTACCCGCTCCACGCACGCCGTGTCATGCACGGCATCTGGGGCGCAGGCCAGATGTCGTGGACGAAGACGGTCTTCGTTGTCGATGAGACCGTCAACCCCCACGACACCCTCGCCGTACTCCGTGCCGCGTCGGACCACTGCCGCCCCGATCGCGACATCGAAGTCGTCAACGGCCCGCTCGACATCCTCGATCACGCCGCCCCGCGCCTCGGCGCCGGCACCAAGATCGGACTCGATTGCACCCCCAAGCGTCCCGGCGAGGACATCCGAGGAATCCCGATCAACCGCGATCCCCCGGCCCCACTATCCCCCACCCATCGCGACGCGTTTGTCGCAGCCGTCCGCGCCATTCCCGGCGTCCTCGACGCCTCAAGCCCCGACTCGTGTGGCTCGTGGCTCTTCGTTCGTGCCGACAAGGCCCACGGCGACACCGGCAAGCCGGGGCTCGGCCGCAGGATCCTCGCCGACATCCTCGCGCTCGACCTCCCAGGCCCTCGCTTTGCCATTGTGCTCGGACGGGATGTCAACATCCACGACCCGGACAAGGCGCTCTTCCATTGGGTTGCGAATTCCGACGCCGGACGCGACATGCTGAACCGCACGATGCCCGCCAACGGGCCGAGTGGCGGCCGGCTCGGCTTCGACGCCACACCCAAACACCCCGGCGATGAAGCGTGTGGCGAGCCGGTCCGCGCATGGCCCCCGGTTCTCGCGATGAATCCGCGTGTCCTCGAGCGCGTCGCCCCAATCGCGCGAACGCTCGGCATTCTGTAACATCACGCCGAGCCAAGCCCAACGTGCCTCAGGCCTGTCCGCCCCCCGCGCTCGCCGCTGCCGTGCCCGTCGCACGCTCGCGCACCGCGTCGATCAGTTGCCGAACCTCCTCGGCCATGCGGGTGTTCGGGAAGTCGCGGAGGATTCGCTGCCCCATGTCGAGCGCTTCGTTCCACTGACGGTCCTTGACCGCCAGCTTGAACTGAGCGCCGAGGTTGTTTCTCGCCTTGCCGATCACACCGCGCGCGACCTCTTTGAACGGCGCGGTCTCCGCCTCCGTCAGATACGCGTCGAGTTCCTTGAGCAGCGACATCGCCTCATCGACCCGATCCTCTCGTGCCGCCGTCAGGAATCGCCGCTCCAGATCCGCCTTGTACATCTCACGCGCCTGGTCCACACGCCTCTCGAGAGCCGCCGCACGGGGCAACTCGCGGTACAGCCGCCCGATCCGCTTCGCCTCGGCCCAAGCCTCGTCCCATTTCCGCTGGATGATGAGCTGATCCACCCGCGACGTCGCGGCGTTCACGCTCTGCATCACGTACTCATAGCGAGCGCTCTCGATCCGAGCCCTCGCCTCCTCGGCGTCCTGCCGATACCCAAAGCGGTCAGACAACTCGTTGCAGAGGAGCATCGCCGCCTCCCAGTCCTGCGACGCGATGTCCTCTTCGATCGCCCGCCGCAGCAATTCACGCTCGCGTCGCCGGTTGATCGCTCGCCTGGCGTCGTCAGAGAGTGCGGCCTCCTCGCGCATCGCATCGACCGCTCGACGCGTCTGCACCAGTTCGTCGACCATCCGCTTCTCGATGAAGCTCTCCTCGCGCTTGGCAGCCAGCATCATCGCCAGCGGCGCTGTGCACGCGACACACACCAGCCCGAGCAGGCCGATCGCAGCGACGATCAGCGTGCTCTCCCCCCCCGTCTGCTGGGTGAGCGCGACCGCGAGCATGCCGACACTCGCAAGGCCGGCAAAGATGTACACGATGACCAGGAGCACACCGTTCGGACGCTCCATGCCGCCGGTTCGCCCCTTGCTCGCCGTCCCCGTGACGCTCGGTTCAAAGTCCGCCATGACCGCCGAACCTCCAATCTGATCCCACCGTCCCTGCGACAAATCCGCGTACACGTCCAGAACACGCTGATGCGATCCCGACACGTCTCCGGCGATCTCACCCCGAACCCGGCGTCGGATCGCCGCAGTTCCGGGACATCGGGACCAGACAAAGGAACCGCAGCGGCTCCTTCTGATCCATCGCCGACTTGAACTGATGCACCTCTTCCGCCGGCACATAGATCACGTCACCGCCCCGGATCGGCCGCTCTCGCCCTTCCAGCAGAATCGTCCCTCGCCCGCCAACAACGAACACCTCGTGCTCATAATCGTGGCTGTGTCGGGGCGTGTGCCCGCCGGGCTCAACCGCAAACTGCCGCATGGCGAAATTGGGCGCACCATCTGCACGCCCCACCATGACGGACATCGTCGCGTCCTTCACCCCGTCCATCTGGACCGGGCGCATCTCCATCTCGCCAATGTTCCTGATCAGCATGCCTCGGGCTCCAAGTGCCAACAGTCCATTCGCCCCGCGCCGCCTGACGTTCCCCTATCGTACCGAACTCGCCTCTATTCCGATGCCTCCCAGAGGCCCGAGCCGCAAACCTCATCCATCCGGATCGAACAATGACAGACCCCAAACTCGAAATCCAGGGCTTCGAGCTCGGCCCTTGGGGCACAAACTGCTACGTCGTCGCGCCCGCCGATGCCCGGCCCTCCCACACGCCATGCTGGATCATCGACGCCTCCTTTGAGCCGCAGGCCATGATCGAGTACATCAAGGACGAGGGCCTATCGCCCGAGGCCCTGATCCTCACCCACGCACACATCGACCACATCGCCGGCGCGTTCGACATCCGCCGGGCCTTCCCGAACGTGCCGATCCTCATCCACGAACTGGAAGAACGATGGCTCCTGGACCCCGAGCTCAACCTCTCGGCGAACGCGGGCATCCCCGTAACGGCGCCACAGGCCACTCGCCTCCTCAACGACGGTGACACCCTTGACCTCGCCGGAACGTCCTGGCGCGTGCTGCACGTCCCCGGCCATTCTCCCGGAAGCATCGCCCTCTCGTGCGAACGCGAGCTCACCCTCTTCGGCGGCGACGCCCTCTTCGCCGGCTCCATCGGGCGCACCGACTTCCCGGGATGCAGCTTCGAGGAACTCGAACGCTCCATCCGCATAAAGCTCTACACACTGCCGGACCAGACCGTTGTCTATCCGGGCCACGGCCCGCCCACCTCGATCGGGCGCGAGAAACGCTCCAATCCGTTCGTCAGGCCCTGATCGCGGACCCGCACGTCACATCGCCGAGCCCAGCCCCATGCACCGGCGCCACGCGCTCACCTGCCCGAGGTGCATCATCGTGTGTGAGCAGAGCAGAAAGCCCACCGCGCTCCCCACCGTCGGGAACCTCGCCCGCATCCCCTCGTGGGGCGTCTCCCTCGCCATCACCGCATCGTCCACCCCGGTGATCGCGCCCAGCACCGTCTCGTGCGAGCGCCTGTAGATCGAGACAATCTCGTCCATCGCCGGATACGTCTTCCCCTCAGGATCGTGCAAACACTCCTTGCCGTGCGAGAAGAGGTCTTGGTATTTCTGCCCGGCGTCGATCTTCGAACCATCCAGTCCCATGAACTCCATCATCCGCGCTGGATAGATCGCGAGATGCCCATACACAAACGCCGGGTGATTCGTCCTCACCAGCCCGCTCCCATCTGATCCAATCGTCCCCGCCGCCGCCACCGGCTGGAGCGCAAAGTCGCTTGCTTGCACGCCCTTCAAGAGCGCCTCGCCAAGGCCAAATCCCCGCGCGCCCATCACCTCCAGCGTCTTTCCGATCTGTCCCATCATTCGCTCCTGTTCATGTAGTCCGAATCGACCCAAATCAAATCTCGGTCACACGCCGACATACCGCGCGAAGATCGCCCTCGCGATCTCGGGGTCAGCCGGTTTCCCATCTCGTCGCCTCCCGACCACCGCACGCCCGTCGTGGAACACCGTCAGTTCCCTTCCTCCCTCACTCTCGAGCACCCCACGCACCATCGTTCGAGTGACCTCGAATCGCCCGTGCGAACTCAGCCGCTCTGCCAGCCCCGCGAGATCGATCTCGACCTCCGCCGCTGGCAGGACCTGGATGGCCCCGCGCCCGCACAGCGATGTCGTCATCGTTTCCCCCGCGCCCGCCAGGAACTCAAACCGTCGCTCCCCGCAGCAGACACACCCCGCGACCGGCCCACCCACCGAGACCCGTCGCATCACGCCCGTCCAGCCGTCGATCTCCACCAGCGATCCGCGTTCGAATGTCCGCCGCGCCACAATGACTCGCAGCGCTTCCATCGCCTCCAGCGACCCCGCGATCGAAGAAACCGGCCCCAGAATCCCCGCGGTATCGCACGTCGGCATCGAGCCAGGCGCGGGCGCCTCCGGAAAGAGGCACCGAAGGCACGGCGTCACGCCAGGCACAATCGTCATCTGCGTCAGCCGCGTCCCCACCGCTCCCGCATACACCAGCGCAGCTCCCCGCTTCACGCACGCATCGTTCAGCAGATACCGCGTCTCAAAGTTGTCCGTCCCATCCACCACCACATCCGCCGCTGGCCACGCGCCATCCATCTCCTCCGCCGCCGACGCCATCCCGCCCAGCAAACGCTCCACGTTCCGATGCGACACGTCCGCCGCCACCCCACGCACCAGCACCGCCGAGTTCACCTCGCGCAACCGCCGAGCCGCCGACTCCGCCTTCGCATCCCCCACATCCGCCTGCGCGAACAGCGTCTGACGATGCAGATTCGTGATCTCCACCACATCGCGGTCAACCAGCGTCACTCGCCCCACACCCGCCCGCACGAGCAGGTCCGCCGCCGGCGAACCGAGCGCGCCGCACCCCACGACCAGCACGTGCGCCGCCCCAAGATTCGCCTGGCCATGCTCGCCGATACCCGCAACCAGCATCTGCCGGTGGTACCGCCCGATGCCCACAGCGTCTCCGACCGAAAATGGGTCCGGCTCGTGCCCCATGCGTGAAGTTGTAGGATGCCCCACCCAGCCCCGCCGTTACGCCCCAACCAGCGTGACCTCGACGATCTCCGGCCTTACTCCGATCCGCACCGGCAGAAACGACATCCCGATCCCGCGCGACACCACCACAGGGCACCGCGGCCCCTGCGCAAGCCCCGTCGCATACTTCTGTCCGTACCTGCTCAGCGTCACCGGAGCCCCGATCAGCGGCAGCCGAATCTGCCCCCCGTGCGTGTGCCCCGCGAACACCACATCCATCCGCGGACCCTTCACAAACGCCGCCGTCTCCACCGCGTCCGGCTGGTGCTGCAGCACGATCCTCACCATCTCCTGCGGCACGCCGGCGAGCGCCGCGTCAACGTCCATCACATCATGCCCGAAGTCGCCGAGCCCCGCCACGCACACGCCCTCCGGCGGCACATCCTCCCGCAACGCCCGCGTCCTCGCATCGATGAACACCCTCCCATTATCGATCATCCGCACACCCACACGCACCAGCCGCGCAGACATATCCCGTCCATCCCCGAACCAATCGTGATTCCCCAGCACGCCGATCACCGGTCTCCCCGTCGCAACCAGCGGCGCAAACAACTCCGCCGCACGCTGATTGCACGCCGTCCCGCGATGCACATAGTCACCCGTCAGCAGATACACATCCGGCCGCAATTGGATCGATTCCCGAACAACACGTTCCACGAACTCCGGAGGCACATGCGGCCCAAGGTGCGTGTCAGAGATCTGCACCAACCGCAGCCCGCAAAGCCCCGCGGGCAGATTCCTCACCGGGATCTTGTACCGCTCGATCCTGAGGTCGAACGGCTCAACCACAACACTGTGCGCGCCCACCATCGCCCCCGCTGCGCCGCCGATCGCCAGCGGACCGTCCAACAGGAACGCCCGCCGCGATGCCATCATCGGCGTGAGCGACGACGCTCGGTCCGGAGCCCCGTCGAGCGACGCACGCCCACGTCTTGCGAACGCTCTACCCATCCGCGCCCTGATCCAATTCGCAAACCAGATCGTGCCGAGCACGCACGCCCAGCCCAGCCCGACCGAGAGCGTGATCGCCAGTGCACTCCCATCCAAGCGTGTGCCAAACACAATCATCATCGCAACGCTGAACGCCTGCGTCGGCACGACAATCAGGCTCGCAATCGCACGCCCGATCTCGCTCGCGAGCGGACCGTCAAGGTGGTCAGCTCCATGCCAGAGCGTGAACTGCGTCCATGATCCGAGAGTCGTGAGCACAGCCCACGCCGCCACCCACGGGATCAACCCCGATAGAGACGCACGCCCCCGTCGCTCGTTTCCACGCATCTGGGCCGCTCCCGTGACCGCAACCGCTCGGACTCGTACCCATACGTCGGACCCCATG
Organism: Planctomycetota bacterium; assembly: GCA_963204725.1. Classification (GTDB taxonomy): domain Bacteria; phylum Planctomycetota; class Phycisphaerae; order Phycisphaerales; family UBA1924; genus JAHBWV01. The sequence continues at coordinate 32,028 of CAUJHH010000033.1, forward strand.
CCGTGTTCGATGAGCGACCTCACGCATCCAACGCGAAGAAGAGCCAATCAGCCAATAACCCCGTCCGGACCGATCCCCCTCGCTCGCGAGTCCTCGACGAATCCAAAAAAGAACGAGGCCCGGCAGGCTGCCGGGCCTCGAAAGTTCAAGCTCTCGTTTCGCCGCTCAGTGAGCGAAGTGCGCGAACGCCTTGTTCGCCTCAGCCATGCGGTGCGTCTGGTCACGTGTCTGCATCGCCTTGCCCTCGCCCTTCGCCGCCGCGACGATCTCGTCGGCCAGACGCTCCGCGAACGGACGCCCCTTCTCGCTTCGCACCGCCGAGATGATCCAACGGAACGCCAGCGACTGCTGACGCTTGTTGTTCACCTGCATCGGCACCTGGTAGTTGGCACCGCCGATTCGCTTCGAGCGAACCTCGACGAACGGCTTCACGTTGTTGATCGCCATGTGGAAGCAACCGATCGCATCCGCCGGCTTGTTCGGATCATCGATCTTCGCGAGCTTCGCGTCGATCTCCGTCATCGCATCGTAAATGATCCGCGTGGCGACGGACTTCTTCCCGTCCTCCATCACGCAGTTGATGAACTTCGAGAGCACCTTGTCGCCGAATCTCGGATCCGGACGAAGCTGCTCGACTGACGCTGTGAAACGACCACCCATGGAAGCCTCCTTCTGGCTCATCCGCCGCGACATCCGCGGCCCTGTTCACCGACCCCGGGGGGCAACCCAAGGCCGATTACTTGCCCATCACAATGCAAAGCAACGCCCACGCGGGCGCCGCCGATTCAGAATCACTTCTTGCTGCGCTTGGCGCCGTACTTCGACCGGCTCTGCTTGCGTCCCTCGACGCCGAGGCAGTCCAGCGAGCCACGCACGATGTGGAATCGCACGCCCGGCAGATCGCGCACACGCCCGCCGCGAACGAGCACGATCGAGTGCTCCTGCAGGTTGTGGCCCTCGCCACCGATGTACGCCGTCACCTCACGCCCGTTCGTCAGACGCACACGAGCGATCTTTCGGAGAGCCGAGTTCGGTTTCTTCGGTGTCGTGGTGCGGACGATCGTGCACACGCCCTTCTTCTGGGGCGAGCGCTGAAGGTCGAGCGTGCGGGACTTGGTGGCCTGCACGCGCCGGGGATTGCGAACGAGCTGATTAATGGTCGGCATATGAGTTCCAGATCTACCGTGCTTGTACCGCCGGCCTGGGCCGGGCCACTATGCTAGCCCTCTCGTCGCCCGCTTCAAGAGCCCGGTTCGTCCCGTGTTTGCCCCGGCCTTCTTCCCTGCAACCCAACCCAGCCCCGAACAACTTGCCCACCACGAGCCACCCGATGCACACCCTCTCCGTCGCCGATTTCCAGTCCCTGATCCGCGATCGCTACAACGCCACCGACAGTGCCCGAGGCGCGGCCGGCACCTTCCTCCTCTTCATGGAAGAGGTCGGCGAACTCGCAACCGCGCTCCACGACAACCGCCCCGGCAAGTCCCCCACACCCGATCAGCAAGCCAACCTGAAGGAAGAGTTCGCCGACGTCCTCGCCTGGCTCATGACCCTTGCCAACATCATGCAAGTCGACATCGCCGAATCGCTCATCAAGTACACAGACCCGGATCGTGTAAAGGGCGTCAAGGACTGACCGTCCCGCGCACCGCCGCGGCTCAGCCGAAGGGCTGCGCCACAGTCCGACTCTCCGCCGCCTTTGTCGCCTTGATCTTCTCCGCGCCCAGAGGCCTGTAGACCTCGATCACCAGCGTGTCATCCGCCGGCGGACCAAACCGGTGCTGCTCCACCACACCCAGAATCACCGGAGGCCACGAGCCGCAGGGGCAGTGAGAGGGCGAACCCACAATTCGCTGCATCCCCTTCGTCCCGAGCATCCGCCCATCCTTGTCCTTCGCCTCAAGCGCGCCATCCGTATACGCGATCAACGAGTCGCCGGGACCAAATCGAATCGTTCGCGGGGCCGAATCAAACTCCGAATCCGGGCATGCGCCGAGCACCAGCGCCGTCGACTGCAACTCCTCGACCGTCCCGTCGACCGCGCGCAAGAACGCCGTGGGATGCCCGCCGCTCGCGTACTCGATCGTGTCGCGCTGCGGATCGATCCGGCCGCACACCGCTGTCACGTACACCGAGTGATTCGCCAGCGTCAGGTGGACGTAGCGATTGAGAAGCCGCAGCACGTCCCCAGGCCGAATCCCCGGATCCTCAGCGAACAACCGGCTGAGCTCGCCGTGCAACCGATTCACCGTCAACGCCGCCGGAATCCCGTGCCCGGTGACGTCGACCACCACGAAGCTCAGCACCTCCTGCCGGCCATCGTCTGTCGGCGACGAGGCCACGAACAAGTAGTCGCCCCCGATCTGACGCATCGGCTCGTAGAGATAGTGAAAGTGGATCTCCCCGCTCGACCGCTGGGCGGGAAACAGAGACTCATGAATCTTGCGGGCGTCCGTCAGCTCGCGCCGGAACTCGCCATACCTCGTTGCGAGCGCACGCATCTTGAACTGCTCGACGCGTCTGGAGTGCCGCAACCAGCAGATCAGCACCCCCGGCAGCCCGACAAACGGGCTGAGCCCGATCGAGATCACCATCCGCGGCACAGGCGTCTGGCCCAGTGAATCGGGCTTTGTCCCGAGCACGACCGCGATCGCGTTCACCAGCACCAGCACCACGATCGGGCCCAATGCCTGGATCGCGGTCCACGGCAGGAAGCTGCACGCCAGCACATGCGTCAGCAGCACGCCCCACATCCCGAATCCCGATTGCTCCGAGGTAAACGTCCAGAGCCCGATGTGCAGCAACCCATCGAACACCACAATGGCCGACGCCAGAGTGTGCACCCGTTCGCGCGACACGTGCCCGAGCAGCACGATCAGGTACGCCGCCACGTACACGATCAGCGAGGTCATCGCGACCGTGTACACCGGCACATTGATCTTCGAACGCTCCATCGCCACGTCGCTGGTCGCCTGCGCGACCATCGCAAGGAGGCCAACCACGCTGACCACACCCGTGAACCACAAGAACCGCTTGTGCAGCAGCGAGAGCGTCTCCGCCTCGAATTCCTCGCGGAACTCCTGCGTGAGAGGGCTTGGAACCGCCGCCGCTTTGCTGCCTGACTTTGCCACCAACCGCTCCCAACGCCGCATCGACCGATGCCGCACACGTCCCACACAGAGGTCCCGTGGGACTCAGCCGGCTACCTCCCCGGCTCCGACCATGCTTCATTGGGGAGTCTAACGACTTCGATTCACCCCAGGCACCCAAAGGACGTCAGAAGCCCCATTGTCGTTCGCGACCCGCGCCATCACAAACAAAAGGTCGCTCAGTCGATTCAGATACCGGACCGCGGCCTCAGAAGTTTCTTTCGCCTCCGCCCGGCGCAGGGTCACGACCAGCCGCTCCGCCCGCCTCACCACGGTCCTGGCCATGTGCAGCCCCGCCGCCAACCGACTCCCCCCCGGGAGCACAAAGCTCGTCAATGCCGCAAGTTCCTCGTTGAACTCGTCCATCAGCCGCTCCATCCGCTCCACCTGCCCCTCCGTGATCCGCAGCTTCGCGCCCGACGCCTCGCCAACCGCGATCGGCACGCAAAGGTCCGCACCGAGATCAAAGAGGTCGTGCTGAATCTCCAGCAGCAGCTTGACGACCCTCGCCCCCGGCGTCCCCGGCTCGAACGTTCCCGCCATCGCGATCGCCTGCCCGATCGCCGCGTTCGATTCGTCCACCGTGCCGTACGCCTCAACGCGCGGATCGTCCTTCTCGACCCGTGCGCCCGTCCCGAGCCCCGTCGTCCCGTCATCGCCCGTCCGCGTGTAGATGCGATTCAGCTTGACCATGACGCCTCCATTCTGAACACCGAGCGACGATCAACACAGCGTGCCCGGCCCGCGTCTGTTGCAACACCGACCGCGTCGCCGTACCCTCGGTGCTCGCACGCACGCGATCGGGGCGGAGCCCCGACGACCACTCGCGCCGAACCCGGTGCCACGGATGACACAGACACACACAGTACGCGGACTCACACGACTCTGGAGGCCGATCGCCCCGGTGGCGATCGACGCCTTCGACCCCGGCACACACGGTCTTGAGCCCCTCGCTGCCCGTGTCCTGTCCGCACGCGGCCTGCTCAACGAAGAGGCCGAACGCTTCCTCTCACCTCGCCTCAGCCACCTGCACGATCCCTCGCTCCTCCCCGATATCGATCGCGCCGCCGATCGCATGCTCGAGGCCGTTGCCGCGAAGCAACCCATCGTCATCTACGGGGACTACGACGTTGACGGCATCACCGCCTCCGCGATTCTCTATCGCACGCTCAAGGCGATCAGCCCCGAAGCTCTCGTCTCCACCTACATCCCCCACCGCATCGACGAGGGCTACGGCCTCAACGCAGACGCCCTTAGATCGCTCGCCGCAGACGGAGCCCGCGTCGTCGTGACCGTCGACTGCGGCATCACGGCCGTCGCCCCCGCCGCCGCCGCACGCGACGCCGGCATCGACCTCATCATCACCGACCATCACAACGGCGCAAACTCCGAAGCCGAACTCCCGGGCGCGTTCGCGATCGTGCACCCACGCCGCCCCGGCTCCTCCTACCCCTTCGGCGATCTCTGCGGCGCTGGCGTCGCGTACAAACTCGCCTGGCGACTCTGCACCATGCACGCCGGCAGCGTCCGCCTCCCGGAATCGCTCCGCGAACTGCTCATCGAGCTTCTGGCGCTCGCCGCGCTCGGCGTCATCGCAGACGTGGTGCCGCTCAAAGGTGAAAACCGCGTCATCGCCCGCTCGGGCCTCTCGCGCATCCGCACCTCCCCCTTCATCGGACTCCGCGCACTCGTCAAGGCCAGCGGCCTCGACGGCGACAGGATTGACACCGAGGGCGTCGGCTTCTCCCTCGCCCCCCGCTTGAACGCGTGCGGCCGGCTCGGCCACGCCGCCGAAGCGTTAGAGCTCATGCTCACCGAGGACCCCGATCGCGCCACCGAGATCGCCCGCGCACTCACGAAACTCAACGACGAACGCCGCGCCGTCGAACGCAAGATCGCCGAACAGGCCCATGCCCTCGCCGTCGAACGAGGCATGAATGGCCCCGACACCCGTGCCGTCGTCCTCGCACACGCCGATTGGCACCCCGGCGTCGTCGGCATCGTCTGCTCACGCCTCGTTGACCGACTCGGCCGCCCCACGATCCTGATGCAGGATCAGGGCGAAATCCTCGCCGGCTCCGGTCGCTCGATCGATGGCTATTCGCTCCATGCCGCGCTCCACGCATGCGCCGAACACCTCCACACCTTCGGTGGACACGACATGGCCGCCGGCGTCAAGGTCACGCCCGCCAAGCTCGACGCGTTCACAGATTCATTCCTCGCCCACGCGGCATCGCACCTCGCGCCCGGCGACCTGATTCCTCGCGTCCAGTTCGATTGCGACGCCTCCATCCATGAACTCACGCCGCTGGCGATCCACCAGCTCGAGTCGCTCGCTCCGTTCGGCAACAGCAACCCGCCGGTTCGCGTCCGCGTGCGCGGACTCCGCATCGGCGCACGCCCCGAGCCGTTCGGCAAGACCGGCGCGCACCTGAAACTCACCGTGCGCGACGGGGCTCGTTCCGTCCGACTCATCGCCTGGAACTGGGCAACCCGTCACCCGGAAACGGCAGCGTCGATCCCCGTTGGTACGAGGATCGACGCGCTCGTGATTCCCAAACTCTCGTCCTGGTCAGGTCTGGTCGAGCCCGAACTGATCGACCTCCAACCCGCCTGACCCTCTCAGACTCCAGCGAGCTTCAGAGCTCGCCGGCCGAGACCATCTCCGCCTGCTCGACCGAGCCGAGCAGCACGGCCACATCCGAGTTCGCCGGATCCGCGCGGAGCGCAGAACCGAGCGCGATGCGGGCGGCCTCGTACTGGCCGCGATCGGCCAGCATGATCCCCTTGAGCGTCAGCGCCGAAGCATGGCTCGGGCTGCGCTGCAGGGTGCGCTCTACCTCCAGCAGGGCGCGATCCGTGTCTCCCATGCGCCGGTGCCACAGCGCCTTGAGCATGTATCCATCGGGACGATCCGGGGCCAGCGCGATCACACGCGTCGAGGCCGACCGAACCCGGTTCAGATCCTTGAGCACGTAGGCAACGTTGCCCAGACCGATCCACGCGTCTGTGTCGGCCGCGCCCTCGAGCCCGCCGGTGAGGAGCACGAGCACATCGCGTGCCTCGACCATCCGGTTGAGTTCCGTTAGGCAGCGGGCCTGCACGTGCATCAGGTCGCGCCGACCGGCATTCTCAGGGTCGCGCAGCAGACGCGAGGCATTCATCTCCGCCTCGCCATAGGTGCCCACCGCTACCTGGGCACGCATCAGATCCTCAAGGATCGCCGAGTCGTCCGGAGCGAGCAACCTCGCCTCATTGAACATCACCGCCGCCATCGTGAAGTCATCACGCATCATCGCGAGGTGCCCGAGCGTCTGGCGGATGCCGGCGTTGTTCTCGAATCGCTCGGTCAGGCGGATCAGGTACGCCTCCGCCTCCTGCGTACGCCCGAGGTCGATCATGACCTCCGACGCCGCGAGCACGTACTGCGGATTGCTGGGGTCGTACTCCGCCGCCTTCATGAAGTAGGTCAGGGCCTCCTCACGCTTGAGCACACGCTCGTACGCGATCGCCTGGTAGTAGCTCGCCTCGACGTTCGTCGGCTCCAACGCCTCCGCACGCTGCAGCGACGCCATCGCGTCCTCGATCAGACCCCTCTCGATCAGGATGCGACCGCGAAGCACGTGAGCCTTCACGACCGTCGGGCTCACCGCCAGCGTCGAGTCCACCAGCCGCTGCGCCTTCTCAAGGTCGCCGGCGCGGAACGTCTGGAACGCCATGTCATACTGCGTCGCGGACTTCATCTGGTCCAGCCGATCACGCGAGTTGTTGATGTGCTCCTGCGTGTACTTGCCGTGACCGCGGAACGCGTTGCATCCCGTAGAGGTCGCCACGCACGCACCGAGCAACGCCGCCGCACCCGCACGAACCATCTTCGAATTCATTGTGTTGGAAGCCATCGTCAGATCTCCTGTTTGCGGGCCGAAGCCCGCGCTCGCCCGGGGTTGACCCAGGCCGTTGTTCACCCCGACCCGATCAACTCACTTTGTCAGATACGCGCTCGAGAGCGTCCGGGCCGCGTGATCGGCAGGAACGCCGAACACCACGCCCCAGGCCCTGCTCATCATCGCCCAAAGCTGTGACACACCCTGCATCGCAGCGTCGCCGCTCGGAAGCGTCCACGACAGCTCGGGCTGGCCGTCCTCGAAGACGTCCTCGTTCGAGTCGCCCTCGGGAAGACCATCGCCATCATCATCGAACGACTCGTCCGTCATCGCGCCATCCATGGCGTCGCTGGCCGTCGGGATCTCATCGATCGTGCTCTCGCCCTGCCCCTCGCCGCCGAGCCAATCCTGCCCGGTGAGGTCCTGCTCGGTGCTCACCGGAGTCTCGCTCTGATCAAACACATCACCCTCGAACGACGCGTCGGTGAGCGACTCCTGGCCGCCGACCGTCATTTCGCCCACCGCATCTGTGGACGTCGCGCTGGCCGAAGTGTGGTCAGTACTCACTCGTGCCGCGTCGGCCGCACGGGCCGCATCACGCGCCTCGTTCCCGATGATCTGATCGAGCATGCTCCCGCTCGGCCAGGTCTTGGACTTGGCGGGCGCGATCTGCTGACGCAACATGTACGCCTCGGGCTGGTTGTGATTCAGACGAATCGAACGCTGGAGCTTGTGCTCCGCCTTCGCCGTCTCGCCCGCGGACGCAAGACGCTGCGCCTCGACGAGCAACTGCTCGCTCTGACGCGTACGGCTGAACGGCAGCAGACCCTCGCGGCTGCCCGTCCGCACGCCCTCAACGAACTGCGAGCCCCGCTCGCCCTGCGCCGTGAGAATCGCGTCGTTCACGATCGACGGCGTGATCATGAAGATGATCTCCGAACGCTCAACAGCATCATCGTGCCCGCGGAACGCAGCACCGATGATCGGCAGATCGCCGACAACCGGGACCTGGCGACGCGTCGCCTTCGTGCTCTCGCGGAACAGGCCGCCCAGCACGATCGTCTGCCCGTCGCGAACCATCACGTTCGCAACCAGCTCATTGGTCACCTCGTCGGGGATGGTCACCGCCGCGCCCGTCGCGTCGGTCACGTCACGAATGACGGCCTCCGAGACCTGGGGCTTCAGCTCCATGCGGATCGTCCCCTCGGTCGTTACAAACGGGCGCACATAGAGCTGGGTGCCCGTATCGAGGAACTCGACGGTCTGCGTCGTTGACGTGTCCGTCGCCGTCGTGCTCAGATAGCCGACCTTGCGACCGACCAGGACCCGCGCCGGCTGACGATTCAGCGTCAGCAGCTTCGGCCGCGAGATCACCGAAAGGTCTGTCACCTCGTCAAGCATCCGCAGGAAGACCGCGACGTCGCCGTTCACGATGCCGCCCTTGAACGTCGACGGCCCGTTGATGTTCGCAACGTTCGACTGAATGGCCCGTCCATCACCGCGGGCTCCGGGGATCGGCACCTTGGTCTCGGATCCGCCCGAGAGCGAGCTGCCCACGCCGCTCACCAGGCCCTCCACCGCCTTGAGCGGTCCGCCAAGCGAGACAAAGTCGGAGAAATTGAGATCGCCGATCACGGAGAAGTCAACGCCGAACGCGTTGGCCTCGTTGAGCTCGGTCTGCAGGATCGTCGCCTCGATCAGGATCTGTGCCGGGCGCGTATCGAGCGCTTGGATCAGCTTCTCGATCTCCGCCACGTTCTCCTCGTAGTCATAGATCACCAGCGCGGACTCGTTCGCGTAATCCTCGCCGCCCACCGGAGCGTTCTCCGGGATGACAAAGTTCGCGGCCCGGCCGTTCGACTTGATCTGGCCGCCGTCCGACAGCAGGGGCTTCACAAACTCCGCCGCGTCGATCGCGTTGAGATAGTTCAGCTTGATGACCTTGCCGATCCGGACCCGGGTCGCCTCGGAGATCTCCGCGATCTCGTCCAGCGTGTACACAAAGATGAAGTTGCCCTTCTCGACATAGCCAAACCCGTTCGCGTGCAGGATCGAGTCCAGGGCCTCGAAGAACGTCACGCCGTACAGGTTCGCCGTCACCGTCGCCGAGACCGACTGGCTCGCGACAATGTTCCGCTGCGACTGGATCGAGAGCATCTGCAGCACATTGGCCAGCTCCTCGTCCTTCACGTGCAGCTCAACGATCAGATTCTCATCGACCGAGACGCTCCCCGGGCTGGGAACCACGGGTCCAGGAGCCGGCTTCCCACTCGGGGGCGCCTCCTGCACACCCTGGCCGTCGCTCCCACCGGCGAGCGCCTGCACCATGTCGTTCAGCGACTGGGCCTCACACGTCGCAACGCCGGCGACGAGCGCGAGCGCCAACGCCGCCGAAGTTCTCCGAGCGCTCGGAAGCCCGAACATTGTCTCGCGTATTCCATTCTGCGTCATGACTCGTCCTCGTAGCCGCTGAGTATTCCTGCCCGCGATGCACGGGGGCCCGATATCCCCTCCGAGCCCAGATCCCGGTCCAGCGTGCACGACCGGAGGATCCGCATCACGACTGTCGTCGTTTCCGACTCGGGACTTTGCGATGAGTCTGACGTTTGCCCAAGAACGAGCGCGTCTGACGCCAGCGACACCCCTGACGAACGCGCCGTGCGGGATGCGCCGGTAACTGCCCGATTCAAACACGCACGAACTGCGCAGCAGAACGGCCAGAACAAGCCCAATGCTCGGTCCGGCCGCGACACTGAATCGCCACTTGGTTCACTCTGCGCCGCCCGGCATCACTCGCCGGGGACGCCCGCCGTCGCACCGAATGCCTCGTCGGGCAACGCCTGGTCGCCCTCGCGTCCCACGTTCGCGTCGTCGACCCCGCGCTCAGGATTCGCGTAGGCAGTCCTCGGGATATCCGTCACCAGACGCAACTTGGCCCAGATAAGCAGCCCGCACACCAGAGTCGCCGCGATCGCGCTCGACGCCGCCAGATGCCGACGCGCCGCCGCCGTCGCAGGCCGCCCACGATCGCCGCTCTCAGTGCCGCTCATTCCGCTTCCTGCCTTTCCACCGTCACACGGCCCGTGAACGCGTCAACGTTCACGCGATAGACCGAATCCGTGCCCGTCACCTCGATGTAGCCGCCGTTGCCCGGAGTCGTATCGTCAGGGTCACGCTGCGGGCTCCCCATCTCATCGAAGATCAGCGTCGCATCATCGTCGAAAACCGCCGCCGTGATCCGAGATCCCCCGTACACATCGTCCCCGAAATCCCTGACAAACCGTCCGCCGGGCCCGCCGGAATCGAACATCGCGTTCGCGTCGGCGTCCAGCACCCCGCCCACGACCTCGACCAGTGTGTAGCTGTTCGTCTCCGTATCAAACACAACCGCACGCGCCTCCTGCATCGCGAGCGCGTCCGACTGCGCGAGCGTGATGTCCGCCACAATCGTCCGCACCGCCGCCTGAACACGCAACGCATGCGCCGACGACATCTCCGGGATCACCATCGCCGCGGCGATTCCCAGCACCGTCACCACCACCAGGATCTCAACAAGCGTGTAGCCCCGAGCGCGGGTGCGGGCAAAGACATTCATGCACGGACTCCTTTGCCACCCTCGATCAATGCCGGAGCGATCCCGCGCCGCGAACCCGAAGCCCCCGCGCGCCGCTCACTGCCCGCCAGCCGGCGCGGGCTTCTCCTTCTGTACGGGCATCTCCAGCACCTTGACAGGCAAGGGCTTCGAGAGGCGCCGGTCGATCGCATCCATGCGCTGCGAGATCACACGCAGCTCCGCGATGATCTGCTTCCGCTGCTCACCAGCGCTGATCAGCGTCCCCGTGGACTCGGGCTGCTCGCCCGAGGCCATCGCGGGCGTGCCGCGCCCCTCTACCGCCCTTCCATCGATCCGATCCAGCACCAGCACGCCCAGCATCAGGGCGATCGCGGTGAGGAGAACCTTCGAAGCGTCGAGGCCGCCGGATTGTGCGCGCTTGGTATCCATGCGGGGAATATCGGTTCGGCGACCCCTGCGCTTCACGGAATTGGGGGAATCGGCAGCGGACGACCCCACGACCGCGGGCTCACTCCGGCCGGATCGGCTGGTCGTTCTCGTCGAAACTCCCCGCCCAGACCTGGCCCGTGCTCTCGTCAAAGATCCATCCGTAGTCAGTCTGGTACGCATCGTCAGGCGTCTCACGGATCACGATCTTCGACCCGTTCACGCCGCCCACATAGGGATTCTGCGGTGCGCCCTTCAGGTACTCGCCGCTCGATGAAACCAGGTCGCCCCAGGTTCCATCTCCCTCTTCCACCGCCGGAAGACTGTTGTCGTGGCGAACCATATAGACCTCGACCGCTCGCCTCAGTTTCCCGAGTTCGTGGACGACGGTCCCCTCCGCCGCCTCACGCCGCGCACTCGCGTACTGCGGCACGACAATCGCCGCCAGGATTCCCAGGATCACCACCACGATGAGAATCTCGACCAGCGTGAATCCACGTCGGATCAATGCCTTCATAACAACACCTCCAACACGAGTACTCGGTACGCGAAGTCCCAAAGACGGCCGGCCCTGTTCCCAGAGCCGGCCGCATCTCAACAATTCATCCGATCAGGTCGCGGATCACTCAGGGTCGGCAAGGCGAGCGGCGCGGATCTCACCCGTATCCGGGTTGTAGAACCAGCCCGTGCCGCCATCCTCAGCAGCGCCGGCCGCATCGGTATCCGGATCCTCGCTGTCCTCAACCGAGGCCGTGCCCGTGAAGGGGTTGATCGGGAGCGACTTGAGGTACTTGTCGCCGATCATCGTGTCGGCCGTGTCGGCATCGCCCCACGCGCTGCCGTCGCCGGCCAGCACGGGATAGAGACCGTTGTGGCGAGCAGCCCAAAGCTCGATCTGATTCTCGATCGTGCTCTGCTGCGTCGCAATATTGCCGCCGCGTGCCTCGTTGGCCGCGTTCGTGAACTGCGGCACGACGATCGCGGCCAGAATGCCGAGGATCACGACCACAATCAGGATTTCAACCAGCGTAAAGCCACGCTTCACCGTACGACGAACATTCATGCTTGCATCTCCTTGCACCACTGGCGAACCTCGGGAGTTTCTCGCCCTCCGAGGCGAAACTTTCGAGTCCGATCGGGTCTCCGCCGACCGAACACGCCCGTGGCACGCCCGACGCCGCACGACGTCATCAAGGCGGTCCACGACCATCACCAACCGAATCGACGCACACATCCCCAGACTTCATCCCTCGTCTCACCCCGTGTCACGCGGACATCCGCCCCTGACGAATATGACGTCCATCACACCTGGTGCGGCGGGTAGCCTCGCGTCCCCACTCCCCCGAACGATCTCGGTGCGAATGATCGGACGTGCCAGAGCCGGCTCCCGATACCACTCTCCTGAAGGCATCTCAATCTCGCCCCCTTGGACAAGTCCCGATGGCGAACGAACCACTCGCAAACGTCCGCGCCGGCTACAACCAGTGGGCCGCGATCTACGACCACGATGCCAATCCCCTCCAGGCCCTCGAAGGCCCGATCATCCAGGCAGCCATCGGTGACCCCGCCGGACTCGACGCCCTCGACCTCGGCTGCGGCACAGGGCGGCACGCCCTATGGCTCGCGAACAATGGCGCGACCGTGACCGCTCTCGATTTCTCAGAATCGATGCTCGCTGAGGCCGCCCGGAAACCCGGTGCCGAGAAGGTCCGATTCATCTCTCACGATCTCCACTTGCCCCTCCCACTCAGCGAGCATTTCGAGCTCGTCGTCAGCGGGCTCGTCCTCGAGCACCTCCACGATCTCAACCACTTCTTCACCGAAGCCAGACGAGCCCTCCGCCCCGGCGGTCGCGCCGTCGTCTCCGCCATGCACCCCGCAATGTTCCTTCAGGGCACGCAGGCCCGCTTCACGGACCCGGTCTCCGGCGAAATCGTCAAGCCCGGAAGCGTCCCGCACTCGGTAGGCGAGTTCGTCATGGCCGCCGTCCGCGCCGGCTTCACGCCAACAAACATCACCGAACTCGCGCCCGATGCAAACTTCGCAACACGCTTCCCCCGCGCTGCCAAGTACGTCGGCTGGCCCATGCTCGTCGTGATATCGCTCCGCGCCTGATGCTCTCGCAACGCACAGCCAGCGACCACTCTGCCCCCGGTTCCTCTGCCCGAATGTGCCGCTTGGGCCCTCGGCCCTATGCATATCCTGCCACATGCCCCCCACCGCACGCTCCACATTCATTGGCCGATCCGGCGCACTCGTCGGCATGGTCCACGTCCACGCCCTTCCGGCGACGCCACACGCCTCGCTCACGCCGGACCAACTCGTCCGCCGCGCCATCGCCGATGCCCGCACATACCTTCGCACGGGCTTCGACGCGATCATCATCGAGAACATGCACGATCGACCATACGTCCACGGCACAAAGCCCCCCGAAGTCGTCGCCATAATGACCCGCGTCGCTCTCGCGATCCGCGAACTCGACGCCCGTATCCCGCTCGGCATCCAGATCCTCTCCGGTGGAAACGCCGACGCGCTCGCCGTCGCGCTCGCCAGCGGCGCGTCCTTCATCCGCTGCGAGAACTTCGCCTTCGCACACGTCGCCGACGAGGGTCTGCTCGCCACTGCGGAAGCGGGCCCGCTCCTCCGCTACCGCCGCTCCATCGGCGCGGATCACATCAAGATCTGCTGCGACATCAAGAAGAAGCACGCCTCCCACGCACTCACCGCCGACCTCTCGATCGCCGACGCCGCCCACGGCGCGGAGTTCTTCAGCGCGGACGCGCTGATCGTGACCGGCTCCGCCACCGGAAAGCCCACGAGCACCGACGACCTCGCCGAAGTCCGCGCCGCTTGCAGACTCCCGCTGCTCGTCGGCTCCGGCGTCACGCCGAATCAGATTCCCGAACTTCTCGTTCACGCGGACGCGCTCATCGTCGGCTCCTCCAGCAAGGTCGGGGGCCAGTGGTCCAACGATCCCGACCCCGCCCGCTGTCGCGCCCTGGTCAAGGCCCGTGACAAATCGCTCCGTTCGGCCACCGCTGGCCGCCCCGGAGCGTCCAAGCCGCGCCGCTCGCGCTGAGCAGTCTGCCAGACCGTCCCAGCCCCACCAGAGCGAACCTCGATCCCGTTCCCTCATGACTTCCCCTGCTGCTCCGCCTTGTGTGCGCCGATAACCGCCCGGGACTTTCCCTGCGCTGGTCTTCGGAGTCCGCACGCATGCAGGCAACAAAGCACAAGGCAGGAACCAGCCCCGGCAACCTCGCCGGGATCATCTGGCTCTTCACCGTCGCGACCACCGCAATGGTTGCCTGGTCCACACCCACCGAGGGCGACGTCTCGCTCCAGGCGCACGAACTCGGGCTGATCTTCGCCGCATACGCCCTCGGCACACGCGCAATCGCGTGCTCGCTCCATGACTGGGGCACCTTCGTCATGGCAACGGTCGGCATCACCTTCGGCCTCTGGTTCCCGTATCTCAATCAGCAGGGCGGTGAGCCGCTGCTGCGAGCCATCGCCCTCACGGGGCTCGGGGATCCGCTTCTCAGCCGCCTCGAACTCCCCGCTGTCGTCACCGCCGCCGGTGCCATCACGGCCGCCGGCACCTACCTCGTGACACACTCAGGTCGCGTCTTTGTGGAGATGCTCGCAGTCTCTATCGTGTGCGGCTGCATCCTCATCATCCCGCTCGAACAAGCCACCATGGCCCGAATCGCGACCCTCATCTGGCACGCGTGCATCGCCGCGTCACTCTGCCGCTGGGCGCTCGACGCCGAGCGTCGCTCGAAGGGAGTCGGCTGCCCGTTCTGCGGCAACGACCTTCTTGGCCTCACATCCCCGGTCTGCCCCTCCTGCAAGCACCGCCTGCCGACCATGTGCCGGCTCCCGGGAAGCGGCCGCCGCGCCGCGTGACGCAGACCCGATCCAAGCATCTCAGCGACAAAGCTTTGCTCAAACCAAACCTCAATGCGAAACCCCTCCCGCACCCGATCTCTACAATAAAGCTGATGCCCGATACCGCCACCATGCCCGCCTTCTACTCCAGATCCCAATCGTCCGAGCCTGTCTCGGTAACCAAGGGTGTCCGGATCTTCCTCGCCAGCCGCTCTCCGCGCCGTCGCGAACTGCTCTCCGACGCCGGCTACCTCTTCGACTTTGACCATCCCGGGCTCGAAGATTCCGAACTCGTCGACGGCGATGTCACGCCCCGGCAATGGGTCGCCTCGCTCGCCTATCTCAAGGCCCGCGCCGGCGTCGAGGTTGCTCGCCAGACGCGCCGCACTCCCGACATCGTGCTCGGTGCGGACACCGCCTGCGTCATGGATGGCCGACTCATCGGCACCCCGCGCAACGCCGCCGAGGCCCGCACCATGATCGCCGCGTTCGCCGATCGCGAGCACGAGGTCGTCTCCGGGCTCGCGCTGGTCTGCATGAACACAGGTCGCCGCACCCTCGCCTCGGACGCCGCGCGCGTCTGGGTCGGCTCGATCTCGGACACAGAGATCGACGAGTACATCGCCTCGGGCATGTGGCAGGGCAAGGCCGGTGCATACAACCTCACCGAGCGTATCGCCGCCGGCTGGCCCATCCGATACGAGGGCGACCCCGCGACCATCATGGGCCTGCCGATGATCGTGCTCGCCGACCGCCTCGAGCGATTCCTCCGCCAGCCCCCTCCCAAGGAGTCGATCGTCTGATGCCTGTCGCGCCGCTGCTCAACCTCGCGTCGCAGCCCGTCGCGCCAGCATGGGCCGTCTTCCCCCTTGGGGGCTTCACGCTCGTCGTCGTGCTCTGGCATCTCTACGCGATCTTGCGGACCGATCCGAGTTCCATCCATCCCATGCGCCGGCGCATCCGTCTCGCCAACGCCGCCGTCATGCTCACACTCGTCCCGCTCATCGCGTACGCGTTCGGCGTCGCGACCACCGATTCCCCTCGCCTCTACGCGATCGCATGGCTCGCCGTCATGGGTCTCCTCGCGATCATGGTCCTCCTCGCCATGATGGACTCGGCCAACACCGCCCGCATCCACCTCGCCGACCGAGGCGAACTCCGACGCCAACTCCGCCAGTCCCTGCGAGACTCCCTTCCCGAATCGCCGGGCCGCGCCCGATGAGCGCCGGCCCCATCCCCTGGCTCCCGACACCCATCGCGTCTCTGGCCTCTCGCCTCTATCTGCGCGAACTCCGACGCCGCAACCGCAACTTCGACAAGGGTGCCGGCGTCACCAAGCTCGACCTCTCCGTCATCTCCGTCGGCAACCTCTCCGTCGGAGGCACCGGCAAGACGCCTCTCGTCGAGCACATCGCCCGCACCCTCTCAGCCTCGGGCGCACGCCCCGCCATCGCGATGCGCGGCTATCGCGCCACGAAGGGCTTGAGCGATGAAGCGCAGGAATACAAACTCGCACTTCCCGAAGTCCCGACGCTCGTCCACCCCGATCGCACCTACGCCATACACACGGCCCAGCACCTTCTCGCGCGCCAGCACGCGCCGCCTCTCACCTGCATCATCCTCGACGACGGCTTCCAGCATCGCAGACTCGCCCGCACACTGGACATCGTCCTCATCGACGCCACACGCTCTCCCTTCAATGACCATCCGCTCCCCCGCGGCTGGCTCCGAGAGCCCGTCGAATCCCTCCGTCGCGCCCACGCCGTCATCATCACGCGAGCCGACCTCGCCCCTGACTCGGCCTCAACCATCGCGCAACAGGTCTCATCCATCGCGCCCAGTCTCCCCATCGCCACCGTTGCCTATGCATGGGCCGCGCTCGACGTCGCGACAAACGCAGGCGTCTCGCGTGAACCGCTCGAATGGCTGAAGGGGAAGCGACTCCTCGCCTGCTCCGCGATCGGCAACCCCGATGCCTTCATCAAACAGATCGAGATCCACGCGGACACTCCCCCCGCGCACACCATCTCCCTCCGCGACCACGATCCATACACCCCGCGCACGATCGACTCGATCATCGCCGCCGCCCGCAGCTCACACGCCGACGTAATCATCACCACACGCAAGGACTGGACCAAACTCTCTCGCGTCTCTCCTTCGCGATGGCCCTGTCCCATCGCCCGCCCCATCATCCAGGTCCGCTGGCTCTCCGGTGGCGAAGCCATCCATGGGCTCATCACCGCCGCCGCCCCGTACCCCGCGGCATCCTGAGCACGCGCATTCCCGCGCCCTCTCGCAACCCATGGCTCCTCAGCCCTCTCTGAGGCCACTGCGTTCGCTTCGCCGCGTCAACGCCATACCCTTTCGCCCCCCTTCAACGGAGCCCGCCCATGGCCGACGCATTCGTCAATCTCCCCGCCGACTCCAACCAGGCCCTCGGCATCGCCAAGTACGCCATCGAGTTCATGGCCGATGGCCCCTCCGGCGGCCAGCCCGACAAGTCCGTCATCGAGAAGACCAACCTCTTCCACACCGACGCGGTCCTCTGTGGCCTCTCCGCCCTCGCCCTCGGCACCAACGCCCCGAACCTCCTCCGCGCCGAGGCCCTGCAATACGCCGTCCCGCCCGGCGACCATGGCCCCGGTCTCGGCAACTCCAAGTTCCACGGCGCGACCTGCTTCGGCTCCTCCGTTCGCGTCAAGAGCGAGAAGGCCATCGTCGCGAACTCCTCCGCAGTCCGCGAGTGGGACTCCAACGGCACCAACTTCGGCTACAACCCCAAGACCAACTCGATTGCCGGCGAGTTCGGCCACAACGACTTCTACCCCGTCGCCATGGCCGCCACACAGATGATGGGGCGCGACGGCGCGTACGCGCTCAAGGGCATGATCCTGCTCGACGAGATCCGCGGCCGCCTCGCCGAGGTCTTCTCCCTCAAGACCTACAAGATCGACCATGTCGTGCACGGCGCGATCGCATCCGCCGCGACCTTCGGCGCGATGGTCGGCGCGACCGCCGAGCAGATCGAGTCCGCCATCGGCATGGTCGTGGCCCACTACGTCCCCTTCCGCGCCATCCGCGCCGGCAAGCAGCTCTCCGACTCCAAGGGCGCATCGGCCGCGATCTCCACCGAGGCCGCCATCCTCTCCATGAAGCGTTCCATGGCGGGCTTCATGGGCCCGCGCGACATCTTCCGCAACCCCGAGGCGATCTTCCGCATCTTTGAGGGCCCCGGCCAGATGTTCCAGAAGGTCGGCGCGACCAAGGCCAAGACCGACAAGGCCGACGCCTCTCCCTTCAATCTTCTCTTCGCCCGCAGCGGCGCCGACTTCGCGGTCATGGGCATGCACTTCAAGCTCGGCCTCTATGAGCACCAGTCCGCCGGCGCTCTCCAGGCCATGATCGACCTGATCCAGAAGTCTCCCGCGCTGATCGCCAACGCCCAGGGCGAGAACATCAAGCAGATCAAGATCGTCGCCTACGAGCCCGCCTTCGGCATCATCGGCGATCCCGCCAAGCGCGATCCCAAGACACGCCAGTCCGCCGACCACTCCATGGTCTACATCGTCAGCACGCTCCTGCGCAAGGCCCTCGAGCAGAAGAAGGCCGGCTGGAAGGACCTCATGCTCGCCCCGGTCGACTACGGCCCCGAGGCCCTGAAGAACCCGCTCACCCGGCAGCTCATGGCCAAGATCGAGTTCGCGCACGGCGGCCCCGACTACGACCGCCGCTATCCCGACGGCATCCCGACCTCCGTCGTCATCACCGACAACACCGGCAAGACGCACGACAGCTCGCTCGTCATGTACCCCGGCGGCCACGCCCGCAACACCACCGCCGACCTCAAGGGCATCCTCGCCCACAAGTTCCAGCTCCTCGGCTCGCTGGCCTTCGACAACCCCGCTCCCATTATCGACCGCTACTCCGACCTCCACACCAAGCCCGCCGACCACATCCAGACCATCAACAACTTCGACCTCGTCGTTAAAGGCAAGTTCGACTGAGTTTTGTTGCTCAGAGGCGCGATCGGAATTCAGATGGCCGGATACTCAGGCACACCACTCGCCAAGAAGCTCGGCATCAAGCCAGCCAGCCGAGTCGCTCTCTTGAACGCCCCGAAGGACTTCGAGCAGTTCCTCGACGCGCCCAGCGGCTCACTTCCGGACGACGCATCCATCTCCAAGTCTCTGCGCGGCACTCACCCATTCGACATCATTCTCCTCTTTGCAACCTCGCAAACAGCCTTCACTGCGACCTTCGATGCCGCCCGGGCCCGCATGGCCCCTGCCTGCGGCCTCTGGTGCTGCTGGCCGAAGAAAGCCAGCGGCATGAAAGCCGATCTCACCGAGGACATCATCCGCGACCTCGCTCTCGCAACCGGCCTCGTCGACAATAAAGTCTGCGCCATCGACGACACGTGGTCCGGCCTCCGCATCGTCATCCGAACCAAGGATCGCCGCGCCAAGGATCGCCGCGCCAAGGATCGCACATGACCAGCCCATCCATTGGCGTCTTCTGTGGCTCCAAGCCCGGCGCCAACCCCGCCTACGTCGAACTCGCACGCCGCACGGGCCAAGCCCTCGCCGCGCGAGGACTCACACTCGTCTACGGTGGCGGCAGCAAGGGCATGATGGGCGCCGTCGCCGACGGCCTCCTCGACGCCGGTGGCAACGCCATCGGTATCATCCCCGACTTCCTCGTCGGCAAAGAGGTTGCCCACCCACGCATCAAGGACATGCGCATCGTCAAGAGCATGCTCGATCGTAAGACCATGATGCTCTCGCTCGCCGACGCATTCCTCACCCTCCCTGGCGGCTACGGCACCCTCGACGAACTCTTCGAAGTCGTCACATGGAACCAGATCGGCACCATCAGCAAGCCCTGCGGCGTGCTCAACATCAACACCTTCTACACCCCCACCCTCCAACAGATCGACCTCATGGTCCGCGAGGGATACATCTACGAGAAGAACCGCTCCCTCGTGATCGATGACGATGATCTCGATCGACTCCTCGATCGCCTCGTGCAACGCGTGCCCCCGCTCCTTTCGACTTGATGGACCAACGCGGTCGACGAGTGCCCTAAGGCAAGTGTTTCCTCTCTCGTCCCCAGCCCGCTTCAGCGGGCTTGTTCGCATACAGGCCACGGCTTCAGTCGTGGTGAGGATTCGAAGGATCGAGCGTCCCGCAAGGGACGCCGGTGTGTAGCCACCAGTGGAGCGAAGGGCGCGTCTCGCGACCGAACGCAACTGGTGGAGAGTCCGCCGCGCAGCGGCATCCTTCGACTAGCAGCCCGAAGGGTCGTTCCAACTGAGCCGGGCATCGTCGCGCGATGCTCCACCCAGCGACACCACCGGTAGCGTCGGCCGCGCAGCGCCTCCTTCGTGGAGTGGACCGAAGACCATGGCTCTTGATTTGTGCTCTGGGATCGGCGCGCGAGAGCGGGCCCGTTGATGCGGGCTGCGCGTTGCTGGTTGTGATGCGCGGATGTGGCGGGGGTCAGGGGGGCGGGCTGTCGCGGGTGCGCGGCCTGATGCTGGCGTGCGGGATTGAACGGGGAGAGAGAGCGGGAGAGGACTCAACGCGGAGGGCCGCGGAGGAGCGCGGAGAGGAAGAGGGGGGAGAAGGACATGGCGATGGTGAATGGGCGGGTGAGGATGGGGCAGAGGGGGACGATGACGGAGGGCTCGCAGCGCTCGCGCTGGCCCCGGTGTTGTCGTTCGTCCGCCCAGGGGGCGGCGAAGAACAAGAAGAAGAGGTGTGTGAGGGGCCGCTCACCACGCACTCCCCCCCCACGTCGTGGCAACGATCCGTGCGCCGAAGCGGCGTAGAGGTTGCAGAGTCGAGG